>JBHOQU010000054.1:0-51327 GCA_042408785.1 Dehalococcoidia bacterium | reverse complement strand
CGGCCTGCTGGCCCTTGGCCACGGCCGCCGAGGTGATAAACCGGCTGTGCCGAGTGGGTGAGGAAGGCGGCCAAGGCCCAGCAAACCGCCGCACCTCGGGTCGCCCTACCGGGTCCGACACCGACCGGCCTTACGGACCGCCCGCAGTTCTGGCACGGCTGCAGCCGGTCCCAAACCTGCTTCTGAGCCGGTAAGGGGCGGACCCGTCAGCGGCAAGGTAGTGGCCTGAGCACTCCGGATGGGCCTTCTCGCACCGCTTATTAAGGGCGGCCGACGCCCTGGCCATAACCCCAAGACAGCGGTTAGATTAAGGGTTAAGCTCACTTTTACCTGCATGGCGGCGGGCACCTCCTTTGCTGGTTGTTCGCCGATGCCGGGATAGGACCCGCCGCCTCATCCATTCCGGCCCAGACTTTTTTGGTGCATCCAGGGTTCAGGGGTGAATACGGCTATGACCCGCAAGAGGCGCATCGACGGCAACCCAAAAACGAGGACCTGCCCCCCGTGGCCGTCCGAGGCGCACATCAGTTAGTCATCGGACTTGCCCGAGGGAACATAGGTCATCAGGGCGGCGGCGACGTCATCCGGGGTTAACTGGCGGCGCCGGATGATTTCATCGGGGCTGGCGCCCAGGCTCGGGACCGCCTCCCGGCAAAACAGGAACAGCCGCCGGCCACCGCCGTTAGGCCGGCCACCGCCCCAAGAAACACCTGACGGCCCAGCCGAAACTGCTTAGCCATGAGCTTCCTCACCTTAATGGCCATATGACAGTTGCACATCCATTAATCTTTATTTTCTGCGGCCCCAATTTGAACCTCCGAACGGGTGGGTTTGGGGTAGTTTTCGGCGGCTTCAGGCCCAACCGTATGGGTGGGCCCGCGCCGCTCCAATCCCCCCGGGGCGGGCTGGCGACAAGGCCAGACCTGCCAGGACGCGTCCCAGCGGCTAGGACCTTTAAGATTCCGGCCCCGGGGCAGGTCCGGGGGCGGATATAATCTTTTTAAGTTAATTACGACCGGGGATCTCGATGGCGAATCTGGGCGAGGCTTTTACATACGTTTTCGCCGACCGCGAGTGGCCCGCCAAGTTTATTTTCGGCGTCCTGTTTTTAGTCCTTAGCATATTGCTGGTGGGTATACCCTTTATTGCCGGTTATTTCATCGAGATCATCCGCCGGGTGGCCTTTGATGAGCGGCCCTACCTGCCGGAGTGGTCGAACCTGGGCCGCCTTTTCAGCCGGGGTCTTATCTACGTCTTCATCCTCCTCGTTTACGCCTTGCCTGTCCTGGTCCTGGGCTGTTGCGCCGCGGCGGTGGGTCTGCTGGCCGGGGCCGGCCGCACCGATGGGGACCTGGCCGCCGGGGCAGTAAGCCTGCTTTTTTCGTGCCTTGGCCTGCCCTTGGGCCTTCTTTACAGCGCCATCCTGCCCATTATCGCCATTCAGTACGCCACAGCGGGCAGCTTCGGGGCCGCCTTTAAGTTCGACGAGATGTGGGAGCTGGTAAGGGCCAACCTCGGCAACTACATCGTGGTGGCCCTTATTGCCTGGGCCGTCTCTAACCTGATTGCGCCCCTGGGCGTGGTGCTCTGCGGAGTCGGCATCCTGGCCACCGGCTTCTACGCCCTGACCGTCACCGCTTACCTTTACGGCCTCTTTTACCGGTCAGCAGGGCGGCCCCCGACTGCCGGGCCCACGGCCGCCCCCGTTTTGGTTTGAGCGGTACAACCGGCCGGGGGATTAAAATACCCTTGAGGTTTGTCTTTCGGGAGGTTGCGGGATGAATTTCGACCTGACCGAAGAGCAGGTGATGATCCAGGGTCTGGCCCGGGAGTTTGCCCGGCAGGAGGTCGCCCCGGTCGCCGCCCATTACGACCAGACGGCTGAATTCCCCCATCCCATCGTCAAGAAAGCCCGGGAGCTCGGCCTCATAAACCTGACGATACCCCGGGAGTACGGCGGGGCCGGCCTCTCGGTCTTCGATTCCAACCTCATCATGGAGGAGATCGCCTGGGCCTGCACGGGCATCGCCACCGCCCTCGGCATCAACAACCTGGCCTCAGACCCCATCGTCCTGGCCGGGACCGAAGCCCAGAAGAAGAAATACCTGGGCTGGCTGGCCGACGGCGGCTTCGCCGCCTATGCCGTCACCGAACCCGAGGCCGGCTCCGACGTGGCGGCCATCAGGACCCGGGCGGTCCGGGATGGCCGGGGCTGGAAAATCAGCGGGACCAAAATCTGGATCTCCAATGCCTGGGAAGCCGAGTTCTTCGTCGTCTTTGCCAAGACCGACCCCCAGGCCGGCCACCGGGGCATCAGCGCCTTCATCGTCGAGCGGGACTGGGGCGTAAAGGTCACCCGCAAGCTTCCTAAGCTGGGCCAGCGGGCTTCGGACGCCTGCGAGGTGGTCTTTGAGGATGTGCCGGTGCCCCCGGAGAACCTGCTCGGCCCCGAAGGCGAGGGCTTTAAGCTGGCGATGCAGGTCTTCGACCGCTCCCGGCCGATGATCGGGGCCTTCGGCGTCGGCATCATCCAGCGGTGCCTGGACGAGTGCATCCGGTACGCCACCCAGCGCCAGGCCTTCGGCCGGCCCATTGCGGACTTCCAGGCCGTCGGCTTTAAGATCGCCGAGATGGGGATGCGGGCCCACGCCGCCCGCCTGCTCACCTATGATGCCGCCTGGAAGGTCTCGGCCGGCCGGCGCAACAGCCTGGAGGCGGCCTACGCCAAGGCCTTCGCCGCCGACTCGGCCATGTGGGCCGCCACCGAAGCCGTCCAGATCTTCGGGGGCTACGGCTACAGCGAGGAGTTCCCCGTGGCCAAACTGATGCGGGACGCCAAGGTGTTGCAGATCTATGAGGGGACCAGCGAAATCCAGCGGCTCATCATGCTGCGGCACCTGACCGGGGCCCGCGGCGCTTAGACCCGAAAACCAGGAGGTTGCCTTGAAAGTTACCGACGCCGTCGCCTTAGTAACCGGCGGGGCCTCGGGACTGGGGGCCGCTACCGTCCGGCGTCTGGCCGGCCTCGGCGCCCGGGTGGTCATCGCCGACCTGAACCGGGAGGGCGGCGAAGCCCTGGCCCGGGAACTGGGCGAGGCCGCCGCCTTCGCCCCCACTGACGTCACCGACGAGGCCTCAACCCGGGCCGCGGTGGAACTTGCGGTGGGCCGCTTCGGCGCCCTGCACATCCTGGTCAACTGCGCCGGGATCGGCCTGGCCGAGCGCACCCTGACCCGGGACGGTCCCCACTCCCTGGAGCGGTTCGCCCGGGTGGTTCAGGTGAACCTCATCGGCACCTTCAACGCCCTCCGGCTGGCGGCCTGGGCCATGGCCCAAAACGAGCCGAATGAGGAGGGGGAGCGGGGCGTCATCGTCAACACGGCCTCCGTTGCCGCCTTCGAGGGGCAGATCGGGCAGGTGGCGTATGCCGCTTCCAAGGGGGGCGTCGTCAGCCTGACCCTGCCGGCCGCCCGGGACCTGGCCCGCAACGGCATCCGGGTCGTCACCATCGCCCCGGGTGTGTTCGACACGCCGATGCTGGCCCAGCTCCCGGCCGAGATACGGGCCGCCCTGGCCCAGCAGATACCCTTTCCCCAGCGCCTCGGCCGGCCGGAAGAATACGCCCTGCTGGTCCAGCACATTATCGAGAACCCGATGCTGAACGGGGAGGTTATCCGGCTGGACGGCGGCCTGCGGATGCCGCCCCGCTAGGCCGGCCTAACGTTCGGGGATGTTGGCCGTATCCAGGCCTTCCCGGAGGCGGCGCAGGTACTCCCGGTAGTAGGTGCAGAAGCCGAACCGCCGGCCCCCGGTGAAGGGGGCGGTTTCGGGGTTTATGCCGTCGGCCTTGGCGTAAACGCAGGCCGGCAGGTACCGGGCCCGGCGGCCGCCCCAGCCCTTGTGGGTGCAGAAGTAGGCCGGGTGGCCGTCTTCGTCCCGGAAGACCTTAACCTTCGGACAGCGCCGCATCGCCCCTAAACTATCCCACACCGGGGCCGGCTGCTGCCAACCCGGTTATCCACCGCCCCCCTCAACCCCGGCCGGGGCCAGCCGCCCGGCCCGGGCCAGAACCTCCCGAAGGAACCGGCCGGTGTACGAGGCCTCAACCTGGGCCACCTGCTCCGGGGTCCCCGTGGCCACCACGTAGCCCCCCCGGTCGCCCCCCTCGGGTCCCAGGTCGATAATCCAGTCGGCACACTTGATAAGCTCGAGGTTGTGCTCGATAAGCACCACGGTGTTGCCGGCATCCACCAGCCGCTGAAGCACCCGGAGCAGGGCGGCGCAGTCCTCAAAGGAGAGGCCGGTGGTCGGCTCGTCCAGGATGTAAAGGGTGCGGCCGGTGGATTTGCGGGAAAGCTCGGTGGCCAGCTTCACCCGCTGGGCCTCGCCCCCGGAGAGGGTGGTTGCCGGCTGGCCCAGCTTTATGTAACCGAGGCCGACGTCGGCCAGGGTCTGGAGCTTGGTCCGGATGGCCGGGAAGGCGTCGAAGAACTCCAGGGCCTCAGCCACGGTCATGTCCAGGACGTCGGCGATGCTCTTGCCCCGGTACTTCACCTCCAGGGCCTCCCGGTTGTAGCGGCGGCCCTTGCAAACCTCGCACGGCACCGTAACGTCCGGCAGGAAATGCATCTCGATCTGGACGAAGCCCGCCCCCTCGCAGGCCTCGCACCGGCCCCCCTTGACGTTGAACGAGAACCGGCCGGGGGCATAGCCCCGCAGCTTCGCCTCGGGGAGGCTGGCGAAAAGCTCCCGGATGGGGGTGAAGGCCCCGGTGTAGGTGGCGGGGTTGCTCCGGGGTGTCCGGCCGATGGGCGACTGGTCGATTTCGATGACCTTGTCGATGTGCTCGACGCCCGAGATGTAGTCGCACTCGCCCGGCCGGTCCTTGGCGCCGTACAAGATCTGGGCCAGCCGCTTGTAAAGGACCTCGTCCACCAGGGTGCTCTTGCCGCTGCCCGAGACCCCGGTCACGCAGACAAGCATCCCGAGGGGTATGGCCACGGTGATGTTTTTTAAGTTGTTGGCCCGGGCGCCGTGGATGACGAGGAACTTGCCGTTGCCCGGCCGGCGCCGCTCCGGAATGGGGATCTGCTTGCGGCCCGAAAGGTAGGCGCCGGTCAGGGAGTTGGGGTTGCGGGCGATGTCTTCGGGCGTCCCGACGGCCACCACCCGCCCGCCGTGCTCCCCGGCCCCCGGCCCCAGGTCGATCACCCAGTCGGCGGCCCGGATCATCGCCTCGTCGTGCTCGACGACAATGAGGGTGTTGCCCAGGTCCCGGAGCCGCTTTAAAGTGGCGATGAGCCGGCCGTTGTCCACCGGGTGCAGGCCGATGGAGGGCTCGTCGCAGACGTAAAGCACCCCGGTCAGGGCGCTGCCCACCTGGGTGGCCAGCCGGATGCGCTGGGCCTCCCCGCCCGAAAGGGTCGAGGCCGGCCGGTCCAGGGTGATGTAATCGAGGCCGACGTCGATGAGGAAGCCGAGGCGGGACCGGATCTCTTTAAGGACCTGCTCAGCAATGGCCCGCTCCCGCTGGGTAAGCTTCCCCTCAAGGTCGTCGACCCAGCGGACGGCCTCGGCGATGGACATGGCCGCCACGTCCATGATGTTTTTGCCGTCGATGGTGACGGCCAGAGATTCCGGCCGGAGCCGCTTGCCGTTGCAGGCCGGGCAGGGCCGGGCCGACATGTAGCGCTCAATCTCCATCCGGACGTAGTCCGAATCCGTCTCCCGGTAGCGGCGCTCCAGGTGGGGAATGATGCCCTCGTAAGTTAAATAAAGCTCCCGGGTGCGGCCCTGGCCGTCGACCTGGCGCACCCGGACCCGCTCGCCCCTGGACCCGTAAAGGATGATGTGGAGGTGCTCGGGCCTCAGGTCCTTCACCGGGGTGTGGACGGAGAAGCCGTAGTGGTCGGCCACGGCCTGAAGCACCCGGAACCACCAGGTCACGTGCTCGGCCGCCTTGGCCCAGGGCTTTATCGCACCCTGGGCCAGGGAGAGGTTTCTGTCGGGGATGACCAGGTCCGGGTCGACCTCCAGCCGGCTACCGAGGCCGGTGCAGGCCGGGCAGGCCCCGTGGGGGCTGTTGAACGAAAAAGTCCGGGGCTGAATCTCGGGCAGACTCACCCCGCAGTGGGGGCAGGCGAAGTGCTCGGAAAAGAGCAGCTCCTCGCCCCCCACCACGCTCACCCCCACGATGCCCCCGGCCAGGCGGAGGGCCGTCTCCACCGAATCGGCAACCCGGGCCGGGTCGAGGCCGTCGTTGCGCCGCAGCACCAGCCGGTCCACCACGATTTCGATGGTGTGCTTCCTGTTTTTGTCCAGCCGGATGGGCCCGTCCAGCTCGACGATTTCGCCGTCCACCCGGGCCCGGACAAACCCGGCCCGGGCGGCGTCCTCGAAGACCCGCTCGTGCTCCCCCTTGCGGTCCCGAACAACCGGGGCCATAATCATCAGCCGGCTACCATCGGGCAGGCCGAAGATGGCATCAACGATCTGCTGGACGGTCTGCTTGGTCACCGGCCGGCCGCACCGGGGGCAGTGGGGCTTGCCGATGCGGGCAAACAGCAGCCGTAGGTAGTCGTAGATTTCGGTGACGGTTCCCACCGTGGACCTGGGGTTGTGGCTTACGCCCTTCTGGTCGATGGAGATGGCCGGGGACAGGCCGTCGATGTAGTCGACGTCGGGCTTTTCTAAGCGGCCGAGGAACTGGCGGGCGTAGGCCGAAAGGGACTCAATATACCGGCGCTGGCCCTCGGCGTAGATGGTATCGAAGGCCAGGGAGGATTTTCCGGAGCCGGAAACCCCCGTGATAACCACCAGCTTGTCACGGGGGATCTCGACGTCGATGTTTTTGAGGTTGTGCTCCCGGGCGCCGCGGACGATGATCCGGTCAAGAGGCATATCCGGTCAGGTATTGTATCATGCTTGGGAGAACACCCACAAGACTTAGCATTCTGACAACAGCTTATACGCATGGCAGAAGTCAGCCTCCGCTGGGTCGGCGAGTTTAACTTCGTCGGCGTCGACAGCAACCGCCACAGCGCCGTCATCTCGGGCCTACCCCCGGACCGAAGCATCGGCCTCAAGCCGGCCGAGCTGCTCCTGCTGGCCCTGGGGGCCTGCACCGGCTACGACGTGGTGAACATCCTGACGAAAAAGCGCCAGAAGCTCACCGGTCTGGAGGTCGTCGTCTCCGGCGAGCAGGACCCCGACCCGCCCTGGGCCTTCCGGCGGGTCGTCGTCACCTACCGGGTGCAGGGCCGGGGCCTCGACCCCAAGGCCGTCGCCGACGCCGTAAGGCTTTCGGAGGAGAAATACTGCTCGGTGGCCGCCACCATCAGGGGCGTGGCCCGAATCGAGCACCGGGTCGAGCTGACGGAGGCCGACTGAGCCGGCGAAGGTTTTCGGGCTATCCCTGCTGACCGCACGCCCCGGCGGGCTGGGCCCCGCAGGCCGGCCCGTCCGCCGGTTTGACCGGGTCGGGGGGCTGGGGGTAAAGTGTTTAGGAGCAAGATTCCGTCGCTGGAGGCCCCAATCATGAGCGAAGACCGCGTTCCCGAGCTTATCCGGGCCGTCGATGAGGTTAACCGCCGGCTGCTGGAGGCCATCGATTCGGTGCCCCCGGACCTCTTCGACCGGCCGCCCGCCCCGAATGAGTGGTCCGTGGCCCAGGTCATCGGCCATGCCCTCGAGTCCCAGGACTTCTGGGTGGGTCAGCTCGAAAGGCTGGCCCAGGAGGACCGGCCGGCCATCGGCCGCCGCACCGAGGCCGAGCGTCAGCGCCGGACCCACGGCTTTACCGACGGCCGCCCCAGGACCCCCGAAGAGGCCCGGGCCCGGCTGAGCCGGCTGGCCGAAGAGACCCGGACCCGGCTGAGCCGCCTCCCGGCCGAGGCTTTCGGCCGCACCGCCGTCCACCCCGACCGGGGCGAGCTAACCGGTGCGCAGGTGGTCGAATACCTGCTGGTGGAACACCTAAGGGGCCACGTCGACCAGGTATACGCCACCGTCCGGCAGCTTCAGGCTGAAAGTGACCGGGTCTGACCTGCTCGCCCTGGGCCTGGCCCTGCTCCTGCTCTCGCTGGTGCTGGCCGGGGCCTACCGGACCTCGGTTCTGCTCCGGCACTTCAGGCCCCGGGTGAACCCGCTGCTTTCCCCGGTGGAGAACCTCTTCCGGCTCGTCCTTGCCGGCCTCACCTTCCTCATCGCCGCCCTGGCGGGCGACCCGCCGGCCGAGCTGGGCCTTAAGGGTTTCGGGCCCGCCGAGGCCCTCCTCGGGGTGGGGTTGGGGGCGGCGGCCCTGGTGGTCATCAACCTGGCCGCCGCCGGCGGCCTGGCTGTCTTCGGGCCGGGCATCTACCGGGCCGGGGTGATCCGGGCGATCCTGCCCCGACACCGGGGCGAATGGCCCCCCGTACTCGGGGGCCTCCTCCTGGCGTCCTTCCAGGAGGAGCTCTTTTTCCGGGGCTTACTTTTAGGCGTGTTCGACCGGTTCTTCCCGCCCGTGGGCCTTAACCTGGCCGTCGGGGTGTTCTTCGGCCTGGCCCACCTGCCCCAGGGCAAGCTCGGGGTGGCGCTGGCCGGCCTGGCCAGCGTCTACCTGGGGTTTATCTTCCTCTGGCGGAACAGCCTGCTGGCCCCCTGGGTCTGCCACTTCGTGTTTAATGCCGGCCAGCTGGCCCTGGCCGCCCGCCTTCCCCACTGGCTTAAACTTGCCGAGGCCGAAGGAGGTCCTTATGAAAATCGTTGACCTTCGAAGCGATACCGTCACCCTGCCCACCCCGGCCATGCGGGAGGCCATCGCCAAGGCCGAGCTGGGCGACGACGTCTTCGGGGAAGACCCGACCGTCAACCGGCTGGAGGCGATGGCCGCTGAGATGCTGGGCAAGGAGGCGGCTCTGCTGACCGCCTCGGGGACGATGAGCAACCTGCTGGCTATCCTCACCCACACCCAGCGGGGCGATGAGATAATCGTCGGCTCCGAAAGCCACATTTTTCTCAACGAAGTCGGGGGCGCCTCGGCCCTGGGCGGGGTCCACGTCCGGACCGTCCGCAACCTCCCCGACGGGACCATGGACCCGGCCGAGGTGGCGGCGGCCATCCGGTCCGAAAATATCCACTACCCCTCCAGCCGCCTGCTCTGCCTGGAAAACACCCACAACCGGTGCGGCGGGGCCGCCCTTACCCCGGAGCAGACCCGAACCCTCATCGAGGTGGCCCGGCGTCACGGCCTGAAGGTCCACATCGACGGCGCCCGCATCTTCAACGCCGCCGTCGCCCTCAAGGTCGACGTCAAGGCCCTGGTCTGCGACGCCGACTCCGTCTGCTTCTCCCTCTCCAAGGGCCTGGCCTGCCCCGTAGGTTCCATCCTGGCCGGGAGCCGGGAGTTCATCGCCCGGGCCCGCAAGTTCCGCAAGATGCTGGGCGGGGGGATGCGCCAGGCCGGCATCATCGCCGCGGCCGGCATCGTCGCCCTGGAAACAATGATCGACCGGCTCGAAGAGGACCACGAAAACGCCCGCCGGCTGGCCGAAGGCATTAAGCAGATTCCGGGCCTGCGCCTGGCCCAGCCGAAGGTGGACACCAACATCGTCTTCGTTGAAGTCCTGAGCCGGCCGGTGCCCGAGTTCGTGGCCGAGGCCGCCAAGCGGGGAATCAAGCTGGCCGCATCCCAGAACCCGGTCCGGATGGTGACCCACTACGGGATAACCTGCGAAGATATTGACTACGCCCTCAAGGTCTTTGCCGAGATCGCTTAAGGAGTAAACCCAAGGCCATGGAAGAGGTCGTTTCGGGAATTTACCAGCTAAAGGTGCCCATCCCCGACAACCCCCTGGGCCACCTGCTCGCCTACTTAATCCGCCGGCCCGACGGCTATCTGCTGGTGGACTGCGGCTGGAATGCGCCCGAGGCCTTCGACGCCCTGGCCGACCAGCTCGGCCGGCTGGGGGCCGACTTCGGGGATATCCGAGAGGTCGTGATAACCCACTTTCACCCGGACCACTACGGCCTGGCCGGCCGGGTGAAGGCCCTATCGGGCGCCAAGCTTTACCTGCACGAGCGGGAGGCCGAGCTGGTCCGGGCCCGTTACCGGGCCCCGGAAGGGTTTGCCGCCCAGCTCCAGGCCTGGCTCCGGCAGCACGGGATGCCGGAGGAAGACCTTGGCCGGCTGGAGGAGTCGGCCATGGGGGGCCGGGCTTTTCTCCAGCCGGCCCTGCCCGATATAACCCTGCGGGGCGGGGAGGAGATCAGGGCCGGCGAGCGCCGCTTCCGGGTAATTTTTACCCCCGGCCATTCCCCCGGCCACGTCTGCCTCTACGCCGAGGCCGAACGGCTCCTCATCGCCGGCGACCACGTCCTGCCCACCATCACCCCCAACGTGAGCCTGCACCCCGACGGGGCCGAGAACCCCCTGGGCGAATACCTGCAGTCCCTGGCGGCGGTGGCCGAGCTGGACGTCGGCCTGGTGCTGCCGGCCCACGAGTACGCCTTTACGGACCTCCGCGGCCGGGTTCGGGAGATAATGGAGCACCACGAGGAGCGAAACCGCCAGATCCTCGGGGCCCTTCGGGACCGGGCCCGGACGGCCTACGAGGTGGCCGGCCTCATCCCCTGGAATATCGGCCCCTGGGAAACCTTCTCCCCCTGGGCCCGGCGCATGGCCCTGATGGAGACCCTGGCCCACCTGCGCTACCTGGAATCCGTCGGCCGGGTCCGGTCGAAGGCGGCAGACGGCACCGTCTACTGGCAGGCCGAAGCCTAAGGTCCGAAGGTCACCCGCAAGACCTTGTCGTCGCCGGGTCGGGGGGAGCCCCGCCCATCGCGGTTGCTGGTAAGGAGATAGATGGCCCCGTCCGGCCCGGCCACCACGTCCCGCAGCCGGCCGTACTCATCCTGAAAGAGGACAGCCTGCCGCTCGACCCGGCGGAAGTCCGGGGGCACCAGCCAGACGAGGCGCAGGTGCTGGCCCCGCAGGGCCGCCACGAAAAGCACCCCCCGAACCGGGCCGTCCGTGCCGAAATCGATGCCCGAGGGGGCCCAGGTTTCGTTGCCGCTCTCCAGGATGGGGTCGGTAAACCTGGGGGCACCGCCCACCCCGAAAACGGCCGGCCAGCCGTAGTTGCCCCCGGCCTCGACCAGGTTGAGCTCGTCGTGACAGCAGCTGGGCGGGCCGCCGCTAGGACCGTGGTCGGAAGCGAAGAGCTGGCGGGTGATGGGGTGCCAGGCGAGGCCCTGGGGATTGCGCAGGCCCAGGGCGTAGACGGGCGAGCCGGGGAAGGGGTTGTCGGGGGGCACGGTCCCGTCGGGGTTGAGCCGGAGGATTTTGCCGTTCAAAGAGTTTAAATTCTGGGCGTTTTCGCCGACGGCGGCGTCCCCCACCGTCAGGTAAAGCCTGCCGTCGGGTCCGAACCGGAGCCGACCGCCGTCGTGAATGGAGGCCCCGGGGATCCGGTCCAGAAGTACCCGGTCCACCTCCCCCCGGCCGTTGCGGTCCACCAGCCGCACCAGTCGGTTCCAGAGGCGGCCCCCCTCCGCGTAGGTGTAGTAGATATACACAAAGCCGTTGGCCCGAAAGTCCGGGTCGAGGGCGATGCCCATCAGGCCCGATTCGGAACCGGCCCGCTCGGCGGCGGGCACCGTGGTCCAGGGCTCGGGAAGGAGGGTCCCCCCGGCGATGACCCTGACCCGGCCCGGCCGCTCGGTAACAAAGATGCGGCCGTCCGGGGCGAAGGCCAGGGCCCAGGGGGCCTGAAGGCCGGCGGCCACGACCTCCACCCGGGGCGCCAAAGGCCCGGGGGTTGCCACGGCCGGGGACGGTGGGGCCGGGGTCCCGGACAGCGGGGAGGGAACGGGTGAGGGGGTCCCGGGACTGCGGAGGGCCGGGGACGGCGGCTGGAAACAGCCGGCCGCCAGCCCGAGACAAAGGCCCAGAATCAAAAGCCCCAGACGCCGCACACCGATCCCATTTTAGCCCAAAGGCGCATGCCGCCTGGGGCCAAAGTTGACTTTATTAATCATGTTTTATATAATCAGACCGAAGGAAACCGGGAGGTTTGCCGTATGGCCGACCAACGTACCCTTCGCCTTAACGGCGTAGACCTGCAGACGGTGGTCTCCCTGGCCGCCGCCATCGACACCAACCCGGAGGTTGCGGCCGAGCTGGCCCGCTACGGCCGCAAGGTCAGGGTCCGCTGGGTGGACGGCTTCCACAGCCAGGCCTACACCCGGGACGTGCCCCCGCACGGCTACGATGAGCCCGAGTGGCTCGGCGGCCGCAACCGGGCTATGGCCGCCAGCGAGGCCCTGCTCGGAGCCATCGGCGGCTGCATTGCCGTGGGCTTCGCCGCCAACGCCGCCCTTCGGGAGGTCCGCATCCACGAGCTGGAGATTGAGGTTGAAGGGACCATCGACATCCCCTCCTTCCTGGGCCTGGGGGAGGGCAACCCGGGCTACAAACAGGTCAAGGTGACCATCTATGTAAACTGCGACGCCGATCCCGCCCTCCTGGAGGAGGTCGTCCACCGGGCCGTCAACCTCTCCCCGGTGGTGAACACCATTCGGAACCCGGTTCAGGTCGAATACACCTACAAAGTTACCCGCTGAGGTGGAGCCGATGGCCCCAAAGCCCGAGTTTAACGGCGAACTGCTCTTGAGTGCCCTGCCCCTGCCGCCGGTCCCCGATGAGGCCGAGCCGGTGGGAATCATGTTCCGGGGTGTCGAGCGGGACGGCCCGGCCCCGGAGATGCCCTACGCGGCCGCCCGGGCCGACCTGGTCTGGGCCGACAACATCGCCGACCTGGTGGAGAAGGCCAAGCGCCGCCAGTGGAATGCGGCCGTGGACATCCCCTGGGCGGCCGGCCGGAACGTGCCCCCGGTCCTGGAGGAGGCCCTGGCCGACGTTCTTACCTGGATGCTCCAGCTGGAGTATGCGGCCTGGTATGTTCCGGCCAAGTTCATCCCCCGCATCCACCCCGCCTACACCGAGGTGGGCCTCTTTTTGTCGACCCAGGTCATGGACGAGGCCCGCCACGTGGAGGTCTTTTTAAAGCGGCTTTACCTTAACGGGGTGGGCCTGCGGACGGCGTCGGCCACGACCGAAAGCTCGGTTAAGGGCCTGGTTTTCCAGGAGGATTTTGCCCGGGCAAGCTTTCTCCTCCACGTCCTCGGGGAGGGGACCTTTAAGGACCTTTTCCACCTGCTTATCGAAATCGCCCCCGACGAGGCTACCCGGGAGATCATGGTGCGCTCCCTGGAGGATGAGGCCCGCCACGTGGCCTACGGGGTGGGCCGCCTCCGCCGCCAGCTTTCGGCAGCCGGCGACGCCGACCGGGTCGGCGAAGCCTTCGTCGAGGCCCTGGAGGCCCGCCTCGCCTTCACGTATGAGGTCTCGGGCATCCCCCCCCACGTGCAGGAGGCCCTGGCCGTCCTGGCCGGCGGGGGCCAGGAGGGTCCGGCCCTGGACCGGGGCCGCCGCCGGGTGAGGGAGTTCATCGATGAGCTGAACCGCAACCGGCTGCGCCGGCTCCTGGAGGCCGGCTTCAGCCCGAAGCTGGCCGGCCACATCGCCGACCTGCACATCCGCAGCGCCGGCGGCCTGATGTAAACCCCCAGCGGAGGATGCGCCTTGGACGAGCGGGAAACCATCCGCTACCTGCTGACCAGCAGCCGGACGGTGGCCGTGGTGGGCCTCTCCGGCAACCCCCGCAAGGACAGCTACATCGTGGCCCACCACCTTCACCGCTACGGCTACACCGTCGTCCCCATAAACCCCACCGCCCGGGAGATTCTGGGCCGCAAGGCTTACCCGTCCCTGGCGGCCCTCCCGCCGGAGCTGGCCGCCGCCGTAGACCTGGTGGTCATCTTCCGGCCGGCCGGGGAGCTCCCAGCCATCGTCCGGGAAGCCCTCGAACACCTGCCCAACCTCAAGGGCATCTGGACCCAGAAGAACATCGTCCACCCGGGGGCGGCGGAGCTGGCCCGGTCCCGGGGGCTGGCGGTGGTTCAGGACCGGTGCGTCCGGACCCAGCACCTCTACCTGAGGTTTGTGGCCGGGGCGGCGCCGGCCGAAACCCCGGCGGGCGGAGGTTAAGACCATGGGGGCTTTCGGTCGACGGGAGTTTCTTAAGTTTGCGGCCGGCCTGACCGCGGCCGGATTCGGGGCCGCCTGCGCCCCGACGGGGGCCCCGGCTCCCGCCCCGGGGGGCGGGCGGCGGCTCGACGTGGTCAGACTGGACTACGCCTACTACAACCCGGTCAGCCTGGTAATGCGGCGGAAGGGTTGGCTTGAGGAAGAGTTTGCCCGGGACGGGATTAGGGTCGAGTGGGTCCTGAGCCTGGGCAGCAACAAGGCCAATGAGTTCACGGCCAGCGGCACCGTCCACTTCGGGTCGACGGCCGGAAGCGCCGCCCTCCTGGCCCGGGCCAACGGGGTGCCCCTCAAGAGCGTCTGGCTCTATTCCCAGCCCGAGTGGACGGCCCTGGTAACCTCGAAGGACTCCCCCATCCGGCAGGTGGCCGACCTGCGGGGCAAGCGGGTAGCCGCAACCCGGGGGACCGACCCCTGGTTCTTCCTCCTGCGGGCCCTGGATTCGGCCGGCCTCAGCCAGCGGGACGTGGAAATCGTTCAGCTTCAGCACCCCGACGGCGCCCAGGCCCTCCTTCAGGGGCAGGTGGACGCCTGGGCCGGCCTCGACCCCCACATGGCCCAGGTGGAGCTGGCGGCCGGTGCCCGGCTCTTTTTCCGGCGGCCGGAGTGGAACACCTACGGGTCCCTGAACGTTTTAGAGTCGTTTCTTAACCAGTACCCGGACATCGTGGAGCGGGTGCTTGCGGTTTACGAGCGGGGCCGGGCCTGGGCCCGCCAGAACCCCGAAGAGCTTATTACCATCCTGGCCGAAGAATCCAAGGTAAGCCTGGAGGTTGCCCGCAAGGTCCTGACCGAGCGGATGGCCTTCCCGGACCCGGTGCCGGGCGACCAGCTGAAGACGGTCCTTCGGGAGATCGTGCCCCTCATCCAGAAAGAACAGCTCGTCCCGGCCGGGGTCGACCTCAGGGCCGCCATCGAGGCCCTGGTGGAGCCGGGCCCGGCCCGGCAGGTTCTCTCCAGGTCGGCTTCCCGGTAGGCAAGGCGATGACGGTAGGCGACCTGAGCGACCTTAGGGCCGGCTTTCCGAAGACCAGGGCATCCCGGCCCCTGAAGCTGATCCGGCTGGGGCTGGGCGTGGCCCTGCCCTGGGTTTTGCCGGCGGGGCTCCTCGGTCTGTGGGTGCTCGGCCTCGAGCGGGGCTGGGTCCAGCCATACCAGCTCCCCGCCCCGCCCACGGTGCTGGCCACCTTCGTCGACTTACTCAGCCGGGGCGAGCTTATCCGCCACCTGGGGGCGACCCTGAACCGGCTTCTGGCCGGCTACCTCCTTGGGGCGACCCCGGGGGTGCTTCTGGGGTTGCTGGCCGGAAGCTCCGTGGGGTTCCGGCGGTTTTTAGACCCGACGGTGCAGGGCCTCCGGGCGGTGCCTTCCCTGGCCTGGGTGCCGCTTTTCCTGCTCTGGTTCGGCATCGGGGAGCAGGCCCGGGTCTACCTCATTGCCCTTGGGGCCTTCCTGCCGGTGTATCTCAACACGATGGCGGCGGTGGGTTCGGTGGACCGCAAGCTTATCGAAGTCGCCCGGGCCTACGGCTTTAGCCGGCTCAAGGTCCTTTTCCGGGTGGTCCTGCCGGGGGCGATGCCGGGGGTTTTTACCGGTTTCCGGGCGGGCCTGAGTCTGGCCTGGATGTTCGTGGTGGCGGCCGAGCTGATTGCGGCCAGCAACGGCCTCGGGTTTATGCTGGTGGAGGGCCAGTCGACGATGCGCCCCGACCGGGTTCTGGTGAGCCTGCTGGCTTTCGCCATCCTCGGCCGGGGTTCGGACACCCTGCTGGCCACCCTGGAGCGGCGGCTACTGGTCTGGCGCGACACCCTGGCGACGACCCAGGAGGAGCGGACGTGACGGGGGCTGCCATCCGGCTGAGGCGGGCGGGCGTCAGCCTGGGCGGGCACCCGGTTCTGCGGGACGTCAATTTTGAGGCCCGGCCGGGGGAGTTCGTGGCGGTGGTGGGGCCCAGCGGGGTGGGCAAGAGCACCCTCCTGCGGGTCATCGCCCGGCTGGTGGAGCCGGAGGCCGGGGAAGTGGAGGTTCGGCCGGCCAACGGCGGCCCGCAGGCCCGGGTGGCCTTCGTGTTTCAGGAGCCGCGGCTGCTGCCGTGGCTGCGGGTGTTGGACAATGTGGCCATCGTAGCCCCGGCCGACTCAAACCGGGCGGAGCGGGCCAGGCAGGCCCTGGTCGCCGTGGGGCTGGGGGGCTGGGAGCGGGCCTGGCCGCGGCAGCTTTCGGGGGGGATGGCCCAGCGGGCGGCCCTGGCCCGGGCCCTGGTTACCGAGCCCCACGTGCTGCTGCTGGACGAGCCCTTCAGCGCGGTGGACGCCCTAACCCGCATGCGCCTGCAGGAGCACGTGCTGGGGCTGTGGGCGGAGCGGGGTTTTACGGCCGTGCTGGTTACCCACGACGTGGACGAGGCCCTCTACCTGGCCGACCGGGTGTATGTTTTAATGGGCCGGCCGGCCACGGTGGCGGCCGAATTCGGGGTCGGCGTGGCCCGACCCCGGAGTCGGGAGGACCCGGCCCTGAGCCGGCTGCGCCGGAAGGTCCTGGCGACCCTGGGTCCGCTGCCCCTTATGGTGGGCCGTTCCGGTGAAAGCTCAGCCTGAAGGAGGGTTCAACTGTGGGACTGTTCGTCGTTCGCCATCAGCATCCGGCCGAGCGGTGTCCGGCCCAGGACCCGCAGATGGGGAACATGCTTTTGGACCACCTGAGTGAGGCCAATGCCCAGCGGCACGGGATAAAGGTCCACGGGGAGGCCGTTATCGACGGCCAGCACACCCTGTATCTGATCCTGGAGTCCGCCGACCGCTCGAAGGTTGAGGCCTTTATGCAGCCGTTCACCATGGCGGGGACGGTGGAAGTCTGGCCGGCCTCGCCCTGCGTGGAGGTCGTGCGCCGCCGCGGCTGCGGGTAAAAAGAGCCCTAGCTCAGGGAGCCGGCCCTTCCAGGCCTGATTCTGGGGGGCACGGCCGTGCGCCTTATATAGCCCCATTGCCGTCCCCGGGGCAGCTGGCCAGAACTGCCGCCCTACAGGCAGCCTGACTACTGCCTGTTGCTTCAGGCCAACCCCTGCGGAATGCCGTAGAACCCGCGCCCGCGCTTAAGTTAAAATTGTTGGGGGTCAGCTATGGAAAGCCGGGAGATTCGCCGCCGCTTTTTAAAATATTTTGAGGCCAACGGCCACACCATCGTCGAAAGTTCGCCCCTGGTGCCGGCCAACGACCCCACTTTGCTCTTCACCAACGCCGGCATGGTCCAGTTTAAGGATGTCTTCCTTGGCCTCGAGGAGCGGCCTTACCGGCGGGCAACCACCTGCCAGAAGTGCGTCCGGGCCGGGGGCAAGCACAACGACCTGGAGCAGGTGGGCAAAACCGCCCGGCACCACACCTTCTTCGAGATGCTGGGCAACTTCTCCTTCGGGGATTACTTTAAGCGGGAGGCGATCATCTACGCCTGGGAGCTCGTCACCCGGGAGTTTAACATCGAGCCGGAGCGGATCTGGGCCACCATCTTCCGGGACGACGACGAGGCCTTTGAGTATTGGCGAAAGGACGTCGGCCTGCCGGCCGAGCGCATCGTCCGGCTGGGGGAGAAGGACAACTTCTGGGAGATGGGGGATGTGGGACCGTGCGGCCCGACCTCGGAGCTGGTCTACGACCGGGGCGAGGCCTTCCGGTGCGACGCCCCCGAATGCGCCATCGGCAAGTGCGACTGCGACCGCTGGCTCGAGATCTGGAACCTGGTCTTCATGCAGTTCGAGCGCAAGCCTGACCGCTCCCTGGTGCCCCTCCCCAAACCCTCCATTGATACGGGGATGGGTCTGGAGCGGTTCGCCTCGGTGCTCCAGGGCGTAAACAGCAACTGGGATACAGACCTTTTCAAGCCCATCATCGCCCGGATCGTCGAGGTTTCCGGCCGCCCGTACGACCCCGGGCCCGGGGGATTCCCCCACCGGGTCATTGCCGACCACAGCCGGGCGGCGGCGTTTTTAATCGCCGATGGGGTCCTGCCCAGCAACGAGTGGCGTGGCTATGTCCTGCGGCGGATGATCCGGCGGGCGGTCCGGATGGGCTACCAGCGCCTGGGCCTGCAGAAGCCCTTCATGGCGCAGGTGGCCGACGCCGTCATCGATTTGATGGGCGACGTCTACCCGGAGCTGGTCAGGAATCGGGAGCTCATCCACCGGGCCCTGACCACCGAAGAGGCCCGGTTCTTCCAGGCCCTGGCCACCGGCCTTAACGTGCTTAACAGTCGCCTCGAAGCCGTCAAGGCCCGGGGGGAGCGGGTGCTTTCGGGTGACGACGCCTTCCAGCTTTACGACACCTTCGGCTTCCCCCTGGACCTTACCATTGAGATCGCCGCCGACGAGGGGGTTTCGGTGGACATCGTCGGCTTTGAGCAGGCGCTGGAGCGGCAGCGGGAGCAGGCCCGGGCCGCCCAGCGCTTCCAGGCCGAGCAGGTGGTGCGGGTTGCCGAGTACCGGCAGGCCGTCAGCGCGCCCGTTGAGTTCGTCGGCTATGAACACTGGGCCTTCAGGTCGAAGGTGCTGGCCCTCTTCGTGGACGGCCGGTCGGTGCCGGTGGTGTTCGAGGGGCAGGAGGTTGAAGTTATCACGGCCGAGACGCCCTTCTACGGGGAGGCCGGCGGCCAGGTCGGGGATACGGGCGAGATCATCGGGCCCTCCGGGGTCATCGCCGTGGCCGACACCCAGCGGCCCCTCCCCGACCTGATCGTCCACCGGGGGCACGTTCGGCGGGGTGAGGTGGCCGTGGGCCAGACGGTGGAACTGCGCATCGACGGGGAGCGGCGCCGGGACATCATGGCCAACCACACCGCCACCCACCTCCTGCACGCGGCCCTCCACCGGGTCGTGGGGCGCCACGCCCTCCAGGCCGGCTCCCTGGTGGCCCCGGACCGGCTGCGCTTCGACTTCTCCCACTTCAACCCCCTGAGCCGGTCGGAGCTTGAGGAGATTCAGGGCCTCATCAACGAGAAGATCCGGGAGGACCTGCCCGTTATCCCGAAGTTTATGCCCTACAAGGAGGCCATCGAGCAGGGGGCCATCGCCCTTTTCGGCGAAAAGTATGGCGAAATCGTCCGCACCATCCGGATCGGGGAGCCGCCCTTCAGTTTTGAGCTGTGCGGCGGCACCCACGTGAACCACACCGGCCAGATCGGCCTGCTGTGGGTGGTTTCCGAAAGCGGCATCGGGGCCGGCCTGCGGCGAATCGAGGCGGTGACGGCTCGGGGTGCCGAGCGGTTCCTGCGGGAGCGGCTGGCCCTCCTGGATACGGTGGCTCGCCAGCTCGAGGTCGGTCCGCCCGAGCTGGAGCGCCGCGTGGAGTCCCTCCTTAACGAGCTTAACCGGCAGCGGAAGGAGCTGGAACGGCTCCAGCGGGAGCTGGCCCGGCGGGAGGTGGAGCCCCTCCTCAGGCAGGTCCAGCGGGTAGACGGCATCAACGTTCTGGCCGTCAAGGTTCCGGTCACCAAGACGGAAACCCTGCGGGAGATCGGCGACTGGGTCCGGGAGCGGCTGGGCAGCGGGGTGATCGTCCTCGGTGCCGTCATCGACAATAAGCCGCACTTCGTTACGATGGTCACGCCCGACCTGGTGGCCCGGGGCCTGCACGCGGGCCAGATCGCCAACCGGGTCGCCGCCATCACCGGCGGACGCGGGGGCGGGAGGCCCCACCTGGCCCAGGCCGGCGGCCGCGACCCGGGCCGGCTCGACGAGGCGCTCCGCGCGGTGGTGGAGCTGGTGCGTGGGTGAGGTTCCGGCAGACCTGGAGGCAAAGCAGCTTCGGCCGACAAGACCCCCAAAAGGCGGCGAAATCGTGCGGCTGGACCCCCGGGATGACCTGGGGTCGGTCCGGGTCCGGCTGGAGCAGACAACCCGCAACCCCGTCTACCTGGTAGTTCCCCCGGGCCTGCGTTGCCTGCGAAATGAGCTGGGCATCCGGCTCCTTTACCGGCAGGCCAAGGCCCTGGGCCGGGAGCTCATCATCGTTTCCCGGGACCCTACCATCCGGGAGCTGGCCCAGGAGAGCGGCTTCCGGGTCCGGCGCAGCCTCCTCCTGGCCGAAAGCAGCCACGAGGAAGCCGTTCCCCCGCCGGTCCTTGCCCTGGCCTTTGCCCGGAAGCTGGCCGGCGACCTGGCAGGCATCCTCCAGTTCGAACTGCCCCGCTGGTGGTTGCTGATAAGTGTGGGCCTGCTGGGGCTGGTATTTTTGCTCCTCTACATGCCCCAGGCCCGGGTGGTGGTGACCCTCAACGGGCGGCCGGTGGAGGCCGCGGTCAACATCACCGCCCGGCGGGGTGCGACTGCCGTCGATCCGGACAGGGCGATTATTCCGGCCCGGGTTATCACGGCCGAGACGGACCTGGAGCAGACCGTGCGGGTGGCCGGGCAGGCCGTGACGGCGGCCGACCGGGACCGGGCCCGGACGGTGGTGCTGGACCGGGCCCGGGAGCAGGCGATGGCCATCCTCTGGAACGTAAAGGCCCCCAACGACCAGATCTTTCCCCAGACGGTCCGGGTGGCCCTGGCCGGCGAGGATTTCGACCGCCGGCTGGCCGAGCCGGCTTCAACCCTCACCTTAAAAGCCCGGGTGCGCATCGAGGCCCTTGCCTTCGACGGCCAGCAGGCCAATGAGGTGGTTCGGGCCGCCCTGGCCCGCCAGGTGCCGGCCGGCCAGCGGCTTGGGGAGCAGGTGGAAGTGCGGCCGGGGGGAATGGCGGCCGCCGACGAAGATGCCGTTGTCTTCGAGATGTTCGGCCGGGGGGTGGCCTTTGAGCCGGTGGACCCGGAGCAGGTGCGGTCGCTGGTTCGGGGACGCTCCGCCTCCGAGGCGGCCCGGCTGGTGGCCGAGCGGTTCCGGCTGGCCGAGGAGCCCGTCATCGAGGTTTACCGGTTCCCCCTGGGCCGCCTACCCGCAATGGGCAACCGGATCGAGGTCGAGGTCCGTCAGCCCCCGCTCCCCCCCGCCCCCCGATGAGGGTCCTTGGCCTTGACGTCGGCCGCCGCCGGATCGGGGTCGCCGTAAGCGACCCGACCGGCCTTATTGCCAGCCCCCTGGAAGTAATCGAGGTTCGCAGCCTTAAGGGGGCTATCCGCCGGGTTTTAGACATCTGCCGGGAACAGCAGGCCGAGCTCATCGTCGTGGGCCTGCCGGTGAGCCTGGGGGGCGAACTCGGCCCGCAGGCCCGGGAGGTCCTGGAATTTGCCGAAGCCCTCCGCCGGCGAAGCCCCGTGCCGGTCGAGACCTGGGACGAGCGCCTCTCCACCGTCGGGGCGGCCCGCCTTCTGCAGGCGGGCGGCTACGACAGCCGGACGATGCGGGGCCGGCTGGACGCGGCCGCGGCGGCCTTTATGCTCCAGGGCTATTTAGATTCCCGGCGCCGCCGGGCCGAAACGGAGCGATGAACCGGCCCCGGCACGGCCTTCCGGCCGGCTGTCTTCTCATCCCGCTTCTGCCGGCCGTCGCCGGCCTTCTCCTTTTCGGCCTGGGTGTGGCTCCGGACCCGGAGGCCCTCCTGGCCGGCCTGGACCGGCCGGCCCCGGGCGGCCCGGCCCTCTTCGTCATCCGGCCGGGGGAGACCGCCGGCAGTGTGGCCGACCGCCTCTTTGCGGCCGGGCTGGTCTGGAGTCCCCACTACTTTCGGATTCTGGCCAGCCTGGAGGGGAAGGACGTAAAACTCCAGCCCGGGGAGTACGCCATCCCCGCCAACCCCACGGTGCACGACCTGCTGGAGCTTTTAACCAGCGGCCGGAACCGGGTTCGGCGGGTAACGGTTCCGGAAGGCCTCCGGACCGAAGAGGTGGCCGCCACGGTGGCCGAGGCCCTGGGCCGGCCCGTGGAGGAGGCCCGGGCCTGGCTGGTGCCGGGCCGCCTGGACCACCCGGTGCTCCGGGAAAAGCCGCCGGATGCCTCCCTGGAGGGCTACCTGATGCCCGACACTTATATAGTTGGCTGGGACCACGGTCCCGAGGTGGTCTTCCGGCTGATGCTGGATAACCTGGAAGCCAAGCTCACCCCGGAGGTCCGGGCGAAGGCGGCCACCCGGGGCCTCTCCGTCCACGGCCTGCTCACCCTCGCCTCCATCGTGGAGCGGGAGGCCAAAGTTGACCAAGAGCGGCCCCTCATCGCCTCGGTCTTTCTTAACCGGGTCCGGCTGGGGATGCGGCTGGAGGCCGACCCCACCGTCCAGTACGCCCTGGCCCTGGACCCCTTAAACGTGGCCCGCTTCGGCTACTGGAAGACCGAGCTTACCCTTGAGGATCTGCAGGTCGACTCGGCGTACAACACCTATAAATACCCGGGCCTTCCGCCCGGCCCCATCTGCAACCCTGGGTTCGCCTCCATCCGGGCCGTGGCCGAGGCCCCGGAAACCCCCTATCTTTACTTCGTCCTGGACCGGGACGGCCGGCACCACCGCTTCGCCGCCACCTGGGAGGAGCACCTGCGCAACGTTCGGGAGGTAGGACGCTAGCCCATGACCAGGCTTAAGGCCGGGGTGGTCGGGTTCCCGGTAAAGCACAGCGTTTCGCCGGCGATGCAGCAGGCCGCCTTCGACCACCTGGGCCTGCCCGTGGAGTACCGGGCGTGGGAGGTAAGACCCGAGGACCTCGAGGCTTTTGTGGGCCGGCTTCGGGCGGGGGGCTGGCTGGGGGTGAACGTGACGATCCCCCACAAGGAGACGGTCGTGCCCCTGCTAGACGAGCTGGCCCCGGAGGCGGTCGCGGTGGGGGCCGTGAACACCGTGGTTGCGGCCGGGGGCAGGCTTACGGGCCACAACACCGACGTGGCCGGCTTCCTGGCCGGCCTGCCGCCCGGGCAGGATTTTGCCGGGGCCCGGGCCCTGATTCTGGGGGCGGGCGGGGCGGCCGCCGCCGTCCTCTTCGGACTGCTGGGCCTGGGCCTGGCCGAAGTCGGCGTCTTTAACCGGCGGCCGCAGCGGGCGGAGCGGCTGGTGCGCAGGTTTTCGGCTCGGGGTCCGGCGACCCGGCTGCGGGCGATAGCCGAGGACGAGCTTTGTGAATACGCCCGGGCCTGCGTTTTGGTTATCAACTGCACCCCGGTGGGGACGGCCGGGACACCCCTGGCCGGCCAGATGCCCCTGGCCCCCGAGTGTCTGGCCCCCGGCAGCTTTGCCTACGACCTGGTGTATAATCCTCCGGAAACCCCGTGGCTGAGGGCCGTCCGGGAACGGGGGGTCCGGCCCATCACCGGCCTTACAATGCTGGTCCACCAGGGGGCGGCCGCCTTCCGGCTCTGGACCGGCCGGGAGGCCCCGGTCGGGGTGATGTTAGAGGCGGCCCGGCGGGCCCTGGCGGAGTTCGACGATGCTTCGGTTTCTGACGGCGGGCGAGTCCCACGGTAAGGGTCTTACGGTCATCATCGAGGGGATTCCGGCCGGCCTGCCCCTCGACGAGGAATATATCGCCGTTCAGCTCCGGCGGCGGCAGTGGGGCTACGGCCGGGGCGGCCGCATGAAGATCGAGCAGGACTGGGCCGAGATCACGGCCGGAGTCCGTCACGGCCGCACCATCGGCAGCCCCATCGCCCTCTGGGTCCGCAACCGGGATTGGGAGAACTGGCAGGAAGTTATGAGCGTTACCCCGCCGGAATCGGAGGTGCCGCCGGTTACCCGCCTGCGGCCGGGCCACGCCGACCTGACCGGGGCCGTAAAATACGGCCACCGGGACGTTCGCAATGTGATCGAGCGGGCCAGTGCCCGGGAAACGGCGGCCCGGGTTGCGGCCGGCACCGTGGCCCGGCGGCTGCTGGAAGAATTCGGGATGCAGTTTAAAAGCCACACCGTCCAGATCGGCCCGGTGAAGGTCGACCCCGAGCGGGTCGACTGGTCGAGGGTCGAGGAATCGCCGGTCCGGTGCGGCGACCCGGTGGCCGAGGCCCAGATGCTCGAGGCGATAAATGCGGCCAAGCGGGCCCACGATACGGTGGGCGGGGTTTTCGAGGTCATCGCCACCGGCGTACCCATCGGCCTGGGCAGCTACGCCCAGTGGGACCGCAAGCTGGACGGCCTTATTGCCCAGGCGATGCTGAGCATCAACGCCGCCAAGGCGGTGGAATTCGGGGGCGGGTTTGCCCTGGCCGGACTGCCTGGCTCGCAGGTTCATGATGTCATCGAGGCCGTGGAGCATCCTACCAAGCCCGGTCGGAAGGTCTGGCGGCACCGGACGAACCGGGCCGGTGGGATCGTGGGCGGGATAAGCAACGGCGAACCCATCGTGGTGCGGGTTGCGATAAAGCCTATCCCCACCCTGGCAAATCCCCTCCCCAGCGCCGACCTGCTCACCGGCGAGCCCATCCTGGCCCCCTACGAGCGGTCGGACGTGTGCGTGGTGCCGGCGGCGGGGGTGATCGGGGAGGCGGTGCTGGCCTGGGTGCTGGCGGTGGCGTTTTTAGAAAAGTTCGGCGGCGACCACATCGACGACATCCGGGCCAGCTACGAGCACTACCTTAGGCGCACCTGGATTTAGCTTCCGGCCGGCCCCACCCAGCGGCGGCAGAGAACCAGCCCGAAGAAGACCCAGTACGGCAGCCACCACAGCCGGGCGTCGCCGGCCGGGCCCGGCTGAAGAGAAAGCAGCCCGAAAACGACAACACCCAGCCAGACACTCGCGAGGCCGATAATTCCTTCCGGTCGTCTGACCCGGGCCGCGGTGTCGATAAATAAGGGCAAGAGGAGGACGAAATCCCAGCTCCACAGGTATGTCCCGGCAACGGTCGTTAAAGCGAGGCCCCATACCGTCCCCTGGACAGGTCCGGTCTTTTTAGAAATCTCAATCGCCAACACAATGGAGCCTGCCAGGAGCAGCCCAATAACTCCCAGCGCCATTACGGGCGAGCCCAGCTGGGAGTGAATAAGCCACCACGCTGAAGGCTACTCCCATTGGGTATTTCGACGAAAATTCGCGATCGGGTCCACCCACCAGGCACTATCGGCTATCCAGAGCGGGACGGTCATAAGCAAGCTGGCGGCCAAAACACCTGCTACGAATATCAGTGCCTGATTGAAGCGTTTCTGCAAAAGCAAATAACCTAACATTGTGGGTATTATCACCATGCATACCTAGGGTTTGGTTAGGCCAAATACATATAACGCGGATGATAATAGCGGCTTATTTGTTATAACTCTTGCGCCGAGTATCAGACCTAGCGCTATCAATAAATCAATCTGCCCAAGAACGAGATGTTGAATGGTGGGAAGGAACAGCGCGGAGGCCAACAAAACGACCCCAAGATGCCCAGGTTCCGGATTTGCCCCTCCGGCTCCCTGCAGCAGGTGCCAGTTCAGGACCGCCAGAGCGCCCAGATTAATCAAAAGCCAGGCGTTCGAAGCCTGCCGCTGTGGGAGTAGACCCCGGGGAGCAAGAACCCAATCGCCTGGGGGATCCAGATGGCATTGCTACCGTCCGGAAAGAGGCGATGGACAGCATACGGCGACTGGCCGCGCCAGATCAGGTGAGCCGGCCCCCAGAGGTTATTACGGAAATCCCAGCCCGAGAAATTCGCCGACCAGACAAACAGACCCAACCCCAGAACAAACCCCACCACGACCGCAACCAGAGTCGGACTGCGTGGCACCCGGGCGACCATCCGGACCGTTATAGCACAACCTGGACCCCTTCGCTGGGCAGGTTTCAAAGTGGCAAAGTTGTCCGAATGCCGCTACAATTTCGGGTAGGGAAAGCAGGTATGCCTTTTGACGTTCGGGATTTTCACGACCTGGTGAGGCTGCTGGAAGCCCACCCCGAGTGGCGGGCCGAGCTGCGGCGGCTGATTCTTTCGGATGAGCTTTTGCGCCTTCCCGAGCTTGTTCGGGAGCTGGCCGAAGCCCAGGACCGGACCCAGCGGCAGCTGGAGGAGCTTACCCGCCGGCTCGAAGAGCTTGCGGCCCGGGTCGAGGCCTTAGCCGAAGCCCAGGCCCGCACCGAGGAGCGGGTAACCCGCCTGGAAGAGCGGGTCGGCCAGGTTGAGGACCGGCTGGCCCGGGTCGAAGAGGCCCTGGCCCGCCTGGCCGAAGCCCAGGCCCGCACCGAGGAGCGGGTGGGGCGCCTCGAAGAAGCCGTCGCTCAGTTGACCGAGGCCCAGGCAAAGACTGAGGCGGCCCTTCAGGCCCTCATCGCCCGGGTCGACCGCCTCGAAATTCGGGTGGGCAGACTGGAAGGCCGGGACTTAGAGCGCTACTACCGGGAGCGGGCACCCGCCATCTTCGGTCAAGCCGGCTTCCGCCGGGTAAGGGTCGTCCCCATCGAAGAGGTGGCCAGCCAGCTGGACGACCTGGAAGAGCAGGGTCTTATCGGCCCGGAGGACCGGCTTCGCCTGCTGCGAACCGACCTGTTTGTTCAGGCCCGAAGGCAGGGCCGGGAAATCTGGCTGGCCGTCGAGGTCTCCAGCACCATCGACGACCAGGATATCGAGCGGGCGGTAAAGTCGGCAGACCTCCTGGCCCGCTTCCTTAGGGTGGAAGCCCAGCCCGTGGTGGCCGGCCACAGGCTTCTCCCGGCCGCCGAAGAGCTTGGGCAGCAGCAAAATGTAATTGTCATAACCGACGGCGCCACGGCCTGAGCCGGTCGCCGGGACGGCCCTGTTAGAATAATCTCAAATGGGCAGTCGCAACCCCCGCAACATCTACCTTACAGGCTTTTCCGGGACAGGTAAGTCCACCGTCGGCGCCCTGGTCGCCCAAAGGCTCGGATTCCGGTTCGTGGACCTGGACGCCGAAATCGAGCGGGAAGTCGGCCGGCCGGTTCCCGAAATTTTCAGGGCCGAGGGGGAAGAAGCCTTCCGCCGGTACGAGGCGGAAGCCCTGCGCCGGCTGGGGACGCAGAGGGGTCTGGTAGTGGCCACCGGCGGCGGGGTCGTGCTCCGGCCCGAGAACCGCCGGCTCATGGCCGAGACGGGCCTGGTGGTCTGCCTTGAGGCCCGCCCCGAAACCATCGCCGGGCGGCTGGCCGGCCTTGCCCCGACCCGACCCCTCCTGGCCGGACCAGACCCGGCGGCCCGCATCGCCGGCCTTAAAGAGTACCGGCAGCCCTTCTACGCCACCGCTGACTGGGTGGTGCAGACCGACCTGCTCACCCCCGAGGAGGCGGCCGCCGAGGTGGTCCGGGCCTGGGAGCTGCTGGGACCCCGGCTGGACTGGGCCGAAGCCGACGCCGGAGGCTGGCCGGGGGCCGGCCGGGAGGGGCTTGCCCCCTACTGCCCGGATGCCGGGGCCGTCTGCGTTGTCCGCTCGTCGGCCGGGGATTACCCGGTCTACGTCGGCTGGGGCAACCTGGCCGAACTCGGCTGGCGCATCCGGGCCGCCGGCCTGGGGGGCCGGGCCTGGGTCGTCGCCGACCGGTCGGTCTGGGAGCTCTGGGGTGACCGGCTTCGGGCCTGCCTGGCCGCCGCCCGCCTCGAGTGCCGGCCCCTCCCGGTGGAGCCCGGCGAAGAGCATAAATCCCTGGCCGAGGCCGAGCGCCTCTACGGGGAGCTCAGCCGGGGCCGGGCCGAACGGCAAGATTTAATCGTCGCCTTCGGGGGCGGAGTAGTCGGGGACCTGGGGGGCTTCGTGGCCGCCACCTACCTTCGGGGTCTGCCGCTGGTGCAGGTGCCCACCTCCCTGCTGGGCATGGTAGATGCGGCCGTGGGGGGCAAGGTGGCCGTGAACCTGCCGGTGGCCAAGAACCTGGTGGGGGCTTTTCACCCGCCCCGGCTGGTGCTGGCCGACACCGAGCTGCTCACAACCCTGCCCCCCGGCGAGCTTATCGCCGGCTGGGCCGAGGTCATAAAACATGCGGTAATCCTGGACCCGGAGCTTTTCGGGGAGTTTTGCCGGGTAGGCGGCCGGGCGGCCACCAACCTGGACCCGGAAACCACTCCCGCCCTGGTCGGCCGCAGCGTCGCCATCAAGGCCTGGGTTGTAAGCCAGGACGAGCACGAGCGCACCGGCCTGCGAATGGTCCTCAACTTCGGCCACACCGTCGGCCACGCCCTCGAAGCCGTCCTCGGCTACGGGCGCATCCGCCACGGGGAGGCCGTGGCCATCGGGATGGTGGCGGCCGCCCGGCTGAGCGTGGCCGTGGGCCTGCTCGCCCGGGAGGTTGCCGACCAGGTCGAAGGTCTGCTCGAGGACTTCGGCCTGCCGGTCCGGCTTCCCCCCGGGGTGGAGCCGGCCGCCCTGGTCGACCGGATTTACTACGATAAAAAAGTTGCCGGCGGACGGCCCCGCTGGGTCCTGCTCCGGCGCATCGGCGAGGTCGTCATCCGCCCGGATGTGCCCGACAGCCTCGTGCTGGAAGTCTTAAGCGATTTGCGGTCATGACGTCAAAAGAGCCTGCCGTTAGGGGTACCACCATCGTGGCCGTCCGCCGCTACGGGCAGGTGGCCATGGCCGGGGACGGCCAGGTCACCGTCGGCGACATGATCGTCAAACATACTGCCCGGAAGCTTAGAACCCTTTACAACGGGCAGGTCATCGCCGGCTTTGCCGGCTCCGTCGCCGACGCCCTGACCCTCTTCGACAAGTTCGAGGCCCAGCTTGAAAAGCACAAGGGCAACCTGCGCCGGGCCGCCGTCGAACTCACCCGGGAGTGGCGGACCGACCGGGTTCTGCGGCGGCTGGACGCCTGGCTCATCGTGGCCGACCGGGACAACCTGTTAGTCCTTTCCGGGGAGGGAGACGTCATCGAGCCGGACCACGACGTCATCGCCATCGGCTCGGGGGCCGGCTACGCCCAGGCGGCGGCCCAGGCCCTCATCAAGCACACCGACCTTAGCGCCCCCGAGATCGCCCGGGTTGCCCTGGAGATTGCGGCCGACCTGTGCATCTACACGAACCGCGAGGTCGTACTGCTGACCGTCGGGGAGAAGGCCGAGGTCCCGGAGGCCCTACAGCCCCAGCCGGGGTCCGATAATCCCCTCGAAGGCGGCGACCTCGGTCTCAGGTAGGTCGTAGGCATCGGCGGCGCTGTGGGCCGGGAAGAGGAATACCCGGCCCACCCCCAGCTCTTCCCGGGCCCGAATCAGCCGCTCGGCGCAGTATTCCGGCGGCCCGAAAAGGCCCAGGGCCTCGCAGATCCGGTCGGCTTCGCCGTCCGAAAGCTTTTCCGGCTCAAAGTCGTCGGGCAGGTCGATCCCCGCCAGCCGGAGCCAGTGGAGATTGGACCGGCTCGGGTAGGCCAGCCACGGCTGACCGGGCCGGAACCAGCCCCGGGGCCACCGGCGCACCTCCTCCTGGCTTCCCAGGGCGATGGGCACGATGAGAACTTCCAGCAGTTCGGCCGGGTCCCGACCGGTCCGGCGAGCGCCGGCGGCCAGGTGGGCCCGGGCGGCCGCCACCGAGGCCGGGTTCAGGCCCACCAGCATCATCGCCCCGTCGGCCACCTCCCCGGCCAGCTCGATCAGCCTCGGCCCGGAGGCCAGCAGGAGCACCGGCACCCGGACCCCGGCCGGGTAGCGCAGGCGGGTGGGGGTGCCGTCGAAGGCCGCGGCCTGCCCGCCAAGAAGGGCCTTAATCTGGGTTACGGCCCGGCGCAGGACCTCCCGCCGGGCCCGCCCGAGGCCGGCCGCCTCCACCGAAAGAAATCCCGGCCCCAGGGTGAGCATCGTCCGGCCGGGGGCAAGCTCGGCCAGGGAGTTGGCCAGGGCCGCCAGGACTAGCGGGTGCCGGGTGAGGGGATTGGATGTCGCCGGGTAGAGGCTCAGCCGCCGGGTCTGGGCGGCCGCCAGGGCCAGGGTAACGTAGGCGTCCCGGCCGCTGTGATGGTGGTCGTGGATGCCGACCCCATTCAGGCCCGCTGCCTCCACCCGCCGGATGAACCCCACCAGCTCGGGGATGGGCCGGCCCACCGGCACCCGGATGTCGACCTGGAGGGCCGTCATTTAAATTCCCCGGTAGCCGTACATGGCCAGCAGGTCGTCCAGGACCTCGTCGACGGGGTCGGTCCAGTGGCGGCCGTCCTGACCGGGCCGGCGCCGGCCGTAGATGGCCCGAAACCGCCCGGCCCTGATCTCCCGGATGAGGTCTTCCTCGTCCCGAATGGGCCGCTCAAAGTAGGTGGCGCAGCAGCCGAGGCCGTGGTGGGAGTGGGCGTCGCTTCCCCCGGTCCCCTTGAGCCCCCGGGCCCGGGCGACCCTCAAAGCCAGGGCGTTTTCCTCGTCGGCGGTCGCCCCGTTAAGGGCCTCGATCTCGTGAACCAGGTCGAAAATGGGCAGGTTAAGGGCCTCCTCAAGGGTTACCGGCCGCTTCCGGTTAAGGCCCGGCCGCAGGCTGACCAGGTGCCGGAAAGGGTGGGGGGCAATGAGCACCCCGCCGACCTCATCGATGACCCGGCGTAGGTGCTCGGCCCGGTGGATGCCGCTCACGTACTGGTCAAGGCCGATGGCCAGAACGTGGCCCAGGTCGGTGGTGACCTCCATTCCCCGCAGGATTAAAAAGCCGTACTCCTCCCGCAGGGCCTGAACCTCCCACCGGCTCCAGGTCTTATCGTGCTCGGTGATGACGACCCCATCTAAGCCCACCCGCCGGGCCTCCAGGATCAGCTCGACCGGGTCGAGGCTGCTGTCCCGGCTGCCCCGGCTGGTGTGGACGTGCAGGTCGATTACGGGCATCGGGTTTTCAGCCCGGCCTGGCCGCCTCTTCCCGCCCCCAGCGGAGCACCGGCTGTCGGGCGGCCCGGGCCTCGTCCAACCGCCGGACCGGGGTGTGGTGGGGGGCGGAGCGGACCAGCTCGGGGTCGGTTTCGGCCTCCCGGGCGATGGCCAGCATCGCCTCGGCAAAGGCATCCAGGGTCTCCCGGCTCTCGCTCTCCGTCGGCTCGACCATCAGGGCCTCTTTGACGATGAGCGGGAAGTAGATGGTTGGCGGGTGAAACCCGTAGTCGATGAGCCGCTTAGCGATGTCTAAAGTTTTAACCCCCAGTCGCTCCTGCCGGACGCCGCTCAGAACAAACTCGTGCATGCACCGCCGGTCGTAAGGCAGGTCGTAGGCGTCCTTGAGCCTGGCGAGCAGGTAGTTGGCGTTTAGCACGGCGTTGTCGGCCACCTCTTTGAGGCCCTCGGCCCCCAGGGACCTGATGTAGGCGTAGGCCCGGACCAGCACGTTAAAGCTGCCGTGGAAGCTGCGAACCCGGCCGATGCTCCTTTCCGGCCGGGCCAACCGGTAGGCGGGGCCGGCCTCGGTCTCCTCCCGGACGACAATGGGGGCGGGCAGATACGGGGCTAAGTGGGCCTTGACGGTGACCGGCCCGGCCCCGGGGCCGCCGGCGCCGTGGGGGGTGCTGAAGGTCTTGTGGAGGTTAATGTGGAGCACGTCGAAGCCCAGGTCGCCGTGCTTAACCCGGCCCAGGACGGCGTTGAGGTTGGCCCCGTCGCCGTAGACCAGCCCCCCGGCTCGGTGGACAATGTCGGTGATCTCCAGGACGTGGGGGTCGAAAAGGCCCAGGGTTGTGGGCAGGGTGAACATCAGGGCCGCCGTCCGGCCCGAGACGGACCGCCTCAAGGCCTCCAGGTCCAGGTCGCCATTTCTGTCGGAGGGGACCGGCACGACCTTAAAGCCGGCCATGGCGGCGGTGGCGGGGTTGGTGCCGTGGGCCGAATCGGGCACCAGCACCTCATCCCGGTCGTACTCGCCCCGGTCCCGCAGGTAGGCCCGGACCATCAAGATCCCGGTGAGCTCGCCGTGGGCCCCGGCCGCCGGCTGGAGGGTGGTTGCATCCATGCCGGTCACCTCGGCCAGGTAATTCTGCAGCTCCCACATCAGCCGGAGGGCGCCCTGGACCGTCTCCTCCGGCTGGAGGGGGTGGATCTGGGCGAAGCCGGGGAAGCGGGCCGCCTCCTCGTTAACCTTCGGGTTGTATTTCATCGTGCAGGAGCCCAGGGGGTAAAAGGTGGTGTCGATGCCGAAGTTTTTCTGGCTCAGCCGGACGTAGTGGCGCACCAGGTCGATTTCGGCCACCTCCGGCAGCGGCAGGTCCGACCGGAGGTACTCTTCGGGCAGGGGCTCCGCCTCCGGCACGTCCAGGGGCGGCAGGCTGACCGCCCGCCGGCCGGGGGCCGAAAGCTCAATAAGTAGCTTATCGTACATCGGACACCTCCCGGGCAAGGCCGGTGGCGGCGGCCGCGGCGGCCGCATCCTTGAGGGCTTCGGCCAGCCGCTCGATTTCGGCCCTGGTGTTGAGCTCGGTTACGGCGATAAGCATGCCGTTGGGAACGTAGGGGCTTACGTCCAGGCCGCCGATAATTTTACGGCCGAGCAGGAACCGATTAATTTCGGCGACCGGGGCCGGGCAGACCACGACGAACTCCTTGAAGAAGGGCCGGTCGAAGGCCAGGGAGTAGCCGGGGATGGCAGAGATGAGCTTAGCAGCATAGTGGGCCTTGTGGTAGCACTGCTCGGCCACCGCCCGCAGGCCGTGCTTGCCCAGGGCCGCCAGGTAGGCCGCCGCCGCAATGGCCAGCAGGGACTGGCTGGTGCAGATGTTGCTGGTGGCCCGCTCCCGGCGGATATGCTGTTCCCGGGTCTGGAGGGTGAGAACGAACCCCCGCCGGCCCTCAATATCGACGGTCTGCCCGACCAGCCGGCCCGGCATCTGGCGGACGTGCTCCCGGCGGCAGGCGAAGATTCCCAGGCAGGTTCCCCCAAAGTAAAGGGGCAGGCCCAGGGACTGGCCCTCGGCCACGACGATATCGGCCCCGTACTCGCCCGGGGGCTTCAGAAGGCCTAAGGAGATGGGGTCGACGATCATCACCAGGAGGGCCCCGGCCTCCCGGGCCCGGGAGGCCGCCAGTTCGGGCCGCTCTAAATAGCCGAAAAAGTTCGGGTGCTGAAGGATCAGGCAGGCCAGGCTCGGGTCAGTGGGCGGGTCGTCGGCGTCGAAGACCTCAACCCGGAGGCTCTGGCCCTCGAAATAGGTCCGGAGAACCTCAATATACTGGGGATTGGTAGTGTCCGCGATGCCGATGGCCGTCCGGCCGGTGAGCCGGCAGGCCATCAGGGCGGCCTCGGCGGTGGCCGAGCCGCCGTCGTACATGCTGGCGTTGGCCACCTCCATCCCGGTCAGGTCGCAGATGAGGGACTGATACTCGAAGAGGGCCTGGAGGGTGCCCTGGCTTACCTCCGGCTGGTAAGGGGTGTAGGCGGTATAAAACTCGTTCCGGGCAATCACATGCTGGACAACGCTGGGCACAAAGTGCCGGTAAACCCCGCCCCCCAGGAAGCAGGCGTAATCTTCCAGGGAGAGGTTCTGGGCGGCCAGCTCACGCATATGGCGCAAAAGCTCGGCCTCGGCCAAGGGCTCCGGAAGCCTAAGCTCGGGGTTGCGGACCGATTCGGGGATTTCGGCGAAAAGCTCATCGACCGAGCCGACGCCGACGACCCGCAACATCTCGGCCCGGTCGGCATCCGTATTGGGAACGTAGCTCGGGCGCAGAAACTCGCTCACATTACCCCTCCCCGATGTGCTGCCGGTACTCCTCGGCGCTCAGCAGGTTATTCAGCTCGGCCGGGTCCTCCAGCCGGATTTTGATCATCCAGCCGTCCCCGTAAGGCGAGCGGTTAACCAGCTCTGGCTCGCTGCTGAGGCGCGGGTTTACCTCGGTCACCTCGCCGCTTACGGGCGCATAGAGGTCCGAGACGGCCTTGACGGATTCGATCTCCCCGAACCGCTCGAACTGCTTTACCCTGGTGCCGACGGCCGGCAGGTTGACGAAGACCACATCCCCCAGCTCCCGCTGGGCGTAGTCGGTGATCCCCACCACCGCCACCCCATCCTCGATCTGAACCCACTCGTGCTCCCGGGTATACTTGCGGTCCTCAGGAATCAACTTGCTGCCTCCACGGGTCTGATTTCGGGTCGGCTGCGGCTTCGGCAGCCAGCCGCTCGAAAAACTCCTGGCGGCGGATCTCCATCATAACAAAACGATAACGGCCCTGGCTGAACCGGCGGCATTCCCGGAAGCCGCAGGCGGCAAAGCACCGCTGGGCCCGGATGTTCCAGTCCAGGGTGTGCAGGTAAACCCGTTCGATATCGGTGGTGGTAAAGATGTGCCTTAAGAGGGCCTTGAGGGCATCCCGGCCGTAGCCCCGACTCCAGTAGGCCCGGTTGCCGATCTGAATCCCGACTTCGGCCTGCTTCTGGACCTCGTCAACGTTAAAGTAGCTGCAGTTGCCGATGTGTTCGCCGTCCAGGGTCTCGATGGCGAACCGCCGGCGATTCAGGCCGGAGTTTTTAAGCTCGAACTCGTATTCGGCCTTGAACTGTTTAAACGAAATGGCCAGGGGATAGGTGGCGTCGAAGGCGGCCAGCTCCGGGTCCGTTCGCCAGGCGTAGTCGTTTACCACGTCTTCGGGACGCTTCTCCCGAAGCCGAACCAGCCGGCCCTCGATAACGGTTCGAGTCTGCTCCATCATCGGGCAGCCGTTAGGCGGCGAGACTTGGGGACCGGTAAAAGGGCCGTTTAACCACCTGGGCCGGGCCGAACCTGTCCCGAATTTTAATATCAATCCGGGTGCCCACGGCCGCAAGCTCCACCGGCACGTAACCCATGCCGATGTTTTTGCCCAGGGTGGGCGAAGGCCCGCCGCTGGTAACCCGGCCCACCTCCCGGCCATTATGGTATATAAGGTAGCCGGCCCGGGGAATATCCCGGCGCTCGAGCATCTCGAAGCAGACCAGCCGGCGGCTGACGCCCCGGGCCTTGATTTCCGCCAGGGCCTCCCGGCCGATAAAGGGCCCTTTATCCAGGTTTACAACCCACCCCAGGCCGGCCTCGTAGGGGTTGGTGGAGGTGTCGATGTCGTTCCCGTAAAGGGCCAGGGCCGCCTCCAGCCGCAGGGTATCCCGGGCGCCCAGGCCGCAGGGCCGAACGCCGAGACTTAAAATCTGACGCCAGACGGCCACTACCCCTTCGACGGGCACCAGAACCTCAAAGCCGTCTTCCCCAGTGTAGCCGGTCCGGCCGATAAAGGACCGGTAGCCGAGGATGTCCACGTAACAGCAGGCGTGGCGGGGCATCCCCCAGATGCCTGGCCCGGCCACGGACTGGAAAAGGGTTGGGACCTGCGGCCCCTGGAAAGCGAGCATGCCCAGCTCGTCGCTCCGGTCGGTCACCTCCACCGGTTCGTCGGGCCTCTTCTGGGCGGCAAGCCAGGCAAAATCCCGCTCCCGGTTGGCCGCATTGCCGATGACGATGTACTCGTCGGGCCCGCTGTGGTAAACGTAGAGGTCGTCTAGGATGCCACCGGCCTCGTTGCAGGCCAGGGCATAGGCCGCCTGGCCCACCTCGAGCTGGCTCAGGTCCCGGGTAACCGTGCGCTGGAGCAGGTCGAAGGCCGCCGGGCCGGTGACGAAGATGCGGGCCATGTGGCTGATGTCGAAAAGCCCCGCCTCCTGCCGGACGGCGTGGTGCTCCTCGAGGATGCTTGTATACTGAAGGGGCATTTCCCAGCCGGCGAAGGGGACCATCCGGGCGCCCAGGCTCAGGTGTTCCTGGTAAAGGGGGGTGCGTTTAAGACCAACTGCCATCCGTTCGCCCCTGCAGGTAAAGTTCGGCGGCCCGGCGGACCAGGTCCCGTTCGTTCGGGTAAGTGAGCCTGCGCAGGGCCTCCTCGAGGTCGACCCAGGCGACCTCGTCGAATTCCCAGTCGTGCTGGCTGACGTCGCCGCCGACCGGCTCCATCAGGAAGTATTTAACCTGTTTGAAGACCCGCACCCGTTCGGGCTGCTCGACGAACCAGTACTGAATAGTACCGGCCTCGCCGAGGACCCGGGGCTCGATGCCGGTCTCCTCTTTGACCTCCCGCCGGGCGGTTTGGGCCAGGTCCTCATTGGGAAGCGGGGTACCCTTAGGTAACGCCCAGACCCGGGGCTCACCCCGCCCGCAAATTAACACTTGAATCCGGCCGTCCGCCTGCCGGAAAACGACCCCTCCGGCCGAGACCGCCCGTTTCGTGCGTAGCTTGGCCAACGTTTCCGGGTTTCCCAGCCAGATTGTAGAGGCCGACCCCCGGCCGAGTCAAGCCGGACAATGAACCAACCGATGCCTAGCTAGTAAGCAACTCCTATTTCGCGGGCAAGCTCGTCCAGCTCTGCCCATGCTGGCCCAGCATCGGCCCCAGGCCCCGGTAAGGGATCGCGAAAGACCCGCCCTCCTCCCGAACCCGGCGCCGAACCTCGCTGACCCGCTGCCTAAGCTCCCGAACTGTGAACCCCCTCTCGCAGAGAGATTATACCAGTTAAGGGTCGGGAGAGCCGCCGGCGCCGAGACACCGGGCGCGGCCAGGCGACTCGGGCTGGCCTGCCCGGGTCCAGGCCAAGATTGAGCCCACCAGGCCCAGGGTCCAGCCGGCCAGTTCGATGGCGTGGCCGGGCAGAAGGAGCATGTTGGCTTCCACCACCCCAGGGTTCGCCTGGTGCCAGAACATGTCGACGACGGCCCCCACCAGCACTACCGCCGGGCCCAGGCACGCCAGCGCAAACTGCCGGTTGCCGGACCGCAGCCCCAGCCGGACGGCCGCAAGGGCCAGGACCAGCCAGACCACCCGGCCGGCCAGGGGCTGAACGAAGGCAAGGCCAAACCCGGCCCCGAAAGCCAGATAGGCCGGGAGCCGGCCGGCCGAGCGGCCAAGGACAACCACCAGCCCGGCCAAGGTCACAAAGAGGCCGATGGTCATAAGCAGGTGCGCCCAGGCAACCCCGATCTCCACCAGCCGCATGTGTTCCAGGTCGTCCCAGACCCAGGCGGTAAGGCCGAGCGCCGAGCCGACGGCAAGGCCGAAACTTATGACCTCCGTGGGCGCAAACTGTCGACGGGCAGACAGGGGTTTGATGTTAAGCCGCTGGCCGGGTTTGATGCCCGCCAGCCCGGCGGCCCCGGCCGGAAGCTCCAAAGCCATCCGGGCGCCCCGGCCCCCAAAGGAAACCCTAAACGGCCGCAGGTTCGGGTGGACGGCGGTAACCGTCCCGTCCGCGGCCAGGTAGACCACATCGATAGGAAAACGCATAAACCAGGTATGAACCGACCGACACGGCCTAAGCAGCAGTCCTTGGCCGGGGTTAAGTCGGCGGCGGCCCATAAGCCCCCAGAACCGCGTCCAGGGGTTGTCCGCCACCGCGGCCACCCAAAGGTGGCGGCCGTTCAGGTTGATGGCGACCTTCTTCACGGCGGCTCACCCCCAAAGGTAGAGCGGGTAACAGGCCAGGACGAGGATGGTGGCCCCGACCAGAAACGGCGTGAAGGCGACCACATCCTTGGGCCGGCGCACCCTGAGCGCCAGCAGGACGGCGGCCAAGGTCCCGCCGGCCGCGAAGGTTGCGGCCAGCATCGGCATCGTTCCCCCGAGCCCCACCACCGCCCCGCAGAGGGCCCCCACCTTCACGTCGCCGAACCCCATCGCCCCCCGCCCCAGCACCGCCACCATCAGGAGTATAACCCCGGTGGTCAGCCAGCCTCCCACCGCCTGGAAGGCGGCCGTCGGCCCCAGCAGAACGGACGTCCCCAGGGTGAAGGCCGTGGCCGGGAAGACCAGCCGGTTCGGCACCCGCAGGGTGCGCAGGTCCCAGACGGCCATCACAACCAGGAGGCCCAGGTAGCTCAGGCCCAGGAGGGCCCGCAGGGGGTCCGGGGCCTTCAAGGCCGCAACCCCGACGGCCGCCCCAAACCCCACCGCCCCCAGGATGGTCGGCCCGTGCCGCCGCCAGGCGGCGTGGTCCAGCGCCGCCATCGGCTAATCCAGCCCCGAGCGGCTCCCCGACGCCAGCCCGCCGGACCGAACCATCCCCCGGCAGGTAAAGACGTAGGGCCCAACTTTAAACTCGTCCCCCTCGCCCACCGACGCCCAGACCACCGGCTCCCCGTTGACCAGGGTGGTCGTGCCGGGGGCCAGGTGGTGCAGGATGAGCCGGGCCTCCTGGAGCCAGACCCGGACGTGCTCGGGCGCGAAACCCGGGGCCTCCGGCAGCCGGATCTGGCAGTCCTCGGCCCAGCCGATGGTCTGGGGCTCAGGCCCGATGGCAAACCGGGCCTCTAAAAGCTGGGACGGGCCCCCGCTGAGCACCACCTCGATGACGTCGGGCACTTCGGGCGGGGTGTAAACGGGCGGGGGGAGGTCGAGGGGGTCGTCGGGCAGGGGCATAAGCTCAGGCTCCGGCTCCTTTCTGAGCCGCCGGACAACCATCACCGCCCCGGCGGCCGCCAGACCCAGCACTCCCACCGCCAGGAGGGCCTGCTCCAGCGGGGTAAGCAGGGGCTGGGGCTCTACCACCCTGGGTTCGGGGGCCGGCGCCGGAACCGGCGGCGGGGCCGGTGGGGCCACCGCAACCGGGCGGCTGTTAGTGTACGCCCGCTCGGCGGTGCCGGTCGCCCCGTCCCTGGTCAGGGTAATTTTAACGCTGCGGTCCGCCCGGTCAAGCTGGTTGGCTACCCGGTAGGTCACTTCCAGGTGACTGCGCAGGATCTCGGCCAGGGCCCCGAAGGCCCCAGCCAGGTCCGCCGGCCCCGGCGCCTCCACGTACCGGCCCTGGGTTCGGGCGGCCAGCTCGGCCAGGTACTGCCGGTCGATATCCTGGCCCAGGCCGATGACCAGAAACTGCGGGGCGGAGGCCGCCGCCAGGTTAAGGGATTCGTCCCGGCCCACCTGCGAGCGGCCGCCAAAGTCCTCGCCGTCCGTGAGGAGGACCACCGCCCGCCGGGGGACGCCGGCCTCCCCCGCCAGCCGGGCCGCCTCGGCCACCGCCTGATAAAGGGCCGTATTCCCGTAAGCCTGCAGGCCCCTTATGGCGTTGACGACCGCGGCCCGGTCCTGGGTGAAGGGCACCTGGACTGTCACGTCGTTGGCGAAGCTGATGAGGGCCACCCGGTCGCCGGGCCGCAGGCCGTTGACCAGGGTGACGGCCGCCTCCTTAGCCCGCGCCAGGCTGTCGCCGTACTGCGGACCCATGCTTCCGCTGGTGTCCAGCGCCAGCACCAGGGCCAGGGGCGTCTCGGTGCCGGCCCGCCGGACCGAGACCACCTGGGCCGGGACCCCCAGGTCCTCGACCCGGACGTCCTCCGGCCGGAGCTCGGCGATGGGCCGGCCCCGCAGGTCGGCCATGACGATAGCGGTGACGTCGGGGAATTTCGAGTCGTCCACCCCGAGGATGGAGAGGGTTATGCCCCCGTCGGCGACGACGAACCCGCCCGACGGCAGGGCCGCGGTTACCGCGGCCAGCCCGACGATTACGGCCAGGCTCCGAATCAGCCACTTCATTTCGGTCACCAACCTTCGTCCAAGCTGCCGGCTTTATGGGAAGGGTGCCCCCCGCCCAAGGCCCAAGACGAACCGAACAAGATTCAATATCGACGGAACCACGGTTACAGCGGCCATAGCCGGGAGGAACCCGAGGGCCATCGGGATGGTCATCAAAACCGGGGCCCGGTTTGCAGCCTCCTGCGCCCGGAGCCGGCGCATCAACCGCATATCTTCGGCCTGCTTGCGGAGAACATCCCCCAGGCTTGCGCCCATCTCCTCGGCCTGCTCCACCGAGGTGGCAAACCGGATAAGGTCCGGCACCCCCGTCCGCCGGGCCACGTCCATCAGGGCCTCCCGCCGGGGCCGGCCGAGGCCCACTTCTTTAAGATAGCGGGCAAAGGTTTCGGAGATGGGCCCGCTGGTCTTCTCGGTAACAATGGCAAAGGCCGCCTCGACCCCGACCCCCGCCTCCACGCAGGTGACCAGCAGGTCCAGCGCAAACGGCAGGTCCTTGGTTATCTGTTTCTTGCGGCGGGCGGCCCGCCGCAGGACCAGCACATAGGGCAGCGCGGCAAAAAAACCCGCGGTATAAAGCGTTATCAAAATCCGGACAGCGCTTGGCAATGTGGGCCTGGCCCAGTTGAAATACAGCGCTAACCCCGCCCCAAACACCACGAAGAGACACCACAGGCCAATGAAAGTCCCGGCCGGCATATCCAGATTGGCCTCGATGAGCGCCCGGTCAACCCGCCGGACCAGTCCCGGCGGCAAAACCGCCGCCAGCCGCCGGCCCAGGTCCGCGGCCGCCGGCCCCACCAGCCGCCGGAGCAAACTTCCCTTAAGCTGACGCTCCCGGGTAGGCTCCGGCGGTGCCCCCGCCCCGATCCGGCGCAGGACGGGGTTTTCCTTCGGCCGGAGCAGTTCCCAGGCCAGCAGGGTGACGCTGACAAACGTAAGCAGACCGATTAAAGTGGTCAACATGGCGTTACACCTCAATTACGGCCAGTCGCCTGACCAGCCAAATGCCGAGCAGTTCAAAGAAGACGCCGATGGCGAGGGAAATCCTGCCTTCGGTGGTATTGATAAGAAGGTCGGTTAGCTTTGGATTCAAAATCATAAAGGCGATGCCGACGATAACCGGTATGGCCGCGGCAATATTTGTGGTGAGTCGCTGGCGAGCCGTTAGAGCCCGAACCTCGGCCTGAAGCCGGGCCCGCTCCCGAATCGTATTGGTTACGTTCATCAGGATCTCGGCCAGGTTGCCCCCGATGGTCCGCTGGATGATGATGGCCGTCACGGCGATCTGCAGGTCCTCACTGCCGACCCGCTTCGCCAGGGCGGCAAAGGCCTCCTCCGCCTCGATGCCCAGCTGGAGGTCCCGGAGCAGGTTCTGAAACTCGGTCCCCAGGGGCGGCGGGGTCTCCTGGGCCACGTAGTTCACGGCCTGGAGGATGCCCAGGCCCGCCCGTAGGGACTTGGCCATGGCCGTCAGGGCGTCCGGGAGCTGTTTTTCGATCATTCGGAGCCGCCGCTCCCGGCTGTAAGCCAGGTACCAGCCGGGAACAACCCAGCCGACCAGGAAGCCGGGGACCGCCCCCAGCAGGAGCTGAATGCCCCAGGCCCCCAGCCGCCCGGCCGCCAGGAGCCCGACCAGCCCGCCCAGCAGGGCGACCCCCAGCCGGAGGACCGCAAACTCCTCCGGCCGGAGCCGCCAGCCGGCCTGCTCCAGCTGGTCCTGCAGCTGATCCTTGGCCTTCGCCGAGAGGGGCAGGAGGATGGCCCGGGCCCGCTCCTGGCGCAGGAGGACCGTGAGCTCGCCCACCGGGCTCATCTCCCGGCGGACCCGTCGGGCAAGCATCTGCCGGTGGGCGAGCCAGCGGCTCAGGCCGTAGTAGGCGGCCAGGGCCACTGCCAGCCCAGTAAAAAGACCGCTTAAGAGGGGTATAAGCTCCATGATTAACCCCACCTTCGCACGTTAAAGATATCCTCCGGCAGGTCCAGACCGAAGGCCTTGAGCCGGTCCGCAAACTTGGGCCGGATGCCGGTGGCCCGCAGTTCGCCCAGAACCCGGCCGTCGGCGTCGATGCCGGTCTGCTTGAAGACGAAGATGTCCTGGAGGGTGACCATACTCCCCTCCATCCCCGACACCTCCGTAATCTGGACGATCTTGCGGGAGCCGTCCACGAGCCGGGCCAGCTGAATGATCATGTGAATGGCCGACGCAATCTGCTCCCGGATCACCACTACCGGCAGTTCGAAGCCGGCCATGAGGATCATGTTCTCGATCCGGGCGAGGGCGTCCCGGGGGGAGTTGGCGTGGACGGTGGTGAGGGAGCCCTCGTGGCCGGTGTTCATCGCCTGCATCATGTCGAAGGCTTCGGGCCCCCGAACCTCGCCCACGATTATCCGGTCGGGGCGCATCCGCAGGGCGTTGCGGACCAGGGCCCGCTGGGTAACCTCCCCCTTGCCCTCGATGGAGGGCGGCCGGGCCTCCAGGGCGATAACATGAGGCTGCTGGAGGGAAAGCTCGATGGGGTCTTCGATGGTGATGATCCGCTCGTTGGGCGGAATGGCGGCCGAAAGGGCGTTTAAAAGGGTGGTTTTGCCGGTGCCGGTGCCGCCCGATATGACGATGTTAAGCTTGGCTCGGACCGCCGCCCGGAGTAACCGGGCCATCTCCTCGGTCAGGGTGCCCACCTTGATGAGGTCGGCCATCGTGTAGCGGTCGCTCCGGAACTTGCGGATGGTTACCACCGGGCTCTTGGGGCAGAGGGGCGGGATAATGATATTCACCCGGGAGCCGTCGGGCAGTCGGGCGTCTACCATCGGCGACGCCTCGTCCACGTGACGGCCCAGGGCTGAGACTATCTTATCGATTACCTGGTAAATGTGGGCCACATCCCGGAAGTTAATGTCGCTTTTGTAAATGATCCCGTCCCGCTCGTAGTAAACCTCGTCGGGGGCGTTGACCATAACCTCCGATACGGTTGGGTCGTCCAGCAGGGGCTGGATGGGCCCCAGGCCCAGAATGTCGTTTAAAACCCGCTCGATAACCTCTTCTTTGTCGTCCCCAACCAGGGTCGGAAAGAGCTGGGAGGCGAGCTGGCGGGCGGCCTTGCGCACCTCCTCCCGGGCCCGCTCCGGGTCCAGCCGGCGCAGGGCGGCGTCGTCGAGCTGGCGAATCAGGTGCTGGTGAAGCTGGGCCTCGATTTCGCGGCTGCGGTCGTCGTAGGCCCGGGCCCAGGGCCGGGTTCGGTTAAAAACCTGGGTGCGCTCCCAAGACTGGGTCATCTGCCGCTACCTCCCGAACAAGAATCTCGTAAGGAAAGAGCCGGATTTGGCCTTCGTCTCCGACGGCGGAGGGGCCGGGCGGCGCAGGCCGGCCACCCGCAGGGCCAGCTCCCGCATCCGCCGGGCCGTTGCCGAGCCGGCGCTGTTTAAGACGAGGGGCTCCCCCAGCTGGACCGACTGGGCCACGGCCCGGTCATAGGGAAGCTCCCAGAAGATGTCGTGGCCCAGCCCCTGCTTGATGTCGGCCGGCTTTACGCCGTCGCCGCTTACGGTCCGGTTGAGGATGACCTTGACCCGGGCCGGGTCGATGCCCCACATCTGGAGGCGGGCCAGGCCCCCGGCGGTATCCCGGATGCTGGAGACCTCCCCGCTGGTGACCACCAGGATCAGGGTGGCAACCTCCGCCAGGCTCCGGACCGTCCGGTCAAAGGACCCGGCCGTATCTACCACCACGAAGTCAAAGAGCTGGGCCAGAAGGTCGATAAGCTTCTTTAAGTTCTCGACGTTCGCCTGCTCCCAGCCGGCGCCGTCGGCCGGACCCGCCAGCACCTGAAGGCCGGTAGGATGCGGCGTAAGGTACTGGTGGATGGTGTTCCGGTCTAGCCGGTCGGCCACCGGGAAGAGTTCGACGATGGTCCGGTCGGGGCGCATGTCCAGCATGGTGGCCACGTCCCCGAAGGTGCTGTCGGCGTCCACCAGGACCACCGACTGGCCGGCCTTAAGGCGCAGGCCCAGGGCGAGGTTGACGGCGACGACGGTCTTGCCGATGCCCCCTTTGGCCCCGGTGACCAGCACCACCGTGCCCCGGCCAGTGGCCTTGACCTGCCCGGCCTGGGTTCGCCGCCGCTGTTCGAGCTGTTCGAGGACGGTGGTTACGGATTCCAGGAGCTGGGCCGCCTGAAGGGGCTTAAAGAGATAGTCCCGGGCGCCGGCCAGCATCGCCCGCCGGATCATCCCCGGGTCGGCGACCGACGAGACCACGATGAGGGGGGTTTCGGGGAGGGCCTGGGTGAGCCGCTCGGCGGTCTGCAGGGGCCGGGCGGCCGGCTCCTCCAGGGAGAGGAGGATGATGTCGGGCCGGGTCTCGACGGCGTAGGAGATAGCGGACATTCCGAAGCCCACCTCGCCGGCGCTGGTTAGCTGGGCCCGCTGGAGGGCCCGTCTCAGCTCCACCCGGCTGTCCGGGTCCTCATCGGCCAGAAGAACTCTTATTTTGGTTGCCACAGACACCACTCCCTTCTAGGGTCTCGCCGCCAGGGCCGGGTCTTCGGGCCGAATGGGCTCCACGGAAGGCATAAGGTTCTTCGGCTCCAGGTCGCCGAAGGGCCGCAGGGCCAGGGTCAGGGCCTTCGCCTGCTCCAGGGTGAGGGCCAGAACCTGGGCCTGCTCCGGGGTGACGGCTAACGTTACAAAGTTTATGTTGGCGTCCCGGGGCGGGTTGCCCCGCACCGAGGGGTTGTAAGGGGCGCCATTGTCGATATAGTGGCGCTGGACGGCCAGGACCTGCAGGCCCTGAAGCACGGTCACGGCCGCCCAGCGGTCGTCGTCCTGGCCGGGGGCCGGGTGGCGGTCGCCCCCGCCCAGCAACCGGCGCTTCAGGACCGAGGGGCCTTCTTCGCCCCCGGCGGGCAGTTCGAGGCCGAGGTCTTTAAGGCGCATCACGGCGATGACGTCGACGAAGTCGCCGGGGGCGATGAGGGCGGCCGGACTGCGGGTTACACTGACCGGGACCGTGAAGGCCCGCTTGCCGGCCGGAATCTGATAGGAGATGGCCCGCTTTCCGCCCGGGCCGGTGCGGGCTTCGGCCGGGGCCGGGGTTGGGGCCGGGGCGGCCTGGGAGGGCCGCGCCCCGGCGGTCTGGGCCAGCCGCCGGCGCTCCTCCCGGAGGAGAACGGTGTTTACGGCCTCCATCAGCTGGGCCGGGTGGACCGGCCGGAACAGGTAATCCTGGGCCCCGGCCAGCATCGCCCGCCGGATCAGCGTCGGGTCGGTGGCGGCCGAACAGGCCACCAGGGGGGTTTCGGGCAGGGCCTGGGTGAGGTGGGCCGCCGTCTCCAGGGCCTGTTCGACGGGCTCGCTGATGCCCAGCAGGACCACATCCGGCCGGGTTTCGGCGGCGTAGGCCACGGCCGACCGGCCGTAGCCGACTTCGCCGGCGCTGGTTAGCTGGGCCCGCTGGAGGGCCCGCCGCATCTCCAGCCGGGCATCGGGGTCTTCTTCGACGAGCAGAACCCTGACTTTGATGGCCATGGCCGCTGCCCTCCCTTACGGCTTCGACGCCAGGGCCGGGTCATCCAGCCGGAGCGGCCAGGCGATGGGCCCGAGGGGCCTGGGCTCCAGGTCGCCGAAGGGCCGCAGGGCCAGGGTAAGCTCCTTGGCCTGCTGGCGAACCAGGGCGAGGGCCTGGGCCTGCTCCGGGGTGACGGCCAGGGTTATGAAGTTTATGTTGGCGTCCCGGGGCGGGTTGCCCCGAACCGACGGGTCGTAGGGGACGCCGTTGTCGACGTAGGCCCGCTGGACCGAAAGGACCTGGACGTTCTGCAGGACGGTTACGGCGGCCAGAAGCTCGTCGTCCGAGAGGTTGGCCGGGCGGGCCTGGGGCGGAGGCGGCTGAAGGTTGAGGTCCTTAAACCGCATCACGGCGATGACGTCGACGAAGTCGCCGGGGGCAATCAGGGCCGCTGGGCTTTCGGTGACGTTGACCGGGATGGTGAAGGCCCGTTTCCCCGGCGGGATCTGAAAGGAGATGGCCTGAACCCTGGGCGGGGCCACCAGCCGGGCAGAGCTTAGCTGCTCGCCCCTGGCTACCGGGTAGCGGAGCGTTTGGCCTACGGCCTGGTCGACGGAGGTGACGGCCCCCTCCACCAGGGCGTTTTCGGGCACCTGCTTTACCTCGACCATGGCCGGGGTGATCTTCTGGCCGGCGGGGATGTCTTCCCGGGCGACCACGACCCCGACCATGGGGACCTGCGCCGGCCGGCGGGCCTCCACGCTCCTGAGGAACAGGACGACCAGGACGGCCGCCGCCAGGCCGAGCAGGACGGCCAGAAGCAGGACGAACCGGCTCGCTCCCCTTCGCGGCGTCGATGTCGTTGTCTGCATAGCCCTCTACCTCCTTAAGGGATTAATCGACCAGCGCCACCAGAATCGGCGCAAGCGGGTTGTACTGGTCAGAAATCTTCTGCAGGGCAAACACCGGATCCAATAGGGGGTACTCGGGGATGAAGTAGCCCCACACTAGACCGCAGGACCATATCAACTCGACGCTCCCTCCTTTGGGCGGTTTTGGAGGTGAACTTACGCACCCGGTTTCACTGATGACCTTACCATCCTTATCTTTTACACGGAAGTTACCGGCATCACCCCAATTTCCCCCCGTGCGGTCCCAACCCGCTATGTAGTAGGTCGCCAGACCTAAAATTGTCGACGGATTACTGCTGCCCGGGTAGAAGTTGTTAACGATGGGAATCAGGACCGCACGATGCTTGCAGTTGTCACTTTTAGCCTTTTGTATGGCCACTTGCAGCATATCTCCGTCCATCCCCTGGGAGTCGGGGGTAGCCATCACGTCGCACGGAAAGCCGGAAGCAGGGCTGTCGTAGCCGCCGCTTTGAGCGGTCACGAATTGGGTGAGGGCATCATTGGTATTGCGGCCCATGTTGCCGGGTTTGTCGGCCACCACCGTCTGCCCCTCCTCGAAGGTGATGCCTAAGGGGTCTGCATCAAGGGTTATGCAGTCGCGATACTGGTCTGTGCCGCCGCCTTTCCCACTCCGGTTGGAGCAGACTCGAAGGGCCCCGAGGTTGCCGGGAGCGTTGGTCCAGTCCGTGCAGCCGGGGTTGGAGCACATAAGGCTGTAAAGCTTATTTTGGTTGAGGTCGTAGGCACTGCTCCGGGTGCACCTGTTCGGGTCGTTGCATGGGGGCACTATGCCCCAGGGCATGACCCGGTCGGCCGCGCCGGCGGACCCGGCCTTGGCGGTGGCCGAGGCACTCACCAAGATGGAGTCGACGCTGATGGAGCCGAACTCGAAAAGCCGGGCGAAGAACGCCGGCGCGGTGCGCCGCAGGCGGACCCGGACCGAGTCGTACTTGCCCAGCAGGTTCCTCTCACCGGGATGGAACCCGCCGGCGTCCGAGTAGCCCACCCAGATGTCCACCTGGTTATAGGTCAGGCCGTCGAGGGCCCCGTTTCGCTGGAGGCTCTGGATCGCGGCGTCCCTGGCCGGCCCATCCTGGTCGCTGGGGAGCTGAAGGGCGCCCGCCAGGGCGGCGGCTTCGGCCTGGTTCTGGGCCCAGCGGTGGTCGAAGGCCGCCAGCCCCACGTCGAAGGCCAGGGTAAAGAGCATGAAGATTACCAGGATCAGGATGATGAAGGCGATGGCGCTCTGGCCCCGCTCGCCGGCCCGGGGATCCCTCAGGTCTGACCGCCTTGTGCCCCTCATAACTAACCCTCCGTGCACGGCCTGCCCTCAGGCAGTCCGGTGTTGTCGTCCATCTGCTCCAGGCGCATGTCGGCGCAGGAGTAGGCATCCCAGGTCACCCCGGGAACGAAGAGGAAGCTGTAAGGATGGCGGGCCCGGACGACGACCGAGTCGCCCCGGTCGTAGTTGCGGCCGTTGCCGTTGTTGTCCACCCATCCGATGCTAACCTCAGCAACACTCTGAATGACCCCGCCCGAGCGGCTAACCACGACCTGGGCAATGGTGTTGGGATCGCACCGTCCCGTCCGGCAGTTCACGGCCCCAAACCGGGCGCCCTCCCGGACCGCATTGGTAACAGATACCCACTGGTACATGAACAGTCCGAAGTCGACGAGGATGGCCAGGAATAGCAGAAACAGGGGCAGTATCAGGAGAAACTCCAAAGCCGCCTGGCCCTCCCGCCGTGACCGTTTCACGGCCGGGGCCCTCCCGCGATACAGCTGCCTACGGCCGAAGGGGCCGGAGGATATCCGGCGGCCGTGTCGACGGCAGGACATATAAGGCCGAGTACCTGGTGGAGGATGCCGGGGAATCCGGTAAGCAGGACGCCGACCAGACCGACCACGAGCACGCCCAGCACGAGCAGATACTCGATGGTGTTCTGAGCGAGCTGGTCCTTGAAAAGACCGCGGATAAAGTTAACCACACTAACTTTCCCGGCCGGTGTCGGGTCCGGACGGGGTTCTGCCCCCGCCCGGACCCGGCATCCCTAGCTGCAGCTGAACTTCGAAAATACGCCGTTAATGGCGCTGCACACGGCATTTACAAGGTTACCCGGGAAAGCTAGCGCCATTGCAGCGATGATTGCAACGCTGACGGCCCCGATGATGAGCAGGTACTCTACGGTGTCCTGGGCGCGGTCGTCAGAAAGCAGGGTCCCGAGCAGAGCCCGGAGGTACCAGTAAAGATGAGCCATGGGTTAACAAACCTCCCTTAGATTTTTTGGGTTTTCCGTTCCGGCGCTCCGCTCACGCTTCTGGGGGACGCCGTGGACTCAGGCGCCCCGCCGGCCGCTTCGGCGTGGAAATGGGCTTATATCCTTCCTGGTCCTGCCATCACCCCCTTCGGGAAACTGCGCCGGCCGGCGCCCGGCCGATTCCCAGTCTTCTCACTGTAAATCCTAAACCCATGCGGTTAACATTTGGTGGATGAACGGTTAACTTTCGGTTTAGACACCCGCCGGGGGGCCATACTTTCGTACCGTCCCACCGCCCGCAGGGCCGGCTCGGCCCCGGCCTGCTCCGCCTTCACCACCAGCCGGTAGCCGGTGCGGTTTACGCTCTCGATGGCCACCCGGTCGGTCACCTGGGCCACCTTGCGCCGCAGGTGGCTTATGTGGGTCTTTAAAAGCTGGCGCTCGTCGGCCTCGTAGCCGCAGGCGTACTCGACCAGCCGGCCCGAAGGCACCACCCGCCCGGCGTTCACCGCCAGGATGTGCAGGAGCCTGAATTCGGTGGGCGTCAGGCTCACCACCGCATCCCCCCGCCGGAGCTGGTGGGAGTCCAGGTCGAGGGTGGCGTCCCCGACCTGGAGCTGGCGGGTCAGCTCCTCGGCGTCGGCCCGGCCGGCCCGCCGGGCCACCGCCCGGATCCGCCAGGCCAGCTCCCGGTAGCTGAAGGGCTTGACGATGTAGTCGTCGGCCCCCAGGGCAAACCCCCGGGCCAGGTGTTCTTCGTCGTCCATCGCGGTCACCAGGATGACCGGGGTGTCGCCCTCCTCCCGGATCCGCCGGAGCACCGTGAAGCCGTCCATCCGGGGCATCTTGATGTCCAGCAGAACCACATCAGGGCGGTTCTTCTTCCACAGGCGCAGGGCCTGCTCCCCGGTCATGGCCGTAATAACGTCAAAGCCCTCCCGGCGGAGGGCGTACGAGGTGATGTCCAGGAAATCGACCTGGTTGTCGACGATGAGCACCAGCATCAGGGCCTCCTGTGGTCTAGGAGGTGGGGAGTCCCGCCGTTTTCGGGCTCGTAGCCGGCGGCCGGGAGGGTGATGGTGAAGGTGGTGATTTCGCCGGGACGACTGCTCACCCGGACGGCGCCGCCGTGGAGCTCGGCCACCCGGCGCACCAGAAAAAGCCCCAGCCCCCGGCCGTCGGCATCGGGCCGGGCCCGGCCGTAGGGCCGGAAGAGCCGCCGGACCTCCTGGGCGGTCAGGCCGGGGCCGTGGTCGGTGACCCGCACCTCCACCCGGGTCCGGCCGGAGTCGACCACCACCTCGATGGTGTCGCCCCGGGGCCCGTAGCGGACGGCGTTGGTGAGCAGGTTGACCACCGCCTGCTGGAGCCAGCAGGGGTCGCCCCAGACGGGGGCGGCCGGGACGGCGCAGATGAACCGGAGCTGCTGCTCCTTCCAGGCCAGGAGGGGCTGAATCAGGCTCAGGGCCGGCTCGACCCACTCCTTGACGGTGATGAGCCGCCGGTTAAGGACAACCTCCCCGGAGATGAGGGCGGTCCAGGCCGGGACGCTTTCGGCCAGCCGCTGGAGCCACTCGAGGCTCTGCTCCACCCAGGCGGCGAGCCGGCCGACCTCGGCGGCGTCGGCGCCGCGCAGAAGGTCCAGGGCAACGCGGGCGACGGTGAGGGGCGTGCGGATTTCGTGGATGAAAATCTCCCGGAAAAGGGCCGTGGGCGGCTGATAATAATTATCACCCCGACCCGAGCAGGTCGGGCCTAAACCTCCTCTGGGTACGGCAGTTGGCGACACCATTCGGGAGCCTCCCGAGCGAAATTAAAGGTGCGAGCCCACGCTTGGCTCCGCTCGGGAAAGCTCCCGCGGCGAACCGGCCCTCTCTACCCCGGCGCCGGGCTCCGCTCGGCTATCGGCGTCTCGAGCCTCTGCCCGCTGAACCGATACCCTTCCACCCAATCATCCGGCAGGCAGGTAGCGAAACGGTGTAGAATTGGTTAAGAAAAGGTTAAGAAATTTGCCACCGAACTGCCGGTTGACCGTCGCTTTAATAGTAGGCTAGAAACACCGGGAAGTCAACGGTACGTTTGTACTTTCATTTGTTTCGGGCAGGCCCGGACCCGGCCCGAGGAGGGGACGGCGGTGAAAAAGCGGCTTCTGGTTTTAGCCCTGCTTGCGGCGGCCTGCCGGGTCCCGGCCCCGGCCGGGCCGGTCCCGACGCCCGCCCCCAGCCCGACCCCCCTTCCCCCGCCGGCCTGGGCCGTCGTTCGGGAGGCGGGGGCGGGCGGGTCCGGATTCGTCATCACCGACGGCCTCCACCGGGCCGCCCTGCCGGAGATTAAAAACCTGCCCCCGGATATCCAGCCCTGGCGCCTGGCCCACGCCGCCGACACCGATGGGGACGGCCGGGCCGAGGCCGTGGTTCAGGGCTACACCGGCGGGGCCCACTGCTGTTTCGTTTACCTGGTCTTCGAAAGCCGGCCGGATGGGATCCGCCAGGTGGACGGGTTCGACCTGGGCAATGCCGGAATCGCCCAGGCGGCCGACCTGGACGGCGACGGCCGGGCCGAGCTGGTGGGCGGGGACGACCGGCTGGCCTATTTCGACGACCTGCCCTTTGCCGCCTCCCCCTTTCTGCCCCTGGTCCTGTGCCGGCCGGATGCGGGCCGGTTTAAAGACTGCACCTCCAGGTTCCCCGACCGGCTTCAGGCCGAGCTGGACCGGGCCGAGGCCGCCCTGAAGGAGGCGGTAGACGGGGCGGCGGCCGGCCGGCTGGACCCCGAGACGGCCCGCTTTATCCAGCACTCCCAGGCCCTCAAGGCGGCGGCCCTGGCGGTTCGGCTCGGGCGGCCCGACGACGGCCGGGAGAGGGTCCGGCGACTCTGCCCGGGGTGTCTGGCCTGGCTGGATGAGCATCGGGCCGAGCTTGCCCGGCGGCTGGGGAGTCCGGTGCCCCGGCCCTGGCCGTAGAACCGGCCCTGGGGATTGGGCGGTCCCATGCGCCTAAAAAGGCCGGGGCAGGCCCTTTGGGCCTGCCCCGGGTGCTTGCGGGCGGAGGGCTGGCGCCGGCTAGTCCTGAACCGTCAGCTGGCCGACCATCCCGGCCTCGGCGTGGCCGGGCTCGGTGCACTCAATCTTAAAGGTCCCGCTGCGCTGGGGGGTGAACCTGACCGTGGCCGACTGCCCGGGCTGGATCTTAGAACCCTGAACGTTGAGGTCCTTAATGACCCAGTCGTGGACGACGGTGCCCCGGTTCTGGATGGTCA
>JBHOQU010000051.1:0-26106 GCA_042408785.1 Dehalococcoidia bacterium | reverse complement strand
GATTCGGCCAGGTCGCCCACCACCTTCGGGTAGTTGTTTTGGTCGAACTTTAAAAGGGTGCTGTAAAAGGGCGCAACGCTGTGAATTAAGGCGTAGGTGGTCTCCCGGTGGGCGTCGAAGGACGGCGGCTCGGCCGCCACCGCATGGACCAGCTCCCCGCCGTAGCGGGGCTGCTCGGCGGCCCGGGTCGGCTCCGGACGGGACGGGGACGCCGGGGCGCACCCCATAAGCCCCAGGCCCAGCGTCGCCCCCACGGTTCCGGCTAAAAACTGCCGCCGCGAATAGCGCCGGACTTCCCAGAAGGCTGCCATTGCCTGCTCCTCCTTAAGAGACTTCTCGGAGCCCTCAAAATTTTAACCGCCGACGCTTTCCTGTTACCAGCCCCTGTACAAGTTAGACCAGGGCTTCGCAGTTGTTTCCAGCGTCACTACCATATAATTGCTAGTTTCTTTGTGGGGACGCACGGCCGTGGCTTCAGTGAGCCGCATCCTGCGCCGATGCTAAAGTTGGTGCACGTGTTATCCAACAGAGTACGGTGACGGCCGCGCCAGCGGGCCGGGTAAAGACGGGCGCGGTCGGGCTCAGTTTTGTGGTATATTTAAATACGGCGCGGGGACGTAGTGGATTCGACGGAGGAGGAAGGGGTCGGGCTGCAGGCCGAGGTGCCGTCCACCTCGTAAAACAGGCGGCAAAAAAAGACTGCCGACGAAAAGGCTTACGCCCTCGCGGCCTAAGTAAGGCCGCGACGTCCGACTCCGCCTCGCCCCGGTGGGCGGGGCTCGGGCGACAAAGCAGCTGGGGTGCAGCCGCCCCGACGCCGATACGGGCGGCCTAAGAAAGATCGGCTGGTCCGGTCCCGGCTCGGTCGGCGGAGATGGGCCGGACGAGAAAAGGCGGAGCCGACTAAGCCTGTAGCAGGCCCGGCTGGGTCCTTCTCCGGACGGGGAGTTCGACTCTCCCCCGTCTCCACCACGGCACCCACCCGAAAGGTGGGTGCTTTGCCGCTTTTTCGGGCTTTTAGCCGGCCAGAACCTGCTAAACCGGCCGGTTTATGCTAGCATCAGGGCCGGCCGCTGTCAAGGGGCTGACACATCCTGACACACCGCCGGCAGAGGGGGCAGGCGGGGGCTGTGGCCAGGACTGCCCGAAGGTCCCGGCTGACGGTGGCCTGGCTTACCCCCAGCCGCCGGGCCAGCTCCTTCTGCCAGCCCCGCCGCAACAGAAGGGGCCAGTTCTCGGGGTCCCCAAGCCACCGGGCTATCCGCAGGCGACGCAGTTGCGCCCTGACCCGCCGGACTGAGTTATAGTGCCGCCTCCCCCCAGCCCGGCGGATGACCGTATCCCAGTCCGTCGGGGTTGACCAGTTGACCGTCACGACGTGTAGATGGTCTCGCCGTTCCAGCCCGTTAACCCGTAAACCGTCCCTTCGCCCTTAAGCTCCCGCAGTGCCATGCGGAAGGAGATATCAACCCGCACCCAACCGGTAATCACCTCTTTCCGAAGCTCCCTGGCCGCCTGAACCTCCGGCGAATCAAACCCGGCAAGCAGGTCATCGACTTTGGCCAGGACGTCGTCGGCGTTGGGTATGTCTCGGGTCGGCAGGTAGTCCGGCAGTTCTTCGGCCAGGACTTTGAGGGCAACAACATCCCGGTCATGGGCCGCCCGGTCAGCCAGCTCAAGGATGGTCCGGATGACCTCATCCCGGTTCTTTGCCGCATCCAGCCGGTTCTTGAACCGGCCCCAGATGCGCATCGCCCGGATTTCGGCCAGCAGTTGCTCAGGCGTATCCTGCTTGTTCTGGTAGACTATCCGGGTCAGCTTCATGAGTAGATTTTCGTAAGTCGCCCTGGCCGCCTCCCACATCGATTCCAGCTTCTGCTGGGCTTCCTGCCGAATCCTGGCAATCTCCTCCTCCTGCCCCTGGGCGCTCAGCCTGGGGTCGGCCTTGACCTGGGCAATAGCCCGCCTGGTATCGGCCAGGAGCTGGACAAGCTTCTGCGGGTAGCTTCTGAGCGAAGCTACGGCAGAGTCGGTAGAAGTTTCCAGAACCAGCTCCTTCAAGCTCTTGTGAAAGACCACATCTTCGAACACGGTCGGACCTCCTTTCGCACTTATACCGGCTTACTGTTTCACGCTTATGATTTTACGCCAGCTAGAGCACCGTTCTCAACAAGTTCTGCCAGCACCTTATGCAACTTCTCCCAGCGCTTCACAGCTAACCAGGCGGCTTAATGGGATACACCAAGCACAGCGCCTATTTGCCGGTAGGTCAGTCCTTGCTGTCTCAGCTGGACCGCCTTGTAGCTTAGAATGATGGATTTTTCGCTCATCTTCCCTTCCTCCTTTCAAACCTGCACAGGTAGCACATCCTGCTACCCGAATCCGTCACAAATTCACACCCACAGTCTTCGCACATCCTGATCGACAAAGGTTTGCCGGTAGCCTTTTCAAGATAGCCGTCGACTTTTGGCCGGAGAAGCCAGTTGAGAAGTGACCTGGCCAACACTCGCACCTGAGCGTTGCGCTTGCTCAGTTCTTCAGCCTGCTTCATAAGCTTGTGGAATTGTTCTTTTGGCGGCAACTTCGTTTTGCTGAACCCCTGTTCTTCGATGATGGGCCAAAAGTGTTCGGGAACCGGTCTGTAGATGCTCATCTGCCAGGCGATTCGGGCAATTTCCCGCTCCACATCCGCATCCGGCTCCGGAGGCCTGTGGCCCTCAAGAATGGCCAGCAAAGCCGGGTCGAGCTGGTCTTTCAGCGGTTCGGCCAGCCGGCGCAGTTTTTCGGCCTCGGCTTCAGCTTCAGCCTGGGGCAGTCTCAGCAGGGCCAGGATTGTGTCCTCAAGGGCTTCGAGGTCCACCCCTTCGCTTCGCCCGCCATTATTAAAACCGGGCTGGCGGATGATGCGATTGTCAGGCTCAATCGCCGGCCCATCACATCGTCCGCCACCATATATAGGGGGGTTGGCGGATGATGCGAAACCCAGGTCATCGACGGGCTCCGGCTCGGGCCTAAGTCTGTAGGCCGCCGGTCTGCCCCTGGTCGGCCACTGATGGTCAATCCTACCGGCCTGGATCAGCTCGGCCAAAGCGCGCTCAAAGGTTCGCTGGGCCGGGTTGTTCAGTGCCCGCTTAAGCTCGGCCTGGGTCAACCACTTCCCGGCCTCGTCCAGCACCTCGATGATGCGCTCCTTGAGTCGCTCTCGCTCAAGCTCGGCGGGGGTACCGAGGATTAGGTAACCGGTTTCGGCCAGGGTGACAACAAGTTGCCGCGGCGTCTCAGCAAAGCGACTGAGTGCCTCCAGCACACGCCGGGAAGACCCGGCGTTGCCGTCGAATCGCATCGAAACAGCAATATCTACAGCTCCGACGAAAGCGTGACTGCCAGCATGGTCCAGGCCTTCTTCAGGGCCGGCAGTTTTATTTCGGTGATGGAGAAGAATCAGAGCGAAATTGCCCCCCCTGGCAAGATTGACCCAGGGGTTGAGGGCGGCCTGGACTTTCGCCGCGTCATTCTCATCGGGGATTCGAATAAATACTCTTAAGGTGTCAACGACAACCACGTCCGGGCGGGCTTGTTCTATAGCCCCAAGCACATCATCCGGGCCGGGGAAGACGAAATAAAACCGCTCGACGGGCAGGCCGAGTTCCTGAATCCGTCTTACCCAGAGGCTCCGCGGTTCCTCGGTGCACCAAACAACCGTAAGCCCGGCCTCAAGCCAGGGGCGGGCCGCATGGCTGAGGAGGGTAGTCTTGCCAGTTTTCGGCCGGGCCGAAAGCAGGGTTACAAGCCCCCGGCCGACGTACCCATCCTGGCCCAGGAACTCCAGCCAGTCAATATCCGCCTCGGCTTCAAGCTCCGAGGCCGGAACCAGTACAGCCCGCCCAGGCTCGGAATCGCATCGTCCGCCAGAGGGGGTATTAATAGTGGCGGATGAACGATTCGTGACGGGTGAATACTCTGGCCCTGGCTCGTACCGCCCAACCGACCTGGCAATCCGCGAAACCTCGTCCTCAGGCAACGGCGGTTCGCAACGCTGGGCGTTTACGGCCTGCAGGAGAGCATCAATAGCCGCCACATCCAGCCCCGCCCGCCTGGCCAGGCCAGCTAGACTAGTCAAGGTCAGGTTGCGTTCACCCTCGCGCAGGTTGCGTTCAGCAAGGGTCTGGTAAAGCCGACGCTCCCGGATTCCAGGCAGGTCCAGGTCCTCGGGGTTAACCGCCGCCGGCTCCCCCTCAAACCGCCCCCAGCGGTATCCACGGCCGTCAGGCAGGCTTGAGGGCGGCAAAACGACAAATGAGTTTTTGCCCTTTATGTCTCCCCAAGCAAACGGCCTCGTGGCCGGTTCGTTCCAGGCCAGGAAGAAAACATGTATTCCACCGCTGACGGTTTTTGACCACCACGTTCGCTCCCGCCAACCGGGTAGCTTCCGGTCAAGGTGCGCTGTGGCTTCGGCCAGGTGTTCGGCCTCAACATCTAGAACCCACAAATGTTTCCAACTCCTCCAAGTCGCTTCGCCGAGAACCAGCCCCATCGCGTTCACCAGCGTGTTTTCAAACCAGTTTGCGATTGTGGTTGCGTCGGGAATTTGCGCCTGATATGCCGCCCAGGAAATTATTGGCTTCTTTTCTATCCGCCCATCTGGGCCAAATGTTAGGCGCACCGGAATAATTGAGAAGCCATCGGCGGCGTAGTCAAGTGCAATATGTGTTAAACTCAAATTGGGCGACTCCACCGTCATCTTACACCTCACCTCGGTTTTATAGTTCACTTAAATTTTACGGCGGGGGGTTCGCCCTGTCAAGTTTCCCCGAACACAACGCACGCCAACTTTGGTATATATACTGGCGTGCGTTCCAATCCGGCCTAGAAAACAGAACGCCCGCCACCATATGGTTAATAGTGGCGAGCGTTCCGTTGGGGTTTATTTAGCGGCCTTAGCCTTAGCCAGGGCAAGCCATTCGGCCTGATACTTCTGGCCCAGCTCTAGCAGGGACATTATCAGGGCCGCCCGGCATTCCCGGCAACAGCCGAAAGGCTCGCTGGGCCGCCTCTGGCAGATTGGACACGTCATCCGGCTTCACCTCCTTTCCCACAAAGGTTTCCAGAACCTGTGCGGCTATTCTATCCCCATCCCCGAGCACGTGGCTGTAAACCGAAAGCGTCAGTTGCGGGTTGCTGTGTCCGGCCCGGACCTGGGCTATCTTTACCGGCACCCCGGCCAGGGCCAGCAGGCTGATGTGCAGATGCCGCAGGTCGTGGATTCGGATGGGCGGCAGTCCCAGCCGCCGACACAGGCCGAGAAAGCTTTTGCGCAGGGCCGCTTCTGTCGGGATGGTCCCGGCTCCCGAAACAAACACCCGCTCCTTACTCCGCCCGGCCTGGCGGCGAAGGAGCTCTACGCCCCAGGCCGGCAGGCTCACCGTCCGGTAGCCGGCCCTTGACTTGGGCGGCCCCTCAACGGGCCTGTGGTTGACAAAGACCACGGCCCGTCTTACCGTTACGGTCCCGGCCTCAAGGTCCACATCAGCCCAGGTGAGCCCCAGGGCCTCAGAAAGCCTTAAGCCCGAGGCAAGCAGAAACCCGAAAAGCTCGCCGTAGACCCCGCCCTCCCCGGCCAGGACCGCCGCAAGAAACCTTCTTACCTGCTCGGGCGTCCACAGGGCCGGGGACCTGGGGTTGGGTTTGGGCCGGTCTACCCGCTCAGCCGGGTTGTCCCCAAGCAGGCCCCACCTTACGGCATCCCCCAGGGCCTTGTGAAGCACCTGGTGGACGTACTCCACCCGCCGGCCCGAGAGGCCGGACCTGGAAAGCTCAGCATAGAGGCCGGCCAGGTGCAGGGGCTTGAGCTCGGCAAGCTTGACCTCACCCAGGGCCGGCAGGATGTGCTTTTGGATGAGGGTCCGGTAGGAGGCCAGGGTTGAGGGCCGCAGGTTCGGGCCGACAGCATCAAGCCATCGGGCGAAGAATTCCGCCGTGGTCAGCCGCCCCGACCTCTCCCAGGCCTGTAGTTTTGCCTCGACCTCCCGCCAGCTCCGGCCGTAGAAATACTTGCGCCGGCCCCCGACCGTTATCACCCCAACCCACCGGCCATCCCCCCGCTTGAAGATGCTGGCCATGACAGCCCTCCCGCTGTGTCAGGATGTGTCTGGCCGGTTAGCCGGAACAAGATGCTGGTGCGGGTGGCCGGCTGAAACCCAAGATGTTGTGGTCCTTCTCCGGACGGGGAGTTCGACTCTCCCCCGTCTCCACCAAAAGGCCCGCCCCATTCTTGGGGCGGGCCTTTTTAAACGTGAAACAGAAAAGTTATCACGTCCCCGTCGGCCACGGTGTAGTTGCGGCCCTCCAGCCGGAGCAGTCCCTGCCGCCGGGCCTCGGTAATGGACCCCACCCGTACCAGGTCCTCAAAATGCACCACCTCCGCCCGGATAAACCCCCGGGCCATGTCGGTGTGGACCGTCCCGGCGGCCGCCACCGCATCCGCACCCGCCGGGATCGGCCAGGCCCGCAGCTCATCCCCCTTGTAGGTGTAAAATAAAATCCGGCCGGCCCGCCGAAAGGCCCGCCAGACCAGCCGGTCCAGGGCCCCCTCCGGCAGGCCGTAGGCGGCCCGAAACTCTGCCCGCTCCGCCGGCGGCAAGCGGCAAAGCTCCAGCTCCAGGCGAGCCGCCACCGCAACCCCGCCGTCCGGCCCGTACGCCCCGGCAATCCGCCCCTCGAGGGCTTCCGCCTCCGGAATGAGCCCCTCGTCGATGTTGAACACGATAAGCCACGGTTTGCGGGTAAGCAGCTGAAGGTTGCGCAGAACCCGCTCTTCCTCGCGGCTGAAATCGACCTTTTCCAGCAGGGCGCCCCCTTCCAGGGCCTGGCGGGCCCGCTCGAGGACTGCCCGCTCCCGCCCAAGGGCCTCCCGCTCCGCCCCGCCCACCTTCCCCCAGGTCTCGGCAATGCGCTGAAGCCGCCGCTCAACCAGCGCCAGGTCCCAAAGCACCAGGTCGGCCCGGGCGTCGGCCAGGTCCCGCCACGGGTCGACGGAGCCCCGGGGGTGGGGGACGGCCGGGTCGGCGAAGGCCCGAATGACCAGCACTAAAAGGTCGGCCTCGACAACCTCCGACGGCAGAGACCCCCGCAGACTGCCCAGGGCGACCGGCGAGTCCGCAAAGGCCAGCCGGGCCGGGGTCACCTTTCGGGGCCGGAAGATCTCGGCCAGCTGGCCCAGGCGCGGGTCGGGCAGGTCCACCACCAGGACGTTCCCGGCCGGCTCCGACCCCCGGCCCAGGGCCCGCAAGAGGGTCGTCCGGCCGGACCCCGGAAAACCGAGCAGGCACGCCTGGGTCATTCCTGGGCCGCCTGCTTGACCTTAAGGGGAATTCCGGCCACCATCAGGTAAACGGCGTCGGACCGGGCGGCCGCAAACTGATTCACTTCGCCCAGCACGTCCTGGAACACCAGGCCCAGCTCTGTGGTCGGGTGGACCCCCATTCCGACCTCGTTGGAGACGATAACCAGGGGCACCCGGTTTTCCCGGGCCCACTCGAGAAGCCGGTCCAGCTCGTGCATAACCGCGTGGCGGGCCGAGCCCGCGTCCTTTAAGTTTAAAAGCCAGTTACTGGTCAGCAGGGTAAGGCAGTCGAGGAGGACCCCATCCCAGGGGCCCGCCAGGCCCTTTAACTTCTCGGCCGGACTTAAGGGGGCCTCGACGGTGTGCCAGCCTGGGGGACGCTGCCGCCGGTGGGCCTCGACCCGGGCGGCCATCTTGGCGTCGGTGACCACCGCCGTGGCCACGAAGAGTACGCGGCCGCCGGCGGGCAGAAGCCCCTGGGCAAAGCGGCTCTTCCCCGACCGGACACCCCCCAGGACCAGGCTGACCCGGCCTTCAGTTCCCACGCTGCTCCTCAATCAGGGAGGTTATAAACCCCAGGTTCAGGTGGGCCCTCAGGACCCCGGCAATACGATCATACCCGGCCCGGCGGCTGAAGGGGGCCGGCCGCCCCACCGGCGGAAGCCCCCGGAAGCCCCGCAGCCGGTCCAGAAGCCGGCGCCGGAACTCCGGGTTCTCAAAGAGGCCGTGGACCAACGTCCCCAGGATGAGGCCGCTTTCGTTTATGGCCCCGTCCTCGGCCGACGAACCGTCCGCCCGGAAGAGCTTAAAAACCGGCTCCCCGCCGGAGGTCCGGCCCATGTGGACCTCGTAGCCCGAGACCTCCAGCCCGGCCAGGCCCCGGAGCAGGCCCCGGTCGGGCAGAACCCGGGCCCGGACCCGGCGGGTAACTTTGTCCCGGCCGAACACCGTTACCGCCGGCAGAAGCCCCAGCCCCGGAACCTCGGGCCGGTCGGATTCCACCCGGTCCGGGTCGTAGATGGCCCGCCCCAGCATCTGAAAGCCGCCGCAGATGCCGATGAGGGGCACCCCGGCCGCGGCCTGGGCAACGACCCAGTCGGCTAGCCCCGACCGGCGCAGAAACTCCAGGTCGGCGGCCGTGGCTTTCGAGCCTGGAATAATCACCAGGTCGGGCCGGACCGTCGGCGGCCGGTCCACAAACCGGACGGCCGTATCCGGCTCGGCCTTGAGGGGGTCGAACTCGTCGAAGTTGCTGATGCGGGGCAGCCGCAGCACGACGACCTCCAGGTCGGCCCCGGCCGCGGCTTTGTCGGCCAGGCCCACCGAATCTTCCTCGGCCCAGTTCAGGTCGGGAATGTAGGGAATTACGCCCACCACCGGCCGGCCGGTGAGCCGCTCCAGCCGGGCAATGCCGTCCCCCAGCAGGCCGGGGTCGCCCCGGAACTTGTTGATGATCAGGCCCCGGACCAGCCGCCGCTCGGCCGGCGTAAGCAGCTTCACCGTCCCGTAAAGGCTGGCAAAGACGCCCCCCCGGTCGATGTCCCCGACCAGGAGCACCGGGGCCCGGGCAAAGCGGGCCACCCGCATGTTCACCAGCTCGGTCCGGCGCAGGTTCACCTCGGCGGGACTCCCGGCCCCCTCAATGATGACCAGGTCGTATTCCCGGCGAAGGACCTCCAGCGAACGGCAGACAACCGGCCAGAGGCGGCCCCGCAGGCGGTAGTACTCCCGGGCCGGCACCGTCTGCCAGGGCCGCCCAAGGACCACCACCTGGCACCGGGCCTCGGCCTCGGGCTTAAGGAGAATCGGGTTCATCTCGGCCCGGGGCTCAACCCCGGCCGCGGCCGCCTGCTCGGCCTGGGCCCGGCCGATTTCCAGGCCGTCGGGGGTAACGTAGGAGTTGAGGGCCATATTCTGGGCCTTAAAGGGGGCGACCCGGTAGCCCAGGTCGGCAAAGAGGCGGCAGAGCCCGGCCACGACGACGCTCTTGCCCACGTGGGAGGCCGTCCCCTGAACCATCAGCACCGGGGCCCTAGCCATACCGCCGCCCCACCATCAAGCCCAGCACCGTCAACCCGGCGACGACCACCCAGCCGGCCGCCTGCCCGAGGCGTACAGCCCGCCGGATGTCGGCCGCCATCGGGTAGGGGAACTCCCCGCCCAAGACGTAGTGGCCCGGCTTCTCCAGGCGCACCCCCAGCAGGCCGGCCATGGTCGCCATCGTCTGGCCGGCATTGGGGCTTTCGGTCCGGGCCCCATCCCGCCCCCAGACCTCAAGACCCCCAAGGGCGTTTTCCCCCCGGAGGGCGCCGGCCAGAATCAGGGCGGCCGCGGCCAGCCGGGCCGGCACCAAGTTTGCCAGGTCATCGGCCCGGGCGGCGGCCTTCCCGAAGAACTCGAAGGGGCCCCGGTAGCCCCAGCGGGCGTCGGCGGTGTTCACCGCCCGGTAAACGTAGGCCCCCGGCAGGCCCCACACCAGGTAGGCCAGCAGCGGCGCCACCACGCTGTCGGTCAGGTTTTCGGCAACGGATTCCACCGCCGCCGAAGCCACGAACGCCGGGGCCAGTCCGTCCGTCGGCCGGCTGACCAGGGACCTTACCCGGACCCGGGCCCCGGCCAGGTCGCCCCCCGCCAGCAGGTCGGCCACCGCCAGGGCCTCGGCCCAGAGCATCCGCCCGGCAAAGGCCGGCTTTAAGGCCAGGGCCTCGGCGATAATGCCGGCTAAGCCCGGCATCCGGGCGGCCAGCCGGGCCAGGCCGGCCCCGGCGGCCCAGCCGAGGACGGCCGCGACCCCCAGGCTCAAACCGCCCGGGAGAAGGTCGGCCGGCCGGCCCCGGGGCGGCCAGAGCCCCTCCAGCAAGTCCAGGCACCGGCCCAGCCAGACCACGGGGTGGGCCGGGGGCGGGGGCTCACCGGCTGCCCGGTCGAGCAAATAGGCCAGCAGGAGACAGACCGGCCGACGTGGGAACACAGGTCAGCTCCCCGGAGGCGGTATCGAGGATATAAAACTCCCGGCGCAGCTCGGCCAGGACCAGGAGGCGGGTGCCCGTCTTGAGGTCGGTCAGGTCGACCCGGCGGTGGGCGTGGCCGCAGACGAAAAACCGGGGCCGAACGGCCTCAAGAATCTCCCGGAGGGCGGGCACGGCGTGGTCCGGCTCCCGGCCGAGGCCGAAACCGGCCGGAACCCCGTGGGCCAAGAAGAGGTCGACGTCCCGCAGGCGAAGGCAGGCGGCGACGTCCCCGGCCGTAAAATAGAGGTCCCGCTCGGCCGGCGGAATGAGCTCCGGCCGCCGGTAATAAAGGGGGTCATAGACCCCGTTGAGGCCGGCCACCCGGAGGGCCTCGGGGCCGGCGCCCAGTACCGCCGCCTCCCCGGGCCGTAGATTAACGTAATTCTCAGAATTAACGGCCGGGGGCCAGTCGTTGTTGCCGAAGATGAAGTAAAGGGGCCGGCCCAGGGGCGGGTAGCGGCCGATATCCCCCACCTGCAGGCAGGGCCACGGGCTTGCGTCCACCAGCTCGGCCAGAAACTCCCAGGTGGGCCGGTCCGAGCCGGGCAGGTGGCCGTGGACGTCACCGGCTAAGAGGACCTTCACCGGCGCAGCATTCCACGAAGGCGGCCGCCACCTCGGGACAGCCGGCAAAGTGCAGGTGAAGGTAAGAGGCCGCCACATTGTTTAAAACCCAGCCTTCCAGCCGCCCCGGCTGGTTTAAGACCCGGTAGAGGGCCCGGTCGGGAGGCGGCGGTGGGAAATCCGATGCGTGGAACTCGTGGCCCCGCAGGCGGCACCCGGCCGGACCCACCGCCGACGGACGCAGGGTCTCCGCCTCCAGGTAGCCCAGCCGGACCCGGCCCATCACGGCGACCCCGGGTATCACCCCCACCATCGGGTGGGTGCGGCCCTCAAAGTCCCGGATCCCCTCGGCCAGGTACATCAGGCCGCCGCATTCGGCGTAGACCGGCATCCCGGCCGCCACCGCCCGGCGGAGGGCGGCCTTCAAGCCCGCGTTGGCCGCCAGTTCGGCGGCGTAAAGCTCGGGGAACCCGCCCCCAAGGTAGAGGCCGTCCACGTCCGGAAGTTCGGGGTCGGCCAGCGGGCTGAATGTCACCAGCTCGGCACCAAGCTCGGCCATCAGGTCCAGATTGTCCTCGTAGTAGAAGCTGAACGCCCGGTCCCGGGCAACCCCGATTTTAACGGGCCGTTGGGGGTGGGGCAGGGCCAGGGGGTCGGGGGGAGGCGGGGGGCCGGCCTGACGGGCGATGGCCAGCAGTCGGTCCAGGTCCACCGCGGCCGCAACCCTTTCCGCCAGCCGGTCGATGAGGGCGTCCACCGCCTCCCGTTCGGCCGCCGTCATCAGCCCCAGGTGGCGCTCGGGCACGGCCAGCGTGGGGTCCTCGGGCAGGCCGCCCAGCACCGGCAGGCCGGTGGCGGCCTCAATCGCCTGCCGGGCCCACTCCAGGTGTCGGGGGCTTCCCACCCGGTTTAAAATAAAGCCGGCGACGCGGACTTCGGGGTCCAGGCGGACAAAGCCCAGGGCCACGGCCCCGGCGCTCCGGGCCATCGCCCGGACGTCGATGACGATGACGGCCGGGGCCCCGAAAAGCTTGGCCAGCTGGGCGGTGCTGCCGGCCTCGTCCAGACCGGATCGGCCGTCGAAAAACCCCATCACCCCCTCGATTACGGCCACGTCCGCCCCCCGGCAGGCCCGGTCAAAGACCCAGCCCAGCCGCCCGGCCGGAATCAGCCAGCCGTCCAGGTTGCGGGCGGGCCGTCCGGCCGCGGCCGTCAGGTAGCCGGGGTCAATGTAATCGGGCCCGGCCTTAAAGGGCTGAACCTTCAGGCCCCGCCGGCGCAGGGCGGCGATGATGCCCGCCGTCAGGGTCGTCTTACCGACGCCGCTGCTTACCCCCCCGATAACAACCGTGGGCACCGTCACCGGAGGCCCTCCCAGGCGGCGAATCCGGCCAGGGCGAACACCTCCCCAATTTCAATAATCGCGCCGTAAACGTCGCCGGTGAGGCCACCGAGCCGCCGGCGGGCGAAAAGGCCCAGGCCGAGCCCTGCCCCCAGGGCAAGCCCGGCGGCCGCCAGGGCGGCCGGACCGGCCACCAGGTAGCCCACGGCCGAAACGGGCAGGGCGGTTAGGGCGAAGGCCCGGGCGGCCGCCCCTTTCAAGCCCTGGCCCAGCCCTTCGGGCCGGGCGTAGGGGAGAAGGCCCATGGGGCCCAGCACCCCGTGGCGGGCGGCCAGAGGCGCCACGGCCAGGGCCGGCCGGGGGGCCTGGCCGGACAGGTCGGCCAGGAGGCCGAACTTGAGCAGGAGCACCAGGCCCACGGCCGCGGCCCCGAAGGCCCCGACGGCCGGGTCCCGCATGATTTCGAGGCGCTCCTGGGGCGGGCGGCTCGCCAGCAGCCCATCGGCGGCATCGGCCAGCCCCTCCAGGTGGAGGCCGCCGGTGAGGGCCGCCCAGAGGGCCACAATTAGGGCCGCCCGGCCGTAAGGTCCCAGCAGGCCGGCGATAGCCAAGTCTACGCCCAGCAGAGTCAGGCCAATGAGGAGACCCACCAGGGGGAAGTAGGGTAGGGCCGGGCCAAGGCCAGGCCACGGCCCCCGGGGGCCGACGGGCAGGACGGTAAGAAAGCTCAGGGCGAGGCGCAGGCCCTTCACCGCCGGTTAGAGACCCCCGCCTCGGCAAAGGTTCGCATCTCCCGGTGGGCCCGCAGGGCGGCGTCGATGAGCATGAAGGCCAGGGCCGCCCCGGTGCCTTCCCCAAGGCGCATTCCCAGGTCCAGGAGGGGCCGGAGCCCCAGAGCCCGCAGCACCAGCCGGTGGCCGGGCTCGGCCGACCGGTGGGAGGCGAGCAGATAGGGCCGGACGGCCGGGCAGAGCCGCACGGCCAGGAGGGCGGCCGCCCCGGTGATGTAGCCGTCGAGGACGACGGGCTTGCGTCGGGCCGCCGCCCCCAGAATCACCCCGACCAGGCCCCCGATTTCGAAGCCCCCGACCTTGGCAAGGACGTCCAGGGGGTCGGCGGGGTCCGGGCGGTTGCGGTTCAGGGCCGCCGCCACCACCCGGGCCTTGCGGCGAACCCCCTCCCGGTCCAGGCCGGTGCCCCGGCCGACGGTGCGCTCGGGGGGAACCTCCAGGAGGGCGCAGACCACCGCGGCCGCGGCGGTGGTGTTGCCGATGCCCATCTCCCCGGTTCCCACCAGGTCGAAGCCGGCCCCCAGCTCCGCCTCGACCAGGTTGATGCCCCCTTGGACGGCGGCCACCGCCTGCTCCCGGGTCATCGCCGGCCCGGCCGTAAAGTCGGCCGTCCCCGGCCCCAGAGAATACGTCCGGAGCTCCGGGTGAGCCGGCGGGTTTATCACCCCGAAGTCGGCCACGACCACCCGGGCCCCGACCGCCCGGGCCAGGGCGTTTATGGCCGCGCCCCCGGCCAGGAAGTTGGCCACCATCTGGGCCGTCACCGCCTGGGGATAAGCGCTCACCCCCTGCCTGGCGACGCCGTGGTCGGCGGCCAGCACGAAAACGACCTTCCGGTCAAGAACGGGCACCGGATTGGCCGTCAGGCCGGCCAGGTGGACGGCCAGCTCCTCCAGCCGGCCCAGGCTTCCGGGCGGCTTGGTAAGTTGGCGCTGACGCCGGCGGGCCAGCCCCATGGCGGTCCGGTCGGGCGGGGGAATCTGCGGCCGCTCGAGCAGTCCAGCCATTTTCAAAACTCGATGCCCGGCTGGGCCGGAATGCCCTGGTCCCGGTAGGGGTGCTTGATGGGCCGCATTTCGGTGACCAGGTCGGCAAAGTCGATGAGCTTCTGGGGGGCATTCCGGCCGGTGAGGACCACGTGCAGGCGGGGCGGTCGGTGCCGCAGGACGTCGAGGACTTCTTCGAGGTCGAGCCAGCCGTAGTTAAAGGCGTAGGTTATCTCGTCTAGGATGACGACGTCGTACTGGTCGGAGAGGAGCTTTTCCCGGGCCACAGCCCAGGCCTCCCGGGCCAGGCGGGCGTCGGTATCCGGGTCCTTTTTGGGGACCCAGGTGAACCCTGCCCCCATCGGGATGACCTCGACCCCCATCTTTTTAGCCGCCCGGATCTCTCCCCAGTTGGCCGTCCGGTGCTTGATCCACTGGACCATCACCACCCGCATCCCCCGCCCCCAGGCCCGCATCAGAATCCCCAGGGCGGCGGTGGTTTTCCCCTTGCCGTCGCCCGTGTTGACGATGATAAGCCCCCGCCGCTTAGCCTCCGCCCCCACGGGACGCCTCCTCGTCAGGCCCCACCCGGACCAGGGCCACCGGCCGGCCGGTAACCGGGTCCGGCCAGACCGCCACGTCGGTGCCGTAGACCTGGCGGATGAGCTCCTGCCGGACCACCTCCGCCGGGGAGCCCTCGGCCACCGTCCGGCCCCGGTTAAGGAGCACCACCCGGTCGGCGGCCTGGGCCACCAGGCTCAGGTCGTGGGCGGTGAGGACGACTGCAAGGCCCTGCTCCCGGGCCAGCCGGCGCACCAGCCGGATTATCTTCACCTGGTGGGCGATATCTAAATTGTTTAAAGGCTCGTCCAGGAGCAACACCCGGGGTTCCTGGGCCAGGGCCCGGGCGATGACCACCCGCTGGCGCTCGCCCCCCGAGAGCTGGCCCACCGGCCGGTCGGCCAGCTCCGCCAGGCCGGTGAGCTCCAGGGCCCGGTCCACGGCCGCCCAGTCTTCCGGCCGCTCCCAGCCGAGCCAGTTAAGGTATGGGGTTCGGCCCAGCATCACCACCTCCGCCACCGTAAAAAGGGGCGGTAGGGTCGGGGCCTGGGGCACGACGGCCACCAGCCGGGCCAGCTCCCGCCGGGAGAGCCGACGCTGGTCGTGGCCGCAGATGAGCACCTGGCCCCAGTAGGGGACAGTGCCGGCCACCGCCCGGAGCAGGGTGGTCTTGCCGGCCGCATTCGGCCCGATGAGCCCCACCAGCTCCCCCGGCCGCACCAGCAGGTTGACGTCTTCCAGAACGATCCGCTCCCGGTAGGCCACCCGCAGTCCCCGAACCTCCAGCATTACTAAAAGACCTCCCGCTTGCGCCGCTGAAGCAAAAAGAGGAAAAAGGGGCCGCCCACGAAGGCCGTCACCACCCCCACCGGCACCTCCACCGGGCTGAGCAGGGTCCGGGCGGCCAGGTCGGCCAGGACCATAAAGCCGGCCCCGGCCAGGGCCGTCAGGGGCAGGAGGGTCCGGTAATTGGGGCCGAACACCAGCCGGACCAGGTGGGGCACTACCAGGCCCACAAACCCGATGATGCCGCTTACGGCCACGGCCGCCGCCGTGATCAGGGCGCCGCTCACGGCCAGGAAGAGCCGGAGCCGGTCGACGTCAACCCCCAGCTGGCGGGCCTCCTCGTCCTCCAGCTGAAGGACGTTGAGCCGGTAGCCGAAGGCGATAAGCACCAGCATCCCGGCCAGCAGGTAGGGCAGCATCAGGGTGACCTGGAACCAGGTGGCCCCGGTGAACCCGCCGAGGAGCCAGGCAATGACCTGGACAAGGCGTTGCCCCCCCAGGATCATGACATAAGTATTGAGGGCCGAGAGAAAACTGCCGACGGCAACCCCCGCCAGGATGAGGGTGGTGGTCGGCAGCCGGTGGTCCACCCGGCCCATTAGGTAGACGGCGCCCACGGCCAAGACGGCCCCAGTGAAGGCCAGGACCGGGACCGGGCTTACGGGGATGGGCACCGCCGGCAGGGCCACGATGGCCAGGCTTGCCCCCAGGGCCGCCCCCGAGGCCACCCCCAGGATGTAGGGGTCGGCCAAGGGATTGCGGAACAGCCCCTGGTAGGTGGCCCCGGCGGCGGCCAGGGCCGCGCCCACCAGCCCGGCCAGGATCACCCGGGGCAGCCGGACGTCCAGGACGATGGTGGCCAGGGTCGGGGGCCAGTCGGGCTCAACCAGCCCCGGCGCCAGCCGGCTGAGGATGATCGCCCAGACGGTGAAGACCGGGATCCGCACCGGCCCCAGGCTTACGGCCAGCAGTCCGGCGGCCAGGACCAGGCCGGCCATAACCAAGGCACCGGGGATGACCCGCCGGCGGCGGGCCGCCGAAATCCGCCTACCGTGGACGCCCGCCGTCAATTGAAGACCTCCGGGTGAAGGGCGCGGGCGATGGCCTCAAAGCCGTCGACGATTCGGGGGCCCGGGCGGTTGACCAGGTCGGGGTTAATGGGGACGATCCGGTTGTTTTTGACGGCCGAGAGGGCCTGCCAGCCGGGCCGGGCCCGGACGGACTCGGGGGTCTCGCCCCCGTAGGGGCCGATATCGGTGATGATCACCACCTCTGGGTCCCGCTGGAGGAGCACCTCGAGGCTGAGCTGGGGGTAGGGGCGGTCGGCGTCCCCGGCGATGTTCTCGCCCCCGGCCCGGAGGATCATGTCGTGGATGAAGCTGCCGGGACCGACGGTAAAAAGGCTCTTGTCCAGCTCGAAGAAGACCCGGGGCCGGGTTCTGGCCTGCCGAACCTTGGCCTCAACCTGCTGAACTCGGGCCTTGAGCTCGGACACCAGCTTCTCGGCCGCGGCCGTCTGGCCGGTGGCCCGGCCCACCAGCAGGATGTTGTCAAAGACGTGGTCGATGTTTTTGGGGTCCAAGGTGATGACCTTGAGGCCCCGCTGCCGCAGCTGGGGGGTGACCTGCGGGCGGTGGGCGCCGGTGGCCAGGATGAGGTCGGGGTTATAGGCGATGACCCGCTCGATGTCCACCCGGATGTAGCCGACCTTGGGCTTGGCGGCCGCCTCAGGGGGGTAATCCGAATAGTCGCTTACGGCCACCAGCCGGTCGCCAATGCCGAGGGCGTAGACGATTTCGGTGTTGCTGGGGGCCAGGGTAATGAGCCGCTGGGGCTCCCGTTCGATGGTTACCGTCTGGCCGTCATCGTCGGTGACGGCGACCGGGAAGGCCGGGGCCGGGGATGCCGGGGGCTGGGGGGCGGGCGCGCCCTGGGGCGGCGTGCAGGCGGCCAGGACCAGAATCAGCAAAAGCCAAAGCCCCCGCACCCGTCGGCGGAAGGCCTCAAACAGCAGAATGCGGTGACTCACGGTTACACCTCCTTTAGCCTAGGAGGCAACAAAAAAGCCCTTCTCCGACGGAAGCAAGGGCTCTCGGTTGCCTCACCCTCAATCCGCGAAGGAGTTCGGCTGCCCGGGACGGGAGGTCTGGCTTCCGGACCGCCGCCGGCGGCCGGTCACAGTTGCGCGTCAGCGTGGGATTCTCACCCACTTCCCCTTTGCACCCCGGAAGGCCCGGCCTTCCGGGATTGTCCCGGGCCGGTATTCGGTTGTTTAGGCCGGTTCTGCCCAAGTTTAGCAGAACCGTGCGGCCCCGTCAAATTCGGCCGGCCAGTCCACCGGCCGCTAAGGGTCCTGCCGGGCCGCCCGGCTCAGCAGTTTCCCCCACAGGCGGTCTACCTGCCTTTCCACGTCGGCTAAGGATCCGGAGGTGTCGATGACCCGGTCGGCCCGACGGGCCTTCTCTGCCGGGTCGAGCTGGGCGGCCGCCCGCCGCCGCACTTCCGCCTCGGGCAGGCCGGTCCGGGCCGCGTAGCGGGCGGCCGCAACCTCGAGGGGCGCGGCGGTAACCCAGACCTCATCCACCAGGTCGTCCCAGCCGGCCTCGAAGAGCAGGGCCGCCTCGACCACCGCAACCCGCACCCCCTCCCGGCGGAACTTCTCGAGCTGTTCGGCGATCAGCCGTCGGATTTCCGGGTGAATGATGGCGTTGAGGCGGCGAAGCTTTTCCGGGTCCGAAAAGACCAGCGCCCCCAGGCGGCGCCGGTCGATGGTCCCGTCGGGGGCGACGATTTCAGGGCCGAAGGCCCGGACCACGGCCTCCCAGCCGGCGGTTCCGGGGGCGTAGGCCTGGTGGCCGAGGCGGTCGGCCTCGATAACGGCCGCCCCCCGGCGGGCCAGCATCGCGGCGACGGTGCTTTTGCCGGTGCCGGGCCCTCCGGTCAGCCCGATGACGACCACCTTTATTCCTTGCCCAGGGCCCTTTTAACCTCCCGGGTCAGGGCGGGCAGGATCTGTTTGGCGTCCCCGACGACCCCGAACCGGGCGTACTTGAAGATCGTCGCGTCCGGGTCCTTGTTGATGGCCACGATGGTTTTGGCCGCGGAGACCCCCGCCATGTGCTGGACGGCCCCGGAGATGCCCACGGCGATGTAGAGGTCGGGGCTTATGGTCTTGCCGGTGAGGCCCACCTGCAGGCTGGTGGGGACCCAGCCGGCGTCGGTCACGGCCCGGGAGGCGCCCACGGCTGCCCCCAGCGCCCTGGCCAGCTCCTCAATCAGGTGCCAGTTCTCGGGCCCGCCCAGGCCCCGCCCCCCGGCCACGACAATGCGGGCGTCCTCCAGCCGAACGCCCTCGGCCGCGGCCTCCTGAACCCGGCGCCGGACCTGTTGCCGGATGCGGGCGGCGTCAAGCTCAGGCGCAAACTCCTCCTCCGTCCCGGTCCGGCCGGCCTCGGGCTCGGCCGGCGGAAAGGCCTTGGGCCGCAGGGTGACCACCTGGGGCCGGCTCTCGATGACGACCTCGGCCCGGAAATTGCCCCCCAAAATTGACCGGGTTAAAACCAGGGTGCGGTCTTCGCCCTCGGCGCGAAGGTCAACGCAGTCGGTGGCGACCCCGGTCCGCAGCCGGAAGGCCAGGGCCGGCCCCAGGGCCCGGCCCTGAAACGTGTGGGCCATCAGGACCACGTTAGGGTTCTCCCGCCGAAGCAGGGACTCCAGGGCGCTCACGGCCGCGTCCAGATTAAAGAGCTCCAAAAGGGGGTGGACCACCCGGACGACCCGGTCGGCCCCCAGCTCCCACAGCTCCTTCGCTTCCGCCGGGTCCGCCCCCAGCACCACGGCGGTCACCGGCTCGGAAAGCTCGCTGCCGAGGCGGCGGGCCACCCCCAGGACCTCGGCGGTCAGGGTTGGGCCGGCGGCCGGCTCAAGGACTGCAACTATGCCACGGGCTTCGGCTGCCATGGTCGGGTCCTCCTGGCCTTCAAAGGAGTTTTTCTTCCCGGAGCCGCTGGACCAGCTTGGCGGCTATCTCTTCCGGGGTATCGCCCTCGATAAATTCGCACCTGGCCTCAACCTGGGGTGTGTAGAGCCGGAGCACCCGGGTCCGGCGGCCGGCCCGGCCCACCTGGGATGGGTGGAGGCCCAGGTCGGCCACCGTCCAGACGGGAATCTGGGCCCGGCTGGCGGCCATTATTCCCCGCAGGGTCGGGTAACGGGGTTCAGCGACCTCGTTGCTGCAGGCAACGACACAGGGGGGCCTGACGGCCACCTCCTCGTAGCCCTCCTCGTAGATCCGGTGTACGATGAACTCGGACCCGGTCCACTCGATGTGTCTGGCCGGGATGACTACCGGCAGGCCCAGCAGCTCGGCAATTCCGGCGTGGACCTGGCCCTGGTCCCAGTCGGCCGCCTGCCGGCCGGTCAGGATCAGGTCGAATTCGCCGAGCTTGCGGATGGCCGCGGCCAGGGCGACGGCCGTGCCGGCGGCGTCGCTGTCCTCAAAGGCCGGGTCTTCCAGCAAAATGGCCTGGTCGCAGCCCATGGCCAGGGCGTGCTTGAGGCCGTCCCGGGCCGCCGACGGGCCCAGGCTGATGGCCGTGACGCGGCCGCCGTGCTTTTCTTTGAGGCGCAGGGCGGCCTCGATGGCCTCGTCGTCGGTGTCGCTTATCCGGTAGCCGATTCCCGGCGCCGGCACGAGCCGGGTGTCCTCAATCCTGAACTGAGAGGCCGGGGCTTCCCAGTCAGGGACGTACTTGATGCAAACGATGATATTCATGGCACCACTCCCCCGACGTTTATTTAAAGTCTAAACCGGCGCTTTCGGCGACCAGCTCCGCCAGGTCCCGGGCCTGGAGCCGGTCGATCAGGTTCCGGGTTTTGAGGCCGTCCTCAAACATGATCATGCAGAAGGGGCAGGCCGTGGCAATAAGCTCCGGGTCGACGGCCAGCACGTGGTCGACCCGCTCGTGGTTTACCCGCTTGTGGCCCCGGGTCTCGGTCATAAAAACCCGGGCGCCCCCGCCCCCACAGCAGAAGGCCCGGTGCCGGTGAAGGCGCATCTCCACCAGACCGGCCCCCGGCAGCCGGCTCAGGACCCCCCGGGGCGGGTCGTACACCCCGTTGTGGCGGCCGAGGTAGCATGGGTCGTGGTAGGTGAGGCGGCGGCCCACCGGCCGCTCCAGGCGGATCCGGCCGGATTCCACCAGCCGGGCGATGAGCTGGCTGTGGTGGACGACCTCGTAAAAGCCCCCGAAGTGCCGGTACTCGTTCTTCAGGGTGTTGAAGCAGTGGGGACAGGCGGTGAGGATCTTGCGGACACCGTAGCGGTTGAGGGTTTCCACGTTCTGCTGGGCCAGGACCTGGTAAAGATACTCGTGGCCGGCCCGGCGGGCCGGGTCGCCGTTGCACGTCTCCTCCGGACCGAGGATGGCGAACCGCACCCCCGCCGCCTGGAGCACCCGGGCCAGGGCCCGGCTCACCCGGATGTTGCGCTCGTCGTAGGAGCCGGCGCAACCGACCCACCACAGGTACTCGGCGCCGGGGTCCTCGGCGATGGTTTTAATGCCCAGGTCCCTTGCCCAGTCGGAGCGGGTAGTGGGCGGGTAGCCCCAGGGGTTGCCCGAACGCTCCAGGTTGTTGAAGAGGGTCACCACGTCCCGGGGGACCCGGCCCTCGTTGAGGACCAGGTAGCGGCGCTCGTCGACAATGGTCGGGACGTGCTCGATCTCCATGGGGCACGCCTCCATGCAGGCCCCACAGGTGAGGCAGTCCCACAGCTCGTCGTCGGTGGTGACCTCCCCCACCAGGGCCGGACCATCGGGCCGCCGGCCCTGAAGATAGAGGAACCCGGTGCGGTCCATTTCGGCCCTGAGGTCCAGGATGATTTTCTTGGGCGAGAGGGGCTTGCCGGTCAGGTTGGCCGGACAGTTGGCGGTGCACCGGCCGCACTTGATGCAGGCGTCGGCATCGAGCAGTTGCTTCCAGGTGAAGTCCGGGACCCGGCTGGCACCGTAGGTTTCGGCCGTCTCGATATCCGGGATGGGCTTGAGGGTGCCCCGCAACTCTAGGGACCGGAAGAAGATGTTCAGGGGCCCGAAAATCATGTGTTCAAGCTTGGAGTAGGCGATGAAGGCGATGGCGAACTGCGAGGCCAGCACGTGCACCCACCAGGAGGCCCAGTGCAGGGGCCGGAGAACCGACTCAGGCAGGCCGTAAAGAAGGAGGGCAAGGGGGTAGCTGCCGTAGGCCCAGTAGGCCCACTCCGGGTGGGACCGCAGGTCGGTGAGGGCCAGCCGCACCGCCTGAAGCTCAAACCCATTGACCACGTTGAAAAGGAGTAGGCCTAAAATTACCCAGTCCTCGGCCTGGTAGCGCAGGCGGTTCGGCCTGACGACCAGCCGCCAGTAAAAGGCCGCCAGCAGGCCGATGAGGGCGAGGGTTCCGCCCAGGTTGCCGATGAGGGCCTTGTAGAGCAGGTAGGTGGGGCCGACCAGGAGCTCATAACCGGTGAGAACCTTAAGCCAGTAGGTGGTCCCGTCCAGGACGGTGGCCACGAAGAGGAGCAGGTAGCCCCAGAAGATGCCGTAGTGGGCGACGGCCGCCCAGGGGTCCCGGGGCATCTTGAGCTGGGCCAGGGCGTAGCGGAGAAGCAGGCCGACCCTTTCGGGCAGGCGGTCGAAGCGGGCTTCGGGCTTGCCGAGGCGCCAGATGCGGTAGCGGCGGTAGATGTGGTAGGCGATGAAGGCCAGGGCGATGAGGGCGAAGACGTAATTGAGATACCGCTCGGGGCCGATGTTGAAGAACGACTCCTTGTGCGGCAGGTCCATCTTTCGGCTTCTCCTGGCAGAGTCGGCCCTAGGCCAGCGCGCTGGTGATGAAAATCACCCACGTCAGTATACCGGAGCCCCCCACCCGGGTCAAACCGGCGCGGGCCTCAGCGGCCGGTCGGGCTGTAACTGGTCTCGAACTGCCCCAGGCTCTTGATGTAGTTGACCAGGTGCCAGATATCCTCCCGGCTCAGGGTATCCTTGAAGGCGGGCATGGGGGTTCCCCGCAGGCCGTTGGCGATGAACCGGAAAAGCTCCCCGTCGGTGTGGGCCGGGGCGTGGACCGTAAGGTCGGCCGGAGGTACCGGCAGTGAGGCGGCGGCCGGGCCGTCGCCCCGCCCCTGGGGGCCGTGGCAGGAGATGCAGTAGGCCTGGTAGAGGGCCTTGCCCCGGGCCAGGGAGGCTTCGTCGGCCGGGATCGGGTTGACCGTGGGGACCTGATCCCCCAGGCCCAGAATGCCGGCCTCGGTCCGGTTGGCGAAGTAGAAAAACAGCGCCGAGCCTGCCAGGATTAAAAGCAGGCCGGCCAGGGCCCGCCGCTCCGTCCCGCTTTTACCCTCCATAAGGGCAATGGCAATGGTCAAAAGCCCCGCCGCCCAGAAGCTCCCGGCTGCCAGCACCCACGGTGGAACCGGCGGTCCCGGCGCTGTGGGCAGGGCCGGCTCTCTGACCTGAAAGGCCGCCCGGCCGACCCGGTCGTAGTCCCCCTCCGGCCGGATAATCACCCTGGCCTCCCAGTTGCCCACCATCGAAAGCTGGGAGGTCTGGCCGGCAAACTCGTCGGATCCGACCGGGTCCAGAACCTCTTCCACCTCGCCCATCTCGTGGTCGGTCATCCGGAAGCGGACGAAAACCGCCTGAACCCGGGCATCAGGCTTCGGCGGGCGCACCCGGAGGCTGATGTCGTTATCCCCGACCCGGCCCGGCCGGATTTCCAGGTCGAAAGCCCACTCCCCCGCCTGACCCGTCAGTTCAACGGGCCGGTTTAAAAGCTCGCCCCGGGCCGGCGGAGTAAAGGTGAGGGGCCCGCTTATGGCCAGGGCCGCGATTAGCAGAACGGCCTCGGCCAGGAGGCTCCGCCGCACCAGCCCCCCCGGCTCCCCGGTCCCGAACCGCCAGCGGAGCAGGTGGAAACCCCCGAGCAGGAGAGCCAGGCCGGCCGCCGTGGTCTTGCCCAGGAGCAGCCGGCCCCAGGCCGTCTCGACCAGGGCCGAGGGCTCGCCCAGCTCCTGCCAGGCCCGGTAAAGGCCCGTCAGGCCGATGAGGGCCACCGAAACCATCGCCAGGTTTGAGAACCTGCCCACGACCCCCGCCCAATCGACCTTCTGGCCCCGGCTAAGCCAGGCCAGGCCGGCGAGGCGCATCAGGCCCCCGGCCCAGGCCGCCGCCCCGACGAGGTGAAGCCAGTCCAGGGGAACCGCCAGGGGGTCCACCGTGGCGGCGGCGTGGGAGCCGAGGCTCAACGTGCCCAGGAAGGCCACCCCGATGCCCAGCCGGGCCGGCGGCCCCCACAGAGTAGAAAGGACCAGGCCCAGGGCAAAGACGTTGCGAACGATAAAAATTCGGCCCAGCTGGGTGCTGAAGAGGGTATCAAACAGGCGGCCGGGCCCGGCGGCCAATCCCCAGGTCAGGGTCCAGAGGAGGACCGCCAGCTGCAGGCCCAGGGCCCCCGCCAGGGTCCAGGTCTCCGGCCAGTCCGACCGGTGGACCACAAGCCAGAAGATAGCCCCGCCCACGAGCCAGGCGGCCAGGATGAACACGGCCCCCCGCGGGGGCCCCTCAAGGGGATTCCCGGCCGCCCCGGTTTCGGGCCCGGTGCGGGGTGGGGTGACGCCGACCCCGAAGCTGAAGGACCCTTGGGTGATGTGGCCGTCGACCCGGGAAAGCGTCTGCCAGGCCACCGTATAGATCCCCTGGCCCAGGCCCGGCCCGACCGGGACGGCCACGGCCGTGCCGTCCCCCGCCAGGACCCTCAGCTGGCCGGTGGGCATGGGGTTTCCGGAGCTGTCTAGGAGCCGGACCTGGGTGTATGCCGGCTCGATGGGCTCCGAAAACCAGAGGCGAATCTCCTGGGGCGGCTCGTCGAGGCGGGTCCCGGCCCGGGGCTCCGACCGGATGAGGTTAGCGTGGGCGAAGGCCAGACCGGCCGGAACTGAGGCCAGCAGGGCGGCCGCAAAGATCAGGCTAATCCGCAGTTTCATCGTCGTCCCCGCCCCGGCCGAAGATGAGGACCCCAGCCCCGATGACGATGACGGCCACGAAGCCGAAGATCAGGGCCTCATCCCAGGAGAAACCCTCGGCGTGGAGGGGGGCCGGGGATGCCGGCCCCCCGGTTGCCAGGCGCAGAACCACGCCGAGGAGCATTCGCCTCAACTCCTTCGGCCCCGCCCCAAGAGGCCGGCCAGGCCGAGGCCCGTTCCCACCAGGCCCAGGACGGCCCCGGCCGCGGCCAGGGCCGTCAGCCGGCCGCCGGCGGCCTCCAGGTCCGAGATGCGCCGCTGAAGCGCCGAAATCGTCTGCTCCACCTGGGTCGGGTCGAGGCCCCTTACGGGTGGGAAAGTAACTTCGTCCAGCGGGGCCACGTCGTCAAACCGGCCGGGCCCCGACTGGAACGTTTCGTTAACCTGCTGGCCGTCGATGGTTCCTACAAAGGTGAAAACGTAGCCCCCGGGCCGGCTCGGGATGAAATAGGCGGCGTAGGCCCCGGGCATGTTGAACCGGGGTTGGAGGTCAAACTCCCTTTCCGGCCCGCCCCCGGCCCGCACCCTCACCTTCAGGGTTTTCTCTAAGCCGGTTACCGGCTGGTTGGTCTCCGTGTTGGTGACCCGCAGGTCTACCCCGTTGAGCTGGCCCTGAACGGGCGGCTCACTGAGAAACCCCACCACAAACTGGTATTTTCCGGCCACAACCCGCCGCTCGTGGGCCAGGGCGGCGCCGGGCAGAAGCCCCAGGCCCAGCAAAAGGGCCAGAATGATCCCCAAAAGCTTCCACCTTCGAAATCCGGTCACGAAAACCCACCTCCCTCAAGTAAAGTATCAGGGGTGTTTTACCAACGGTCAGGCGTCCGGTGATTTCAGACGCGGGGGTGGGTCCGGCAGAAGGACCGGCGCTTCGTCAGGCCGCAGGCTCAGGCCCGGCCAGACCCCAAGGGGCAAGGACTCTTCGGGAAGCGGCAAAGGTGGGGCGGTCAGCACCTGGATAAGGCCGAGGGCCGGCGGTCCGGCGGCCTTAAGCTCGGCCACGGCCGCCCCATCGGGGCCCAGGGCAAGCCGGTGGTCCTCAGACCAAAGCCGGGTGTAAGCGACCTGGAAGCCGTGGAGGTGGTAGCCCACCGGGTAAAGGTGGCCGTGGTCGGGGAAGCGCTCGGCGAAGTGGCGGTCCAGGAGGGGACCGCAGGGCCCCCATACCCACAGAGCGAGCAGGACTGCGCCCAGCCGAAGGGCGTCGATTTGCCGCCATACCCCGGTAGTCAACATCAGTGCCGATCAATTTTAGCAACTGGCCCGGCCGAGGCGTATCTGGAAGGTAAGGCTGACCATTATTAATTGGGGTTATGGATAAACCCGGTGGAAATTTTTGAAAATCCATTAACAATCAGCCCGGAAGCCCCTTGACAAAGTGACCACATTCGGTGTAGAAAATTGCGGCCGAGTTGACCAGGGTGGGGCTGGGGGCTGTAGCGGTTGGGTTGGGAACGCCGCAGCCCGAGCTTTTTTGGCGGTCGGTGAACTCGGTGGCTGATGTAAGCTGGCGGTCGGTTTGGAGCCGAGAACAGCGGTGAGAAGCGCGAGCCACTGTCGAGGGGTGCAGAAAACAATCCGATACCCTACCGAAAGGAACAAGACAATGAAGTGGCGCGCGCTCTACTGGCAGGTCGTCTGGTCCATCCTGGTCCTCGG
>JBHOQU010000048.1:0-19036 GCA_042408785.1 Dehalococcoidia bacterium | reverse complement strand
AGCGGGGTCCTTTAAGGTTGAAAGGGCCCAGACCAGCCGCCAGGCCGCATTGGGGAAGATGGAGCCCCCAAGGCCCGAGTGGGCATCGATGCGGGCCGTCTTAACCTTTAGCTCCACGTAGCAGATGCCCCGCATCCCCAGCGTGAGCACGGGCTGGCCGGCAAAATTCACCCGGCCCGATTCCCAGATGCAGGCGTCGCCCTTTAAAAGCTCCCGGTTCGCCAGGATAAACTCAGGCAGGTTTGGGGAGCCGATTTCTTCCTCGCCCTCGATGACGAACTTGACGTTGCAGGGAAGCTCCCCAAGGGCGGCCAGGACGGCATCCAGGGCAAAGAGCCGGCTGATGATGTGGCCTTTATCGTCCGAGGCGCCCCGGGCATAGAACTTGCCGTCCCTTACCTGGGGCGAAAAGGGCGGACTTTCCCAAAGCTCCAGCGGCTCGGGCGGCTGAACATCATAGTGGTTGTAGAAAATCAGGGTCTTTTGGGCCCGGCCCTGCCCGAAGCCAAAGACCACCGGGTAGCCCTTGGTGGGCAAAAGCTCGGCCTTGATTCCCCGCCGGCCTAAAAGCCCTTTTACCAGCTCGGCGCATTCGGCCATGCCCAGGCCCTGGGCCGCCACCGAGGGCTGGGCGCACAGCTCCGTAAGCTCGGCTATCGCCTTATCCACATTCCCGTCAATGTACTCCGATACTTTTGACCAGAGGTCGCTCATCCAAAGCCTCCGAACGGCTGGGTTCAATGAATTATGCATCCTTCCGCTAACCCGTCGCCAATGGTTGTGTTTTTCGTTTCATGCAATTCTTTGATCAAGCTGACGGGTTTAGGCTAGTATCCGGTGGTAGTTTTCGGAAGGAGGTTGCTCAGGATGGCCCGAATTCAGCCTCAGGTCCACAAGGGGGTGGCTTACCGGCCCAGGCGGGCCGGACAGCTCGTCGCCGAGGCCCTCGTTGCCGAGGGGGTCGACTTGGTTTTCGGCATTCCGGGTTCGCATATCTTGGACATTTACGACGGCCTGGCCGACTTTCGGGACCGCATCCGGCACGTTACCTGCAAGCATGAAAACAACGCCGCCTGGATGGCCGAGATGTACGGCCGGCTCACCGGCCGGCCCGGGGTCTACCTGGCCACGGCGGGTCCCGGGGCCATCAACTCGATGTCAGCGGTGGCCCAAGCTTACACGACGGCCACGCCCCTGGTAAGTATTACCGGTTCGCCCCTCACCGGCGACTACAAGGAGGCCCTCCACGCCGTTGACGACCCGGACTTTACGGTGAAGATGTTCCGGCCCATCACCAAATGGTCCTACCGGGTGAGGCGTCTGGGGGAGCTGCCGGAGGCCCTCCGCCGGGCCTTCGCCACTGCCCGCTCCGGTCGGACCGGCCCCACCCACGTGGAAATCCCCTGGGACATCCTCCAGTCCGAACCGACCGAGTTTCCCGATTACCGGCCGGCCCCGGTCAGGCGCCGGCCGCCCGACCCCCAGGTTGTCCGGACGGCCGCTGAGATCCTGCGGCGGGCCCGGCGTCCGGTCATCTGCTGCGGGGTTGGGGTGGTCCGAAGCCGGGCCCAGGCCGAGGTGGGGGAACTGGCCGGCCGGGTTGGGGCGCCGGTGGTGGTCACCGGCGACGGTTACGGGGCCCTGACCGATGACCACCCCCTTTACGTGGGGGTGCTGGTGCTGGGCGCCTTCGGCCGGGACCCCTTCCCGGCGGCGGTTTTCCGCAAGGCCGACGCCGTGCTGGCGGTGGGTCTGCGGACAGGCACCCAGCAGGCCGAGGTCATCGCCGAGGCCGCCCCCGACGCCTACGTTTTCATCGGCTTCGACGACGGCCCGAACCTGCCCAGGCGGGCCGCAGCCGCCCAGGTCTGCGACATCGGCCTCTTTTTGCGGGCCCTCTTAAGGGAGCTGGCCGACTTTAAACGGGACCCGGACTCCGGGCTGGTGGGCCTTATCGGCCGCTACCGGCACGCGCTCCGGGTGGGCCTTGCCGCCGACCTGGAAAACTACCGGCAGGCGCGGCCCATCCACTTCGGCCTGGCGGTGAAGGAGCTTTTCGACCGGCTGGATGAGGACGCCCTGGTGGTCACCGATGTTGGGGTCCACAGCGTCTGGGGCAACCAGCTGGCCCGCATCCGCCGGCCCGACAGCCTTCAGACGGTGGGGCGCTGGGCCGAGATGGGTTTTGCCCTGCCGGGCGCGATCGCCGCCAAACTGGTCTTTCCCAACCGGACGGTGGTGGGCATCACCGGGGACGGCTGCTTCCTGATGTCCGATAACGACTTTGCCACCGCCCTTCAGGAGGGGGCCAACATCCTGATGCTCATCATGAACGATTCCCAGTACGGGATGATCTACAAAATGCAGCGGGACCGCTTCGAGCGGGCCTACGCCTCGGAGCTTTACACCCCCAACTTTGCCCGCTACGCCGAGGCCTTCGGCGCGGCCGGGTTCCGGGTGGAGGACCCGGCCGACCTGCCGGCCGTTATCGAAAAGGCCCTCCGGACGAGTCGGGATGTCCCCACCGTCGTGGACGTGGTGTCAGGCTATACTTACCCTTACCCGCCGGTGGATCGCATTGTGGCCGACCTGGCCAGCGCCCTGTAAATTACGACTTGGCGGCCAGCCGGCCCAGGATCAGGTAGAGCACAAAGGAGACCGCCAGGCTGGGCAGGGTGGCACCCAACCAGGGAGCCAGACCCGGCAGGCCGAGGGTAGGCAGGCCCGAGATGGCCAGGTAAACGGCCACCCCGACGGCCCAGACAACCACGGCTACCCAGTTGAAGCCGCCCCAGTACCAGTAGCGGCCGCCCACCCGGTAGACCTCCTCAACCTCGTAGCGGCCCCGGCGCAGGACGAAGTAGTCGGCCAGCAGGGCCCCCAGCAAAGGCACGAAGAAGGAGCCGATAAGCAGTAAGAAGCTCTCATACTGGACCAAGGGGATGGCGGCCCCCAGAATCAGGACCACCAGGCCCACGGCCAGGGCAAAGGCCCGCTGACCCACCTGGGGGAAGAGGTTCTGGAGGGAGACGGCCGTCGAGTAGATGTTGGCAAAGCCCTCGTCCGTCTCGTCCACCAGCAGCACCAGCAGGGCCACCCAGCCGGCGGTCAGTCCGGCGATGGCCGAAATCAGGGGCGAGATGGGGGCGTTGGGGTCCACCGTCACCCCGGCGGCCAGGGTGAGGAGGGCGCCCAGGGCGTAGAACCAGGCGTGGGGTACGAAGTAGCCGAGACCGGTGCCCCAGCCGGCCTCCCGGAGGCTGCGGGCAAACCGGCTGTAATCGGCCACTAGGGGAAACCAGGAGATGGGCATCGCAATGACCAGGTCAACGGCCAGCCAGAAGCTTATCTCACCGGTTCCGGGGCGGCTCCACCACTCCCGGATGTCGTAGCTGGTCAGGACCGCGGCCGTGAGCCAGGCGGTGGTGGCCAGGACGGCCCAGAAGGCGAATTTCTCCATATACTGCTTGACCACCACGATGGGGCCGCCGATGGCCATCAGGGTGGTGAGGACGGCGAAGAAGACCACCCAGAGAAGATAGTTGTCAAAACCGAAGAGCCGAAGGCTCAGCGCATTGGCCGCCTGGGCCATAACGATGACCTCGAAGGTCGCCCAGCCCATGAGCTGCAGGACGTTAAGCACCGTTGGCAGGTACGAGCCCCGCAGGCCCAGCAGGGGACGCATCAGCACCATGGTGGGAATACCGGTGGCGGCCCCGATGGTGGCCGCAAGCCCCAGTAGAAAGTTGCCGATAACGGCCCCGACCAGAATGGCCAGGAGCGCCTGGGGCAGGCTGAGGCCGGGGACCAGGAACATCCCCACCACCATGACCAGAAAGCTTATGCCCAGGTCGAACCACAGGACAAAGTTGTCAGCTAACCGGAGAACCCGGAAACGTTCGGGAATGGGCTGGATTCCGAATTCCCGGGCCTGCTCGGCAAGAACCACCATGACCGTAAACCTCCCTTCAACGATTTGGTGGGCGGGAGCGGGGGATAGGGGCCCGGACGCGAAAACGCCGCCTGACCAGGTGGCGGCAAAGGGGTGAGCAGAAAGGGGCCCACTCCCTCCGCTGGCATTACCCAGATCAGGTTCGGGCGGTCGGCAACGGCGGACCGGAAAAGGCCCGGTCCAGGTTGCCCTCTCAGCCCGGCTCCCCCGGGCTCCCGCTGGGGCCTGCAAGGGCCGACGGCCCTTGCCAGTATTTGGTTGTCGCTATATTATACAGCCGTCCGGGGCGGCCCAGGGTTGCGGAGACTATAATTTCACAGGCGGCGGTATGCGGCTCGTTGTCCAGGTTCCGGCTTATAACGAGGCCAAGACCTTGCCCGAGGTCATCCGCACCATCCCGCGCCGGATTCCGGGGGTCGACGAGGTCCTGGTACTGGTCATCGACGACGGCTCCACCGACGGGACGGCCGCGGTGGCGGCCAGCGCCGGGGCCGATTACGTCCTTCGCCACCCGGTGAACCGGGGGCTGGCAGCCGCATTCCAGACCGGCATCGACTTCGCCCTCCGGCTGGGAGCCGACATCATCGTGAACACCGACGGCGACAACCAGTACCCCCAGGCGGAAATCCCCCGGCTCATCGAGCCCATTCTCCAGCGCCGGGCCGACATCGTCATCGGGGACCGCCAGGTCAAAACCAACCCCAACTTTCGGGGCCTGCGGCGCCTGCTTCAGCAGCTCGGCAGTCGGGTGGTAAGCTCCCTGAGCCGCCTGCCGGTAGAGGATGCCCCTAGCGGTTTCCGGGCCTATTCCCGGGAAGCGGCCCTGCGGCTTCAGGTAGTTTCCCGCTACAGCTACACCCTGGAGACGCTGATTCAGGCCGGCCACCACCGGCTGGCGGTGGAGTCGGTGCCCATCCTGACCAACCCCCCAACCCGTCCCTCCCGGCTGATGCGGGGTGTGGCCCATTACCTGGTCCAGTCCGGCCTGACCCTGATCCGGGTCTACGCCATGCACGAACCCCTCAAAGTCTTTGGGGCGGCCGCGACGGTCCTGGCTGCCGTGGGATTGGTGGGCATCGGGCGCTTTCTCTACTTCTTCGCCATCGGCCAGGGGGGCGGCCACATTCAGTCGCTGACCCTTTCGGGGGTTCTTCTGGTGATCGCCTTTCAGGTGGGCCTGGTGGGCCTGGCGGCCGACCTTATTGCCGCCAATCGCCGGCTGCTTGAAGAGGCCCTCTTCAGGCTTAAGGTTCTGGAGCTGGAAAAGCGCCCGCCTGAAGAAGACACCCTGCTCTGGTCGGCCGGCCGGCAGCCTTTAGCCAAGGACGGCCAGGGCGAGGCCTAGGAAGATCAGGGCGGACCCGACCACCGCCGGCCGGTTGATCCGCTCCCTCGGGTCGAAAAGCCGGGCCACCAGCATGGTGAAAAAGGGTGCGGTGTTGGCCACGGCCACCACCCGGGCCACCGGCGCCAGGCTCAGGGCCTGGTAGTAGCAGACCACCCCCAGGATCGCCCCGACGCCGGCCAGGGAAACCAGCAGCAGGGTTTTCAGGTCGAACTTGCCGACCTCCCGCAGGCGGCCCAGGGCGCCCAGCACCAGCCCCAGGACCGGAACGGCCACCGCCATGGAGATGAAGGTCCCGGCCAGGGGCGAGAGGCCGGTGGCCAGGCCGAGCTTGACCACCGTGGGGGTGAGGCCCCAGACCACCGCCCCGATGAGGCCGACGGCCAGGCCTTTCATATAGACCTGCCGACCAGGTAAACGCCAAGGGCCACCAGCCCCACCCCGACCACGATGGCCGGGCGCAGGGGCTCGCCCAGGAGAATAACGGCCAGAAGTGGGGCGACCAGGATGGATACGCCGCTTACGGCCGTGGCCCGGCTCGGGCCGATCTCCGCCATCGCCAGGTAGTAAAGGGTCCGGCCCAGGACGTAGCTAAAAATGCCGGCGGCCCCGAAGTACACCCACGGCCGCCAGTCGGAAGCCAGCCCCTTAAGCTCGCCAGAGGCGGCCACCACCGGCAGGAAAACCAGCAGGGCCGCCAGGTTCGAGACGAAGCTGGCCACCGACGGGCTGACCCGGTCCATTCCCCGGGAAGCGATGACGGCAACAGAGCCCCAGAGGACAGCCGTCGCCAGGGCGAAGAGCAGACCCATCGGCAGCTCATGGATTATACCCCGAATCAGTCGGCGGGAACACGTCGGTCCGGTTTGAGGCGCTGTCGGTGTTCACCTCGACAAAGAGCGGCAGGAAGACGTTTCCGGCGCTGGCCAGGCCCTCCTAGTCGCCCACGAAGTAGCCCCCAGCGAAGGGCGCGCCCCGCATGTCAAAAGGTTCGGCGATGTGGGTTTCGGCCCGGTTTCCCGGGTCTGTACGGTTGCTGTGGCAGTGGACGAACCAGTAGTCGGCCTCCAGGACGGAACTGGCCGCGGTGTGCCTCCCGAAATCGTAATGCTTTACGCCCACGGTGCCGTCGGCGGCTACGTGAACGGAGGCCGTGAAGGCGTGAACGTTGAGGGGTGCCTTGTCGAACCGGACCGGGGGAGTCCAGGTGAGGCCGCCGTCGGTGGACATGGAGAAGGCGATGTGGTGGGTCCCGGTCGGGCCGAACCGCTGGTCCTGCCAGACGACGTAAAGGTTGGCACTGTTCGGGTCGACGGCAATGTCGGGCACGATGTCGGCGGTCCGCACCGGGATACCGGTGTCGGGTTTCGGACCACGTCAAACAGGACCTGCTTGCTAATGATAATGGGCCCGTACCAGGTGAACCCCCGGTCGGCCGAGCGGATGACGGCAATGTTAAACCCCCGGACTCCCCGGGCGTTTTTTGCGTTGTAAATCAGGTCGAACAGGTTGATAAGCTCGCCCTGGGGGCGGACGACGGTCTGGTTGACCTCGCCCGGGTCGAAGATGATTCTGGGGGCTTCCCAGGTCTGGCCGCCGTCGGTGGTCCGGGCAAACCAGGCCGGTCCCCGGAAGCCAATGGCCCGCTCGGGGGCCCGGCCCCGGGCCTCTTCGGAGGGGAACACCAGCCGGTCCCACACGGCGTAAACGAACCGGGAGTCGTTGGGGTCGGCGGTTATCGACTCTTGGTCATTGAAGGCCGTCGGGCTGGTGTCCCGGATGAGGGTCACCGGGTTGCTCCAGGTCTTGCCGCCGTCAGTGGACTTGCTTACCAGGACGGCGTTGGCGATCTGGTAAACGTCGCCGTTAGGCGAGAAAGTGACACAGGGGTCCGAGGCCCGCTCGTAGTCGCCGCCATTCTGGGCGTTGCCGCCGGAGCAGCGGCTGAAGGGGGCCATGCTCACCTGCCAGGAACTGCGTCCGTTAAAGCTTACGGCCGCCAGCAGGCCCCGAGCACCGCCGTTGGAATAGCGGTCCTGCTGCCATACCCCCACGGTCTGTTTTGAATTCTGAGGATTCACGGCTACCCAGGGCTCTACCTTGGCGTTGGGGTAAAGGCTGCCCGTCTGGGGCGCCCCCTCAGAGCCGGTCTTGAAGGAGGCGGGTCCGGAGACCACCGTAAGTTTTGAAAGACTACCGGCCCGGCCGAAGCGGGCCCAACGGCGGGCAGTAGAAGGGCCAAAAGGCTGAAAAGGGATAAAAAACCGACCCGCCCCAAGGTTTATCAGCAGCCCCGGTGGATTAAGATAAAGCCCACCCGGCGTTAACCTGGCCCCGGATAGGCTGCGGCTGGGGTTGGCGGAGACCGACTACTTGTTCTTCTTCTTGTAGCGGTTCTTGCGGAGACGCTTCTTGTACTGGTGGCGGTTCATCTTGCGGCGCCGCCACTTCAGGACGGAACCCATCGGTCTGCTCTCACCTCCTTTCGGTTTAAGGGTTGCCAGTGGGGATTATAACATTTCCCGGGGCACCGGCCGGTCGGTCGCACCGGGGTTTCCGCTGTTTGTCAGCCTGACTTTTAAAAGGGAGCCGGCGAGGGATAATCAGGCAGGCTGTCGGGTCGCAGGGCCGTGCGCCCCGACAAAAAGGCTGGCGATTTCGGGCCGCAGGGCCCGGGGGTGCGGCCCTTGAAAGGCCGTGTTATAATATAGGCGGAAATGCCCCCGTAGCTCAGCTGGATAGAGCACCGGCCTCCGGAGCCGGTGGCGTGGGTTCGAGTCCCGCCGGGGGTACCCCAGGAACCGAGGCGTCCGAAAACAGCGGACGCCTCAAAGTTTTTATTGGTCAGGAGGAGCCGGTTCGTGTCCCGTTCGAAACGGGCCAAGCGGGAGGCCGCCCGCCAGCGGGAGAAACTTCGCCTTAAGCGGGGCATCGCCCCGCCGCCGAAGCCGGCCGCCTCAAACGGGGCCGGCCGCCCTCAGCCGGCTCAGCGTCCCTTCGACTGGCGGTCGTTCTTCATCACCACCCTGATCTTCTGGGGGCTGAGCCTGGTGGTCATCTTTGTGGTTGTGCCGCAGGTCCAGACCCTTTTCGGCGGCGGTCAGAAGCAGGCGACAGGTCCCACGGCCGCCCCCGTGCCGACCCGTGGTCCCCGCCAGACATATTCCGGCCCTCCGCCGATGGTCATCGACCCGGCCAGGACCTACTATGCCACCATTGAGACCGAAAAGGGCCCCATCCGGGCAGTTTTATTTGCTCAGGACGCCCCCAGGACCGTCAATAACTTCGTTTTCCTGGCCCGGGAAGGCTTTTACGACGGCACAACCTTCTCGACGGTGATTAAAGACTCAATGGCCCAGGGTGGGGACCCAATGGGGGACGGCAAGGGGGGGCCGGGCTACTACCTGGAGCCGGAGGCCTCGCCCCACCCGGTAGTGGCCGGCGCCCTGGTTATGGCCCAGGAGGACGGCAAGGTGAGCGGCAGCCAGTTCTTCATTCCCTACCGGCCCATGCCGGAGCTGGACGGCAAATACACCGTCTTCGGCCAGGTGGTTTCCGGCCTGGAAGTTTTGCAGAGTCTCACCCCCCGGGACCCGCAGGCTAACCCCGCCTACGCCGGCGATACCATCCGCCGCATCGTCATCACCGAAGAATAGAGGGCGGAGGCCCCGCTTTGACACGGCCATTTTTTCTATTCTATAAAACGAGTGGACGTGCTCGGCGGCTGAATCCGGGGTGCCCCTCCCCGCGACCATCACGGACCCTAAGGAGAGTGACCGATGGACAGACCTGTTATCACGGTAAGTGAGAAAGAGCAACTGGAGACCGAACTGAAATATCTTAAGGAGGTCAGGCGCAAAGAGGTTATCGAACGGCTCCGGGCCGTTACCGAGGGGACCGACATCTTCGATAACCCCGACTACCTGGAGGCAAAGCGGGAGCAGGCGTTCGTTGAGGGCCGGATCCGGGAGCTCGAGCGGCTCCTGGCCATCGCCCGGGTCGTGCCCGACCGGCAGCAGGCCGACGGCGGCGTGATCGGCATTGGTTCCAGGGTGAAGATTCAGGACGAGTCGGGTGAGGTTGAGGAGATCGTCCTGGTGGGGGCCGCCCATGCCGACGTCCTGGCCGGCAAGGTCTCCTATGAGTCCCCGGTGGGCGCCGCCCTCCTCGGCAAGCGGCCTGGCGACGTGGTGGAGGTCCGGACGCCCGGGGGTGTGAGGCGGCTTAAAATCCTGGAGGTGTCGTGAGGGGGCCGGTCCGGTGCCCCTGGAGCGGCTCGGCCCCAGGGTTTACGCCTGGGTGGCGACCGCCGGCGCGACGAACGCCGGGTTTATCCTCGGGGACGAAACCGTTGCGGTTGTCGACTCCCTGCTCACGCCGACGGCCGCCCGCCACCTGCAGCGCCGGATCCGGAGCGTGAGCGGCCGTCCCGTCGGCTTTCTGGTGAACACCCATTACCACGGGGACCACACCTTCGGAAACCAGGTTTTTGCGTCCGCGGCCATTGTCGGCCACACCCGGGCTCGGGAGGGGCTCTTACGGTTTGGTGCCGACCAGCTCGACTTCTTCCGGCGGCGCCAGCCGCTCCTGGCCCGGGAGTTCGACCAGGTTCGGCTAACGCCTCCGAACCTGACCGTAGAGTCCGGCTGCGACCTCCACCTGGGGAACCTGGAGGTGCAGGTCAGGCACCTGGGACCGGCCCACACGGCCGGCGACCTCGTCGTCTGGGTCCCGGACGAGGGGGTACTCTTTGCCGGAGACCTGGTTTTTAACGGCTGGTTTCCCACGGCCGCCGACGCCGACATTCACGGCTGGGTCCGGTGCCTTTCGGCCCTGGAAGCCTACCCGGTCCGCCTGGTGGTGCCGGGGCACGGGCCGGTCGGCGGCCGGGAGGTCATCCGACGGCTGCGGGAGTATTTCGAGTGGGCCCGGGTCGAAGTGGAGCAGGCTCGGGCGGCGGGCCTTTCCCTGGATGAGGCGCTGGCCGTAATCCAACCGGGACAAGCTTTTGCCGGCTGGCAGGGTTCGGAGCGTCACGCCGCCGTTATCCGGCGGCTGTGGGAGCTGGCTACCAGTCGTCGGGACTGAGGTCCAGGTCCCGGTAAAGGGCAAAGGGGATGGCGATGGTTGCGCCCGATTCGTGCTCATATTCTTTTAGCTGACGGCGCATCAGCATGGCCATCACCTTGGCGTGTTCCAGGGACATTCGGAGGCGGACCAACTCTCTGCGGCCCGGAGGCTGGCCCGGTGGGGGAGGCTCCGGCGACGTCAGGTAAAAGATACAAGTTACCCCGTACGGGCTTAGGGACATCACAAACTGGTCGGTGTAAAAGTCGGGCACCTCGTCCCCGACCCCGGACATTCGAACCCCCAGGCTCCGGACCTCGGGAAGGCCGGCTAGTCCGAAGAGGGCAGGGCACGGGGTTGCTGAAGGGTCATTGGCTGGCCGCAGCAATGGACCCGGCCCTCGCCGCCCTTGGTGCACAGCACTTCGGTGCCGCAAACCTCGCAGCGGTAGCGCTTGCCGAGCTGGTTCTTGGTAACAACCGCGCTTTCGGTGCCGTCTGCCATCCTTCTGCTCCCCTCAGCCCTTAAGTTTCATCGGTTGACCACAGCAGGTAAGGGTGCCGTCCCCCTTACGGGTGACGATAAACTCGGAGCCGCAGACCTCACAGTAATAACGCTTGCCGGGCAGGTTGGGCATCTTAGCAAAACCTCCGGCGGCCTCTCTAGAACTCAGTATAGGTTTCGGCCTGGTTTGGTGTCAAACGGGCCCCCAGGGACGGTGATATACTTTGGGTAGGCTATTTCCCGAGTCGGCGGGGGATTCAAGGTGACCGAACGCCTCCTTTCTCAGTTTACCGCCTGCGCCCTGACCCCCAGCTACTGGGGCCTCGGTCGGGAAGACCGCCTGGGTTTCTGGGCCGACCTGGCGGCGGCCCTGAGCCAGGCCGCCCCGGCCGTTTACTACTACCAGATCTTCCCCGCCCGAACCGACGCCGACTTCATGGTCTGGTGCTCCGTGCGGGCCGACGGCGTGGAGGCCTTCGACCGCTTCTTCGACGGCCTCGGCCGGGCCCTGGCCCGATTCCGGTCCCTGACCCGGCCGACGGTAGCCCTCTGGGGCTACACCCGACCGTCCATCTACGCCCCGGGCGGCCGCTCCACCCAGGACATTGACCCCTTCGCCCCGATCCGGGAGCGCTACATGGTGGTTTACCCCTTCTCGAAAACCACCGACTGGTACCTGATGAGCAAGGACGCCCGCCAGGGGATGATGAACGAGCACATCCGGTTAGGACGGCAGTTTGAGGAGGTAAAACAGCTCCTGCTTTACTGCACGGGCCTCCAGGACCAGGAGTTCGTAGTGGCCTACGAGACCCCCGACCTGGTCCGGTTTTCAGAGCTGGTTGTGGCTCTTCGCTCCACCGACGCCCGCCGCTATACCCTGCGGGATACCCCGATCCTGACCGGCGTTTACCGGCTTCCCGACGAGCTTGCCGCCATTTTCGGCTGATTTTAACGACCGCTTCCTGCGGGCCTGCCGGCGCCAGCCGGTCGACTGCACCCCGGTCTGGTTTATGCGTCAGGCCGGGCGGGCCCTGCCCGAGTACCGGCGCCTGCGGGAGCGCCACAGCCTCTTCCACCTCATCCGCAACCCCGAACTGGCCGCCCGGGTAACCCTGCTGCCGGTGGAGACCCTGGGGGTGGATGCGGCCATCCTCTTTGCCGACCTCACCCTCCCTTACCTGGGGATGGGGGTGGAGTTTGAGGTTGTCGAAAACCGGGGGCCGGTTCTTCTGCGGCCGGTGCGGACTGAAGAAGATATTAAAAAGCTACGGCCCCTGGAGCCCGAGGCCGACCTGGGCTTCGTGCTGGAAACCATCCGGCTGGTGCGCCCTGAACTTAAGGTCCCCCTCATCGGCTTCGTTGGGGCTCCCTTCACCCTCGCCGCCTACCTGGTGGACGGGGGACCGTCCCGGGACTTTCCGGAGACCCGGACCCTCATGTACCGGCGGCCGGACCTGTGGGACCGACTGATGGGTGTCTTGGCCGAGTCCGCGGCCCGGTTTGCGGCGGCCCAGGCCCGGGCCGGTGCCCAGGCCCTTCAGGTTTTCGACAGCTGGGTTGGGGTGCTGGGTCCCGAAGCCTACGGCCGGTGGGTCCTACCTTACTCGGCGGCCGTGTTCCGGGCTATCGCCGAGGTGGGGGTCCCGGCCATCCACTTCGGCACGGGTACGGCCGCGCTGCTGGAGCTGATGCGGGCGGCCGGGGGGGATGTTATCGGCCTGGACTGGCGGGTGGACCTGGGGTCGGCCTGGGACCGGCTGGGGGCGGAGGTCGGGGTTCAGGGGAACCTGGACCCGGCGGTCCTCCTGGCCCCCTTCAGCGTCGTTGCCGCCGAGACGAGGCGGGTCCTCGCCGGCGCCCGGGGCCGCCCGGGGCATATATTTAATTTGGGGCACGGCGTCCTGCCCAACACCCCCGTCGACGCGTTGAAAGCCCTGGTCGACCTGGTCCACACCGAGACCTCGGGGAGAAAGGACTAGAAGATGTCGAAAAGGTACGGCGTGCTGGTTATGGCCTACGGCACACCGGCTTCGGCCGCGGAAGCCCACGTCCGGCCTTACCTGGAGCACATCCGCCACGGCCGCCCGGTATCAGACGAGGCGGTTGCCGACCTCAGCCGGCGCTACGAGGCCATCGGAGGCTACTCGCCCCTTATCGAAATCACGGTCCGGCAGGCCCAGGGTCTAGCCTGCCGGCTGGCGGACCTGGCCGCCGATGCCCAGTGGGGTGTGAGCATCGGCATGAAGCACAGCCCGCCCTTTATCGCCGAGGGCCTGCGGCAACTGGCCGGCTCAGAGCCGGAGGTTATCATCTTACTGCCCCTGGCGCCGCACGCCTCCCGGCTGACCACCGATGAGTACCTTGCGGCCGCCCGGGCGGCGGCGGCCGAGGCCGGCCTCGAGATTCCCCTGGTTTCTGCCCCGGAATGGCACACCCATCCTAAGTTCGTAGGGGCCTGGGCTCGGCGGCTGCGGGCCGCTCTGGCTTACCTGCCGGCAGGCACGGCGGTAGTCTTCACCGCCCACAGCCTCCCGGCCCGAATTTTGAGCTGGAACGACCCCTACCCGGCCAAGATCCGGGAAACGGCCGAGGCCGTCGCCCGGGCCGCCGGCCTGACCGACGTGCAGGTGGCCTACCAGAGCGCCAGCGCCACGGGGGAACCGTGGCTTGGGCCCGACATCCTGGAGGCCTTGGAGGACCTGGCCCGCCGCGGGGTTCCGGCCGTGCTGGCCTGCCCCATCGGGTTTGTGGCGGACCACCTGGAAGTTCTCTACGACCTGGACATCGAAGCCCGGGCCAAGGCCCAAAGCCTGGGCCTGCAGTTCGGCCGGGTTCCTTCCCTAAATGACGACCCGGACTTTCTGGACGCCCTGGCCGACTCGGTCCTTCGGGCTGTCGGGGAGCTGAACCGCAGGTGATGGGGGGCCGGAGGGTCGTTGTCGTTGGGGGCGGAATAAGCGGGCTGGCCGTCGCCTACTTTGCCCGGAAACTCCTTGGGCCGGCGGCCGAGGTCTGGGTGTTTGAGGCGGCCGACCGGTGGGGCGGAAAGGTTGCCACCTTACGAACCGAAGACTACTACGTCGAGCTGGGGCCCGACTCCCTGGTGACCTCAAAACCGGCGGCCCTGCAGCTCGCCGCTGAGCTGGGCCTTGGGGAGGAGCTGGTCTCCCCTGCCCCCCTTCCGGCCTATATCTACTGGGCCGGGAGGCTCCACCCTATCCCTTCCCCCGGACGGCTCCGGTCCTTCATGACCAGCAGCCTTTTCAGTTCCCGGGGCAAGCTGCGGGCCCTGCTGGACCTTTTCATCCCGCCCCGGCGGGATAACCTGGACGAGTCGGTCGGGGCGTTCTTTGCCCGGCGGCTGGGCCGGGAGGTGGCCGAGCGGTATGCCGACCCCCTCTTTGCCGGCCTGTACTCGGCCGACGTCTACCGGCTCAGCCTGCTCGCCCTCTTTCCCCAGTACCGCGAGCTGGTGCGCCGCCACGGCAGCTTGCTCCGGGGGCTCGGAGCGGTGCGGCGGCAGGCGGCCGAAGCCGGAGCCTTTAAATCGATTCGAGGGGGCCTCCAGAGGCTTGCCGAGGAGCTGGAGCGACGCCTTGACGCCGCCCGGCTCAGGCTCCGGTCGCCGGTCGAGGGGCTGGCCCCGGCCGGCGGCCGGTGGCTCATCCGGGCCGGCGGAGACCTGCTAACCGCCGACGCGGTGGTGCTCGCCCTCCCGGCTCCCAGGGCCGCCGGGTTGCTGGCGGATGCCGCCCCAAAGCTGGCCCACCTGCTCGGTGCCCAGGGGCTGGTGTCGGTCGGGGTCTTAGTGTTTGCCTACCGGGGCGACCCGGGGTTGAAGGGGACCGGCTTTCTGGTGCCAGCCCGGGCAGGCCTTCTAACGGGTGGCGCCACCTGGTCGTCCCTGAAGTGGCCGGGCTCGGCCCGGGAAAGCTGGACGGTGATCCGGGCCTACGTGGGCCGGGCCGAGGGGCCGCCCTGGTGGGAGCTTTCGGACGGAGAGCTGGGGCGCCGGGTCTGGACTGAGCTCCGCGGGGTCGCCCCCCTGCCCGAGCGGCCGGAGGCGGTCTTCGTCCACCGCTGGGCCGACGGTCTGCCCCAGTATGAGGTTGGCCACCTGGACTGGGTCGAAAGAGTGGCGGGCGAGCTTAAGGGCCTGCCGGGCCTGTTCCTGGTGGGGGCCTCCTACCGGGGGATCGGGTTGGCCGACCTGATTCGGCAGGCCCGGGAGACGGCCCACGAGATTGCGCATCACCTTGGGTTGGGCCGGGTCGTGGCAGGATGATCTGTCCCTCGGCCGGGTCGCCCACCGCCTCCGCCAAGCCCCGGAGGTAGAGCAGACCGACCACGGCGGCGGTGGCTGCATCCAGCTCGTCGTGGGTTGGCCGGCGGTCCGGCGGGAAAACGAGTCCCCAATCCCGGGCCAGTCGACGGGCAAGCTCCGGGGGGCTGTCCTGTTTGCGGGGAAGGCCCAGCCGTTTCTGGGCCGCCCCGGGGAAGACCTCGATTACCCGAAAGCCGCCGGTCCGCAGCCTCTGGGCCAGGGCAATCCCTCGGCGGGTCAGCTCCACCATGGAGGGCAGGGCTGTCCAGAAGACCCGAAACCCCAGCCGCACCAGCTCCCGGTCGCACCGGCGGGCCACCCCGAAGTGCCGGCAGGCGCAGTCCGGTCGCAGGCAGCAGCGCCCGGCGGGCAAGGATAACGGGGCGTCGACGGCCACCAGTTGAGGCCCCCGGCTTGCGATGAACCCCAGGATCTCTTCGTCCTCGTGTAAAAGGGAGGTGTAAATCTGGCCGCCTGCCAGGACAGCTATCCCCGTTGGCCGCCACGGCCTGGCCGCGAGGTCAACGCCGACAACGACTGCCTTCAATCGTTATTTCCCTGAAAAAATAGGGGACCGGGCAAAGCCCGGTCCCCCAACCCGTACGCTGGTTGCGGGCCCCGGTCAGTACTCAGGCGTCGGAGTGGAAGGAGTCTTCTCCTTCTCGGGGATCTCCGTGACCAGGGCCTCGGTGGTCAGCACCATCCCGGCCACCGATACGGCGTTCTCCAGCGCCGAGCGCGTCACCTTGGTCGGGTCGATGATCCCCCGGGCCAGCATATCGACGTACTCTTCCGTCATGACGTCGAAGCCAAGGTTGGGGTTATTCTCAGCGTCCTGGCGCCGGCGGATCTCCCCGACGATGACGCCGCCGTCCAGGCCGGCGTTCTCGGCCAGGAGCCTGGTGGGCTCCTCCAGGGCCCGGCGGAGGATCTGGACGCCGAAGTCCTCATCACCTTCAAACTTGAGCTCCTCCAGCGCCTTGGCGGCCACCAGCAGGGCGACGCCGCCGCCCGGCACGATCCCCTCTTCGACCGCGGCCCGGGTGGCCGACAGGGCATCCTCAACCCGGGTCTTGCGGTACTTGAGGTCCACCTCAGTCGGGGCGCCCACCTTGATCACGGCCACCCCGCCGGACAGCTTGGCCATGCGCTCCTGGAGCTTCTCCCGGTCGTAATCCGAGGTGGTTTCCTCAATCTGAGCCTTGATCTGCCGAATGCGGGCCTGGATGGCCTCCGGCGAGCCGCGGCCCTCGATGATGGTGGTGTTGTCCTTGTCGGCTACCACCCGCCGGGCCTGGCCGAGGTCCTGGAGGGTGGTGTTCTCCAGCTTGCGGCCCAGCTCCTCGGAGATGACCCGGCCGCCGGTGAGAATGGCAATGTCCTCCAGCATCGCCTTGCGCCGGTCGCCGAAGCCAGGGGCCTTAACGGCCAAGACGTTAAGCACACCCCGGAGCTTGTTCACGACCAGGGTGGCCAGCGCCTCGCCCTCGACATCCTCGGCGATGATCACCAGATCCTTCTTGCCGGCCTGGAGCAGCCGCTCCAGAACGGGCAGGATGTCGTTGATGGAGGAGATCTTTCGGTCGGTAATCAGAATGTACGGCTCCTCGATCTCAGCCGTCATCCGCTCGGGGTTGGTCACAAAATAGGGGCTGATGTAGCCGCGGTCGAACTCCATGCCCTCAACGTACTCGACCTCGAACTTCAGCCCCTTGCCCTCCTCAACGGTGATCACCCCGTCCTTACCGACCTTCTCCATCACCTCGGCGATAAGGTTGCCGATTTCCTCGTCGTTGGCGGAGATGGTCGCGACGTGGGCGATGTCCTCCTTGCCGCCCAGGGGCTTGGAGAGGTTGCGGATGGCTTCGACGGCCTTCTCGGTTGCCCGGTCAAGGCCCCGCTTGATGAGCATCGGGTTGGCCCCGCCGGTAACAACCTTGAGCCCTTCGTCGATAAGCACCCGGGCCAGCACGGTGGCCGTGGTGGTCCCGTCGCCGGCCACGTCATTGGTCTTGGTGGCCGCCTCCTTGAGGAGCTGGGCACCCATGTTTTCAAAGGGGTCCTTCAGCTCGATCTCCTTGGCGACCGTCACCCCGTCGTGGGTGATGCTGGGGGCGCCCCACTTCTTCTCCAGGGCCACGTTTCGGCCCCGGGGACCCAGGGTAGCCCCGACGGCCTCGGCGGTTATGTCCACCCCCCGGCGAAGGGCCCGACGGGCTTCCTCACCAAACAGGAGCTGCTTTGCAGGCATCGTCTCACCTCCCTCGACTTACTTGGATTCTTCGGTCAGAACGGCAAGGATATCAGACTCGCGCAGGATAAGATACTCTTCGTCACCAAATTTTACTTCGGTGCCGGCATACTTGGCGAAGATGACCACGTCCCCCTCCTTAACGTCCAGGGGAACCACGGTGCCGTTTTCCAGCATCCGGCCCGGACCAACGGCGAGGACCACGCCCTCCTGGGGCTTCTCACGGGCGGTGTCAGGCAGAACAATCCCCGACTTGGTCACCTCTTCCCGCTGGCGGGGCTTCACCAGAACCCGGTCGGCCAGCGGACGAATCCCAGGCTTAGTCGTTACGGCTTCGGGCATGCTCTTCCGACCTCCTTCCGAAGGTTTCTGGATGTACCGGCGGAGCTTTACCACCCAGATTTTAGGGAACACAGTATTAGAGCCGGATAAGAGCAAACTTAAAAATTTCTTGGAGACCGGCCCGGTCTGCTAAAATGGCTTACGTAACCACCGTACTCCCCACCGGGGAGCAGCCCCCTACTGAGGGAGTGAACTGGGATGCCTGGCATCGTCGAACTGGGGAGCCTCTTCGCTTTGGGACTTCTGGTTGGAACTTATGGCACCCTCGTGGGTGCCGGCGGCGGGCCCCTCATCGTCCCGGCCCTGCTCCTGGTCTTTCATCTGCCCCCGCAGCAGGCCGTGGGAACCTCGCTGACGGTCGTCTTTCTGAACGCCCTTTCGGGCACCCTATCTTACGCCCGCCAGAAACGGGTGGACTACCGGACCGGCCTCCGATTTGCGGCCGCCACCATCCCGGGGGCAATTGTCGGGGCGTATTTGAGCACGTTCTTTACCGGCCGGCTCTTCAGCATTGTGTTCGGGGTTCTGCTGCTGTTGCTGGCCGCTTTCATCGTCATCCGGCCCCGGGAAGCGGAACTCGCGGTGGAGGAGGAAGTCGAGGCGGCGCTGCCGCCCTGGTATACCCGCCGGGTAATTACCGACATCCGGGGCGAACAGTATCAATACGCTTTCAATGAGCCCGCCGGAATTGCCCTCAGCTTCGTCGTCGGGTTTCTTTCCAGCATCCTTGGGATCGGGGGCGGCGTGATTCACGTCCCGGCGCTCGTCTACCTGTTCTCGTTTCCGCCTCACATCGCCACCGCCACCTCCCACTTCATTCTGGCCATTTCGGCCCTGGTGGGGGCAGGTTCCCACCTGGTCCTGGGCAACGTGCGGCTGGCCTACGCCCTACCCATGGCGGTGGGGGTGGTGCTGGGCGCCCAGGCCGGGGCCAGGCTCTCCCAGCGCCTCCACGGCGCGGCCATCCTGCGCTTTCTCTCTGTCGCCCTCGTCCTGGTGGGCCTTCGGCTGATCCTGGGCCAGGTGATGCCGGGTTAAACCTGACCGGGGGCGTTGGCCTTTAGGAGGGCCCGGGCCTCCTCTTTATCTTCGAACCAGAGGGCGTTTATCTGCTTGTAAACCTGCCACTGGGCCGGAACCTCGTCCTCGGGAAAGATGGCCGAGACCGGGCAGGCCGGCTCGCAGGCCCCGCAGTCGATGCACTCGTTCGGGTCGATAAAGTACATGGGGTCTTCGTCGGTGGTGTGGATG
>JBHOQU010000042.1:0-4036 GCA_042408785.1 Dehalococcoidia bacterium | reverse complement strand
CTGCTCACCATCTCGAACACCGTCCAGAACGCCATCATCGGCAACGACAACTCCCTCCTCGGGGGCCTTATCGGGGCCGCAACCCTGGTGCTGGTAAACGCCGCGGTGGTTCGCTACCTTTACCGGCACCCGAACCTGGAGCGCCGACTGGAAGGGGGCCCCGTCTGGCTGGTGCGGGACGGCCGTGTGATCGCCGAAAACCTGCGCCGGGAGCTCATAACCGAGGAGGAGCTTGCGGCCGCCATCCGGCGGCAGGGCCTCGGTTCGGTGGAGGAGTGCGACCAGGTGATCCTCGAAACCAGCGGGACCATTACCGTCATACCCCGAAGACCCACCATTTTGGAGGAGGTACTTGCCCGCCTGGATCGGCTCGAGGCCCGGCTCAGCGGCCCGACCCCGGACCGGGCCGGCGGCCTTGGGGAGCCGGCTGGTAAACCGGAGGGGGAAGAAGACGAGGGCCGGGACCAGGGTTGCCACGGCGGCGGTCGGATAAAGGCCGGTGAAGGTCGCCCGGACCAGGCCGGATAGAAGCCAAGCCGAGGCAAGGCAGGCGGCCGGGCCGGCCCTCAATGTTGTCGGCAAAAATCCTAGAGAAAGAGTCTGTTCCCCAGCAGTTGGACCTGGCCGGCGTGAAGAAACCGGTGGGTAAAAGGGGCCAGCCAGACCTCTGGGGGAAGCCGGAGACCGCCGGATGGCCTGGCCGAACCTGGGCCGCAACGGCGGCAAAACCTATCAGGCCGGCCAAAGCCCCGCGTTGAGGAAAAGCCCGCGAACACCGCCCCGGCGGCGAAACCGGGGTCCAACCGCGGCCTACCGGGACATTGTTTGGACCCGGCCGGAATTTTTCGGCCTAGCCTTAGGCGTTCCGGCTCCACCAACCGCTGAAGGCTCAAGCGCCACATGATCCGGAGGGGTCGCCCCCTCCGAGACCCGACAGAAGAGAGGCACCTGAGGCGCGTTCCACCTCTATGAGAAGGTGCCCCCCTGGTTCGTCCGCCCCCTCCGGATGCCGCAAAAGTACCTGGCGGGGACCCGAAAGTTGAGGAATAACAAAGGCAGGCTGTGATTAAGATATTTCTTTGCAGCCTGCACCCTGGAGGACTACGAATCTGAGGGGCCGGGTCGGGTGGGGGGAAGGTGGAGAATATTGGGGAGGCATCCGAGACCCAGCCGGAGGTTCGGAGGGCGGCGTAGGACCCGGCGCTGCGGTGGAGGTTGGCCGAGGCTGGGGCCAGCGCCGGCCCGGAAGGTTCAGCCTGAGGGGGCCGGTCCTGGAGCCGGCTTTTTCGAGGAGGTCTGCCGGCATGCTGGAGATTTTCAGGCAGAAGCGTGAAGAGATTCTGCGGGTGTGCACCAGGTATGGGGCCCGGAACGTCCGGGTTTTCGGCTCGGTGGCCCGCGGCGAGGCCGATGAGGCCAGCGACATCGACCTGGTGGTGGAGTTCGACCTGGGCCGGAGCCTTCTGGACCATGCGGGGCTGCTCATCGAGCCGGAAGGTGGATGTGGTCTCGGAGCGGGGCCTAAAAGAACTGCTAAGGAGGCCGTGCCCGTGTGAGGGCGGCTGAGGAGTACCTGCGGGACATCCTGGAGGCGGTCCAGGCGATTGGGCGGTATGCGGCCCTGGGTTGGGAGGCCTTTGAAAGGGACGAGCTCATCCGGGTGTGGATTATCCATCATCTGGAGGTCATCGGTGAAGCGGCGGCCCGACTGGGCGGGCTTTTCATGAGGCGCATCCCATGGGCATGCGCAACATCCTGGTCCACCAGTACTTCGGCGTGGACGTGGACAAGGTGTGGCGGACGGTGGAGCGGGACCTGCCGGACCTGGAGGCCAGAGTGAAGGTGATCCTCAGGGACCTAGAGGCCAGGGAAAGGTGAGGGACGGTTGAGGAAGCCTTTGCGAGATTCGAGGGCCTTTTGAAGTTTCCTCGGGCGCGGCCCGGGCAGCGTCACACTTGACATAAGTTGTGAAACCTTTTCGTTTGGAACCGTTGAAGCTTCCGGCATAAACTTGACATAACCTGCAAGACCGAGATTGCGGAGCAGGCCTAAGGCGCATCATGTGAATTGACAGGAGAAGGCCTGCCGCAGCGGAGGCCCCCAAGCCATCATGCCACTTGCCGGCCTGTTCGTCGGTGGACGGGAAGGTCAGCATCCCCGGGCGTCTTGGCCCCAAGCCCCCTTGCAGCCGCCCTGGTGCCCCACCTGCTGGCCCGCCCCGGAAGTGGCGCCACTACCTCCCCACGCTGCCCAGCCGCGGGTGCGTTGGCTGGCGAGCAGGCTGCCCGACGCCCCTCGCCCTCAGCCGGCTGGCGGTGGCCGGCTTCGGCCGCTTCCGCCTAGCGCTGCGCACCGAGCTGGGAACCAAGCTGGTGAGGGGTGGGGCCGTCGGGGGCTGGCGTGGACGAGCGGCAGGTGGAGGGGGCAGGGGCCCAGGTCCTCCCGGAGGCAGAGAGGAGGGGGAAGGAGGAGCGATGCAGCCTGCCCAGGCGCCTGCGGCGCAACCGCATCGAGACGACGGGGCAGCTGGGCCTTGCCCGCCGGGGATTCTGGCCCGCACCGCTGTCACCATCCTCGCCCACACCGGTCTAATTCATATAATTGTGCCTGAGACATCCACGGCCGGCCCGTAACCTGCCCCAAAACTGTGACCCGCCCGGTCCGCGGTGGGGCCAGCCGAAATACCCGAGGGTTGGGTGCTGATGCTTCCTCGGCCGACAGGTCGCCGAAGTCAATTTCCAGCTCCCTGGCCCATTTTCTCAGTCGCCGGAACCTTTCCGACTCCGGTTCCGGCTCCCACGGCTCGGTGACAAATGCCCGCAGGCACTCGCAGTCGAATTCCCGGGCCAGGGCCACCGCCAGCCCAACGTCCGCGGCACCCTCGACCGTAAGCAGCAGCGGGTTTTCCCCCCGGTCGTAGCAGGCTTCAAGGTTCCGGCTCGCTGCTCAGGTCGCCTAAGCTGTAGACCAGGCTCAACTCTTCTACCACGATAACCCGAAGGCTCAGCTCCGCGATGCCGGCCATCCGCCCGATGAACGGCCACAGCCGGGCCAGCTTCTCCGAAAGCCTTTTGTCGGGACCCATAACACCGGACCAGCGGGGGACGGCCGCTACCTTCCGGGAAAGGGGCTTGATTCCCAGCTTTTCAGCCAGCTCCTGAAGCCCCTCAAGGGCCCAGACGGCCAGCCGCTCCACAAAAAGCCGGACCAGGGCGGCCCGGTAGTTGACCACCAGCAGTTCCGGCCCGAACCAGCCGCAGTCGCCGCCTTTAAGCCCGGGCCAGCGGGCGTTTCCGAGCTCCAGCTTCAGCTCCGGCCAAAGGTCGGCCCACCCGTCGGCAACCCGCCGGGCCGCCTCCCTTACCCGAGGCAGGTCAGGGGAGCCGCCGGCCCGGCCGAGCTGCACCAGGTACCCCACAACCTGGCCGATTCCGGGCGCCTCAGCGATCCCCAGTTTCCCCACAAAAAAAGCCTTTAAGCTTCGGCCAGTGGGGGGGCCAGGGCCGGAAGCCGGCCGGTGGGGTCCTCCCAGCAGACGGCCCCGACCGAAAACCAGCCCCTTTCGGGTACCAGGATGAGGGGCTCCGCCCGGAAAAGGTCCGCAAGCTCCCGGTCCTCGTGCTGCTGAGCCTCTCTGTCCAGCCAGTCGTAGATGGCTTCCACGGCAGACCTTTACCCACGGCCCCGAGCCGAAAGCTCCCGAAGGTAGTCCAAAACGCCGGCCCGGTCGGCCTCCCTTACACCCAGGAGCCGGGCAAGCTTCTGGTATCCCGGCTTGGAGGTGGGAAACAATTGGTCCAGGTAAGAAGGCCCCGCTCATCGGGCAGCCAGGCCGCTTCTTTCAGCTTCCGCAACCAGCCGGCATCCCAGGAACCGACGAATCGCCAGTTATAGCGATAGTCAGGACGATATGCCAAGGTCTCCCGGGTCAGGTCGGCCGGCCCGTTTTCCAGTAAGGCGGCCAGCACTTCCCAGAGCTGCCGGGCCCGGTCCTTATTCGGGTTGGCGATAACGTCTTCCGCCGCCGCATCCAGCC
>JBHOQU010000039.1:0-114850 GCA_042408785.1 Dehalococcoidia bacterium | reverse complement strand
GATTATTGACATAAACGCTAAAGTGTTTATGTCAAAAACCCGTGCCCGGACAGTTCGGGGCTTTAAGGCCTTTTGTGGGGTGGAGTCTGCTCTCCTGCTTAGCTGTGCCAGGCTCGGCTGACAGCCCAAAGAGCTTGGGCTTGATAGGGGGAATCCGGCTCCTTAAATTCTTCACACCACCCCTGGGACAGAACCCGCCCCTTCCCCCGGGTTGACAGGGTGGCGGGCCGCCGCCTAAAATGACGGCGGACCCTTGTGAACGCGCGAACTAGTCACCCGGTGAGGGGAGTATAAGTCCATGGTGGAATTGGCGCCCACGGGCGCGGAGGTGGCCGTAACCCGCATCTTCACCCAGACCCTTCAGGTTCAAGCCCCGAACGCGCCGGCCTTCGTCGACATCACGGAGCAGGTGCAGCAGCTGGTTGCCCGGGCCGGGATCCAGCACGGGCTGGCGATTATCTTCTCCCGGCATACCACCGCCGGGATAAGAATCAACGAGAACGAGCCCGAACTTCTGGACGACCTGGCCCGGTTTCTGGCAAGGCTTGCACCGGCCGGGGCCTACTACCGGCATAACGATTTCGACGTCCGTACCCACAACGTCGAAGCCGAGGAGTGCCCCAACGGCCACGCCCACTGCCAGCACTTCCTGGTGGAGGCCAGCGAAGCGGTCCCCGTCCTGGGGGGAAGGCTTCAGCTCGGCCGCTGGCAGCGGATTTTCTTCGTGGAGCTGGACCGGCCCCGGCCCCGGGAGGTTATCGTTCAGGTATTTGGGGCCTGAAAAGGGGCGGCCGCGCCCGCAATGTTTCAGCCCAGGCTTAAGGTCAGGCTCCTCGGGGCGGCCGACATCCGCCGGGCGGTGCCCATGCGCCGGGCAATCGAGGCGACCCGGGAGGCCTTTGCGGCCCTGTCGGCCGGCAACGCCCGGGTGCCCCCGCGCACGCCTGTGGAGCTTCCGCCGGATGCGGTGACCCTCTTTATGCCCGCCTACCTGGCCGGACACCCCACCGGCCTCGGGGTCAAGGTGGTCTCCGTCTTTCCGGGAAACCGGGAGCGGGGGCTTCCCCTCATCCACGCCCTGGTCGTCCTGGCCGAAGCGGCCACCGGCCGGCCCCTGGGAGTTCTGGAGGGGGCATTCCTTACGGCCTGGCGGACCGGGGCCGCCACCGGCCTGGCCACCGACCTGCTGGCCCGCCGGGATGCCCGGATTCTGGCCCTCATCGGGGCCGGGGCCCAGGCCGAGGCCCAGGTGCTGGCCGTGTGTGAGGTGCGGCCCATCGAGCAGGTGAGGATTTTCAGCCGGACCCGGGAGCGGGCCGAGGCGCTGGCCGCGCACCTGCGCACCGTCGGCGTGCCCGTTCCCCCGGCCGTTCGGGTGGTGGACTCGCCGGCCGAGGCGGTCCGGGGGGCGGACGTGGTGGTGACCGCCACCACCTCACCGGTTCCGGTCTTTGCCGACGAAGACCTCTCGCCGGGTGCCCACGTCAACGCCATTGGGGCCTTCACCCCCGAGACCCGGGAGCTGGAGACGGCGACCATCAGACGGGCGAAGGTGGTTGTGGATTCCCGGGTTGCGGCCCTGGCCGAGGCCGGGGATATCTTAATTCCCATCTGGGAGGGGGCCATCGACGAGGGACACATCCACGCCGAAATCGGGGAGATCATCCTGGGCCGACGGCCCGGCCGGACCGACCCCCAGGAGGTGACGGTTTTCAAGTCGGTTGGCAACGCCGTCCAGGATGTGGCCGTTGGGGGCCTGGCCCTGCTGGAGGCGGAGCGGCTCGGCCTCGGCCTTGAGATTGAGCTTTGAGGGCCCCACCTTTCCGCCGCGGTTGGGCTATAATCCATCGGGCGAGTGAGGCATAAAGGCTGGCCAGATGCCGCGCAAGCTTGAGCGGATGCTCGTGGCCGTCAACGGTAGCCCCCTGGACGCCGAGGTGGTGGCCCTTTCCATCCACCTGGCCCGCCGGGACAAAGCCAAAGTTTTCGTAATCTATGTTATTGAAGTAAAACGGACCCTGCCGCTGGAGGCGACCATCGAGGAGGAGGTCGTCAAGGGGGAAGCCATTTTAGACAACGCCGAGTCGGTGGCCGAATCCCTCGGCTACCAGGTGGAGACCGAGCTCCTGCAGGCCCGGGAGGCCGGGCCGACCATCGTTGACGAGGCGGAAAGCCGCAACGTGGACATGATCGTCCTGGGATTACCGTATAAAAAGCGGTTCGGGGAGTTCGATATCGGCCGCACGGTGCCTTATGTGTTAAAAAACGCCCGGTGCCAGGTGGTGCTCTGGCGGGAGCCCCTGGACCGGCAGGCACGCTAGGGGCACGGAGGGGGAAAGTCCGGTGAAGGTGGTGATTATGGGTTGCGGTCGGGTTGGGGCGATGCTGGCCTGGATGCTCGACCGGGAAGGCCACGAGGTCACGATTATGGATATCGACCCCAACGCCTTCCGGTTCCTGCCGCCGGACTTCAAGGGGATGCCCATTGTCGGCAACGGCATCGACGAAGACGACCTGCGGCGGGCGGGCATCGAGGAGGCCGACGCCTTCGTCGCCGCCACCCGGGGCGACAACCGCAACGTTATGGCCTGTCAGATCGCCAAGCACATCTTCGGGGTGCCGAAGGTCGTCTGCCGCATCTTCGACCCCATCCGGGAGGACCTTTACCGGCGCCTGGGCCTGATCACGATATCCCCAACTCTGGTAAGCGCTAAACTGCTAAAAGAGGCCCTGGAACAGTAAACATGTACATTATCGTCGTCGGCGGGGGGAAAGTCGGCTACTACCTGGCCCGGACCCTCATCAACGAGGGCCACGAGGTGCTGGTTATCGAGCTGGACCCCCGCAAGTGCGAGCGCATCGCCGACGAGCTGGGCACGGTGGTCCTCCGGGGCGACGGCTGTGAAGCTTCAACCTTAGCCGAGGCGGGGGCAAGCCGGGCGGATATGCTCATTGCCGTCACCGGCGACGACGAGGACAACCTGGTGGCCTGCCAGGTTGCCAAGGTGCGTTTTAAGGTGCCCCGCACCATCGCCCGGATCAACAACCCGAAGAACGAGCGGATTTTCAAGCGGCTGGGCATCGACGTGACCGTGAGCGCCACCAACATTATCCTGGAGCACATCGGCCACGAGGTCCCCACCCACCGTCTTACCCGGTTGCTGGAGCTGCGGGACCTGGGCCTCGAGATCGTGGAGGTTCGGATACCCCCGACGTCGCCGGTGGTGGGCAAGCGGGTGTCCGAGCTTAAACTGCCGACCCCGAGTGTCCTGGCGGCCATCATCTCCCGGGGCCGGGGTGCCCAGATTCCCAATGCCGAAACGGTGATCCAGGCCAACGATGAAGTTTTAGCGGTGGTCTCGCCCGAGGTGGAAGCGGAGTTTCGGCGGACCCTAACCGGCGCCTAGGGAGAACCGGCGATGCCCAAGAAGGTCGCGTACCTGGGACCACCCGGAACCTTCAGCGAGGAGGCCGCCCTGGCCTACGACCCCACGGCCGACCTGCTGCCCCTGAGCAGTATCCCGGCGGTGGCCTCGGCGGTCGAGGCGAAGATGGCCGACGAAGGCGTGGTGCCCATCGAAAACAGCCTGGAGGGTTCCGTCTCCGCCACGGTGGACCTGCTTATCCACGAGTCGAGCCTGCTCATCCGGCACGAGCTGGTCCTGCCGGTGGACCACTACCTGCTGGTCAAGCCCGGGGCCGACCCCCGGCGCATCCGGGTGATCTTCTCCCACCCGCAGGCCCTGGCCCAGTGCCGGCGCTTCATCGAGCGCTGCTTCCCCAAGGCGGAGGCCGTAGCTTCCCTGAGCACGGCCGCCGCCGTCGAGGAGATGATGAACTACCCCGACAACGCCGCCGCGGCTATCGGGACCCTGCGGGCGGCCGAGCTTTACGGGGCCGAGGTGCTGGCCGCCCGGATCCAGGACCACCCGGTGAACCTGACCCGGTTCGTAGTCCTGGGCCTGACCGACCATGAGCCCACCGGTGACGATAAAACGTCCATCTGCTTTGCCGTGGCCGGGGACGACCGGCCGGGAACCCTGGTGGCGGCCCTCCAGGAGTTTGCCCGGCGGCAGATTAACCTGACCAAGATCGAGTCCCGGCCTTCCCGGCAGGGCCTGGGCAAGTATATCTTTCTGGCCGACCTTCAGGGTCACCGTTCCGACCCGGTGGTTGCCGAGGCCCTCGAGGCCCTGCGGGCCCACTGCACCATGATTAAGGTCTTCGGTTCTTACCCGCGGTTTAAAGACGACCTTTAAGCTGGAGGTTCCGGGTGAATCTAGGGCGCATTGACAAACTGGTAGCCGGCGAAATCTTCAGCTCAAACCGGGGGTTCGAGCACCTGCTCTTCCTGTGCGACGAGCTGGGAAGCCGATTCGCCGGAAGCCCCCAGGAGCGGCGGGCGGCCGAATACATCGCCGAGCAACTGGGGGAGTTCGGCTACGAGCCGGTGGTGGAGACCTTCGAGTTTCTGGGCTGGCGGCGGGGCGGCGCCCTGCTGGAGATGCTCAGCCCGTTCCGGCGGGAGCTTCCGGCCCTGGCCCTGCCTTACAGCCCCCCGGCCGACCTGGCGGCCGAGCTGGTGTCGGTAGGCCAGGGGGAGGCCGAGGATTTTGCCCTGGTGGGCGACCGGCTGGCCGGTAAGGTGGCCCTCTGCGCTGCCGAAACCACCCCGGCCCCGGGCCGGCGGGCAAGCCACCGGCGGGAGAAGTACCGGCGGGCGGTGGAGGCCGGGGCCGTGGGGTTCATCTTCTGGAACCAGAATCCGGGGCAGGTAATAATAACCGGGAGCCTGGCCAGCGACGCCGAGGCGCCCATCCCCGGCTTCGGCATATCCCGGGAGTCGGGCCTTTTCCTGCTGCGGATGCTGGAGCGGGGTCCGGTAACCGTCCGCCTCAAGGCCGACGGGGCGACGGTTCGGCTTACCTCACAAAACGTCGTTGCCGACCTGCCGGGCCACTCCCAGGAGCTGGTGGTGATCGGGGCCCACTACGACGGCCACGACATATCCCAGGGCGCCCTGGACAATGCCGCCGGGGCGGTGGTGGGGCTGGAAATTGCCCGGGCCCTGCGGGCCGCCGTGGACAACCCCCTGGATCGGACGGTTCGGTTTATCTTCTTCGGGGCCGAGGAAGTGGGGCTGGTGGGCTCCTGGCGTTACGTGGAGGCCCACCGGGCCGAGCTGGGTCGGGTCGTCTTTATGCTGAACCTGGATACGGCGGCCCGGGGCCGGCTGGGGACGGAGTGCCTGGTCCTTACCGGCTGGCCGGAGCTTGTGGCCTATTTCCGGGAGCTGGGCCGCCGCCTCGGCTACGAATTCGGGGTTGAGGACCGGTTCAATACCCATTCGGACCACTTCCCCTTTGCGGTGGCAGGCATTCCCACGGCCACCCTCACGTCTAACGACCGGGCCGAGGGCCTGGTTGGGCGGGGCTGGGGGCATACCCCCGCCGATACCGTGGACAAGGTCTCGCCCAAGGCCCTGCAGGGCGCGGCCATGGTCGGGGCGCGGGTGGTCCTGGCCCTGGCGGCCGGGTCGGACCTGGCCGGCCTGCGCCGGTCCCCGGCCGAGCTGGAGCGGTTCCTGCTGGAGGAGCGGCTCCTGGACGAACTAAAGGAGCGGGGCCGCTTTCCACTAAAGGCCTTACCGGGGGATTAGCATGGTCGGCGAAGCGGTCGGACTGCGAATCGCCCTTGGGGTGGCCATGATCGTCATCCTTGCCGTATTCCTGCTGGGCCTCCTCTACTGGAGCTACCGGCGCAGCCAGTTCCAGTAAGGCGGGAGGTTGGCCACGGAACGGCTGGCCTACCGGCTGGGGGTCCTTTTTCTCGGGCTTGCCCTCTGCTGGCAGTCCGGCTATCAGCCCCCACCCCTTGCCGTCACCGCCGGGTCGGAGCCGTGGACGCCGCCCCACCCGGTGCTGGGGGTGCACACCCGCCTCACTGATGAGCCCGACCCCCAGAAGGTCCGCCAGACCCTGAGCATGGTCCGGGCAATGGGGGCCGCCTGGGTGGTGGAATACTTCCCCTGGGGCTACCACGAGCCCCAGCGGGGCGTGTTCCGCTGGCAGCACGCTGACCTGGTTATTTCCGAGGCCCACCGCCTCGGCCTCAAGCTCATCGCCCGGGTCGACTACGTTCCCGACTGGGCCCGGCCCCCAAACTCCAACGTGAAGTACTTAGACCGGGCTCACTGGGCGGATTTTGCCCGCTTTCTCGCCGCCTTTGCCGGCCGCTACCGGGGGCTGGTCTACGGCTACGTGGTCTGGAACGAGCCGAACCTGGCCGCCGAGTGGGGCTTTCGCCCCCCGGACCCGGCGGAATACGCCGGCCTGTTGCGGGAAGCCTACCGGGCCATCAAGGAGGCCGACCCGCAGGCCCGGGTCGCCCTCGCCGGCCTGGCACCCACGACGGAGCGGTCGGCCCGGGCCGTCCCCGACCTGGAGTTTCTGGCCGGCGTCTACCGGGCCGGCGGCAAGCCGTTTTTCGATGCGGTGGCCCTCCACGCCTACGGGGGTGTTCTCCCCCCGGAGGACCCCCCGGCCCCGGACCGGATAAATTTCGCCCGGGTCCGGCTTGTCCGGCAGCTTATGGCCCAGAACGGCGACGGGGCTAAGCCCATCTGGGTTACCGAGGCCGGCTGGAACGACCACCCCTACTGGAAGGGGGCCGTTCCCCCGGCGGCCCGGGTCGACTACACCCTCCGGGCCCTGACCCTGGCGGAGCGGGAATGGCCGGATGTGGAGGTGGTAGCCTTCTGGCTTTTCCGGCTGCCGAGGCCGGCCCGGAATTTCAACGATTACTTCGCCTTTGTCGGGCCGGACTTTACGCCCCGGCCCATCTATTACGCCGTGCGGGCCTGGGCCCTGGGCCAATAGGGCCGGCCGGTGGTGTAAGATCTTTTAGAGCAATCCTGTGCCTTTCCCGGAGGGGAAACAGCCGATGACGGAACCCAACATTAAATTCGTGACCCGAACCCGAAGCCATGATTATTACCTGGTGAAAGAGGGCGACCGCTACTACGTTCTGCGGGTGCCCCCGGAGGTGCCCGAGAACTCCAAGCGGCGGGTGGAGGCCTACGGCTACCGGGGCGAGCGGGTGCCCTGGGCCTGCCTGCCCGAGAAGGTGCGGAACTGGCTGGGGCGGGCCAGGTTCGGGCCGGACGGCCACACGGAGTACGTGATTCAGCGGCCGAGGAAGGAGCTCAAGCTGCCGATAGAGCTCGGCCTCAGGTAGCCCCCATCACGAGCCGGTCGGCGGGGATGAAACGAGTCGGTCTTCTTACCGGTGGCGGCGACTGTCCCGGCCTTAATGCGGTGATTCGGGCGGTGGTGAAGTCCGCCGTCGGCCACTACGGTTGGGAGGTCATCGGGATCGAGGACGGCTACGACGGACTGGTGGGCGAGCCCCGCTTCCGGCCCCTCACCCCGGCCGATGTCCAGGGCATCCTGCCCCGGGGCGGCACCATCCTGGGCACTTCAAACCGGGGTAATCCCTTCGCCGTCCCCATTCGCCGGCCGGACGGGACGGTCTTTTACGAGGACCGCTCCGACCAGGTCATCGAAAACATCGACCGGCTCCAGCTTGACGCCCTCATAACCATCGGCGGGGACGGCACCCTTAAGATCGGCCTGGAGCTCATCGAAAAGGGGGTGCCCATCATCGGGGTGCCCAAGACCATCGACAACGACATCGCCGGCACCGACGTAAGCTTCGGGTTTGATACGGCGGTGGAGACGGCCACTGACGCCATTGACCGGCTGCACACCACGGCCGAAAGCCACCACCGGGTGATGGTTCTGGAGGTGATGGGCCGGCACGCCGGGTGGATCGGCCTTCACGCCGGCCTGGCCGGGGGCGCCGACGTCATCTTGATCCCGGAGATCCCCTTCGACCTGAATCGGGTGGCCGAGAAGGTCGCCGTGCGGGAGCGGGCGGGGCGGCGCTTCAGCATCGTGGTGGTGGCCGAGGGGGCCCGGCCGGTGGGCGGGGAGCCCGTCTTCATCGAGCCGCCCGGGGAGGGCAGGTACGGCCGGCTTGGGGGCATCGGCAACCGGGTTGGGGCGGGCCTGGCCGCCATGACCGGGAAGGAGACCCGGGTGACCATCCTGGGCCACGTGCAGCGGGGCGGCTCACCCACCGCCTTTGACCGGGTTCTGGCCACCCGGTTCGGGGCCGAGGCGGTGCGGATGGTGGAGCGGGGTGAGTTCGGCAAGATGGTGGCCCTGCGGGGCCAGGACCTTACGGCGGTTGACATTGCCGACGCGGTGCGGGTTCCGAAGCTCGTGGACCCAGACGGGGAGCTGGTCCGAACGGCCGAGGAGATCGGGATCTCCTTTGGGCGGTAACCCCGACCCCCCCAACGGCCCCGGCGACCCCTACGCCGCCGTCGCGCCCTTCTACGACCTGGAGTACGAGGGCTACGACGCCGACCTGACCCTCTACCTGGAGCTGGCCCGCCGCGCCGGGGGACCCATCCTGGAGCTGGGCTGCGGAACCGGTCGGGTCGCCCTCGCCCTGGCCCGGGAGGGCTACCGGGTGGTGGGGATCGACAATTCGCCGGCCATGCTGGCCCGGGCCGAGGCCAAGCTTTCGCCCCAGCTTAGGGATCGGGTTGCCTTTATCCGGGCCGATATGGCCGCCTTTGACCTGGAAGAAAGGTTTGGCCTGGCCATCATTCCCCTGGGCACTTTCGGTCACCTCACCTCGCCCGCGGCCCAGCGCCGGTGCCTGGAAACCGTCCGCCGGCACCTGGGGCCCAACGGCCGGCTGGCGCTGGACCTCCCCAACCCCATTGCCCCCGGCTTTCTGGATGACGACCCGGCCCTGGTCCTCCACTGGGTGCGGGTTGAGGACGGCCGGACCTTGAGCAAGTACATCAGCCGACGGGTCGACCCGGCCCAACAGCTCGAGCGGTTCACCTGTTTTTACGACGAGACCGGGCCGTCCGGGGACCTGAAGCGGACGGTTTTTACGTATGAGCTGGGTTTTCTCTTCCGTCGCGAGGCCGAGTACCTGCTGGGCCTGGCCGGCTTTGAAGTCGAGCAGGTCTGGGGCGACTACGACCTGGGCCCCTACCATCAGTCGGCCGAGCGGATGATTATTCTGGCGAGGAAAAAGGGTTGATTCGGGTTGCCCTGGATGCGGCCGGGGGAGACCGGGGGCCGGAGGAGGTCCTTAAGGCGGCCGCCCTGGCGGCCGGCCGCTACGAGATCACCCTGGTAGGACCCCGCGAGCTGGTAGTTTCGGCCGCCCGGGCCGCGGGTGTCGACCTGAGCCCCTTCACCCTGACCGACGCCCCCGAAATTGTGGGGATGGGGGAGCCTCCAAGCGAGGCGATCCGTTCCAAGCCCAGGTCTTCGCTGGCGGTGGGCCTCGAGCTGGTTGCCAGCCGCCGGGCCGACGCCTTCGTCTCGGCCGGAAACAGCGGGGCGGTGGTGACGGGGGCGCTCCTTATCCTCGGCCGACTCCCGGGGGTCGACCGGCCCGGGGTGGCCACCCACCTGCCCACCTATGGGGGACGGATAATCATCATCGACGCCGGGGCCAACGCCGACTGCCGGCCCCATCACCTGCTTCAGTTCGGGGTTATGGGCAGCGCCTACTACCGGTGCACCTTCGGCAACCCATCGCCCCGGGTCGGCCTCCTCAATATCGGCGAGGAGCCCAGCAAGGGGAATCTACTTGCCCGCCGGGCCTACCAGCTGTTGAGCGCCTCGGGCCTTAACTTCGTGGGCAACGTGGAGGGCAAGGACCTGCCCTGGGACGTGGCGGATGTGGTGGTTACCGACGGCTTCAGCGGAAACGTGGCCCTCAAGACGGCCGAGGGCGTGGGCGAAATGCTCTTCAAGGCGATCCAGGCCAAGATAAGCCAGCGCCTCCGCTACCGCCTCGGGGGCCTGCTGCTGGCCCCGGCCTTCCGGGAGCTGCTGAGCCGCTATGACTACGCCGAGTACGGGGGCGCACCCCTGCTGGGGGTGCGGGGGGTGGTGGTTCTGGCCCACGGCCGGTCCAACGCCCGGGCCCTGCGGGGAGCCATTGAGATGGCGGCCGGCGCGGTGCGGACAGGGGTGACCGAGGCGGTGGCCCGGGCGGTGCAACAGCTGGCGGCCGCCGGTCCCGGTCTGGGAAGCCGTCTGGGTCCGGATGACGGGGGCGTGGGGTCGGGACTATAATCTAACAGTCACACCCCACACCGTCGAAAGGAGTCGCAGAAGATGGACGGTCTCGGGTTGGTCGTCCGCCAGAGCCTGTCTTACCGCGGGGGCCTCTTTCAGCTGGCTTGGGTTGCCCACCGAATTGCGGGCCTAGGAACCCTGCTGTTTCTGACCATTCACATCGTGGACACCTCACTGGTCTTCTTTGCGCCTGAGCTTTATAACCACGCCATTCAGCTCTACCGGAATCCCTTCTTCGGCATCGGGGAGATTATCCTGGTGGGCTGTGTCCTCTGGCACGGCCTTAACGGCGTGCGCATCGCCGTTAGCGACTGGTTTCCAAACCTTTGGGCGGCCCATAACCAGAGGCCCCTTCTTCTGGCAACCGTAATCCTTTTCGTCATCTTGTTCGTTCCCGTCGCCGCCTACATGGCTGTGACCATCGTCGGACGCGGCCTGCTGGGAGGTTAAAGATGGCCACGTCACCCCGCACCGTAAGGGTTGTTTCGCCCACCCGACCCAGGTTCGACGTCTCGGTCTGGTCGTATATGCGCTGGTCCGGGGTGCTTCTGGTGCCCCTGGCCTTCGGCCACCTGGCCATCATGCACCTGATAAATAACGTCCACGTCATCGACGCCTGCTTCGTTTACTACCGGTGGGCGCTGGTGGGCTGGCGGGTCTACGATGCCCTCCTCCTCTGGCTGGCGTATATCCACGGCCTGCTGGGCTTAAGGTACGTTATTGACGACTACGTGCACCACCCAGGCCTCCGGCGGGGGCTTAAGGGCCTGGCCGTGGTAGTGGGGGTGGTGTTGCTCTCCGTCGGGAGCATCGCCCTGATCGGTGGGGTGAGGGTAACGGAGCTCCCGGGAGGTTGCTAGCCATGGTCAGTCGGAGTCGGATTCACCGGCACCAGTTTGAGGCGGTGGTGGTCGGGGCCGGGGGGGCCGGGCTTATGGGGGCCCTCTACGCCTCCCGCCAGGTGCGAACGGCCGTCTTGAGCAAGCTTCATCCCCTCCGTTCCCACACCGGGGCTGCCCAGGGCGGCATTGCCGCCCCGTTAGGCAACATGGAAGAAGATAGGCCCGAATGGTACGTGTACGACACCATTAAGGGGGGCGACTGGCTGGTCGACCAGGACGCGGCCGAGGTTCTGACCCGGGAATCGGTGGACGCTATCATCGAGCTGGAGCACCTGGGCATGCCCTTCGACCGGACGCCGGAGGGGAAGATCGCCCAGCGCCGCTTCGGGGGCCACACCCGGAATTTCGGGGAGGCCCCGGTTATGCGGGCCTGCCACGTGGCCGACCGGACCGGTCACATGATCCTGCACACCCTCTATCAGCAGTGTATCCGGGCCGGAGTCAACTTTTTCGACGAGTTCTTCGTGACCGACCTGATCCTGGACGGGAACCGGGTGGCCGGGGTGGTTGCCCTGGAAATCGCCACCGGGGATATCCACGTCTTCCATGCCAAAGCGGTCCTCTTCGCCAACGGCGGGGCCGGGCGCATTTACAAGATCACCTCCAACGCCCTCAGCCTCACCGGGGACGGCATGGCCGTGGTCTGGCGGCGGGGGCTGCCCCTGGAAGACATGGAGTTTTTCCAGTTCCACCCGACCGGGATCTACAAGTTGGGGATTCTTCTGAGTGAGGGTGCCCGGGGCGAAGGGGCAATCTTGATAAACGATAAGGGCGAGCGCTTCATGGAACGCTACGCCCCGACCATTAAGGACCTGGCCGGCCGGGACGTCGTTTCCCGGGCCATTTACCGGGAGATCCGGGAGGGCCGGGGAATCGGGGGACGGGATTACGTTTACCTGGACCTGCGCCCGGAGACCATCAACCGGTACCGCAGCGCCCCCGGCGGCCGAACCGTCACCGCCGAGTACCTGGAGAGCAAGCTGCCCGATATCATCGAGTTCGCCCGGGTCTACCTGGGGATCGACCCCCTTAAACAGCCGGTCCCCATCCAGCCAACGGCCCACTACGCGATGGGGGGCATCCCTACGGACCTGGACGGTCGGGTCGTTCGGGACGGCCACAACACCCCGGTGGAAGGCTTTTACGCCGCCGGCGAGTGCGCCTGCGTCTCGGTCCACGGGGCTAACCGGCTGGGCACCAACTCGCTGGTGGACCTGGTTGTCTTCGGCCGGCGGGCCGGCCGGCACATGGCCGAGTACTGCCGGGGGGCAGATTTTCCGGCCCTTCCGCCGGAGCCCGAAGCCTACACCGTGGAGTTAGTAGAGCGTATCCTGAACGGGGGCAAGGAGCGGGCGGCCCCCATCCGGGCCGAGCTTCAGGAGACCATGCAAACCTACGTAAGCGTCTTCCGGGAGGAGGAGGGCCTTAAAACGGCGATATCAAAGCTAAACGAGCTCCGGGCCCGCTATGAAAACATCGGAGTCGACGATAAGGGGCTGCGGTTCAACACCGACCTGGTGGAGGCCCTGGAGCTGGGGTCCCTTCTGGACGTGGCGGAGGCCACGGCCTATTCGGCCCTCTACCGGACGGAGAGCCGGGGGGCCCACTACCGGGAAGACTACCCCAAGCGGGATGACCAGAACTGGCTCAGGCACACCCTTGTCTACCGGCGGGGTCGGGAGGTAAGCTTCGACTCCAAGCCGGTGGTAATAACCCACTGGCCCCCGAAGGAACGGGTTTACTGAAGGAGGTTGCCTGCCCGTGAAGGTCAAACTGCGGATTCAGCGGTTCAACCCGGAGCGGGACTCCCGGCCCTGGTGGGCTGAATACGAGGTTGAAGTGGAGGAGACCGACCGGGTCCTGGATGCCCTCAACTACATCAAGTGGCACATCGACGGCAGTTTAACTTACCGCCGGTCGTGCGCCCACGGGGTGTGCGGCTCCGACGCCATGCGCATCAACGGCTTTAATCGGCTTGCCTGCAAGGTCCTGGTGCGGGATATGGCGGCCGAAGGCGGCGGGGCCATCACCATCCAGCCGCTGCTGGGTCTGCCCGTCGTAAAGGACCTGGTGGTGGACCAGGAGCCTTTCTTCCGCAAATACCGGCAGATAATGCCCTACCTGATAAACGACGAGCCCCCGCCGGAGCGGGAGCGGCTCCAGTCGCCCGAGGAGCGGGCCCGGTTCGACGACACCACCAAGTGCATCATGTGCGGTGCCTGCACCGCCGCCTGCCCGTCCTTCTGGGCCAACGGGGAATATGTGGGGCCTGCGGCCATCGTTCAGGCCCACCGGTTCATCTTCGACAGCCGGGACCGGGCGGCGGAGGCCCGGCTCAAAGTTTTAAACGAGTGGTTCGGGGTCTGGCGCTGCCGGACGATATTTAACTGCACGACGGCGTGCCCCCGGGGGATCCAGGTGACCCGGGCCATCGAGGAGGTTAAGGCCCTGCTCCGAAGCGGAAAGCTGTGACCAAGCTTTCCCTGGATGACCTTTTCAAGCAGTTTGCCGAGTATTCTCAAGAAGCCGACGTGACCTGCGTCTACCTTAACCCGGGACGGGTCGCATATTCCAAGTTCCTGGACGACCTGCGGGTCATCGATTTCGGGGAAGATGGCCGGGTGGTGGGGATCGAATTCCTTCAGGTTTAGTGATGGGATCGATTTGTCGGGTGTGCCCGAGCGGGAGCGGGTCGGGCAGCCGACCAATGACCTGGGGCTCGGGATAAAGACCTACGCTTGACGGCCGCTTAGGGGCACAAAGTACGAATCCAGGGCCATCCTTAGAAGCTCAGGGCTTAAGGTCGGCGGAACCCCGGCGTAGTTGGCGATGTCCACCAGGTGCTCGACGATGTCCCGGGGGTGGCAGGCGCGGGGCGAGATGCCGTGGGCCCGGTAGTAAGCGAAGATTAACTCCACCGCCTGCGGGTCGAAGGTTATCCCCTGGGCCGTGCAGACCCGGCGCAGAATCTCGACGTAGTTTTCCGGGGTCGGGTCGGGCACGTAAATCTTGTAACGGATCCGGCGCAGAAAGGCCTCGTCCACCAGGCTGGTGGGCTCCATATTGGTCGAAAAGATGACCAGCGGGTCGAAGGGAACCCGCAGGCGCCGGCCCGAACGCAGGCTCAAGAAGTCCTCCCGCCGCTCCAGGGGCACGATCCACCGGTTGAGCAGGTCCCGGGGCGAGATCTGCTGGCGGCCGAAGTCGTCGATGACCAGGATGCCCCCGTTGGCCCGCACCTGGACGGGCGCCTCGTAGTAGCGGGTGGCTTCGCTGTAGGTCAGGTCGAGCTGGGCCATGGTCAGCTCCCCGCCCACCACCACCGCCGGCCGCCGGCAGAGAACCCAGCGCCCATCCGTCACCTGAAGCCCGAAGGTTTCAGGGTCCGCCGCGAAGTGATAGGCCGGGTCGTAGACTTTTATAACCTCCCCGTCGAACTCGACGGCGTACGGGACCCAGATATAGCCCCCGAAGAAGATGCGGGCCACCGTCTCGGCGATGGAGGTCTTGCCGTTGCCCGACTCCCCGAAGAGGAAGATGGACCGGCCCGAGTTGATGGCCGGCCCCAGCATGTCCAGGATGTGTCGGGGCAGGACCAGGTGGCTGAAGGCCCGGCTAACCTCCTCCCGGCCGACCCTCAGCCCGAGGATGGACTGGGTTTTAACGGCCTCGAAATAGCGGTCCATGGGGACCGGCGCAACCCCGGCGTAGGTGGTTCGGGTAATCAGCTCGGCCGCCTTGCTGTAGCCCTTTTCGGTCAGGGTGTAGGTGTAGCTGGTGGCCAGAACCGAGGCCCCACCGGTCACCTCGACCAGAAGCTGCCGCTTGAGGTTCTCCAGGACCCGTTCCACCACGTTCCCGAAGGGGAGGCCCATCCGCCTGGCCACCTCCCCGGCAGTTATGCTGCCGGCGTAGTAGATGATTCGCAGGGCCAGGTCGGAAAGAAAGTCCAGGGTGAGCCCGGTATCTTTAACCGTGCGGATATCCGGCGGGGAGAAGATGGGCAGGTCGGTGGGATTGCGGCCGACCGGGGTTATCCGATTCTGCATCGCTCCGCTTCGTACGGAGATTATATCGGCCGGCCGCTCGCCCCATAAGGTACTTTAGTCCCGACGGCTATAATCCAGGGTGTGGCAGCCTCCGGCCGTGAACGGCCAACCGGACCGGACGGGGACAACCGGCCCCTGGCCTACCGGGTAGTTCGGGGAAGCCTCTGGCTCGCCCTGAGCTCGTATTTTCAGCTCGTCTGGGGGTTCGGGGCCAACCTGATCCTAACCCGGCTGCTGGAACCCCAGCATTTCGGGACCTACGCCCTGGCCCTCTTCTGGTTTTCCCTCCTCAACCTCCGCCCGAAGCTGGGCATCGGCCAGGCCTTTGCCCAGCGCAAGGAGACGACACCCGAACTGGTGGGGACCCACCTGACCCTAGACCTGGCCGCCGGGCTGGCAACCCTTCTGCTACTGGGCACGGCCGTTCCGGTCCTGGGCGGCCTGGGTTATTCGGCGGACCTGGGGTGGGTGGTGCTGGCCCTGGGGGCGGTGGGGCTGGTGGAGGCCGCGGGGTCTACGGCCCTCATCCTCCTGGATAAAAACCTGCTCTTTCACCGGTCGGCTCTGATTCAGGGGCTGGCCTTCGGGGCCTCCTACCTGCCGGCCTTCTGGGTTGCCCTACACGGCGGGGGCTACTGGAGCATTGTGGCGCAGAATGCCGCCCTGGCGGCCCTCACAACCCTCGGAACCTGGTGGGCGGCCCGCGGGCTGCCGGCCGCGGCCGTACGCCGGTGGCGCTTCAGCCCAGGGCTTGCCCGGGAGCTTATCCGGTTCGGCCTGGTGGTGGGGCTGGCGACCCTGGGGGCAATGTTTTTGACCCAGCTCGACAACTTCCTGGTGGGCACTTTCGTCGGGCTTGCGGCCCTCGGCTTTTACGACCGGGCCTACCGGACGGCCCAGTGGCCGGCCACCCTGCTCAACGTGGTGGTAAACCGGGGCGCCTTTTACACCTACGCCCGGCTCCGGGACGACCCGGTCCGGCTCCACCGAACCGTCACCATGCTCCTCTGGCTTATCCTGATGGGCGGCATTCCCCTGGGCATCGCCGTGGCCATCGGCGCCCCCGAGCTCATCAGCGTGCTCTACGGGGACCGCTGGCTCCCGGCGGCCCCCCTCCTCCGGCTCCTGGTGGTTTATTCGGTCTGCCGGCCTTTCTGGGACAACGCCGCGTCCCTGTTTACGGCCCTGGGTCGGCCGGGCCTTAACACGGCCCTGACCGCTGCCCAGGCCGTGACCCTGGCTGCCGCGGGTCTGCCCCTTACTCTGCTCTGGCAGGCCGAGGGCACGGCGCTGGCCGTCGGCCTGGCCTTCGGCCTGGGCGTGGCCCTCACCTACCGGGAGGTCCGGCGTCAAACCGGGGTGAACCTGGGGGCCGAGCTGTGGCCGGCGGCCCTGGCGGGGGCGGCAGTCGGGGCCGGCTACTGGCTGGTCTCGGGCCTGCCCCTGCCGGGCGGCCTCGGGGTCGAAGCCCGCCTCGGTCTCAAGTTCGGCTATGCTTTTGGGGCTTTCTGGCTGCTTATGGTGGGCTTAAGACCCCGGCTGGTGCTGGGCCGGCTAGGCTACGTCATCCGACTGCTCCGCGCCGGCTAAGCTCCCCCGAACTTTTTAAGGGCCAGAACCTCCCATGCCGGCCGACAGCTGCCAGTGCAACCGATTCGCCTCGGACCCAAAGCTTTCGGGTTACTCTCCGGGAACCCCTGCCTCGGACCGGGCAAAACCTGGGCTTAAAGCCCAGGTCGCTATAAAGCCGGCAGATGCGGTCAGTGGCCTGGTTGGAGAGGACTATCGGACCCGGGTTTTGGGCCAGCCGGCGGGTTAAGCGCACCTGGTCAGCCCAGGTGAAGCCGCCGGGGCGTGTCGTAAGGCGGGTCCGCACAGATGAAATCGTTTAGTTGCCTGGCAGTCGGCCTTTCTCAGAGCGTGAGGCAAGCATCCGCGCACAACCAAAAGAGGCTTTCGCGTATTTGAGCCCGGGATTGCCACCCCCGGTGGTCCCATTCGGTGCCGCTTAAGTCATCGCCGGCATATAAGACCTGTCCGAGTACAACGCCCCGAAACCGGGCTACGGCCATCAGCGCGGCACCTTCCATGTCGACGGCAAGGCATCCTTCTTCCCGGCGTCGGGCAATTCTGTTTGGAGTCTCACGGTAGGGGGCATCGGTGGTCCAGACTTTGCCCAGCCGGTAAGGAATGCCCCGCCGGCTCAACCCGTCAACCAGGGCTCGGATTGCTACCTCATCGGCGGTTACCTCCCGGCTTGGGGGCAGGTAATGGTAGGAAACACCTTCATCACGGACGGCCCCAGTCACCACAATAAGCTGTCCGACGGGCATACCCTTCTCGAGAACGCCACAACCGCCACACACGATGAATTTTCTGCACCCGAAGGCGATGACTTCTTCCAGCAAAGCCGCGGCCAGGGGAGCGCCAATGCCAGGATGAAAGAAGGCCAAGCGCTGCTCGCGATGCCTGATTTCGTACACGGGGTGCGGGCCATCCTCCCACGGGTTTTCCGCCACCATTTTGGCGTTGTGCTCAGCCACCACCTTATTGATTACTTCTCTGAAGAAACAGATGACGCAGTGTTCGGGTATGTCAAGGGGCATGACCACCTTGGACGGCTCAATAAGGGCCACAGGGGTTGGGTCAAACTCAAGGATTGGAAGGCCCATAGGGCTAGCCCCCCAGCCTCAGGACCCGGCCGGGCAGGGCGCCGGTGTGTTCGCCCCGGTCGATGACCACCGTGCCGTTGACCACCACGTACTCGATGCCGGCCGGGTACCGGTGGGGGTCGGTGAAGGTGGCCCGGTCGATGACGGTGTTGGGGTCGAACACCACCAGGTCGGCAAAGTAGCCCGGCCTGACCTCCCCCCGGCCCCGAAGCCGGAGCTTGCGGGCCGTCCTGGACGTCATCTTGGCGATGGCCTCTTCCCAGGTTAAGATTTTCTCTTCCCGCACGTAGCGGCCTAGGACCCGGGGAAACGTGCCGTAGGTGCGGGGGTGGGGCTTGCCGAAGCCCATGACTCCGTAGGGGGCCCGGGCCGAGGAGTCCGAGCCGATAACCGTGTGGGGGTAGCGCATCACCGTCCGGACGTCCTCCTCGCACATCCCGAAGAAGATGGCCCCAACGTAGCCGCGGTTTAGCAGGAGCAGGTCAAACACGGCCGTTAAGGGGTCTTTGCCCTCGGCCTCGGCCACCTGGGCGATGGTCTGCCCCTCGTACTGGGGTGCCTGGGGCGAGTCGGCGATGAGGATCCCGTCCCAGCCGGCCCCCCGGCTCAGGTTCTCGGCGTTTTCGTACTCCCGGCCGGCCTCCTCGGCCACCCGCCGGCGAACTTCCGGGTCGGCCAGCCGGGCCAGAAGCTTTTCGTTGCCCCCTTCAAAGACCCAGCGGGGCAGGACTACCCCCAGGTTGGTGCTGGAGGCAATGTAGGGATACTGGTCGCAGTCCACCCGGACGCCCCAGGACCTGGCCCGCTCGATAAGCTCGAGGCTGTCGTTCACCTTTCCCCAGTTGCGCCGGCCGACCGCCTTGTGGTGGCTTATCTGGACCGAAACCCCGGCCTCTTCGCCGATCCGGATGGCCTCGGCTACCGATTCCAGGAGGCGGTCGGCCTCGTTGCGCATGTGGGTGGCGTAGATGCCGTCGTAGGGGGCGACTACTTTGGCAAGCTCGATTATCTCCTCGGTATCGGCGTAGCAGCCGGGCGGGTAAATCAGGCCGGTGGCCAGACCCAGGGCCCCCTGCTCCATCCCCTCGGCCAGCAGCCGCTTCATCCGGTCCAGCTCCGCCGGGGTGGGGGGCCGCATTTCAAAGCCCATTACGGCCTGGCGCAGGGTGCCGTGGCCGATGAAGGTGGCGTAGTTCTGGGCGATGCCGTTGGCCTCAATCCGGGCGAGATACTCTTCCAGGGTGGTCCAGTCGGGCTCCCGGCCGATGCGGTTCAGGGTCCGGGCGGCCGACTCCCGGGCAACCCCCACCAGCGGGGCCAGGCTGGTGCCGCAGTTTCCGGCCACCTCGGTGGTGACCCCCTGCCGGATTTTGCTCTCCATCCGGGGGTTGCCGAACATGGCCCAATCGGAGTGGGTGTGGATGTCGATGAAGCCCGGGGCGACGTAAAGGCCGGCGGCGTCGATTTCCCGGGCCGCCACCGCCCCGGCCAGGCTGCCCACCGCCTCGATCCGGTCGCCCTTTACCCCAACGTCGGCCGGGAAGCCCGGCCGGCCGGTGCCGTCGAAAACGGTCCCGTTGCGGATGATGAGGTCAAATTCGGCCACGGCTCTGCCTTCGGCTGCCCGCGCCCTTTACTGGTCCAGGGCGGCGCTGCCTTTGAGGGCGGCCTCGTAGCGGCGGGCGACGTTGGCCCAGTTTATGGTGTTCCACCAGGCCGCCACGTAATCCGGCCGGCGCCACTGGTACTTGAGGTAATAGGCGTGCTCCCAGACGTCGACCCCCAGGATGGGGATTTTGCCCTCCATAAGGGGGCTGTCCTGGTTGGGCAGGCTGAAGACCTCAAGGCCGCCACTGGCGTTTACCACCAGCCAGCCCCAGCCGCTGCCGAACCGGGCGATGGCGGCCTGGCTCAGCTGTTCCTTGAACTTTTCAAAGCTTTCGAAGTGGCGGTTGATGGCCTCGGCCAGGGCCCCGGTGGGCTGGCCGCCCCCGCCGGGGCCCATGATGTCCCAGAAGAGGGTGTGGTTGGCGTGGCCGCCGCCGTGGTTGCGGACGGCGGTGCGGATGTCCTCGGGAACCTCGTTTATGCGGCGCAGAAGCTGTTCCAGGGTCCAGCCCTGGAGCTCGGGATGCTTTTCCAGGGCGGCGTTCAGGTTATTAACATAGGCCTGATGGTGGCGGGTGTGGTGGATCTCCATTGTCTGGGCGTCGATGTGGGGCTCGAGGGCGTTGTAGGGGTAGGGCATTGGGGGCAAGCTAAAGGGATACGGCATCTGGCAACCTCCCCTCGGTGGTTTTGGTCACTGCAATGATAAGCAGGCCGCCTGGAACGTGTCAAACGGACCCGGCTTTGCGGCCGAACCAACGTCAGGAAGTCAGGATCACATGCTTTACCAGAAAGCGGTCGATGCGGCTCAGGGCGTCCCGGATGGTGGCGGCCCGGACCCAGCCGTGGCCTTCGCCCGGGTAGACCTGGTACTCGACGGTTCCGCCGGCCGCCCGGACGGCCTGGACCAGGGCATCAGACTGCTCCCTGGTCACCACCCGGTCCTCGGCCCCCTGCAGAACCAGGAGGGGCCGCCGGATCTTGTGGGCCAGGTGGATGGGGGAACGCTCCCGGTATTTGGGGTAAGCCTCGGGCAGGGGGCCGATGAGGGTATCGGTGTAGTGGGCCTCCAGCCGGTGGGTGGTCTCGGCGAGGGCCAGGAGGTCGGTGACCCCGAAGAGGTCCACCCCGGCTTTGACCCGGTCGGAGGCGAGGGCTAAAAGCATCAGCACCGTGTAGCCGCCGGCGCTTCCGCCCATCACCGCCACCCGGTCCGGGTCCACCAGCCCGGCCCGCGCCAGGTGCTCGATGCCGGCCAGGGTGTCATGAACGTCGTGGACGCCCCAGTTGCCCCGAAGGGCCTGGGTGTAGGCCCGGCCGTAGCCGGTCGAGCCCCGGTACTCGGGGCAGAGAACAGCCCAGCCCCGCTGCAGAAAGTACTGCAGGACCGGGTCCCAGCGGGCACCCCGCTGGCCGGTGGGCCCGCCGTGGATGTCCACCAGAAGCGGCGGCCGGTATGGGGCCGGGTCCCGGACCGGCCGGTAAAACTGGCCGTAGACAGTGACTCCCTCCAGGGCCCGCCAGCTTATGTGCTCCGGCCAGACCAGGCCCAGGTTCTCGAAGCCGGCCGGGGCCCCCACCGCCAGCACCCGACGCCCGCCGTCCGCGGGATTGACGGCCACCACCTGCGGGGGCACGGCCGCCCCGGAATAGAGGCCGATGACCTCCGTGCCGTCGGGGGCCCAGGAGAGGGCGGAGAAACTGCCCGGCAGATCCGGGTCGCCAATGGGGCGGGGCGATGCCCCTTCGTCGACGGCCACCAGCTTGAGCCGCCAGTGGCCGGCCTCGTTGCGGGCGTAAACCAGGCGGCGGCCGTCCGGCGACCAGGCGTAGGTTCTGGCCCCAGGGCCCCAGGCCGGCGGCCCGGCCTCGAACTGCTCGGGGACGAGCGGGCGGGGATTGCCCCCGTCGGGGTCGGCGACCCACAGGTTGAGCCAGCCGTGGGCGTCGCAGAGGAAGGTCAGGTAGCGGCCGTCGGGCGAATAGCGGGGCTGGGTTACGGCCACCTCGTCGCCCCCGGCCACGACCCGCCGCTCCCGGACGGCCAGGTCCAGGCGGACGATGCGGCTGCCGTCCCAGGCCATGTTGGGCCGGTCCCACTCCTGCCAGACCAGGAACCGGCCGTCGGGAGAGAAGGCCGGGTCCAGAACGAAGTCGGCCCCGGCGCTGGCCCGCCAGGGCCAGCCGGTAACGCCCGGGGCAAACTCGACCACGGCCACGTCGGCGGCGTCTTCCCGCTCGGCCACGAAGGCCACCAGCTGGCCGTCGGGGGAGAAGGCCGGGGCCCGCTGGCGGCCCTCGCCCTCGGCCAGCCGCCAGGCCCGGCCCCCGGCCACCGGCACGGCCCAGAGCTTGCCGTCGGCGGCCGAATAAACCACCCAGCGGCCGTCGGGCGACCAGTCGAAGGCCCCACCCCCGTAGGCGGCGACCAGGGCGGCGGGCGGGTCGGTGGTCAGCACCCGGGCCGGCCCGCCCGGCCGGGGGACCAGCATAAGGGCCCCACGGCCGTCGTACGATTCCAGGTAGGCGACCCACCGGCCGTCGGGGGAAACCTTGGGCTCGGCCAGGTTCCGCACCTCGGCGGCCGTGGCCGGGGTAAAGGCCGGCTCCCAGAGGCCGGGCCGTTGGGGGGTTTTAGCGGTCATCGGCACCTCCAACGACCTGCCACTCCCGGCCCAAGTCCCCGAGGCCCTCACACCCGGCCGGGGTTACCACCACCGCGTCCTCGATTTTAATGTGGCCCACCTCGGGGTGGCGGAACTCCGTTTCGACCGATAGGACCATCCCGGCCTCGAGGGGCCGGGGGTTATCGGGGTCGATGCGGGGCTCCTCGTGGGAGACCATCCCGATGCCGTGGGCTACGAACCGGCCGGAGGCCCCAAAGGGCAGGGCGGCGACGGCCTCCTGGCCGAGGCGGAGCAGCTCGTTGGCCGGCAGGCCCGGCCGGATGGCCCGCCGGACCCGGTCCTGAACCTCAAGGCAGGCCGAATGGAGCTCCCGGGCCAGGGGTGGGGGCTCGCCTAAGGAGCCCATTCGGCAGATGTCGGCCAGGTAGTCTTTATCCTCGCCCCCGGCGTCGATGTGGAGCACCTGCCCCTCCTCCCAGCGGACCGCCCCGGGGGCCCGGAGCATGCCGGGGCCAGCGGCCGTAAAGGCCCAGAGGAAGACCAGGCCCCGGGCCGTCATCTCCAGCTCCACCTGCCGGGCCACCTCCCGGGTGGTAATCCCGGGCCTCCCGGCCCGGAAGGCCGCCACGATGGCCTGAGCCGTCCGGTCGTAAACGGAGCGCAGGTGCTCGATTTCGGCCGGGGTCTTGATTGCCCGCAGCTCCGTCAAGAGCGGGGAGGCGTCGACAAAGGTGGCGCCGGGAAGCCCCCGGCGGAGGGTTTCAAAGGCGTCGGCCGGCAGGAAAGGGAGCTCCACGCCGATGGTGGCGTTGGCGAAGCCCCGCCGGGCGGCGACCTCGGCGGCCTTCTCGGCGGCAACGGTTCCGGCCGGGACCGCGTAGCGGTCGGGCACCCAGAAGCCCTCGGCCTGCTGCTGGCCCTCCTCGCCGTGGCGGCCGATATAGAAGGCCCGGTCAAAATCGTCCCGGGGCAGACCCAGGAGGGGAAGGTACTGGGAGTCGGCGAAACGGGTTGTGCGCTCGTAGAAGTGGAAGTAATAGCCCGTGAGGTAGCGGAGGTTGTGGCGGCTGTTTACCAGGAGCAGGTCGATGCCGGCCCTCGCCATCAGTTCCGAAAGCTTGGCCCGGTCCCAGCCGAACATGAGCTGGCCTCCCGAAAGGGGACTGAGAAATTTTACCCAAATCAGGGCCCCCGGTGCCTTGACAGCCACCGGAAGCGCTGCTAATATTTAGTTAGCATCTTTACTATCATAAGGAGGTCAAGTTTTGAGCTGGAGCATTGACCCTGCCCACTCCGTCGTCGGCTTCTCCGTTCGCCACATGATGGTCTCCCGGGTCCGGGGCCGTTTCGGCAAGTTCGAGGGAACCTTCAACCTCGACGAGGAGCACCCCGAGCGGTCGTCGGTGGAGTTTACCGTCTACGTCGACAGCATCGACACCGGGGTCCCGGCCCGGGACGAACACCTGCGGTCGGCCGACTTCTTCGACGCGGCCAACTTCCCCACCATTACTTTCCGCAGCACCGCCGTGAAGCGGGTCGGTCCCAATGCCTACCGGGTCAAGGGGGACCTGACCATCAGGGGGACCACCCGGCCGGTGGAGCTGGAGGTCACCGATGAGGGCCGCAACAAGGACCCCTGGGGCAACCTCCGCTGGGGATTCAGCGCCCGCACCGCCATAAACCGCAAGGACTTCGGCCTGACCTGGAACGTGCCCCTGGAGGCCGGAGGCTGGCTGGTGGGCGACCAGGTGAACATCGAAATCGAGCTTGAGGCCGTAAAGCAGGCGGCCACCCAGGTGGCCTGAGCCGCCCGCCATCTGCTTTGGGGCCGGCCGGGGGTTTGCTCCGGCCGGCCCGGCTTTTAAGCAGGCAACACCGATAATAACCCCCAGCCGATCAGACCCAGACCGGCCGCCCGGCCAAGCCAGGAACCTGCCGGTAGGGTCTTTTCGACAAAGATGAGCAGGGTGACGGCGGCCATCGCCGCCAGGTTCATTAATCCAAGGGGAAAGAGAATAAAGAACAGCAGCCAGCAACAGCCCAGGCAGTAAAGGCCGTGTTCGACCCCCATCCGGAATGCCCCGGCATAGCCTTCCCGCCAGGACCCCAGAATAAATGCAAGGGGCGTCCGGCACTTTGAGAGACAGGCGTGCTTCAGCGGCGACAACTGGTAAAGTCCGGCCCCAATCAGCAGGACCCCGCCCAAGGTGCCCCCCATAAGCATGATGCCGGCCGCTTCCAGGCCGATGTTAGCCCCAAGGGCCAGGACCCCGAAACCGGTCCAGACCGCCAGATAACCGCCGACGAAGACCCAGGTGGGCACGAACAACTGGCCCCGTTGCTGTCGGCCCGCCTGGACCTTAGCAAAGGTGAGGACCATCGGGGCCGCCGACGGAAACATCATGGCCACCATCATCGTAACCCAGGTGCCCAGGAAGACCACCGGGCCCGCAGACATCGGCCCCATGTCCGCCCTCTGCCCGGCCATGACGGCCCAGGCGGCCGCGGCCAGCAAGAGCAACAGGGCCAGTATTACGTTGCGAATGCGGCGGTACTCGGCACCCGGGTTCACGGGCCGGTCCATCGGAACGGAGCGTAGTCGGCGCACTTGCCGGTGTTATCCCACTGCATGCCGTGGTCGGTGTAGCGGCTCACCACCCCGTACGCCTGGACGACCTCGGGGAAGAAGGGATGGGCGTTCTGTTTGACGACTTCCCGGTCTGGGTCGGCGCTCCCGGGCACGGCTTGGATCACCGCGTCCAGGATGCCCCCAATGCGGGCGGTCCGCTTCTTGCCTTCGTTGCGATACTCGATGGGAACAACTCTGGCGCCGAGGTTAGTGCCGACCAGCGGGCCCAGGGCGGCCGGTGGTCCGCCGGCCGCGCCCGAGAAGATGGCGCCCAGGGCCTGTTGCTGTTCGGCCGAGGCCCGGGCATCCAGGTAGGCCGCAACCGACCAGTTGCCCCCAATCATTGGACCAGGGGCGTGGACGGCGAGCACCGCGTTCAGGCCGCCCAGGTCGACCGCGCCGTAGCGGCCTTCGTTGATGTGAAATACCAGGTAAACGTTACAGAAGCCCTGGTCGGGCCTGGCCTGCATTGGCCCCTGAGGTCCCACCTCGCAGGGGCAGACAACGTCGCAGGAGCAGTTTTCGAAGTATTCACCTGAGATTTCCCAACGCTGAGCTACCTGGGTCATTAATTTCCTCCGGTTTATTTTAGATCCATTGTATCAGCCTCACGTAGCAGATTTGGTTTGCGAAAGGTTGAAAAATCGTCATGTTTTTAAGTTGTCCGGACGACCCTTGAAGGAGACAGGGTCGTCCGGTAGGTACGGGTCCGGTCAGCCATCCCCCGGGCCGGCTCCCGCGCCGGAAAGCCCGGGGTCGGAAGCTGTGTAAGTGCAGGCACACAGTGGCCCGGCCGGCGCCCCACGGGCGCAGCAGGCCGGCAGCTAAGACCTTGACTGGGCATCCTTCCGGGTGGGAGGTGCCCCTCGATGCGGGTAGTAAACCTACCCGCTTTTGACATAAATTGCAAAACAACTTATGTCAAATTCCGAGGCCTTGCGGGCCCGGGAGCTTACGTACAGCGCCGTCCGGCCCCACCGGGCCTCTTTCGGCGGCCGCGTTTGGCGGCGCCGGCAGGGCCGGCCGAACACCCGGAAAGGGCGCCCCCTGTCCCATATGTGTTGAACTCATACACTGTTTTGCCGGGGTGGGAGCCGGGCGGGTATAATCTCTGGATAAAAAGTGGCTAATCGGGAGGCGCGGTGTTCAGCCCCATAAACGCCATTCTCGGCTTCTTCTCCTACGACATTGGCATCGACCTCGGCACCGCCAACACCCTGGTTATGGTCAAGGGCAAGGGCATTATCATCAACGAGCCCTCCGTGGTGGCTATCGACAAGCGGACCGGCAAGGTCCAGGCCGTAGGTGCCGAGGCAAAACGGATGGTGGGTCGCACCCCGGCCAGCATCATCGCCGTGCGGCCCCTTAAAGACGGGGTAATCTCCGACTTTGAGACCACCGAGCGGATGCTTAATTACTTTATCACCAAAGTCCACGAGAAGTTCAGCTTCATGGTCCCCCGGCCCCGGGTGGTTATCGGCATTCCCAGCGGCTGTACCGAGGTCGAAAAGCGGGCCGTCCGGGATGCCGCCCTGAATGCCGGGGCCCGGGAGTGTTACCTTATTGAAGAGCCCATGGCCGCGGCCATCGGGGCGGGTCTCCCCGTTATGGAGGCCACGGCCAGCATGATTGTCGACATCGGGGGCGGCACCACCGAGGTCGCGGTCATCGCCTTAGGGGGGATCGTGGCCAGCAAGTCGATCCGGGTGGCCGGGGACGAGATGGATGAGGAGATAATCAACTACTGCCGCCAGCACTACAGCCTGCTCATCGGGGAGCGAATGGCCGAAGAGGTCAAAATCGCCGCCGGCTCGGCCTTCCCCCTCGATGAGGAGGTGGAGGTCACCCTCCGGGGCCGGGACGTGGTGACGGGTCTGCCCAAGGAGGTTACGGTCAGCAGCGTCGAGATCCGGGAGGCGATCTCGGGCCCGGTTCAGGCCATCGTTGACGCCGTCAAAACCACCCTGGAAATCACGCCCCCGGAGCTGGTGGCCGACCTGATGGACCGGGGGATCGTTCTGGCCGGGGGCGGGTCCCTCCTGCGGGGGATCGACCGCCGCATCGCCTATGAAGCTAAGGCCAAGGTTTACGTGGCCGACGACCCCCTTACCTGCGTCGTTCGGGGCACCGGGGTGGTCCTGGAGGACCTCGACCGGCTGCGGAAGGTGCTTGTCGAGGTCCAGACCACCCGTCCGTTCCGGTTCGCCTGAAAAATGCGCCGCCCCGCTGGCCGGGTCATCCTGCTCGCCGCCCTTTTCTCGCTGGCCGTCGGGCTGACCCAGCCCTTCTGGGGCAGCCGGGCCGACGGCGTCGCCTGGGGGCGGCTGTGGGATATCGTTTTGCCGGGAACCAGCGCCATCACGGATTTCGTCGAGCCGGCCGCCGGCATCCTGACAGGCCTGGGGCGCATCCAGGAGCTGGAGGAAGAGACCCGCCAGCTCCGGGCCGAAGTCGACCGCCTCCGGGGGGAGCTCACCCGCCTGCGGGAGGTGGAGGCCGAGAACCAGCGCCTGCGGGAGCTGCTTGGGGCCAGGCAGCGCAACCCTAACTTTCAGTTCGCCCTGGCCGACGTCATCGGCCGGGAACCGGGGCCCTTTGTTGAGGCCGTGATTGTGAACAAGGGGGCGCAGGACGGGATCGAGCCCGGGATGGTGGTGGTGGGGGCTGCCGGCCTGGTGGGCAAGGTCGTCAAGGTCTCGGCCAGCACGGCCCGGGTATTGCTTTTGACCGACCCCAGCAGCGCCGTGGCCGCCCGGATTCAGCGGAGCGATGCCCGGGAAATAACGGGCCTGGTGGTCGGCCAGGGCCAGGGGCGGCTGCTGATGCGCTACATCGCCCAGGGGGAGCCCCTTCAGGTGGGGGACCAGGTGGTGACTTCGGGCCTGGGTGAGACTTTTCCGAAGGGGCTGGCCATCGGGCGGGTGGTGCAGGTCCGCCGCCTGGATGTGGAGCCCTTCCAGGAGGCCGTTATTGAGCCGGCGGTTGCCCTGGGCCGGCTGGAAAACGTCCTGATAATCACCAACTTCCGACCGCCCCGCCTGGACTGATGGGTATCGGCTGGCTTTTCCTCGGGATCCTGCTGGCCGCCTGGGTGCAGGTTACGGCCCTGGGCGGCTTTGAGCTGCTGGGGGCCCGGCCTAATCTAGTCCTGCTGGGCATCCTGGCCGCCGCCCTGGTTCGGGGCCCCGTTGCGGCCCTGGTGCTGGGCACGTTTGCGGCCGCCCTGATGGCAGCCGTAAGCGCCGCCCCCGGGCCCCTCTGGTTCTTGGCCTACTTCCCAGCCGGCCTGACGGCCGCCATTCCGGAGGGGGCCCTTAACCGCCAGAACCCGGTCGTGGTGGTCTTCCTGGCCCTGGGAACGGCGATGCTGTTCGACCTGGTCTTTTTTGTGGGGCTGAGCGCCGCTGGCTGGCGGCTCGACATCGAGCCGACCTTGGGTGCCCGGCTTCTGCTGGACGGCATCTTCAACGGCCTGCTTATTCTGCCGGCTGTCTGGCTGGTTCGGCGGCTGGCGGCCCCAGTTCCGGCCCACCGCTGATGCTGGGAATCCTGCGGCGCGACCGACGCTGGAAGCCGGAGAAGCGGCCGGCCCCGGTTAACCCGGCCCTGCGGACCCGGCTTAAGTTCCGGGCGTTGCAGGGGCTCATTATCCTCGGTTTTTTGGTTCTGGCCGTCCAGCTCTGGAAGCTGCAGGTCGTTATGGGCGACTATTACCGGACGCTGGCCGACAACAACCGGCTCCGGCTGGTGCCCGTGCCCGCCCCCCGGGGGGTCATTTACGATGCCCGGGGGAACCTGCTGGTCCGCAACATTCCCAGCTTTTCGGTAACGGTTATGCCAGCCGACCTGCCCCGGGACCGCCAGGCCGAAGTGGCCGGCCGACTGGCCCGGATTCTCAACATCCCGGCCGCCGAGATTTCTCAGAAAATTGACGAGCGCCGGCGTCAGGATCCCTTCAGCCCGGTGGCCATAAAGGATAACGTGGACCAGAAGACGGCCTTTGTCATTGAGGAGAATCACGAGAGCCTGCCCGGGGTTCAGGTGCAGGTTCAGCCGATCCGGCAGTACCTGGAGGGCCCCCTGATGGCCCACATCCTCGGGTTTATCGGCCGCATCGACGCCGAAGAGTATGCCCAGCTGCGCCAGGAAGGCTACTACCTTAACGACCAGCTGGGCAAGCAGGGCATTGAGGCCAGCTACGAGCGGGAGCTTCGGGGCCAGCCGGGGCGGGAGGAGGTGGTGGTGGATGCCAGCGGCCGCAAGGTGGAGGTGCTGCAGCGGGAGGACCCGGTGCCCGGCAACAACCTGGTGCTGAGCATCGACCTGGAGCTTCAGCGGGTTGCTTATCAGGCCCTTAAGGCGACCATGGGCCGGTCGGACCACGCCGCGGCGGTGGTGGTGAACGCCAAGACCGGAGAAATTCTGGCGATGGTGGCCATCCCCGACTACGACAACAACCTCTTTTCGACGGGGATCGGGACCCGGGAGTGGGAGGCGCTTTTAGAAGACCCCCGCCGTCCCCTGGTCAACTCCGCCATCGGGGGCGCCTGGGCCCCCGGCAGCACCTTCAAGCTGGTCACCGGCGCCGCCGGCCTGCAGGAGGGGATCGTAACCGCCAACACCGTGATCTACAGCCCGGGCTACATCCGGATCGCAAATGAGGTTAACCCGGCGGTGCCCTTCATCTTCCGGGACTGGGCGGCCCTGGGCGCCCTCAACTTCAGGCGGGCCCTGGCCATGTCATCGAACGTCTACTTCGGCTGCGTCGCCGGCGGCTGTCCGGACCAGCGGATTCGGGGCCTGGGCATCGACCGGCTGGCCGACTACGCCCACCGGTTCGGCTTCGGGGAGAAGACGGGCATCGACCTGCCCGGTGAGGCGGAGGGGACCATTCCCAGCAACGACTGGTACCGCAAGGTCCGGGGCGAGCCGGCCTACCTGGGGGATGTTTATAACGCCGGCATCGGGCAGGGGGAGGTCACGGTTACCCCCCTGCAGCTGGCCATGGCCACCGCCGCCGTGGCCAACGGCGGCAAGCTTCTTAAGCCGCAGCTGGTGCGGGAAATCAGGGACCCTGAAGGCCGCACCGTCTGGCGGTTCGAACCGGTGGTGCGTCGGGAGGTGGGCATCCGGCCCGAGTATCTAGAGCTTATCCGGGCCGGGATGCGGGACGGGGTGACCAGCGGCATCGTGACGGTGGTAAATATTCCGGGGGTGGCGGTGGCCGGAAAAACGGGGACTGCCGAGTGGGGGCCCATCAGTGCCCGGCGCTACCACGGCTGGTTCACCGGGTTCGCCCCCTACAATGACCCCGAAATCGTCGTGACGGTCTTCCACGAGCTGAGCCAGGGCGGGTCCTTCACGGCCGCCCCCGCCGCCCGCCAGATCTTCGAGTTTTACTTCAGCCGCAAGCGGGGCTAAATGGACCTGAGGCTTCTGCGCCGCTTCGACCCGTGGCTTCTGGCCGCGGCCGCCGGGCTTCTGGCCTACGGGCTGGTGATGATCTGGAGCGCGGCCGCCAGCGGCAACACCCCGGATGACCCCCTCGAGTCCCCCGTTGCCCGCCAGCTACTCTTCGGGCTGGCCGGCCTCGCCCTGTTTTTCCTGGTGTGTTTCGTGGATTACCGGCTCTTCGGCCACCTGGCCGAAACCTTTTACGCCGTCACTATTGCCCTGCTGGTGCTGGTGCTCCTGGTGGGGGACGCAACTTACGGGGCCCGCCGCTGGATAAACTTCGGGCCGATCCCCGTCCAGCCCTCCGAGCTGGCCAAGCTTACCCTCATTCTTACCCTGGCCAAGATTTTCACCGTCTATCAGGAACAGGTAAGGAGCTTGCGGGTCTTTGGGCTGAGTCTTGGGGCGACGTTGCCTTTTCTGGCCCTGGTTTACGCCCAGCCGGACCTGGGCACCGACCTGATTCTTGGGGCCATCTGGTTTGGGATGGCCGTTATGGCCGGCGTCCGCCTGAGGTACCTGCTGGGACTGGCGGCGTTGGGGATTGCGTCGGCGCCGCTGGCCTTTCGGTATTTGCTCCGGGACTATATGAGAGAGCGGCTTATGGTCTTTTTCAACCCGATGCTGGACCCGCTGGGGGCCGGGTATAACGTGCGGCAGTCGGAGATAAGCGTGGGGTCGGGGGGACTTTTCGGCCGGGGCCTGGGCCAGGGCTCCCAGACGCAGCTTAACTTTTTGCGGGTCCAGTATACGGACTTTATCTTCAGCGTCATCGGGGAGGAGCTGGGGTTTGTGGGGGCGATGGTCCTTTTCGGCCTATTTATCCTGCTGCTCTTCCGGGGCATCCGGGCCGGGATGCTGGCCGGGGACGACTTCGGCCGGCTGGTGGCCACCGGCATCGTGGTCCAGATCTTCTCCCAGGCCTTTATCAACATCGGGGCCAACAGCCGCCTTCTGCCCGTTACGGGTATTCCCCTGCCCCTTATAAGCTACGGCGGAAGCTCCCTCCTTACAACCCTGCTGTCCCTGGGACTGCTGGAGAGCATTGTCATGCGGCACAAACGGCTGGAGTTCGATTAAAATAACTAAAGCATGCAGGACTGGAAGTTCAGCCGAATTCAGCTGGAAAACGGGCTGCGGGTAATAGCGGCCGAACAACCTGGAGCCCTATCGGTGGCCGTTCGGCTTTTTGTGGCCGTCGGCAGCCGCTACGAGCCGGATAACCTGGCCGGCATCTCCCACTTTCTGGAGCACATGGTCTTCAAGGGTACGAAGAAGCGGCCGACGGCCCGCCAGATCAGCGAGGCCATCGAGGGCATTGGGGGGCAGCTCAATGCCGCCACCGGCTTTGAATACACCAACTTCTACGCCAAGGTGACCCCGGAGCACCTGGAGACGGCGGTCGACGTCGTTTCAGACCTGGTTTTAAACCCCCTGCTGGACCCGGCGGAGCTGGAGCGGGAAAAAGGCGTCATCCAGCAGGAGATAAGCCGCTACGAGGACCAGCCGGAAACTTACGTTTCGCTGCTCTTTCAGCGGCTCCTTTTCCCCGACGACCCCCTGGGCCGGCCCATCATCGGGTTCCGGGAGACGGTGGCCGGGGTTCGGCGGGAGGATATGGCGGGCTTTCTGGATTTCCATTACCGGCCCCAGCGGGCGGTTTTGGTGGGGGCCGGGCGGCTGGTCGCCGATGAGCTGGTGGAGCTGGCCAGGTCGTACCTGGGGGAGTGGGCGCCGGGGCCGGAGCGGCCCGAACCGGCGTTTAAATCAACCGACGGCGGCCCGCGGGTTGTGGTGGGGGATAAGCCGACGAACCAGGTTCACATAAACCTGGGGGTCCAGGCTTACTCCCTCTGGCACCCGGACCGGTTTGCGGCCATGGTTATGAACTCGGTTCTGGGCGAGGGGATGAGCTCCCGGCTCTTTTTAAACGTTCGGGAGCGGCTGGGGCTGGCCTACTCGGTCTATTCGTACGTGGTCGGGCACAAGGATACCGGCCAGCTGGTCGTTTACGCCGGCCTCGACCCCGGCCGGTTTGACCTGGCCCTCACCACGATCCTGACGGAGCTCGACCGCCTCCGGCAGGAGCCGGTGCCGGCCGACGAGCTGGCCCGGGCCAAGGAGCGGCAGAAGGTGACCCTGATGTTCCAACTGGAGCGGTCGGAGAACCTTTCGGCCTACTACGGCCTGCAGGAGGCCGTCCTGGGGCAGATCATGACGCCCCAGGAGCGGCTGGAGCGGATCGAGGCGGTGACCGCCGACGACGTCCTGCGGGTGGCCCGGGACCTTTTCCGCACGGAGCGGCTGCGCCTGAGCCTGGTCGGCCTTAACCGCCCCCCCGACGAGCTCGAGGCAAAGCTTACCCTCTGACGGCGGGTCGGCTCAGTTCGGGGGTACCCAAAAGGCCACCATACCTTCGCCGGCGCATCTCTGCCTGGGAACCTCGGTGGGGACGCCCCGTGGGTAGGCTGACTGAAGGGTCAGCAGGCTGAGCCGGTCCTGGGGATGAATCAGGTAAAGCTTCGGTCCCGGCCGGCGCAGGTGGTCGGGGAGGACACCGGGCAACTCCTCGCTTAGAACCGTGTGAGGCCAGTCCAGGTTCCCAAGCCACATCCCGATAAGGCGGGAGTCAAACCAGTAAGGATAGGCCACGTAGAAGGCGTCCCGCTGTGAGCCGGTCAGCCGGTAAAATCCGCTGATAAGTTCGGCCGCCTCGGCAGCGTTCAAGGCCCGCTGACAGTAGGCCTCGGCATAGGCGACGAATATCCGGTCGGCATTGGTCCGCAAAAGAATAAAAGCAAGGACCGCGGCCCCCACGAGCCGAGCCGCGGCGGCTGCCCAATTCTCCCGCCCCTGCCTAAATACCCAGAGGCTCGGGGGCAATGCGGCCAGGGCTAGGACCGTCGGCAGGGCCCCGGCGGCCCGGACGGTGCTTGGATTTTCCCGGGGGAAGGCAAGGTTTAAGGCCGAAGGTAGCAGCATGATCAGGCCGGCCGCAGCCACGGCTACGGGCACCGGGTCCCGTCGAGACCAAACCCAGATGACGGCCCCCGTCAGGCCGAGGACCAGAAGGCCGCCGAGAACCGGGTCGAGCATCGGCCGAAAGGGTAGGGTGGCAACGTAAACTTCGTCCCCGGTCCAGTGGAACATAAGCAGGGCTCGACCAAGGTTTTCGGCCAGAATCCCCACCGGGTCTCCTTCGATGGGCTTTTCCCAGGTGGAGACCCGGGTGAACACCCGGCCGAAGAAGACGACCGGGTTGTCGAAAACAAAGCGTAGCATGGGTGCAAGCACGGGCACCGCCGTAAGCATCCCGATGGCGAAGTTGCCGAGGAGCCGGCGGCCGTCTGGGGTCCTCCAACCCCGGCGGAGGGCCCAGGCTGCCAGGAATCCGACGGGAAGGGCGGCCAGCATCCCCCGGAAGGGTGAGTAACCGTAGAGGCCGACGCCCAGGAAAAACCCCATCCAGAGGAAATCCGACCGGCTTCCCGAACGAAGCCCCCGAACGAGGAAGGCCAAGGTCCAGGCCGCGAAGGTGGGCAGAAATGGGTACCGCAGGCCCACCCGGGCGGGGATAACTGCCCAGGACGCCACCGCCCCGAAAAACATGGTCCAGAGGCCACCGGCTCTTCCCCACAATGCCGCCCCCAGCAGGTAGAGGGCCGGGAGCATCAGCGTCCCGATGAAGGCGGTACCTACCTGAAGGGCATACTTGTGGAGCGGAAGGTTAAAGATTTCGACCGTTGCGGCGGCTAAGTAAAACTGGAAGGCTTCCCGGCCGGTATTCCTGGGGAAGAAAATTTTGTAATCTCCGGCCAGCACGTCCCGCACGTCCAGCAGCTTCTCGGCGTGGTCGCTGTTAACGTCGTGGGGAAGGCCGTTAAGGTCCCAGTAGCGGAAGGCAATCCCAAGGCCCAGGACCCCGATGGCCAGCAGATGCCACCAACCGACGGTGAAAGGTCGCCGGACGGGGTCTGGGCTTGGCCGTATCGGTTCGCACCACCAGGCCGCAAACCAGGCGACGACCCCTACGGCCCAGGCCACGAGGCCGGGGAGGCGAAACTGGTTCCCCCCGGCGCCGGCAAAGGCTAGAACCATTCCCCCAAGGCTGAGGGCCAGCCAGGGGAGCCTGGGAACCCTCCCCGTCCGTTTGGGGTCGGCCCGTGGCGGTGGGCCGGGCGGTCCCGGCCCCAACCGGCCCCGCCAGAAGGCCCAGAAGCCGACCGCGGCGGCTAAGGCGTAGAGGAGCAGCCCGAACATCGGCAGGCGATCCCGGGGGCTGCCGTCCAGGACGAATTGGCCGCCGACGGCCAAGAGAAAGCTTAAAAAGATGGGCGGTAGGTACGGGGCCGCCATCAGCTTTGGGGTTTGGCCGCAATCATGAAGAAATAGGCCCCGGCCTCGGCCGGGGGCTCCAAATAATACCGACGGAGAACCCGCGCCACCGGCCAGAGGCTCCAGGTCCAGGGCGCTAAGACCCAGCGGCCGACCAGCTTTTTAAACCCAAGGGCGGGGAGGCCGTAAAGATGGCCCCATTCCAGCAGGGCCGTGGCCCCTGGTGAGAAGTAGTAATGATACTCCACGGGCTCGAGGCCCACCGCCTTCAGTCGGGCGGCCCACCAGGCCGGGCTTTCGCAGGTAACGTGGCGGGAAATGCGGTTGAAGAACCGCTGGTAGGCCCCGGCCAGACGGCCGAGCCCCAGCCGCTCAAGGATCCGGCCGACGGATAAATACTCGGCAAAGTGCTCGCTGGGGACGGAGAAAGCCAGTCGGCCCCCCGCCTTCAACACGCGGCTTATTTCGGCCAGGACGGCCTCGACCCCGGGAATGTGCTCGAGAACCGAGTTGCTCACCACGGTGCCGAAAACTTCCGAGCGAAAGGGCAGGCAGGCGGCGTCGGCCCGGATGACCGCCCGGTAGACCCGGCGCCGGACGGCCTCCCGCAGGGCTCCGGCCGACAGGTCCACCCCAACCGGGGCCAGGTCCGACAGGGCGAGGCTGGCGAAATGCCCATCCCCGCACCCGAGGTCGAGGACCGGGCCCGCCAGGGGCAGGTCCCGGTAGAACCGGGCCTCCACGGACCTGAGCAGCGCCCGGAAAGCCGGCACTTCCCGCAGGTGGGCCCGCAGAAGGTCCTCTCCTGACGGCACCGGGGCCCTACTGGAAAGCGCGCCGGTCGAGCAGGGTTTTGAAGAGCTCCTCATAGGCGGCTGCGGTGCGCCCGGTGCTGTAGTGACGCTCGACCTCCTCCCGGGGGCGGACGTAGGCCTCCCGGTGGGCCAGCACTTCAAGGATGGCTTCGGCCAGGGCCCGGCCGTTGCGGGGCGGAACGGTCCGGCCCATGCCGGTGGTGGCCGTCGGCACCCGGACGCCGGGCAGGTCGCTGGCCACCACCGGGGTGCCGCAGAGCATAGACTCGACCTGGACCAGGCCGAAGGACTCGGTGGCATTGATGCTGGGCAGGACGGTTACGTGGCAGTTGGCGAAGAAGGCGACGGCCTCGGCCGGGTCCAGGACCCCGACAAAGGTCCAGTGGTCCCGGTAGCGTTCGAAGAGGGGCCGAAGCCGCCGGGCGTAGGCGGCCTCGCCCACCACGTTCTCGTAGGGTCCGGCGAAGAGCACCCGGGTATTGGGGTAAACGGCCAGAATGTGGGGAAGAGCCTCCAGAAGGTACTCCACACCCTTCTCCGCCGCCAGCCGGGCCATCATCCCAACGACGACCTGCCCGTCGAGGCCCCATTTCTTACGGAAGGCCGCCACCCGGCCGGGTTCGGGTGCCGGAAGCTCAACCGGGGGTGGGATGACCCGGACCTTGCGCATGTATCTGGAAAGATAGGGGGAGTGGCGGGCGTAGTCCTCGGTGTAGGCTACGATGGCATCGGCTGTCCAGGCCGCCACATGGTCCATCAGATGCACCACCAGGTTGGCGGCCCGGTTGAGAAGGCCCGGGGGCAGGCGGATGTCGCAGTGATAGGTGAGCACCACCGGCCTGCCGAAGAGCCGGCCCCGCAGGCCGATGCCGGCAGCGTCGAACTGGGGCAGGTGCAGCCAGACCACATCGGCCCAGCGGACGAGTTTAGTGGCCCAGAGGCCGATGGTGGGCATGACCACGCCCTTGCTTATGCGCATCAGGACCGGCACCCGCCTGACCTTAACGCCCTCCCGCACCTCAACCAGGGGCAGGGCGGGGTCGTACCGGGAAGTAAGAATCTGCACCTCGTGGCCCCGGGCGGCCAGGGCCCCGGCCACCCGTTCCACGTAGATGGTGAGACCGCTGATGTGGGGCCGGTAGTAGGTGAGGGCGATGAGAAGCTTCACCGGGCCGTTCGGTCTGCCGCAACCTGGTCACGGTGGGCCCGAACCCAGTCGGCCAGGATTCGCAGGCCCTCCCGCACACCGACCAGGGGCCGCCAGCCCAGGTCTTGCATTGCCCGCCGGATATCGCTCACGTACACTTTCTGGTCCCCCGGCCGCCAGGATGCAAAGGTCGGCGGGGGCAGGGGAGCACCCAGGACGTCGGCCAGAAGGGGTCCGAACTCGTGCCAGACCGAGAGGGTATTTTCCGGCCCACCCCCGATGTTGTAGACCCGGCCGGCGGTGACGTCGATGCGGTCTATGGCCGCCCGCATGGCGGCCACCAGGTCGGTTACAAAGAGGACATCCCGCACCTGTTTGCCGTCGCCGTAGATGGTGATGGGCCGGCCGGCAAGGGCCGAGATTACAAAATGGGCCACCCAGCCCTGGTCCTCGGTCCCAAACTGGTGGGGGCCGTAAATGCAGGACATTCGGAACACCACCGTGGGCAGCCCGTAAACCCGGGCGTAGTCCCGAACGTACTGGTCGGCCGCCCCCTTGGAACAGCCGTAAGGGGAATGAAAATCGAGGGGCTGGGTTTCGTCGATTCCCCAGGGCCGGTCAGTGTAGCGGTAGCGGGTGGCCTCCTCGACCACCGGAGCCCCAGCCAGCGCGCCGTAGACTTTATTGGTTGACGTGTAAAGGAGGGGGCGGCGGACACCGGACTGCCGGACTGCCTCCAGCACATTCAGGGTGCCCAGGGCGTTCACCTCAAAATCTGTTCGGGGGTCGACCAAGGAGGTGGTGACAGCCACCTGGGCGGCCAGGTGGAAGATGACATCGGCCCGTCGGACGGCTTCACGGACGGCCGGGAAGTCCCGGATATCCGCCCGGGTGAAGGTGACCCGGGCGGGGTACTGGCGTTTAAGCCAGCTCAGGTTCCACTCCGTTCCGGGCCGGGCCAGCAGGTCGAAGATATGGACGTTCCAGCCGTCGGCGGCCAGGGCGGCCGCCAGATTGACCCCGATAAAGCCTGCGCCCCCGGTGACGAGGGCCTGCCTGGACATAACATTACCCCGGGAAGATTATAAAGCCTGACGGGCTGATGGGGCTGGAAGTCCCTTCCCCCCTTGGAGAGACCCACGGTGGTGCGCCTGCGGCATGGGTGAAGGGGTTAAGGCCGCCGGAAAGCCCCAAGGGTGCCCGGCGGCGGGCGAGTTCGGCCTCGAGCTCGGGGGGAAGGGGCGAAGTAAACTCCAGCCACTGCCCCGTCTGGGGGTGGGGAAACCCCAGGTAAAACGCGTGCAGGAAATGCCGGTTGAGGGACGGGCACGGGCGGCCGTACAGGGCATCGCCCACCAGGGGGTGGCGGAGGCTGGAAAAGTGGACCCGGATCTGGTGGGTCCGGCCGGTCTCGGGCCAGACCTCCACCAGGGTTGAGCCCGCTAGATACTCTAAAACCCGGTAGCGGGTTGCGGCCGGCCGGCCAGTGCTCACCACTGCCATCCGGGTTCGGCGGCGGGGGTCCCGGCCCACCGGGGCGTCGATGGTCCCCTCGGGCGGGGCAAGTCGGCCTTCGACCAGGGCCAGGTAGCCCTTCTTAAAGCGGCGGGCCTTGAGGTCGGCCTGAAGGCGGCGGTGGGCGGCCTCATTTTTGGCCGCCACCATCAGGCCCGAGGTGTCTTTATCCAGCCGGTGGACGATGCCCGGCCGCTCGTCGGGAGTGGGGGCCCGACCCAGGTAGGCCACCAGGGCGTTGGCCAGGGTGTCGGTGTGGTGGCCGGCGCCCGGGTGGACCACAAGCCCGGCCGGCTTATCGATAACCAGCAGGTCCTCGTCCTCGTAAACGACCTTAAGGGGCAGGGGAGTCGGAACGACCCCGGGGCGCGGCTTGGGAATGACCTCCACATCGATAAGCTCGCCGCCCCGGAGCCGGTGGGCCGGCTTGACGACGACAACCCCGTCCACCCTAACCCGCCCGTCCCGAATCAGCTCCTGGATGCGGCTCCGGGAAAGGTCGGGACACTGGGCGGCCAGGAAGCGGTCGAGACGTTCGCCGGGACTGGAGGCCGTGAACCGGCGGACCTCAGGCCTCGCCCCGGCGGTCGCCGGCACTGGTGGGTGCATGTTCGACCGGCCCACGGCCCTTAATAAGGTCCGGCCAAAGGATGCTTACGGCCAGCAAGACCGCGCCAACGGTTATGGCCGAATCGGCAATGTTAAAGACCGGCCAGAAACGCAGGTCGATGAAGTCGGTTACGTAGCCCTGCCAGATGCGGTCAATCAGGTTGCCGACGGCCCCGCCCAGCTGGAGACCCAGGGCGGCCCGCAGGGCCCAGGCCCCCTCGGGCAACCTCCGGTAATAATAAATTATCAGCCCAATGGCCAAGAACGCCACAAACGTCAGGATCAGGCTCTGGTTGGTGAAAAGGCCGAAGGCGGCCCCGGTGTTGGTCACGTGGGTGAGCCGGACCGGCCACTCGGCCGGGAAAGAGGCCCCCGGGGGCAGGTGGACCCGAACCAGGGCCTTGGTTACCTGGTCGGCAATGAGAACGCCCCCGCCGATCAGGAGGACGTCCAGGGATTTGCAGGCCGGGCTGCGCATCGGCTAGGGGAGCGGTGCCGGTTGTTCGAGGAGCATTCGGAGCTGGCGGGCGGTCTGGATCGCCTGGGCCTGGAAGTGGTTGTTGGCGAAGACGAAGGTTCGCTCCGTGAGGCCGGCGATGCGGCGGATTTTCGGGACCCACTCCTCCAGCTCCTCGACGGAGTAGGTGTAATCGTAGCGCTCGTAGGCGTGCTCGTGTTTCCACCACTTGGCCTTGTTCCGCCCGTGGAAGCGCACGTAGCCCACCGGCCCGGTGGCCTCAGCGACTGGGGGCAGCAGGCCCGGCAGCTGGGGCTCATCCACGCAGCAGAAGCCGACCCCGAGGCGACGGAGCTGCCCGAAGGTTTCGGGGCGCACCCATCCGACGTGGCGGAACTCGACGACCAGGGGCAGGTCGGCGGCCAGGTCCCGGAGGCGGGCGATGTAATCCCAGGCTCTGGGGTCGGGCCGGAAGCTGTTGGGGAACTGGGCCAGCAGGGCCCCCAGCTTTCCGGCGGCGATGAGGGGGTCGAGGGCGGCCCGGAACCGGCGGAAGACCTCGGCCCCGTCGGCCGTCCGCTCGTGGGTGAGCTCCCGGGGGAGCTTCACGGCGAAGAGAAAGCCGGCCGGGACCCGCCGGGCCAGGGCGGCCATGGTCCGGGCGCTGGGGATGGCGTAGTAGGTGGAGTTAATTTCGACGGTGTTGAACTCCCGGGCGTAGTACTCCAGCCAGCCCCGACGGGGCAGCCCGGCCGGGTAGTAGGGCCCAACCCAGTCGTCGTAGCTGAAGCCCGAGGTGCCGATGTAGACCATCTCGACTAAAGTCTAGCAGATGCCGTCCGTTGACCAGGGGCTGGGGGTGGGTCTAAACTGTGTCTGGTTAAATTACCCCTTACCCCGAAAGGAGGACCCCACAGTGACCGAGGTACGGGTTGTAGCCGGGAATATTGCCGAAGCCCAGGTGGACGGGCTGGTGGTGAACCTCTTCGAGGGCGTAACCCGCCCGGGTGGGGCAACTGGGGCGGTGGACCGCGCCCTTGGGGGCGAGATCAGCCGGCTCATCGCCAAAGGTTACATTAAGGGCAAACTTAACGAAACCTTTGTGGTCCCGACCTTTGGCCGGATTCCGGCCGATAACGTGCTGGTGGTGGGCCTGGGGAAGTCCTCGGAGTTTGACCTGGACCGGGTCCGGCAGGTGTCGGCCACGGCGGCCAAGACCCTACGGAAGGCTGGTTGTCAGAAAATCGCTACCATCGTCCACGGGGCCGGCATCGGCGGCCTGGACCCCGCCGCGGCCGCCCAGGCGCTGACCGAGGGCACCCTGCTGGGTCTCTATCGTTTTGATAAATACCTGACGAACCGGGAGGAGAACGGCGGCCACCTCGAGGAAGTTCAGGTGGTCGAGTTCGACGCCGCCAAGGTGCCGGTCCTGACCGAGGGGGTCGAGCGGGGCCGTATCATCGCCGAGGCGGTGAATTTTGCCCGGGACCTGGTTAACGAGCCGGCCAACGTGCTTACTCCCACCGAGATGGCCAACCGGGCCCGGGAGCTTGCCGACCGCTACGGGCTGGAGTACGAGGTTCTGGACCGGGAGCAGATGGAGTCCCTGGGGATGGGGGCGTTCCTGGCCGTCGCCGCCGGCAGTGCCCAGCCGCCTAAGCTTATCGTCCTCAAATACTGGGGCACCGACCGCGCCCAGCCGCCCATCGCCTTCATCGGCAAGGGGATAACCTTCGACACCGGCGGCATCTCGATGAAGCCGGCCCAGGGGATGGAGGAGATGAAGACCGACATGTCCGGGGCGGCGGCCGTGCTGGGGGCGATGCAGGCCATCGCCCGGCTCAAGCCGAAGCTGAACGTCATCGGCCTGGCCGGCTGCACCGAGAACATGCCCTCGGGTACGGCGACCCGGCCCGGGGATATCGTCCGGGCGATGAACGGCACCACCGTGGAGATTATCAACACCGACGCCGAGGGCCGGCTGGTGCTGGCCGACTGCGTCTGCTACGCCCGGAAGCTGGGGGCCAGGGCTATCGTGGACCTGGCGACCCTTACCGGGGCCTGCGTCGTTGCCCTGGGCACCGTGGCCAGCGGGGCCTTTACGAACAACCCCGAGCTCCTGGGCAAGGTGAAGGCCGCGGCCGACGCGGCCGGGGAGAAAATCTGGGAGCTGCCCATGTTCGAGGAGTACCGGCAGCAGCTTAAAAGCGACTGCGCTGACCTCAAGAACGTGGGCGGCCGGGAGGCCGGGGCCATCACCGCGGCCTACTTCATCCGGGCGTTTGCCGAGGATACGCCCTGGGTCCACCTGGACATCGCCGGCACGGCTCGGGCCGATAAGGAGCAGCCTTACATTCCGAAGGGCGGCACCGGCGTCGGCGTTCGGACCCTGGTGGAGCTGGCCCTGCGGGAGGCGGGGCGGACTTAACCGCCCGACGGGAGGCCGATATTTAAGGGGAGGTTGTGGTCGAAATAGCGGGCAACCATCACGTGGCCGGGGGCCAGCATAACTTCCCGCCGCAGCCAGCCGGTCTGTTCCCCAACCCACCAGGCGTACCAGGCTTCGGCGGCCGGGTAATAGAAAAATACCACCCGGGCCGGCTCCCCGTCGACAGTTTCCTGGCGGCCCAGGCTGACCTGAGCGGCCGAGCGGAAGGGGCTCCGGTCGAAGGGATTTAGCGGGGTTGCGTCGGCGCACTGCCAGGGTCCGCCGCCTTCCCGGTCGCAGCGCCGGCCCCCGACCTGATACGTTTCCCGGACCGACCCGTCCAGGGTCACCTTCAGGTGGACCCGGTCGGGGGCCTGGGCCTCCGCCTCGGTCAGGACCCAGGCCCCGGCCTCAGTAGGATAGGGCAGGCCGCTGGTGAGCTGCTCCTCCCAGCGCACGCCTGCAAGCCGGCCGAACTCGTCAACGGCCCGGTTCAACAGCTCCGCTGCCCCGGGGTCGGAGGCCGCCCCACCGGGCGACCCGACCAGCAAGTAAAAGGTCTGGGCCGGGCCACCGGCGAGGCCCCCCTCGGCCGCCCACCAGCCCGGTTCAAGGTCGTGGCGGGCCGAAAAGCCGGGCCGGTTATCGGCTCGGCTAAGGGGGAGGTCTATCGGAGGGCTGTCCTGGTCGAGCCGCCGTAGCCGCAGGTAAAGCCCCCCGGCCGGTATCGGCTGGAGATTCCGGTCGAGGAGGGTTACCCGGAAATCGTTGGGTCCCGGCTTGAGGGGTTCGACCTCCAGCAGGATAAACCTTTCCGGGTCCAGCCGGTAGCGGAGAACCTGGCCCGCAGGGCCTGGGGTGCCTGCCGGGGCCGGCAGAGGGCCGCTTGCGGGCTGGCCCAGGCGGATAAGGGCCAGCGACCCGCCGGCAAGCAGAAGCCAGAATCCCAGCAGAAGCCAGCGCAGGCGAGGTGCAGGCATCGCCGCCGTTCCGGTTAGACTTTACCTCAGTTTGAGTTTGCGAGGGTCGGGCTGGCGTAAAAAGCGGCGGTGCCCCTACAGCCTGTCGAGACCGGGGCAGCCCGCACCTGGCGTGGGGGTCCGGGGTGTATTAAAATCTGCGACGGAGGCATCGAAAATCGAGGCCGAGGGGGCAACGGCGACCTTGTACCAGCGGCTGAGTATATTCTCTGGCAACGCCCACCCGGAATTTGCCCGGCGAGTCTGTGAGGTCCTCGGGGTGGAGCTGGGCGGGGTGGATGTCTTTGAGTTTTCGAATGAGAATATCTTCGTCCGTTATCATTCCTCCATTCGGTCCCACGACGTCTTTATCATCCAGCCCATCGCTTCGCCGGTGAACCGCAACTTGATGGAGCTTTTCATCATGCTGGATGCGGCCCGGCGGGCCTCGGCCGAGCGCATCACGGCCGTAATCCCCTACTACGCTTACGGCCGGACGGACAAAAAAGACCAGCCCCGCGTCCCCATTACCGCCCGACTTATCGCCGACTTTCTGCAGGTGGCCGGGGCCAACCGGGTGGTAACCATGGACCTGCACGCCGGGCAGATTCAGGGCTTCTTCACGATACCTGTGGACGAGCTTACGGCCTTCTTTACCCTGGCCGACTACGTGCGCACCCGGCGGCTGCTTAACCCGGTGGTGGTTGCGGCCGACATTGGGGTTGCCAAGCGGGCCCGAAACTTTGCCGAGTATTTAAATGTGCCGACGGCCATCATTGAAAAGCGGCGGGCCCCCACCGGGACCCGGGTGGAGGTGCTCACGGTTATCGGGGACGTGGCGGGCCGGGATGCGGTGGTCTTTGACGACGAGATCGACACGGCGGGGACCATGACCCGGGCGGCCGAGGCGCTGCTGGCCGCCGGGGCGCGGTCAATTTATGCCGTTGCCACCCACGGGGTGTTTTCCGGCCCGGCCATTGAACGGCTGGCCCAGGGCCCCTTTGAGGAGGTCGTCGTAACCGACACGCTGCCCTTGCCCCCGGAGAAGCGGATCGGGAAGATAACCGTCCTTTCGGTTGCGCCCCTCTTCGCCGAGGCGATCCGTCGGATTCACCTGGGCCTCTCCATCGGCGAAATGTACGAGGTGCTCATCCAGTAGCAGGCCCTGTCCCTACTGTCCGCCGTAAAGCAGCCGCGGCAGCCATAGGGCAAGGTCGGGGAACAGGAAAACCAGGGCCAGGCCCACCAGCTGCAGCACCATAAACTCCAGCATGCCGGCGTAGATGTCTTTCAGGTCAAACTCGGGGGCCACACCCTTGAGGTAATAGGCCGCCACGGCCACCGGCGGCGAGAGGAACGCCGTCTGAAGGTTGACCGCCACCAAGATGCAGAACCAGAGCAGGTTAAAACCGAGGGCCTGAACCACGGGCAGGATGATGGGCAGAAAAATCAGGATGATTGCCGGCCATTCAAGGGGCCAGCCTAGCAGAAAGATAAGGGCCATAATTAAAATCAGCATGACTATAGGGTCGACCGGCAGGGCCAGAATCTGTTCGGTGAGCCAGGTGCCGGTGCCCAGCCGGCCGAAAACGGCCGCGTAAAAGTTTGCCGACACCGCCAGGAAAAGGATCATGCTGGTGGTCTCCAGGGTTCGGACCACCGCCTCCCGAAGCAGTCGGAAGTTAAGGCGCCGGTAAAGGGCCGTAAGCACCAGGGCCGCAGAGGCCCCCATGGCCGCGGCCTCGGTTGGGGTCGCCAGGCCGGCCAGGATGCTTCCGAGGGCGGCGAAGATCAGGGTCGCTATGGGGACGATGCCGAAAATAAGCTCCCGAAGAACCTCCACACGATGGCCTTCAGGTCGGTGGGAAGTTCGTCCCACTTCTGTTTGTTGATGAGAATCTCCATAATGCCGGTGGGCTGGTGGATGCCCGGCAGGTGGTAGTGCTTTAAAACGTCCTGGAATCCCAGGGACATGTCGGAGGTGGGGTCGCTGAACTCGGCGGCGTCGATGACTTTGCGTTCGAGGGCAGGAATTATCTCGCCGCCGGGCAGCGTAACCACCGACATCCCAAACTCGCTGAACACCTCGGCGGACATCCCGGCGGCCCGGAATTTAAGGCCTTTAAAATCGGCCACGTTCCGGATGGGCCGCGGGAACCAACCGAGGGGTTCAGGGGTCTCGCCGAAAGACGGGAATGCAACCACATTAAGCCCGAGCTCTTTCTGAAGGAGCTCGTTGTAGAGCTCGAGCCCGCCGCCCAGGTACATCCAGCCGAGGAAGTCCTCCGAGTTCATGCCGAAGGGCCCGCCCGGGATGCTGCCGAAAAGGGTGGCCGCCGGGTGCTTCCCGTACCAGTAGCCGGGCCAGGAGTTGCCGGCATCTAGAAGCCCCTTATGAACGGCATCCAGAACCTCGAAGGCCGGCACCACCGCCCCGACCGGCAGGAGCTCAATGCGCAGGCGGCCGCCGGACATTTCCTGGACCATGTCGACGAAGTTTTTCGGGTTCTGCTGGTGCCAGTCGCCGGCAGTCCAGGTGCTCTGCATCTTCCAGGTAAAGGTTCTGGCCGTTCGGGCCGCCTCCTGCTGGGCGGCTGGTGGCTGGGCCTGGGGCTGCTGGGGCCGCTGTTCCTGGGCCGCCTGAGTACAGGCCGCGGCCAGCGTCGCCGCCCCCGCCGCAATAAAAGCCCGCCGGGTTAATCGCCTCCGCTCCCGAGCCATTCGAATTCCTCCTTTCTGGGTAATGGTTGCGGTTAGCGAAAAAGTTTGGTATCTGCGGGATTGCCATTGTCAAGCCGACTCCAGACCGTCAAACGGAACCAGAAGCCCTTCAGAAGGCAGCGACTTGCCAGCCTGGTCGGCTTCTTTGACGGGGGGAGGGGATGGGGGCTAAAATTTGGGTAAAAATAAGGAGTCGTCGCTTCGATGGGGCAAGCTTTCGAGGAGTTTATCGAGGTCGGCCCGGACGGAACCGCCTATATCCGCGGAACCGACATCGCCGTGGCCGATATTATCTTTGTCTACAATAACAGCGGCGGCTCATTTGCGGCCATCGCCCGGCACTTCCCCGAGCTTTCCGAGGAACAGGTCGACGCCGCTTTTCTCTATTTCGAAGAAAACACCGCCCAGGTCTATCGCGACCTCTCGAATCGCTACTAGGCGTTAGCGGCCCGACCGGGCCGCCCCAGATTTAGGGCCCCTCCGGATGCTCCCCGCCTTCGGCTGATGCGACCGGCTGGCCCCGGAGGATCCGGATTGCCCGGCGCCCGGCCTCGGTGGCTTCGGCGGGCGCCGACCTCAGGTTGTCCTTAAGGGCGTTGGGCAGGTCGGTGCTCGACGCCGCCGGCCTTGGCATGAGGAACACCAGCAACAGGTAGAGCAGGATCCCCAGGCCCTGCACCAAGGCCAGGGCAATAAAGGCGACCCGGAAGACCAGGGGGTCGACGTTGAAGTACTCGCCGAGGCCGCCGCAGACCCCGAAGAGCAGCCGGTTGGTGTTGCTTTTACGGAGCTGTTTTCCCGCATCCATCTCCCTCGCCTCCTTACCCTACTATACTACCACATGCGGTCCTGTGCCCCCCTCACTGCCCGAGGAGGCTTACCCGGCGGACATAGGATTCGAAGTCGTGGCCGCTGGCCATGACCTCGATCCACCGGATGTACCGGACGCCCCCGGCCAAGCTTAGCAGGCTCGGGTCCTCGGCATCGGGAACCCAGTACTCAACCCAGCGGCCGCCGTCGACTTTTACGCCGTGGTCGGTCCGTCGGCCCTCTACATTCTGGATATAAAATCCCCGGACCCAGAGCCGCTCGCCCCCGTCGGCGCCCCGGTAAAGCATCCTGACCTGGACCGGGTATTCGCTCCCCAGGTAGCCGCCCCCTGAAAGGGTCTGGCGGTTGATCCGGAACTCAATCCTGAGCCGCAGGGATATCAGGTCCGAGACGTCCCGGTTTATCTCCTGGTGGAGGAACATCTGGCAGGGGGTGCCCTCACTGTCCTGGCGGAAGAACCGGACCGCCAGCTCCCCATCCACCCGGGCCGGTTCGAGGCGATTCTGAACCTGGGGCGCGGCCCAGCAGGCCTCTTCGACCACCGGCTGCCAGGCCCGGTCGTCGACCCCCTGGCTGAAATCGCCGGCCCTGATCAGGTCGTCCTCCGGGGGCAGGGGCCCGTCCACCCGGCCTGGGTAAGCCACGGCCCGCTGGAGGGAGCCCAGGTTGACCTCGAAGGGGCCGCTCCGGACCAGGGCGCTGCCCAGCTGGCGGACCCGCACCTCGAGCCGGTCGGCCTCCTTGCGGACGGCGTAGTTGCCCTCGGTCAGCCGCACCTCGGCGCCCCCGTCCAAAATCCGGAACTCAGTGGGCCGCCCAATCGGGTGGGCCACCCCCAGAATCAGCCGCCCCGACTTGATGGTGATGTCCAGCAGGTAACCCGGCTCGCCGAACCTGAACCTCCGAAGCCGGCTTAGGGCAAGTTCGGTGCCCGGCAGAACCGAGACCGTGGAACCGTCGGGCAGCCGGATGAAAGCGGTGGAGCCTTCGTCGGTCCGCACCTGGTCGGACTCCCTGAGGGCTGCCTGGGACGGGGCGACGACCCAGTCGGGGCCGCCCTGGCTCAGGGGCCGGATGGCCACGGTGCCGCCGGTGACGGTTAACTGGGCCTCCTCGGTAACCGTGGCCGACTGGATAAACCACCGGACGGCCAGGATGGTCCCGGCGCAGAGCAGGAGGAAAACCCCAAAGGCGGTCCAGAGGACGGCCCAGGCGACCGTCTCGGGTTTGAGGCCCCGGACCGTCATTGGGGCGGGAAGGTGATGGTTATTACCGCCCCCCCATTGGTTCCGAAGCGCAGCCTACCCCCCAGGTCCTGCTCCACCAGTGTTCGGACGATCCGGAGGCCCAGGCCCCCGTGCCGGTCGACGCTGAAATCGGGCGGAAAGCCGGGACCGTTATCGGCCACGATGACCCGGACCTCCTCGTCGGAATACTGGCCGGTGATCTTGACCCGCAGGGGTCCCTCCGCCGGCCGCCCGTGGTCGATGGCGTTGTTTAAAAGCTCGTTCAGCACCAGGGCAAAGACGGTGGCGGCCCGGGCCGGCAGGGGGATCTCGTCGCCGTCGACCCCGAACTCCACCTGGAGCCGGGGCGGCACCAGGTGGCTCAGGACCACGTCGGCGATCTGGTGGGCGACCCGCTGCAAGGTGGTGCATTCGGCCTGTCCCCCGGAAAGCAGGTCGTGGACGGCGGCGATGGCCTCGATCCGCCCCAGGCTCTCTTTGAGGACCCGGCGGGCCTCCTCGGTGCGGCTGCGCCGGTACTGGAGGGAAAGCAGGGCGGCCACGTTCTGGAGGTTGTTTTTGACCCGGTGATGCATTTCGGCCAGCATCGCCGACTTGGCCGCCAGGTTGCGCTGGGCCTCGGAGTAGAGCCGGGCGTTGGTCAGGGCGACGGCCGCCTGGTCGGCAAAGGTTGAGAGGAACATCACCTCGTCGGGGTCAAAATCGTGGCGGTCGCGGCAGTAGATGCCCAGGGCGCCGAAGGTCTGGCCCTGAGTGGCCAGGGGCACGCAGAAGACGGCCCGGAAATCGGTAACCTCACCCAGGGGGACCACCTTCCGGCCCACCAGCTCGGCCGTGTCCGGGATGACCAGGGGCAGGCCGGTGCGGACGACCAGGCCGGGGGCGGTCTCGCCAGGCCGGGCCCGCCAGGTTCGGGTTAAGTTTTCCGGCAGGCCGTGGGCGGCGACGATGGTCAGAAACTCCGAATCGGGGTCGAGCTGGAAGATGGCGGCGGCATCGCAGCGGGTTAAGGCGACGGCCTGGTCGACGATGACCTTGAGCACCTGGCCGATATCCAGGGTGGAGGTCATCAGGTGGAAGACCTGTTGGAGGGTTGAGAGCTGGGCGATCTTCTCCTGGAGTTTCTGGTCGGTGTAGCTGTAAAGGCGGGCATTTTCAATGGCGATGGCCAGCTGGCCGGCCACGGTCTCTAAGAAGTTGAGCTCGTCCGGGGTGAAGTCCCGGGGCTGACGGGTCATCAGGTTGAGGACGCCGACGAGCTTGGTGCCGCTGGCGGCGAAGAGGATGATGGGGACGGAGAGCATGGAGTTGTAGGGTTCCTCGCCGAGGCCGGGGGCCACCATGAAGCGGGGGTCGCCCCAGGCGTCCTTTACGGCGATGGGGCGGCCCTGGGCGGCGGCCAGGCCGGTGATGCCGGCGCCGAGGCGGATGGAGTACTTGCCCACGGCCTCCGGGTTCAGGCCGACGGTGGCCCGCAGGACGAGGCGGTCGCCGGGCTCGAACAGGTAGACGGAGCAGGCGTCGGTGCGCATCACCTCGCTGACGGTGTGGACGGTGAGGCGGAGCATCTCATCCAGGTTGAGGGAGCTGTTGGCGGCGGCATTGACCCGATGCAGGGCATTGAGCTGGGCGATGCGGCGGATAAGTTCGTCCTCGATCTGGGCCTTAAGCCGCTCGTTCTCGGCCCGGAGCCGCTCGATTTCGGCCAGAAGCTCTTCCCGCTCCGTCGTACCCATCCCAATCGGCAATATATGGACGCCCGCCGAGCCTTGTCAAACCCGGGGATGCTTTAGACGGTTACGCCCAGGTAGCGGGTGGTGAGCTCCGGCCTGGCCATGAGGTCGGCCACGGTCCCCTCGAAGACGATCTGCCCGTGGTCGATCAGGTAGACGCGGTCGGCGAGCTGTACGGCCAGGTCGAAGTTTTGCTCGACCAGCAGCATGCTCAGCCCCTGCCCTTTAAGGCGCCTGACGGCATCGAGGATGGATTCGACCACGATAGGGGCCAGGCCCTGGGAGGGTTCGTCGAGGAGGAGAAGCTCCGGGCCGGTCAGCAGGGCGCGGGCGATGGCCAGCATCTGCTGTTCGCCGCCACTGAGGTGCCGACCCCGCCTGTTCTTGAGCTCCGCCAGCTTCGGAAACAGTTCCACGATGCTCTCGGGGGCCCAGCGGGAACGCCGGTTGTAAGCGATCAGGAGGTTTTCCTCGGCGGTCAGATGGGAGAAGATATCCCGGGTCTCGGGCACATATCCGACCCCCAGGCGGGCCACCCGATGCGGCGGCCAGCCGGTAATATCAATCCCCTTAAAGACCACCCTTCCCGACCTGGGCGGTGCGACCCCCATGATGGCCTTAATGGTTGTGCTTTTGCCGGCACCGTTGCGGCCCAGCAGGGCCACAACCTCACCCCGGTCGACTTGAAGGGATACGCCGTGCAGGACGTGGGCCAGGCCGTAGTAGACGTGAATTTCTTTGACTTCCAGAATCATCGCCTACCCAGGTATGCTTCTTGAACGGCCGGGTCCCTTTGGATTTGCTCGGGGGAACCCTGGGCAATTATACGACCGAAATGCATCACGGAAACGATTTGCGAGACTTCCATGACGAGGTGAATTTTATGCTCGATGAGCAATATCGTGTATTTGGCGGCCAACTGTTTTATAAGTTCCATCATGCGGCGGGTTTCTTCGGGCGAAAGGCCGGCCGTGGGCTCATCCAGCATAAGGAGCTTTGGCGACAGCCCGAGGGCAATGGCAACCTCAAGCAGCCGCTGGTCCCCGTGGGAGAGTTCGGCGGCCTGGTGGTTGGCCCGGTCGGCCAGGCCGACTTCGGCCAGGACCTCGTAGACGCGGTCTTTGGCTTCGGCCAGGTGATGGCGGGGTATCCGGTGGGGGAGGCTGGAGGGGTGAAGCCGGGCGAAACTGGCAAGCCAGACGTTTTCGAAGACCGTCAGGTTGGGAAAGATGTTGGTCCGCTGGAAGGAGCGGCCAATACCCAGCTGGGCCCGCTGGTAGACGGTCAGGTTGGTGATATCCCGGTCCAGGAAGAGGACCCGGCCCGAGGTGGGCCTTATTTCCCCGGTTATCGCGTTAAAGAGGGTGGTTTTGCCGGCACCGTTGGGGCCGATGATGGAGTAGACCGTTCCGGGCTGAATCTCTAAGCTTACCCGGTCCACGGCCGTCAGGGCGCCGAATCGGACGGTCAGGTCCTCAGTCCTTAGCAGGACCACGGTCCGGCTCCAACTTCCGGCCGGGGCGGGACAGGAGGGTCTGGAGCCGCCGCCAGACTTCCACGAAACCGCCCCGGAAGAAGAAGATTACAAAGACGAACACCAGCCCGAACAGGAGGGGCCACCGCTCCCAGCGAACGCTTATTGTTTCGGCTAACCAGATAAAGAAAATTGCGCCAACTACGGGGCCGAAAAAGCTGCTGGTACCCCCGATGAGGGTCATAAAGACGATGTTGCCCGACGTCACCCAGTAGATGGTGTCGATGGGCACGATGCCGAAGAGCATCCCGTAAAGGGCGCCGGCCAGCCCGGAGAAGACACCGGAGGTGACGAAGGCCAGCCGCTTGAAGGCCGAGGTGTTGTAGCCCAGGGCGGCGGCCCGGGCCTCATTTTCCCGGATGGCCTGGAGCACCAGCCCGAGGGGCGAATCCGCCACCCCTTTGAGGGTCAGGGCAGAGGCCAGAAAGATAAGGCTTACGAACAGGTAGTAAGAGACGCCCGGTCGGATGTCCCAGGATACGACGTAGAGGTCTACCGGGGGCCTGGGCACCCCCGGCAGGCCGTCGACGCCGCCGGTTATCGACGAGGCCTGGTAGACGATGAAATAGGCCATCAGGTTGAAGGCGAAGGTCAGCATGATGAAGTAGAGGCCGACCCGCCGGATGCACAGGTAGCCCACAACGGCGGCGACAAGGCCGCCGGCCAGGGCGGCCGCGGCCAGGGCCACCAGGGGGTGGACCCGCTGATGAATCAGCAGAAGGCCGGCGGTGTAGGCGCCGGCGCCGAAAAACGTCGCCTGCCCGAAGGAAAGCAGGCCCGTATAGCCCAGCAGCAGGTTGAAAGCCAGGGCGAGGATGGCGAAAATCCAGACCTCTGTGGCCACCGTGGTGCGCATCAGGTCGGGGAGCACGAGCACGACGATGCCGAGCAGCACCCAGGGGGCGATGGGACCGAGTCGCCGGCGGAGCTTGGCCATCTCAGCGGGCCCCGAAGAGGCCCTGAGGCCGGGTGAGCAGAATCAGGGCCATTACCGCAAAGATGGTGATGGTGGAGCCCTGGGGCCAGAACTGGGTGGTCAGGGTCTGGGTGACGCCGATGATGAGGCCGGCGACAATGGCCCCGATGATGTTGCCGAGCCCGCCCAGGGCAACTATGACGAAGGCGAAGGGCAAAATGTCGACCCCCATGTAGGGCGTGAGCCCCCGGATCGGGGCGATCAGGACACCGGCCAGGCCCGCCAGGTAGGCCCCCAACCCGAAACCGACGGTGAACAGCCGGTAAACGTCAATGCCCAGGGCGCTGACCATCGTTTTGTTCTCAATCCCGGCCCGCATAATCGCCCCGTAGCGGGTGTGCTCCAGCAAGAACCAGAGGGCGACGATAACGGCCACCGAAACGAACATCACAAAAAGGTGATACCTTGGATAGGAGAAGAGCCCCAGCTCGACGCTGCCGGCCAGCACCGGGGGTGGCAAAACGCTGAATCCGACCGGGCCCCACAGGATGATGATCAGCTCCTGCACAATGACCGAAACGGCAAAGGTAAAGAGGAGCACGTAATTGGCCCCGACCGGATACAAGGGCCGAATCATCAGGCGCTCCAAAATCATGCTCAGAATGAAGACCACGACGGGGGCAATGAGCAGGCCCAGCCAGAAACTGCCCGTCAGCCCAAGAAGCTGAATTAACAAGTACGCGCCGAGGGCGTAAAGGGCCCCGTGGGCGAAGTTGGGGATGTCCAGGAGGCCCAGGATCAGCGTGAGGCCGATGCCGATGAGGGCGTAGAGCATACCTACAACGAGGCCGTTAAAAAACTGAACCGTCAGAGTCGGAACGAGATTTTCCACGACGCAACCTCGGATGACGGCCGGTATGCGGGGTTCAGGCCCCCAGCCTTATAACGACCCGATATCCTGGCACTCGTTGAGCTCGCGCGGCTGGGGCGTATCGCCCATGCCGATCAGGTCTGCAAAGTCCCACTGGTCCTTCATATCGGCTTTCTTTTTGCAGCGCAGGAAGAAATAGGGCCGCATGGTCTGGTGGGTCCTGGGGTCGATGCTCATCTTGCCGAGCAGGTCCTCGCCCTCCCAGCCTTCCAGGGCCTGAATCACGTCGGGGACTTCGGCGCTCCGGGCCTTCTCGATGGCCCGCAGGACTAGGCGAGTCATCCCGTAGGCCGCGGCCGGGGCGTAGCCCGGGGGCTCATTGTACTTTTCCCGGTAGCGCTTGACAAACTCCCGGGCGACGGGGGTGTCGAGGGTGTAGTAGAAGTTGGTGCCGACCCAGACGTTCTCCCGCATTTCCGGCTCAAGCTGAACCAGTTCTTCGACTCCGGCGCTCCAGCTCATGATCAGGGGCTGCTTGGGCTGCCAGCCGAAGTTGTAAAAGGTCCGGACTGCCTGGATGGCGTCCTGGCCGAAGTTGACCATGGCCACCACGTCGGGTCGGGCGCCGACGGCCTTGGAGACGTAGCCGCTGAATTCCCGCTCGCCCAGGGGGTGGCGGTCCGAACCGATAACCTGGATGCCGTACTTTTCGCCCACAAGCTTTAAGTATTTTTCCAGGGACCAGCCGAAGGCGTAGTCGGCAATGAGCAGGTACCAGCGCTTGGCCCCGGGGTTTTCCCGGAGGAAGGTTTTTACGACCGTATCGGCGGCCGTGTAGGCGTGGGCGGCCCACTGGAAGGAGTACCGGTGGCAGCGCTTGCCGCTGATGTCCTCGGTGCCGCCGCTGAAGAAGTGGAGCACCTTCCGGCGCTTGGCCACTTCGGAGACGGCGAGGGCGACGCCGCTGGACCAAGGGCCGATAACGTACTTGACGCCCTCGGTTTCGATGGCCTCTTCCACCCGGCGGGTGGCGGTATCCGCCTTGGTTTCGCTGTCCCGCTTGACATATTTGATGGGACGGCCGTTGACTTTGTAACCCCACTCCTCCAGGGCCAGGCTCATTCCCCGGTCGAGAACGGGCCCCACGTCGGCGAAGGCTCCGGTGAAGGGCCAGATGCCCAGCATGGGGATCTCCTGGGCCGGCTGAGGCCCCGGCCCCCCGACCTGACCGGCAACCTGACACCCGACCACAGCCGACTCAAGCCCGATGATGCCCGCCGCGGCCCCTGCCAGCTTAAGGAATTCCCTCCGGGTGACCCGCTGCACGGTTTGCCTCCCCTGTGAGGTAAATGTTCTGGCCTATTATAACCCGACGTCCATCCGGGCGCAACGGCGCAGGCGGTATGCTAGACTTAGAACCGGAGTAAAGGCGAAGGGGGAAGGCGATGACCGAGGCCGTGAAGCGCTTCGTAACCGCGTTGCCCGACCGGGAGACGGATTTTTCGGGCTGGTACACCGAGGTGATCCTGCGGGCGGAGCTGGCCGATTACGCCCCCGTCCGGGGCTGCATGGTGATCCGGCCCTACGGCTACGCCCTCTGGGAGAATATGCAGGCCCGCCTGGACCGCCGCTTTAAAGATGCCGGCCACGTTAACGCCTACTTCCCCCTCTTCATCCCGGAGGGCTTTCTCAAGAAGGAGGCCGAACACGTCGAAGGCTTTGCCCCCCAGGTGGCCTGGGTTACCCAGGGGGGCGATGAGCCCCTGGGCGAGCGGCTGGCCGTACGGCCCACCTCCGAGGCCATCATCGGGGCCATGTACGCCAAATGGATCCAGTCTTACCGGGACCTGCCGGTGCTCATCAACCAGTGGTGCAACGTGGTCCGGTGGGAGAAGCGGACCACCCTCTTTCTGCGAACCACCGAGTTTCTCTGGCAGGAGGGCCACACCGCCCACGCCGCCGAAGAGGAGGCCGAAGCGGAGGCTTTAAAGATTCTGGGCATTTATAAGGACTTCGTCGAGAACGACCTGGCGATACCGGTGGTGGCCGGGCGGAAGACGGAGTCGGAGAAGTTTGCCGGCGCCCTCCGAACCTACGCCATCGAGGCGATGATGGCCGACCGGCGGGCCCTCCAGGCGGCCACCTCCCACAACCTGGGCCAGCATTTCGCCAAGGCCTTCGACATCACCTTCCTGGACCGGGACGGCCAGCGGAAATACGTCTGGCAGACGAGCTGGGGATCCTCGACCCGGCTGGTCGGAGCCATCATCATGGTCCACGGGGACGCCGACGGCCTCATCCTGCCCCCCAAGGTGGCCCCCTACCAGGCCGTCATCGTGCCCATCTGGCGCTCCGAGGCCGAACGGGAGCGGGTGACGGCCGTCGTCCGGGAGGCCGAAGCCGGCCTGAGAAGCCACGACGTTCGGGTGATATCCGACCTGCGGGATGAGTACACGCCCGGCTGGAAGTTCAACGAGTGGGACCTGCGCGGGGTGCCCGTCCGGGTCGAAATCGGGCCCCGGGATGTGGAGAATCGGCAGGCCGTTCTGGTCCGGCGGGACACCCGGGAGCGGCGGACGGTGCCCTTCGAGAACCTGGTCGAAAACGTCAAGGGCCTGCTCGACGAGGTTCAGCGGGCCCTATTCCGCAGGGCCCTGGACTTCCAGCGGGCAAACAGTTACAATATCGACCGGCTGGAAGATTTCGAGGCGGTTTTCGCCGGTCAGCGGGGGTTTGTCTACGCCCACTGGTGCGGCTCGGCCGCTTGCGAGGCCGCCATTAAGGACCAGACCGGCGCAACCATCCGGGTTATACCCTTCGACCAGCCGGAGGGCGTGCCGACGGCACCCGGGCAGTGCATCTGGTGCGGCAAGCCCTCGGAGCGGCGGGTGCTCTTTGCCAGGGCCTATTAGCCGATGGTGGCAACCCAACCCGTTGTCCTGGACTGGCCGCTGGCGCTGATTCTGCTTCTGGTTGCTGCCGCCCTTGTCATCGCCGCCGTCTTCGCCGGTGTGGTGGCGCTGGCGGCCCTCATCGGCCTGACGCTACCCCAGGCCAGGGGCGAGAGCTCAACCGGTCGGCAGACGCCCGCAGGTTAAACTTCCGGCCGTCTCAGGCGGCAGGCCCACGGTTTTAAAGACGTCGGCGGAGGCTCACGGGGCGATGGACCAGGAGCAGGAATGGATAACCACCGCGACGGCAGCCCGACTCCTCGGCCTGACCCGGGTCCAGGTCAGGTACCTTATTCGCAAGGGGGTTCTCCAGGCCAAGAAAGTGGACGGACGCTGGCTGGTAAGCCGCTCGTCGGTGCTGAGCCAGTCGATTCGGAAGGGGTAGGGCCGAAGGTTCGTCGGCTCTTTGCCGACCTGCTGGCCCACTACGGCCCCCAGCACTGGTGGCCGGCCGAGACCCCCTTCGAGGTCATCGTCGGGGCGATTCTCACCCAGGGGACGGCCTGGGTAAACGTTGAGAAGGCCATCGCCCGGCTTAAAGGGGCCGGGCTTCTGGACCCCGAAAGGCTGGCCGAGGTGGACCCGGCCCGGCTGGCCGAGCTCATCCGCCCGGCCGGATATCCCCGGGTGAAGGCCAGCCGGCTGAAAGCCTTCGTTGCGGCCCTCAAGGGGGATTTCGGCTCCCTCGGGGCGTTTCTCAGGGCGGACCCGGAAAGCCTCCGGACCTGGCTCCTTTCGGTGCCGGGGATCGGGCCGGAAACGGCCGACAGCATCCTGCTTTACGCCGCCGGCCGCCCATATTTCCCGGTGGACGCGTACGCCCGGCGGCTGTTTTTACGATACGGGATTCTGGCGGAACCCCAGCCGTATGAAAGGATTCGGCGGCTAGTGGAGGACGCCCTCGGCCCGGACCCGGCGGCCCTGGGGGAGTTTCACGCCCTTATCGTCGCCCACGGCAAGGCCGCCTGCCGCAGGGAGCCCCGGTGCGGGGTCTGCCCGGTCCGGGCGGGGTGCAGGTTCTGGGCGGAGGGGGTGGGATTCGAACCCACGATGGGGCTCCGCACCCCATAGCCGTTTTCAAGACGGCCGCCTTAAACCGCTCGGCCACCCCTCCAACGATTTATTTTACCGGGTCCCGGCCAACGCGCCCAGCCCCTGGACCCGCTCGGCCCCGGCGTAGACGTTAAACCGGTCGCCCCGCAGAAAGCCGATCAGGGTCAGGCCGAACTCCCGGGCCAGCTCGACGGCCAGGCTGCTGGGCGCCCCAACCGCCGCCAGGACCGGAATCCCGGCCATGACGGCCTTCTGGACCAGCTCGAAGCTGGCCCGGCCGCTCACCAGGACAATGGTGTTTGCGGCCGGAAGTTTCCCGGCCAGCAGCAGGGACCCGATAAGCTTGTCCATGGCGTTGTGGCGGCCCACATCCTCCCGGGCCAGCAGGAGGTTCCCGGCGGCGTCGAAGAGGGCCGAGGCGTGCAGTCCGCCCGTCCGGGCAAAGACCGATTGGGCCCTGGCCAGGGCCCCTGGCAGGCTGAGGATCAGCTCCGGCCGGAGCTTAAGGTTGCCCACCGGCCGGCCGGGGCAGACGGTTCGGACCAGCTCCAGGGAGGCCTTGCCGCAGACGCCGCAGCTTGAGGTGGTGTAAACGTTGCGGCTGAGCCGCTCGGGGTCGAACGGAACCCCCGGCCGCAGGTGGACGGTTACGACGTTGTACATCTGGGGGCCTTCGATATCGGTGCAGTAGGCGATGCGGTCTATCGATTCAGGCCCGGTGATTACCCCCTCGCTGTAGAGAAAGCCTGCCGCCAGCTCAAAGTCGTTGCCGGGGGTCCGCATGGTGACGGCGATGCTCCGGCGGACCTCCACCCCGTCCTGGAAGCAGGCGACCCGGACTTCCAGGGGCTCTTCGGTGGCCAGCTCGTCGACCCGGCTGTAGGCCGAGCCGTTGCGGGCGCAGATTATTCGGGCCGAGACGGTGCGGCCGGGCCGCCCAGCCGCCGACATCCCCAAAACCTCCTCAAATTCCGGCCAGGTTTAACTCGACCTTGCGGTAGCCCTGCTCCACCGCCCAGACATCCAGGGCCAAAGCCGCCAGCTCATCGACAATGGGCACGGCGAGGCCGTATTCGGTCAGGTCCACACCTTTAATATACCCTTTGCAGGTTTCGCAGACCTCCACCCGGACGTGGGGCAGCTCGAAGTCGGGCGGCTTATGGTAGGCTAGCTTTTTAAACTCCTCCTCGCCGCAGGCGGGACAGCAGAGCCGCTTGTACCGCCATTCGAAGCCGCAAAGGGAGCAGAGCAGGAACCGGCGGGCCCCGTGGGATTCGGGCCGGAGGACCGAGACCTGCGGCCGGGCCCCGCAGACCGGACACCTGGCCCGTCCGGCCGCCACCCGCCACTCGGCCTCGTCGTCCGGGGGCAGCCAGGGGCAGTGGGCCGCGAGAAATTCGGCGTAGGGCTGCAGGAAGGCCTTGGGGAAAAAGCCGGTCACGTCCGGCTCGGCCTGTTCATCCCGGCCCGGGTCGGTGGCCGCCTGCCAGTACTCCTCAAGGAGGACCGTCCAGTCGTCGGGGCTGAACTCCGTCAGGAGCTCGTCGGCCGCCCGGGTTAACAGCTCGGGTCCAACCCGCCGGACCAAAACCAGCAGCCCGGGGAACTCGGGCAGGAGAACCGGCAGGTGCCGGCCCAGCAGCCCGGGGTGGATGGGCCGGCCTTCCCCCCAGGGAATGTCGGCGGGCTCCAGCCTGGCCTTGAGGCCATCGTAGAGGCGGAGCTGAAACCCGGCCACCTCCCGGTAAAAGCCGAGCACCTCGCGGGCGTAGTCGAGCCTTTCGGCCAGCTCGATGGCCCGCTCGACCCGGCGTTCGAAGGTGAAGGCCGGCGTCCGGGCGGTCCGGTTAATCATGGGCCTCTTCGGTAATCACCGCCGAAGTGCCCTCCACCTGCCGGTACCAGCGGCCGTGGTGGGCCCGGGCCCAGGCCCGGGAAACCACCCCTTCGACCATGCCCTGGAGGCTGCCCCGGATGTAGAAGAGGCCCATGTAAATGTGGAGAATGAGGGCCCCGATGGCGGCGATGGCGAACAGGTCGTGGACGATGAAGCTCGCCTGCCGGAGGCCGGCCGGAAACTGCATGGGGAACCAGAGGACAATGCCGGAAAGCAAGAGCAAAATCCCGGCCACAACCTGCAGGTAGAAGAGGAGCTTCTGGCCGGCGTTAAAGCGGCCCGACTCGGGGACCCCCTCCTCCTGACCGGTGGCATATTTCGGGGCGGCCTTTAGCCACTCGATGTCGAGCCGGTCCAAAACCATATCCTTTGCCCACATGGCCAGCATCACCAGCAGGGCCACGATGAAGGCGATGCCGACGATGGGATGGACGACCCGGACGAGGGTTGGGCCGCCGAGGACCTGGGTCAGCCAGAAGAAGGGCGGCCAGAATAGGGCAAGGCCGCTGAGCATTAGGTAAACGAAGGTTACGGCCACGACCCAGTGGACAATCCGCTCAAAAAGGCTGTAGCGCCTCACCAGTACCCGCCGGCGCTCCTGGAAAGCCATTGTCGGACCTCCCGCTCGAAGGTTTTAGCCGTTGTCGCCCGGAACGGGCTCGGTCGGCCGCGGGCCTGGGGCGGCCGGGGCCGCCTCTTCGGCGGGCACCCGGCGGGGCCCAAACCGCAGGTAGTGCAAGATGGCCCCGAGGATGCCCCCGAAGATTACCAGGTTGCCGAGCCACCTGAGGCCGCCCTTCCAGACGTCCACAAAGGAGACGGTCGGGTTCCGGGGCAGGCCGTAAATCTCGGGCGAATCCCCGTAGGGCAGGACGTAGACGGCGTGGGTCCCGCCCACCCCCGGCGGGTTGTAAACCGCGGCCTTGTCGTAGCCGATGGCCCGAAGCTGTTCCACCCGGTAGCTGGCCTGGGCCAGCATCTGGTCCTTGGTGCCGAAGCTCAGGCACTTGGTCGGGCAGGCCTTGACGCAGGCCGGCTCAAGCCCGGCGCTTACCCGGTCGGAGCAGAGGGTACACTTGTAGACCTTGCCGGTGGACGGGCTGAGCCTGGGCACGTCGAAGGGGCAGCCGGTTATGCAGAAGCCGCAGCCGATGCAGTTCTCCTGGACGAAGTCGACGATGCCGTTGGCATACTGGACGATGGCCCCGGGGGCCGGGCAGGCCCGCAGGCACCCCGGGTCGCCGCAGTGCATGCACTGGTACTTGGTCAGGGTCCAGATGAACCGGCCGTCCCGCTGGACCTCGTTGAACTTGATGAGCTGCCAGAAGTTCCAGTCAAGGTCGGGCAGGGTCTGGTAGGAGCCGAAGAAGGGGCGGTTGACGTTGGCCGGCAGGTCGTTCCACTCCTGGCAGGCCACCTCGCAGGCCTTGCACCCGATGCAGGACGAGACGTCGATGAGTTTGATTACCTCCGGGACGTTTTTAATGCCCGGCGCCGGGGTGACCGACGCCGAAACCGCCTTTATCGCCGTAGGTTCGAACGCCATGGCAGTCTCCCCCTTACGCCTTTTCGACCCTGACCAGGAAGCCCTTGTACTCGGGGCAGAAGGAGTTGGGGTCCAGCACCGTCGGCGTCAGGATGTTGGCCGCCCCGCCCTCCTGTCGGCCGAGGCCGATGAAGCCCCAATGGATGGGCATGCCGATGGGGTAAACCGTCCGGTCACCCACCCGCATGGGCCGGATCCGGTTGGTGATAAGGGCCCGGCCCTTAACCTCGCCCCGGGCCGAGATGACCCGCACCATGTCGCCGTTTTTGATGCCCTTTTCGGCCGCCAGCTCCGAAGGCATCTCGATAAAGAACTCCGGCTGGAGCTGGACCAGGTACGGGTTGTTCTTGGTCCAGTAGTGGAACATCTCGGTGAGGCGGTAAGTGGTGGCCACAATGGGGAACTCCTCGGCCCGGCCCAGCCGGTCCCACTCGGTGGTCTTAAAGACGACCGCCACCGGGTTCTGGCTCCGCTTCGGGTGCAGCAGGTTGGGCACCGGCGACTCCAGGGGCTCGTAGAACTCGGCGAAGGGGCCGTCCACAAATGCGCCCTTCGGGGCGAAGAGGCGGGCAACGCCCTCGGGAATCATGATGAAGGCGCCCCAGCCCTGCTCCGGCGGGGCCGTGGCCGGGTAGTCGGGCACATCCCCGACCCAGCGCTTGCCGTCCCAGACGATCCCGGGCCGGGAGGGGTCCCAGGGCCGGCCCTGGGCGTCGGCCGAGGCCCGGTTGTACAGGATCCGGCGGTTGGCCGGCCAGTTGAAGGCCCAGTTGTGGAAGAAGCCCAGGCCGGTGGGGTCGTCCAGGTTCCGCCGGGCCATCAGGTTGCCCTCTTCGGTCCAGGAGCCGCAGTAGAGCCAGTTGCCGCAGGAGGTGGTGCCGTCGTCCCGAAGGGCGGTGAAGAGGGGGAGCTGTTTGCCGGTGGTGAGGTCTTTGCCGTTGATCTCCCGGGCAATCTCCTCTTCGGAGGGCGCGTAGGGGTTAGTGTAGGGCCAGTCCAGCTTGAGGACGGGGTCGGGGAAGCGGCCCCCCTCTTTCTGGTAGAGCTCCCGGACCTTCATAAAGATGCGGCCCACGATCTCCTGGTCGGCCTTGGCCTCGCCCGGCGGGTCGATGGCCTTCCACTTCCACTGGGCCCAGCGGGCCGAGTTGGTGAAGGAGCCGGACTTTTCGGCGAAGTTGGCCGCCGGCAGAACGAAGACCTCGGTCTTGACATCCTCAGGCTTCTTGCCGATGGTGGCCAGGATGTCGGGCCGCCAGAAGTAGGCGGTTTCGGTCATGAAGTTCTCGGCCACCACCAGCCACTTGAGCTGGGAGAGGGCGTAGATGACCTTGCGGGTGTGGGGGCCGTTGTTAACCGGGTTCATCCCGAAGCTGATGAGGCCGTCCACCCGGCCCTGGGCCATGTGGTCGAAGATGAAGGCCCAGCTCCAGTTCTCCAGGCGGCCGGTGGCCGGGTCCTCGGGGAGTTTGGGGTGGAGGTGGTAGGCGAACTCGTTCTCCTTGGTGGCGGCGTCGCCGTAGAAGGCCTTAAGCTGGCTTACGACGAACTTGGGCATGTTCTGCCAGTAGTTGACGGAGTTGGGCCGCAGGGCCTTGGGGGTCACGGCCTCCAGGAACTGCTGGAGGCTCTGGTGGGGGGCCTTGGGGATGGGGATGTAGCCCGGGGTGTTGTGGTAGCCCATGCCCATGTCGGTCCCGCCCTGGATGTTGGCGTGGCCCCGCAGGGCGTTTACGCCCCCGCCCGGCCGCCCCACGTTGCCGAGGATGAGCTGGAGGGTGGCCGCCGCCTTGATAAGCTGGACCGAGAAGCTGTGGTGGGTCCAGCCCAGGGCGTACATGATGGTTCCGGCCCTGTCGGGAGCGTAGGTGGAGGTGATGATATCGGCCGCCTTGAGGAAGTCGTCGACGCTGCAGCCGCAGATCTGGGCCACCCGCTCCGGGGTGTAGCGGGAGTAGAACTTCTTAAGGAGCTGGAAGACCGACCGCGGGTGCTGCATCGTCAGGTCGACCCTGGCGTAGCCGTTCTCGTCGTACTCGTAGTCCCAGCTGGTGGGGTCGTACTGGCCCCTGGCCTCGTCCCAGCCGGAGAAAACGCCGTTCTCCTCGTCAAACTTGAAGTCTTCCCGGACGATGAAGGGGGCGTTAGTGTGGAGCCGGAGGTACTCCTCGTGGTAGCGGTTGTTGGTGAGGGCGTAGTTGATGAGGCCGCCCAGGAAGGCGATGTCCGTTCCGGCCCGGATCTGAACGAAGTGGTCGGCAACGGCCGCCGTGCGCTGGAAGCGGATGTCCACCGCCACCAGCTTGGCGTTCCGCTTCCGCTTGGCCTCCATCACGAACTTGAAGCCGCAGGGGTGGTTCTCGGCCGGGTTTCCGCCCATCGCCAGGATGACGTCGGCATTGGCGATGTCGGTCCAGCCGTTGGTCATGGCGCCCCGACCGAACGTGGCGGCCAAACTGGCCACCGTGGGGCCGTGTCATATCCGGGCCTGCTGTTCGACGGGGATGATGCTTAAGCCTGCCCGGAAGGCCTTCTGGATAAGGTAGTTGTTCTCGTTGGAGTCGGTGCAGCCGCCGATAACGGCAATGGCCGTAAGGGCGTTGACGACCCGGCCCCGATGGTCCCGCTCGATGAGCTTGGCGTCCCGGGTCTCTTTAATCAGCCGGGCGATCCGGTCGATGGCCCAGTCCCAGGACTTTTCCTCCCAGCGGTCGCTACCCGGGGCCCGGTAAAGGACCTTGGTAAGCCTGAGCTCGTTTACGATGTTGTGCTTTAAGGTTGCCCCCTTGGGGCAGAGGGTCCCCCGGTTGATGGGGCTGTCGGGGTCGCCCTCGACGTGGACCACGGTGGTGCCCGTTACGTTGCCGGCCCGGTCCCCGAGGGTGTGAATGATAACCCCACAGCTTACGGAACAGTAGGGGCAGATGCTGCGGGTCTCGGTGGTCCGGTCGATCTTAAGGCCGCGGGTGCGGGCGACAACGGGCTTAAGGTCGAAGCCGAAGGCCGTTGCCGCCGCCCCGGCCACCCCCAGCTTGAGGAAATTCCGCCTGGAAATTGTAACCGCCATGGAACCCCCCCGTGAGAGAATATGATTTTCGCTGAGTCTGCCACCTGATGCTGGCTTATTATAATTAGTGCCCCGTGTTTTGTCAAGAACCGAAACCATATTTTTAAATAAGCACCCTGGCATTGGCCTTCGGCCCGGGACCGGAGCCCTCGCCAGATTTTACTAGAACATTTGTGCAGTTTTTAAGGGTTGGGGCGAACACTATCGGGTGAGACCACTAAAGGAGGTGCTTTACCGGTGAACGAAGGCCAAAAGCCGATACCCGAAGCCACCGGGCCGGACGCCGAACTGGCCGCCCGGCTCGAGGCCCTGGACCGGCAGTACCGGGCGGCCGTCGAGGCCTACCGGGTTCGCCTGCAGGGTCTGCTTCCGGAGGCCGCCGAGCTCATAAGCGGCGACTCGGTCGAGGACCTGGACCGGGCCTTTGAGCAGGCCCGAACCCTGGTGGAGCGGGTCCGAAAGCAGGCGGCCGAAGAGGCCCGCCGGGAGGCCGTCCGGCAGGTTCCGCCGGTCCCGCCGGGCCGGGTCCAGCCCGACCTCGACGCGCTGCCGGCCGTCGAAAAGATCCGGCTCGGCCTTCAAGGCCGCCAACTCTGAGAAGGAGGATATAAATGGCCCTTACCCTTGCCGAAGCTGCCAAGCTCTCCAACGACCTGCTGGTTAAGGGCGTCTTCGAGACGGTGGTGAAGGCCTCGCCCCTGCTCGAGCGGATGCCCTTTATCGAGGTCTCGGGCAACGCCTTAACCTACAACCGGGAGGCCGGCCCCGGAACGGCCGCCTTCTACGCCGTCGGCGCCGCCTGGGCCGAGGATACCCCAACCTTCACCCAGGTGACCACCTCCCTTAAGATTCTGGGCGGCGACGCCGACGTGGACAACTACCTGCGGCAGACCCGCTCCAACATCCAGGATATCGAGGCGGTCGTTCTGGAGCTTAAGGTCAAGGCCGTCGCCCACAAGTTTGAGGAGACCGCCATCACCGGCGACTCAACCGTCGACCCGAACGCCTTTGACGGCCTGCGCACCATCATCGGCACCGGGTCTCAGGCCGTCACGATGGGCACCAACGGCGCAACCCTCACCCTGGCCAAGCTTGACGAGATGCTGGACCTTATCCGGCCCGGGAAGCCCGACCTTATCATCATGTCCCGACGGTCGCGCCGGAAGCTCAACGAACTGCGTCGGGCGGCCAGCTCCCAGATCGAGGGGGTCGTTAACGAGTTCGGCCGCTGGGTCGAGCTTTACAACGGCATCCCCATTGCCGTTTCGGACTTCGTGCCCGACAACGAGACGGTGGGCACCTCGACCGACTGCTCGTCGATTTACGCCGTCGCCTTCGGCGAGGACGGCCTGGTGGGCCTGACCAACGGCTGGATTCAGGTGGAGCGGGTCGGCTCCCTGGAGGCCCGGGATGCCACCCGGAACCGGGTCAAGTGGTACTGCGGCCTGGCCCTCTTCTCCACCCTGAAGGTCGCCAGGCTGTACGGCGTCCGGCCGTAGGGGGAAGGGTCCGATGTTTAAAGGCGTTATCATCGTCCACGCCCACCGGCCGGAGGTCCTCGAGCGGGTCTACCGCCGGCTCATCGAGGTTTTAAAAACCTCCCCCGAGGCCGGGGCCATCCGCTACCGGGCCTGGTGCGAGGCCGGCCCGGCCGAAAGCCTCTTCCGGGAGTTTCAGCAGGTCGACCGGCGGCACCGGCTCATCGACCTGGGCCTATCCCTGCCCGGACCGGAGTAGTATTCGGAGCCGGCGATGAGCACCCGAACCGAACTGCGGGCCCGGCTGCGGCGGGAGCTTAAGGACGAGGACCCGGCCGCCCAGCGCTGGTCCGATGCCGAGCTTGACCGCCACCTGGACCGGGCCCTCTCCGACCTGAGCGTGGGGATGCCCCGGGAGCAGCAGACCGACCTCATCATGCCGGGCGGCACCCGGGAGGTCGACCTTTCGGGCCTGGCCGGGCTTCTGGTCGTTGAGGCGGTGGAGTACCCGGCCGGGCTGTTTCCGCCGGCTTACGTCGGCTGGGCCCGCCGGGCCAGCACCCTCACCCTGCTGGTGGATTCGCCCCCGGCGGCCGGGGCGCAGGTCCGGGTTTGCTGGCTCGGCCGGCACACCCTGACCGACACCGGCTCGACGTTAAGCCCCGACCAGGAGGAGCTTCTGCTCCTCGGGGCGGCCGGGTACGCCGTCCGGGCCCTGGCCAACCACGCCATCAACCGGGTGAACCTTACCCGCAGCGCCCAGGCCGACTTCTTAAAGTGGGCCGAGGCAACCCTGGCCAGGTTTCGGTCCGAGCTGGCCAGGCGGGGGCGCACCGGTCGGGTAAGGTCTTCGCGCCTTCACATCCCAACCTCTAACGGAGGCAAAAGCGATGCCTGAGCGGCCGAAGGACTACTCTTACTACCACGACTACGCCTGGGCGGCGGCCCAGAACGAGGGGGTCGACCCGGCCCTCTTCGTCCGGCAGATTGACCTGGAATCGGGTTTTGACCCGAACGCCATCTCCCCGGCCGGAGCGGTGGGCATCGCCCAGATCGTGCCGGAATTTCACCCGGACGTGGACCCGTACGACCCGGAGGCCTCCCTCCGGTACGCAGCCCGGCTGATGCGGGAGTATCTGGACCACTTCGGGGGCGATTATGCCAAGGCCCTGGCCGCCTACAACAGCGGGCGGGGTCGGGTGGACCGGGGCATCCGCCGCTACGGCGACCGCTGGTGGCTCATCCTGCCCGAGGAGACCCGCAGGTACCTGCGGCTCATCCTCTACGGCGGCTGAAGATGCGGTCGGTAAGCCCAACCCTCCTGGCCGCCGCAAAGGCCCCGGCCGCCACCCCCTACGTGGAGCTGGCCTACGCCGACCGCTGGGGCAACGTCGACAACCACCGCTACGAGCGCCACTACGCCGACCCGGCCGACCGGAACATCCAGGCGGCCGTGGCGGCCGACGGGAGCCTGCTCCGGCTGCGCTACGGGGAACCCGGCTCGGCCCGGCAGTACGCCCGGGTTCCCAACCCGACCCCGGCGGCCGCCTTCGGCGGCTGGCAGGACCTGGGACCGGCCGGGACTGCCGAGGCCCTGGCCGCCTCCCCCGGCCCTTACGTGCTCTGGCTTTCCGACGACGGGTCCGGAACCCTCACCTACCGGGAGAGCCCCGACTACGGCCTCAGCTGGCCGGCCGGGGCGGCCGTTCCGGCCCACGACGGCGCCCCACCCCTGGCGGCCGCCTATAAGGACCCCGACAACTTTGCCGTTTTCTACCGGGCCGCCGGGGGCAATACCCTCCGGGCCCGGAAGTGGGGCCGGGCCCTGGGCTGGCAGCCCGCCGTAAGCCACCCGACGGCATTCGGGCAAATCGCCCACCTGACGGCGGTCTGGGCCTTCGACCGCTATTTGGTTGTTGTGGCCGGGAAAGACCCTGCTAACCGGCCGATTCTGAGCTGGACCACCTTCGACCTTAACGGGGGCGGGGCCTGGGGCGGCCTTTACCCCCTGGAGCAGGCCGACCCGGACGCGGCCCTGGAGTTTAAATACCCCAGGCTGGCCCTGGCAGATACCCTCAGGCTCACCTATGTGCTCGGCTTCGGCGGGGCTTCGACCCTCCTTCAGCGCGACGTCTACCCGCCCGCAGGCTTTACGGCCGGCCGCTGGCGGGCCCCATCGCCTTTGCTTCCCCAGGACCGGGCCGGGGCCGCCCCGGGCAGTTACGGGGCGGCCATCGCCGGCCTGTCCGGGGGGCGGGTCTGGGCCTGCACGGCCGGCGGGGTCTGGTCGGCCCCGCAGGCGGCCTTCCTGACGGTGCCCTTCGCCGACATCTTAAGCCTCGATTATACCCAGGACCCGGAAGGGGGCCGGCTGACGGCCACCCTCCGGAACGACCACGGGGCCTACTCGGGCCTGCGGCCGGGCGGTCAGCTCCAGGTCTACCCGGGCTATGTGACGGCGGCGGGGGCCGAGAAGGTCACCGCCGCGCCCCCCACCTACTGGCTTACGGCCGTCCGGCCGGGCCCCGGGACCTTGACCCTGGCGGCCGAGGGTTACGCCGTCCTGCTTAAAGCCACCCGGCTGATGTTTTCCCTCCAGTATCCGGCCGGGACCGCCTCGGCCCGGCAGATTCTGGACGCCATCGGCGGCCTGGCCGGGTTTGAAATCGGCCAGGCCGCCGGCTCCGATTCGTCGACCCGGTGGTATCCCGGCCTGCGGGTCCTGCCCGGCCAGTCCCTCTACCCGGCCTGGCGGGCCCTGGCCGGGGGGCTGCGGGAGGTCCTTCGGCCGGACGGCCCCGGGGTTCTGGCCGTAGCCTGGGAGGCCGCGGACCCGGCCGTTCTGGGGGTCGGGCCGGAGGACTGGCCCCTGCTGGCCGGCGAATACGCCGACCTTTCGGCCGACCCGGACTGGGCCCGGGCCGTCTCGGAAACGGCGGCGGCCCAGCGTCTGGCCGGGGCGGGGTCGGCCGGCGGGGTCTTTTTCCGGCTGGGGTCGGACTACGAGCCCGGCCGCTCCCCGGCGGCCCTGGCCGACCTGGCCGAAGCCCTGGCCGGCCGGGGGACAAGGTCGGCCCGGCAGGACCGGGTGGTGATCCGGCCGCACCCCGGGCTGGAAGTCGGGGACGTGGTGGAGGTGAACGACCCGGCGGCCGGGGTGTCGGGGCGGCGGGGAAGGGTCCTTGGCCTGCGGGTAAAGTACGGCTCCGGCCGCTACGAGCAGGAGCTTCTGCTGGGGGGTGTGGGGTGAACTTCGAGGTCTGGTGGGGAATCTTAACCGGCTTCGACGGCGCCACGTACCGGGCCACCGTCCGCCCGGTGGGGAGCCCGACCGGGGCGGTGGTGGTCGCCGCCAGCCGGGGGATTCCGGCCGCCGAGATGGTCCCCGGCCGGCGGGTGCTGGTGGCGGGTCCGGGACCCCTGGGCGGGGAGCAGGAAGTTGTGGTGGCCGTCTGGGCCTAGGGGTGTTTCACGTGAAACACGGAAAGGGGGTGTAAGCCTTGGACGTTCGGGAATTCATCGGCCTGGCCGGGGTTCCGGTCATCGTCGGCCTGGTGGAGGTTGCCAAGCTCTGGGTTAAGGACAGCCGCTGGTATCCGCTTCTGGCCCTGGGCTTCGGGGTCGGCCTCAACGTGGGGGTCGCCTTAAGCCTGGGCCGGCCGGCCCCGGAGGGGATCCTTACGGGCATAATTGCCGGGCTGGCCGCCAGCGGCCTCTACTCCGGGGTGCGGGCCGGTTTGGCGTCCCGAACTTAGGGGGTGGACCGTGCTGGTGGGGTGCGTGCTGGTCCGGAATTTTCGCTGGGTCTGCGAGGCCTGCAGAAACCCCGGCCTTAACGGCCGGCCAGTAGCCCTTGTCGGCGACCCGGCGGGGCGGCGGGTTGTGGTCGACGCCTCGCCCGAGGCCCGGGCCGGCGGGGTGCGGGTGGGGATGGGCCTGCGGGAGGCCCAGGCCGTCTGTCCGGGCCTGACGGTCCTTCCGGCCGACCATCTTTACTACGACGATGAGTTTTCGAATCTGCTGGAGGCCCTGGAAACCGTAAGCCCGGTGGTGGAGCCGGCGGAGCCGGGATGTGCCTACGTGGCGGCCGACGGCCTGGTCAACCTTTACGGCGGGCTGGCGGGCCTGGCCCGGCGGCTTCGGCGGGCCGCCGGTGACTACCCCGCCGCCGTGGGGGTCGGACCCGGCCGATTCATCGCCCGGCTTGCGGCCGCCGCCTGCCGGCCCGGAGGCTTTCGGGCGGTGGACCCGGCCGAAATCGCCCGGCTGCTGGACCGGACGCCGGCGGACCTCTTGCCGGTATCGGCGGAGGCCCGGCGCCGGCTCGGGCTCCTCGGCATTACAAGGGCCGGGGAGCTTCTGGCCTTCGGCCGGGCCGACCTTATCGCCCAGTTCGGCTGGGAAGGGGACCGGCTTTTCGACCTCCTCAGGGGCGTCGACGCCGTGCCCCTTAAGCCCCGGCCCCGACCGCCGGCCGTTACCGAGGCCGCCGACTTTTTCGAACCCCTGATAACCTTCGATGCCGTCAGGCTGGTCCTTTGCCGGCTCCTCAGGCAGGCCCTGGGGCGGCCCGAGCTTCGGGGCCGGGCCGTTGTCCGGGCCTGGCTCCGGCTCCGGCCAGACCGGGGGCCAGTGCTGGAGCGCCGCCTGGTTTTTAAAACCCCTTCGGCCCGGGCCGAGTCCCTCGAGCCGGGGCTGGTCCGGGCCCTGGAAGCCCTCCTGGCCGGGCCCAACCGCCGGGGGGCGGGTGGGGTGGCGGTGGCCGGCATCGGGCTTAAACTCGAGGCGGCCGCCGGGGAGCCGGCCCGGCAGGTTCGCTTCTGGCCGGGCCTTGGGGGGCGGTGGGAGTGGCTTAAGGGGGTGGCGGAACAGCTAAAGGCCCGCTACGGCCGCCCAAACCTCGGCTTTATCCGGGAGGTTGACCCTTGGAGCAGGCTACCCGAGCGCCGCTTTGCCCTGGTGGAAGTCGACTTCGCTTTCTGAACCGGCCGGTGCCGGTCCGGGTTACCACCCGGGACGGCCTCCCGGCGGCCGTTGCCCGCCGGGGCAGGCCCCTGGTCGGGGTTGCGGCCATCCTGGACCGCTGGGAGCTCACCGACCGGCTCTGGACAGACGCCCCGGTTCGGCGTTCGTACTTCAGGCTGCTTCTGGTTAACGGCCGGCGGCTCACGGTCTTTTATGATGAGTCGGCCGGCCGCTGGTTCGAGCAGGGCGGGTGGGGGTAGGGCGGTGGACGTCGAGCTTCACCTTCACACGGCCTATTCCTTCGGGCAGGGGGCATCCCTGCCGGAAGAATATATTACCCGGGCGGCCGAGCTGGGCTATAAAATCCTGGCCGTTACCGACCGGGATAGCCTGGCCGGGGCTCTGGAGTTTGCGCTGGCGGCCAAAGCCTGGGGGATCCGGCCGGTTACCGGGGCCGAAATCACCCTCCGAACCGGCGGCCGGCTGGTGCTCCTGGCCGAAAGCCGGCGGGGCTATGCCAACCTCTGCCGGCTCATCAGCCTGGCCCACCGGGCCGACCGGCGTCGGCCGGCCCTGGACCCGGCGGAGCTCTCCGGGCGGACGGAGGGGCTGGTCTGTCTTACCGGCGGCCGCCGGAGCGACCTGGCCCGGCTTATCGAAGGGGCTGATAGGACGGCGGCCCGGGACCTCATCCGCCGCTACCTGGACCTTTTCGGTTCCCAAAACCTTTTCTTTGAGGTCCAGAACAACCTGGCCCCGGGGGACCGGGCCCGCAACCGGGCCCTGGAGGCCCTAGCCGGGGAGTTTGGGGTCGGGCTGGTCGCCACGGGCGACGTTCACTACCACCGCCCGGACCGGGGCCTGCTTCAGGGCGCCCTGGTCGCCATCCATCACAACCGGCCCCTCGACCTGGCCGGGCAGCTTTGCTACCCCAACGACCGGTTTTATCTCCGGCCGCCGGCCGAGCTGGAGGCGGCCTTTGCCGATTACCCGGAGGCGGTCAGAAATGCCCGGGAGCTGGCCGAACGGCTCGCCGGCTTCGACCTGACCCGGGACCTGGGCTACCGGCTGCCGGACTTCCAGGCCGAAGGCGACCGGCCGGCCGATGTGATCCTGGCCGAGTACTGCCGCCGGCGGCTGGATGAGGTTTATAACCGCTTTACCGACCCGGTTCTTTACCGGCGGGCCCGGGAGCGGCTCGAGGAGGAACTCAGGCTTATTGCCGGCCACAACCTGGCCGGCTTTTTCCTGGTTTACCGGGACATCGTCCGCCTCATCCGGGAGGTGGCGGCGGAGGTGCGGGGTTCGGCCCCGGTCAGCCCCGTCCTCGGCCGGGGAAGCTCGGTCTCGTCCCTGGTCTGCTACCTTATCGGCCTGTCCCGGGTGGACCCCGTCGCCGCCAACCTCTTCCTGGGGCGTTTTCTCAACGAGGGGATGCAGTCGCTGCCCGACATCGACATCGACATGCCCCGGGAAATTCGGGAGCGGGTTATCCTGCGCATCTACCAGCATTACGGCCCCGAGCACGCCGCCCTGGTGGCCGCCGTTTCCACCTTCCGGCTGCGGGGGGCAGTGCGGGCGGTGGGGAAGGCCCTCGGCCTGCCGGCCGGGGAGGTGGACCGGCTGGCCCGGCTGTGCGAAGACGGCTCGGCCCGGGCGATCCGGGCCGAGCTTCGGCGCCGGCCCGAATACCGGGCTCGCCTCGGGGAGGCCCTCTGGGCCCGGTTCGCCGACCTGGTGGAGGCCCTGGCCGGCTTTCCCCGGCAGCTCGGACAGCACATCGGGGGGATGGTCATCTCTTCCACACCCCTCATCGAGATGGTTCCCATCATCCCGGCGGCCATTCCCGGCCGGTTTATCTGCCAGTGGGATAAGGACTCGTGCGAGGACGCCGGCTTTGCCAAAATCGACTTTCTCTCCCTGGGGATGCTTTCCGCCGTGGAGGAGGCGGTGGACCTTATCGCCGAAAACGGCGGCCCCCTCATCGACCTGAGCCGAATCCCCTTCGACGACCCGGCCGTCTACGACATGCTCGGCCGGGCCGACACCATCGGAACCTTCCAGATGGGGAGCCGGGCCCAGCGCCAGCTCCTGGTCCAGACCAGGCCCCGCAACCTCAAGGAGCTGGCCGACCAGGACGCCCTGGTCCGGCCGGGGCCGGGAAACGGCGGGGGCGGCCGGATCTACGCCCGCCGCAAGCACGGCCTCGAGCCGGTAACCTACGACCACCCGAAGCTGGAGCCTTACCTGGCCCACACCTACGGGGTGATGGTCTACCAGGACCAGGCCATCCAGGCGGCCATGGCCATCGGGGGATTCTCGCCGGCCAGGGCCGATGCCCTGCGCCGGGCCCTCTCCCGCCGCCGGTCGGAGGCGGCGATTGCCGCCTTCTGGGAAGACTTCCGTCAGGGGGCCCTGGCCCAGGGGATCCCCGAGGCGACGGCCCGCCGGGTCTTCGACAAGATCCGGGGATTTTCGGCCTACGGCTACCCCCAGTCCCACGCCGTGGCCTTCGCCCAGCTTGCCTACCAGACGGCCTGGCTGAAGCTTTATTACCCGGCCGAGTTTCTCTGCGCCCTGCTTAATAACTATCCCTTGGGCTTTTACGCCCCGGATGTGCTTATAAAAGATGCCCAGCGTCACGGGGTGGTGGTCCTGCCGCCGGATGTTAACCTGAGTCAGACCAAATGCACCATCGAGGGCGGGGCGGTGCGGCTGGGCCTGGCCTTCGTTAAGGGGATCGGGGAGGCCGGGGCCCGGGCCATCGCGGAGGCCCGGCGGGACGGCCCCTTCCGGTGGCTGGGTGACCTGGCGCGCCGGGTGAGCCTACCCCGGCAGGCCCTGGAAAACCTGATTCTGGTCGGCGCCTGCGATTCCTTCGGCCTCGGCCGCCGGGAGCTCCTCTGGCAGCTGGGGCTGGTTCTGGGGGGCCGCCGGGCCGGCAGGGCCTGGCAGCCGGCCCTTCCCCTGGACCCGGGCCGCCTACCCCGCCTCCCGGAGATGTCCAGCTGGGACCGGATGCTGGCCGACTACCGGGTGATGGGCCTCTCGACGGCCTACCACCCCCTGGCCCTGCTCCGTCCGGCCCTGGGGGAGGGCGTGATTCCGCTGGGGGCCCTCGGCGGCCTGCCCGACGGGACCCGGGTGGTGGTGGCCGGGCTGGTGGTTGCTCGCCAGCGGCCCGAAAATGCCCGGGGCATCTGCTTTATAACCCTGCACGATGAGTTCGGCGAGGCCGACGTGGTTATCCTGCCCGGCCTCTACAAGCGGCACCGGGACACCGTCCGGACGGCGCCCCTGCTGGTGGTTTCGGGTCGGGTCAACCGGAGTCGGGGCAGCCTTTCCCTCCTGGCCGAGGAGGTCCGCCGGCTCCGGGTGCCGGCCGCCGGCATGCCGGCGGCCGGGCAAAGCGGGCCGGGCGGGTGGGACCTTCGGCTTATCGAGCCGCCGGGCCTGGCCGCCCTGGGGGAGGTCGGCGCCGCCCACAGCTTTCGGTAACTCCGCCAGAAGAACCCGCCCGGGTCCTCGGTGTCCCGATGTCTAGGCGGCCTGCCAGCGGCGGGCGTAGGCAAAGGCGGCCGCAACCCCGACCCAGCAGAGGCCGGCGGCTATTGCCACGGCGGCCTGCACCCCCCACCCCTCGGCCACCGCCCCCACAAAGGAGCTGCCGATGGGGGTTGTTCCCAGGAAAAGCAGGGTGTACAGGCTCATAATCCGACCCCGCAGCTCGTCCGGGGCCGCCAGCTGCAGCAGGGTCTGGGCGTTGGCCGTGAAGAAGACGCTGGCAAAGCCCAGCAGGACCAGCAGACCCAGGGTCAGGATAAAAACCCGGGAAAAGGCCACCATCAGCAGGAACAGGGAGAAGGCCGCAGCCCCGGCCAGGAGCCGGCGCAAAGTAGGCCGCCGCTGGTAGGCGAGCCAGAGGGCCGCCAGAACGGACCCCACCCCCATGGCGCCGGTCATCAGGCCGAACCCGGCCGCCCCCACCCCCACCACGTAGCGGGCCACCAGGGGCAGGACCACCGTAAAGTTGTAGCCGAAGGTCCCCACCAAGGCGAGCAAGATAATCACGGTCAGTACCGTCGGCGTCGTCACGGCGTAGCGGAGGGCCGGCCCCAGGCCGGCGGCCCGCCGGCGCCCGCCGTTCCCGGCGACGAAGAACCGTTTGGGGTCCATAAGTATCAGGGCCCCGATGGTGGCCAGGAAGCTCAGGGCGTTGGCGAAGAAGCACCCGGCAAACCCCACCGCAGCCACCCCGAAGCCCCCGATACTGGGGCCCAGAATGCGGGAGACGTTGAACACCATTGAGTTGAGGGCCACCGCGTTGGGGACCTGGCCCCGACCCACCAGCTCGGGGACGAAGGACTGGCGGGCAGGGTTATCCAGGGCGTTGACCAGGCCCAGGAAAAAGGCCAGGGCGTAGATGTGCCACAGCCGGATGACCCCGAAAGCGGTGAGGGCGGCGAGAAGCAGGGCCTGGCAGGCCATCAGGCTCTGGGTGACCAGCAGGAGCCGGCGCTTGGGAACCCGGTCGGCCAGCATGCCGCCCACCAGCGAGAAGCAGAGGATGGGCAGGAACTGCAGGGCCGTCACCGTGCCCAGGGCCAGGGGTGAATCGGTCAGGGTCAGCACCAGCCACGCCTGGGCCACCCGCTGGACCCAGGTGCCCATCTGGGACACGAGCTGGCCCAGCCAAAACAGCCGGTAGTTGCGAACCTTCAGCGCCTCGAAGGCCCTCCCGAGGCCGGCCAGAAGCCGGCCGAGGGGGCCTGGTGAAGCTTGGGCCACGTTCAACTCCGGGCGAGGGTACCGGTGAATGCCGGCCCGGGTAAAGAAAGTATACAATCGTGTAAGTCTGAGGGGGAAGGCCGGTGCCGTTAGTTGACTGGTTTCTGCGCAACCGGGAGTGGCTGACCGCCGCCGTCATTTTAGCCAGCGGTCTGGGGGTCGGCGCTTGGGAGCTCTTCCGCTGGCTCCGGGGCCGCAAATAGAAGGGCCGGCGGCGGAGGGCTCCCCGGCCGGCTCTGTACCGTTTGACGGAATCTTAAGAAAATTTTGACGGCCACCGCCCGATTTTTTAGACCCCCTTAAGCCTTCCTCATCCAAAATCCCTTCCGAAGGGAAGAAGCAGACCCCGCCCGGGAGGGATTGGAGGATGTCCGCCAAAAGGACCGACCAATTCGCCAGCGTGGAAGGCGGCCTGGTCCGCTCTGTCCTGCGGGCCGTGGACCTGCTGGAGCTTTTGAGTTCGGCCCAGGAGCCTATCGGTATCGTCCAGCTCGCGCGCACCCTGGGCCTGCCCCCCAGCACCGCCCACCGCCTCTGCCGCAGCCTGGTCCGGGCCGGCTTCATCGCCCAGGACCCGGCCACCGGCCGCTACACGGTGGGGCCCGCCCTCCTCCGGCTTACCCTGGACTGTGGCCCGGACCGGCTACTGGGTCCCCAGGCCGAAGAGGCCGTTCGCCGGCTGCGGGACGAGGTGGGCGAGACGGCCTTCGTCGCCGTTGCTAAGTACGATTCGGCCTTCGTGGTGGCCGCGGCCGAGGCCGAAGACTGGCTCCGGGTAACCTTGGGCCCCAGGCAGCTCTTGCCCCTCCACGCCACCGCCGTGGGCAAGGCGCTGCTGGCATTCTGGCCGCCCAACCGACTGGCCGTATGGCTCGGCCGGGCCACCCTTCGGGCCTACACCGACCGGACGGTTACCACCCCCGACGTCCTCCGCCGTCAGCTGGAGGAGGTTCGGGTCCGGGGTTTTGCCGCCGAGGACGAGGAGTTCAGCCCCGGGGTTCGGGCCCTGGCCGTCCCGGTGCCCCTGGGCGACCGCCACGCGGCGGCCCTGGGGGTGGCCGCCCCGGCCCGGCGGCTCAGGTTTCAGGAGGCCGAGGGGGTGCTGGGGGCGCTGCGCCGGGCGGCCGCGGGTCTGTCGGCCGCCCTTAAGGCCGACGGCGCCGTTGAGGCCCCGGCGGGCGGGATTACGGCCCAATGACCCGACTACCTGAAGTCAAAGCTCCCGCCGCGCCGGAGCCGGCCCCGCCGCGGCCGCCGGCCCGAAAGTCGCGGCGCTGGGAGCTCATCGCCTATCTTTTCCTGGGGCTCTGCACGGTGCTGGGCGCGGTCGGCTACCAGGTGCTGGCCGAAAATGCCGGCTGGGTCGTCGGGTTCGGGGTGGGCGTTTTCCTCCTGGAAGTCGGGCTTCTAGGCTTTTGTCTGATTGGTGACCGGAGCCCCTGAGCCGGGCGGGGAAACGGCCGACCAGACGGAGGTAGAAAGCGTGCCTAACCTGGGAATACCCGAGCTTTTAATAATCTTGGTCATCGCCCTGATTGTCTTCGGTCCGGGCAAACTGCCGGACCTGGGGAAGGCCCTGGGAACGGGCCTGCGGGAGTTTCAGCGCTCCGTCCGGGGCGAGGAACGGCTTCCGACCCAGGAGACCAAGGAACCGGGGCCGCCCCAGGGCCCCGGCCCGGGCGATGCCTAGTCCGGGGCGGTTGCGGCCCGCAGCGCCCGCACGTAGCCCCGCACCTCCACCCCCCACCGCTCCGGAGGCGTCCCCTCAACCCGGTCGATGAGGCCGCTGCCCACCACGACGGCGTCGGCCAGGCCCCGCAGCGCCCGCACCTGCTCCGGCCGGGAGATTCCGAAGCCCACCGCCAGGGGGAGGGCCGAGACGGCCCGAACCCGGCCCAGAAATTGCCCCAACCCCGGGGGCAGGGTATCCCGCGCCCCAGTAACCCCGGTGAGGCTCACGCAGTAAAGAAAGCCTGAAGACGCCCCGGCCACCTGCTTGAGGCGGTCCGGGGGCGAATTGGGGGCCGCCAGGAAGACCAGGTCCAGGCCGCGGGCCCGGGCCGCCGCCCGCAGTCCTTCGGCCTCGTCGGGGGGCAGGTCGGGAATGATCAGGCCGTCGATTCTGGCCGCGGCCAGCTCGGCGCAGAAACGTTCCTCCCCCCGGGCCAGCACGGGGTTAAAATAGGTCATCACCACCAGGGGCTGGGTGTACCCGGCCGCCCGGAGGCCGGCGGCCAGGTCCAGGAGATCCTCGGGCCGGGTCCCGGCCTGGAGGGCCCGGTGGCTGGCCCGCTGGATGGTGGCCCCGTCGGCGAGGGGGTCGCTGAAGGGAATCCCCAGCTCCAGCAGGTCCGCCCCAGCGTCCAGAACCATCCGGGCCAGCTCCCGGCCGGCCGTAAGGTCCGGGTAGCCGACGGTGAGGTACATAAAGAGGCCCAGTCGGCCTTCGGCCTTAAGCCGGCCAAAGAGCTCGTCGATCCGGCTCATCCCTCACTCCAGCGGGACTAAGTCCAGGTCCTTATCCCCCCGGCCGCTCAGGTTGACCAGGATCAGCCGGCCCGGCTCCCTTCGGCCCAGCTCCAGGGCGTAGGCCAGGGCGTGGGCCGCCTCCAGGGCCGGCAGGATGCCCTCGGTCTCGGCCAGGGTCCGGAAGGCAGCCAGGGCGGCCTGGTCATCAACCGTCACGTAAGTTACCCGGCCGCTCTCTTTAAGAAAGGCGTGCTCAGGTCCCACCCCCGGGTAGTCCAGGCCCGGGGCCACGCTGTGGGTCTCCCGGATCTGGCCGGCCTCGTCCTGCAAGACGTAGGTGTAGGCGCCGTGAAGGACCCCGGGCCGGCCGCCCACCAGGCTGGCGGCGTGGGCCTCCGTCCCCAGGCCCAGGCCCCCGGCCTCAACCCCCACCAGCCTGACCCCCGAGTCCTGCAAGAACCCGTAAAAGATGCCGATGGCGTTGCTTCCGCCCCCCACACAAGCCACCACGTAGTCGGGTAGGCGCCCGGCCAGCGCCAGGATCTGGGCCCGGGCCTCCTGCCCGATAACGGCCTGGAAGTCCCGGACGATTCGGGGGTAGGGGTGGGGCCCGACCACGCTGCCGATGAGATAGTAGGTGGTGCGGACGTTGGTTACCCAGTCCCGGATGGCCTCGTTAATGGCGTCTTTGAGGGTCTGGCTGCCGGCCGTCACCGGCCGGACATCGGCCCCCAGCAGCCGCATCCGGCGGACATTTAGCGCCTGCCGGCGCACGTCCTCGGCTCCCATGTAGACGACGCACTCGAGGCCGAGCATGGCGCAGACGGTGGCGGCGGCCACCCCGTGCTGGCCCGCCCCCGTCTCGGCCACCACCCGCCGTTTGCCCAGCCGCCGGGCCAGGAGGGCCTGCCCCAGGGCGTTGTTTATCTTGTGGGCCCCGGTGTGGGCCAGGTCTTCCCGCTTGAGGTAGATGGCGGCCCCGGCCCGGTCCCCGAGCCGGCGGGCGTGGTAGAGGGGGGTGGGTCGGCCGATGTAGTGGCGCTGGTAGTATTCCAGCTCGGCCCGGAAGGCCGGGTCTCCCCGAAACCACTCGTAGGCCGCCTCCAGCTCCTGAAGGGCCGGGATAAGGGTCTCGGGAACGTAGCGGCCGCCGAACCGGCCGAAACGGCCGCGCCCGTCGGGCAGCTGTTCCGGTGCGGAAGTCATAGACCTCGGACCACCCGCTTATTGTTTTAACACCAGGGTGGCGTCCCGCGCCCGCCGAACGAACGCCCGAATCTTTGCCGGGTCCTTAACCCCACCCGTCTCCACCCCGCTGGAGACGTCCACCCCGGCCGGCCGGACCAGCCCCACCGCCGCCGCCACATTCTCCGGGGTGAGGCCCCCGGCCAGGATGACCGGGTGGGCCCGGGCCACCTGGGCGGCAAGGTCCCAGTCGGCGGTGGTGCCCGTCCCACCGTACCGCCCGGGGACGTGGGCGTCCAGGTGAAGAAACTCCACCAGGCCGGCATACCGGTCGACGGCGGCCAGCGCCGCCGGCCCGGCCAGGTGGACGGTCTTCCAGACCGGGACCCGCAGCCGCCGGCAAAGCTCGGGCGGTTCGCTCCCGCTCAGCTGAACCCGGTCCAGCCGGCAGAGGTCGATAATCTCCTCCAGTTCGGCAGGGTCCGGGTTAACGAAAACGCCCACCAGCCACGGCCGCCCCTTCGGGTTGAGGCCGTCGACGATGGCCCGCACCTGGGCGGGGGTTACCTGCCGCCGGCTGGGGGCGAAAACAAACCCGACAAAGTCGGCTCCGGCCTCCCGGGCCGCCTCCAGGTCGGCCCGGCTCTTGAGGCCGCAGATTTTCACCAGCAGCCCGCCCATCAGACCCTCACCGCCCCAACCAGCCCCGCCAGGGCCCGGCCGGGGTCCGGCGCCCGCATCAGGGCCTCGCCGACCAGAACGGCGTCGTAGCCGGCGGCCGCCACCCGCCGCACGTCGTCGGGGGTCCTTACCCCGCTTTCGGCCACCGCCACAACCCCCGGCGGAATCCTGGGCCGAAGGCTCAGGCAGGTCTCAAGGTCCACCTTGAGGGTTCTCAGGTTCCGGTTGTTCACCCCGACGATTCGGGCCCCGGCGGCCAGGGCCGCATCCAGCTCGGCCTCGGTATGGACCTCCACCAGGGCGGCCAGCCCCAGGTCGTGGGCCAGGCGAAGCAGCCGTCCCAGTTCGGGGGGCTTCAGGGCCGCCGCGATGAGCAGGACCGCATCGGCTCCGGCCGCCCGGGCCTCGTAGAGCTGATACTCGGTCACGATAAAGTCCTTCTGAAGGACCGGCAGGGGCCGACCGAGTCGGGCGGCGAGCTCCCGGGCCCGGCGCAGGTGGTCGAGGCTTCCGGCGAAGAATTCCGGCTCCGTAAGGACCGAGAGGGCCGCCGCCCCCGCCGAGACGTACCCGGCCACCACGGTTTCCAGGTCCCCCTCCGGGCGGATCCGGCCGGCCGATGGGGAGGCAAACTTAACCTCGGCAATGACCGAAAGGCCCGGCCCCCGCAGGGCCCCGGCGAAGTCCCGGGGCGGGGGGGCACCGGCAGCGGCCAGCTCCACCTGCCGGCCGTTGCGGGCCGCCCGGTCCTCGACCCGGTGCCGGACGGCGGCCACGATCTGGGCAAGGGTATCCCGGTCGCCGGCCACCGCTAATACCCCTTCGGCAGGCCGAGCATCCGGCTTCGGCTGATGAGGCCCTCGAGCTTGGCCTGGGCCGCCCCGCTGTCGATGGACCGACGGGCCAGCTCTATCCCCTCCCGGAAGTCTTCGGCCACGCCCCCCACCACCAGGGCGGCGGCCGCATTCAGCACCACCACGTCCCGGCGGGGTCCGGGCACCCCGGTAAGCACCTCCCGCACCAGGACGGCGTTGAGGGCCGCCGTGCCCCCGGCCACCTCCATCAGGCTTGCCCGCTTAAACCCCAGTTCCTCGGGGCTGAGGACGAACGTCCGGATCCCGTCGGGGGAGACGTCGTAGACGGTGGTGGGGGCGCTGATGGAGACCTCGTCCACCCCGTCGTGGCCGTGCACCACGAAGGCCCGCCGGGTTCCCAGGTTCTGGAGGGCCTGGGCCAGCTTGGGCGCGGCGGCGGCATCGGCAACCCCCAGCACCTGGTACTCGGCCCCCGCCGGGTTGGTGAGGGGGCCCAGCCAGTTAAACACCGTCCGGATGCCCACCTCCCGGCGGGGTCCGGCGGCGTGCTTCATGGCCGGGTGGTAGATGGGGGCGAAGAGGAAGCCGATGCCCTCCTCCCGGATGCAGGCCGCCACCTCCTCGGGCTCCAGGTCGATCTTCACCCCCAGGGCCTCTAAAACGTCGGCCGACCCGCACCGGCTGGACATCGCCCGGTTGCCGTGCTTGGCCACCTTAAGGCCCGCCCCGGCCGCCACGAAGGCGGCGGCCGTCGAAATGTTAAAGGTCCCGAACCCGTCGCCGCCCGTGCCGCAGGTGTCCACCAGCCCCGTCAGGCCGTCCACCCGCCGGCAGCGGGCCCGCATCACCCGGGCCATCCCCGTGATCTCATCGGCCGTTTCCCCTTTCATCCGCAGGCCGACCAGGAAGGCCCCGATCTGGGCCGGGGTGGCCGCCCCGTCCATGATCTCGGCCATCACTTCCGCCGCCTCGTCGGCCGAGAGGTTCTCACCGGCCGTTATCTTGGCAATGGCTTCCCGAATCATCCCTTACCTCCTGACGGTAGGCCAAAAAGTTTCTTAAAAGGGTTTTGCCGTGCTCGGTCATTATCGACTCGGGGTGGAACTGTACCCCCTCCACCGGGAACCGCCGGTGCCGCAGTCCCATGATGAGCCCCCGTTCCGTCCGGGCGGTGACTTCCAGGCAGGCCGGGAGCCCTTCGGGGGCCACCACCAGGGAGTGGTAGCGGATGGCCCGGAAGGGGCTCGGCACCCCCCGGAAAATTCCCCGACCGTCGTGGTAAATGGGGGAGGTTTTGCCGTGGTAAAGCTCGTCGGCCCGGACGACCCGGCCGCCGAAGGCCTCCCCGATGCACTGGTGGCCGAGGCAGACGCCCAGGATGGGTACCCGGGGACCCAGCCGGCGGACCACCTCCAGGGAGATGCCGGCCTCCCGGGGGGTGCAGGGGCCGGGGGAGATAACCACCTTTTCCGGCCGGAGGGCCTCCACCTCCTCGACGGTAACCTCGTCGTTTCGGACCACCTCCACCCGGGCCCCCAGCTCCGACAGGTATTGATAGAGGTTATAAGTGAAGCTGTCGTAATTATCGATGAGCAGGATCACCGGTCCGCCTCCGCCCCGAGGGCCGAAAGCTCCTCGGCCAGGTCCATGGCCCGGAGGAGGGCCCGGGCCTTGTTCACGGTCTCCTGGTATTCGGCCTCGGGCCTGGAATCGGCCACGACGCCGGCCCCGGCCTGGACGTACCCGACCCCGTCCTTCAAGATGACGGTCCGGATGGTGATGGCCGTATCCAGGTTGCCGTTGAACCCCACGTAGCCCACCGCTCCCCCATACGGGCCCCGCCGCTCCGGCTCGAGCTCCGAGATTATCTCCATCGCCCGGACCTTCGGCGCCCCCGAAAGGGTTCCGGCCGGGAAGCACGACCGCAGGGCGTCGAAGCAGGTCCGGTCCGGCCGGAGCCGGCCGGTCACGTGGGAGACCAGGTGCATCACGTGGGAGTACCGCTCTACCTCCATCAGCTGGGAAACCTTCACGCTTCCGGGCACGCTCACCCGCCCCACATCGTTACGGGCCAGGTCCACCAGCATGATGTGCTCGGCCCGCTCCTTCTCGTCGGAGCGCAGCTCGGCCTCCAGGGCCGCATCCTCCTCGGGGCTTAAGCCCCGGGGGCGGGTGCCGGCGATGGGGTGGACTTCGATGAGGCCGTCCTCGACCCGGACCAGCATCTCCGGGGAGGCCCCGATTAGGTGAAAATCTCCCAGGGCCAGCAGGAACATGTAGGGCGACGGGTTAATGTGCCGGAGGGCCCGGTAAATGGCCAGGGGCCCGGCGGCCGTCGGCCGGCTGAAACGCTGGGAAAGGACCGCCTGGATGATGTCCCCGGCCCGGATGTATTCGAGGGTACGCTCTACGATTCGGGTAAAGCCTTCCCGGGTCAGATTCGAGGCCACCGGCACCTCCCCGACCTCCCCCCGACCGGAGAGCCTGAGGGCCGCCGTCCGGCCGGCCGGCCGTTCCAGGCGGGCCACCACCGCCTCTATCCGTTCCCCGGCCTTCAGGTATTCCGCCCTGACGTCGCCGTCGCCGCCCACCAGGCTTAGGGCCAGCATCCGGTGCTTGAGGTGGTCGAAGACCAGCACCGTGTCCGCCAGCATAAAGACGGCGTCCGGCAGGCCGAGGGGGTCGGCCTCCGGCAAGGCCACCCTGGGCTCAAAGAACCGGACCGCGTCGTAGGCCAGGTAACCGATGGCCCCGCCCACGAACCGGGGCAGGCCCGGGAGCCGCACCACCTCCCGCCGGCCCACCAGGTCGGCCAGACGGGGCAGGGGGTCTTCGCCCCGGACGCTGATGACCTGCCGGAATCCGGCCCCGATGAAGCTGAACCTGCCCAGCCGCTCGCCCCCCTCCACGCTTTCCAGCAGGAATGCATAGGGTTCGCCGGCGGCCAGCTTTAGGTAGGCGGAAACCGGTGTCTCCAGGTCGGCCAGAAGCTCGGCGTAAACCGGAACCAGTCGGCCGGGCCCGGCCATGGTCCGGACCTGCCCCAGGGAGGGTTGTAGCCTCACCCGACCGGAACCTCCCGCCGCCGGAAGTAAGTCAGGCCCATGGCCTCCTCCGCCAGCCGGAGGGTTTCCTGGGCCTCCCGCCGGGCCACCTTGCTCCCCTCGATAAGGATCTCCTCCACCAGGCCCGGCTGCCTTTCGAACTCGGCCCGCCGCTGCCGGATGGGCTCCAGGAACCGGTTGAGGGCCCGGGCCAGCTTCTGCTTGACCTCTACATCCCCCACCCGACCCTGCCGGTAGCGCCGCTTCAGGTCCTCCACCTCCTCCCGGTCGGAGTTGAAGAGGTCGTGGTAGATGAAGACCGGGTTGCCCCGGGTTCGGCCCGGGATGTCGGCCCGGATGCGCCGGGGGTCGGTGTACATGCGCATCACCTTCTGGGTCACCGTCTGCTCATCGTCCGAAAGGAAGATGGCGTTGCCCAGGGATTTGCTCATCTTCTTCTGGCCGTCGATCCCGGGCAGAATGGGCGAGCGGCCCAGGAGCACCTGGGGCTCCGGGAAGACCCGGCCGTAAAGGTGGTTAAACCGGCGGGCAATCTCCCGCGTCAGCTCCACGTGGGCCACGTTGTCCTTGCCCACGGGCACCACCTCGGCCCGGACCATCAGGATGTCGGCCGACTGCAGGACCGGATAGCCCAGCAGGCCGTAGGGGATCGCCTCGAGGCCGGCATCCCGGGCCATCTGCTTGATGGTGGGGATCCGCTGGAGCCTGGGCACGGTGACCAGCATCGAGAAGAGGAGGTGTAAGGCGGTCACTTCCGGAACCAGGGACTGGATATAGATGGTGCTTTTACTCGGGTCGATGCCCACCGCCAGGTAATCCAGGACCATCTCCCGGATGTTTTCGGGGATTTCGGCGATATCCTGACGGGTGGGCCGGGTGGTCAGGGCGTGGTAATCGGCAACGAGGAAAAAGCACTCGTACTCGTCCTGAAGCTTCACCCGGTTCTCCAGGGAGCCCACGTAATGCCCCAGGTGCAGTTTCCCCGTGGGCCGGTCTCCGGTGAGCAACCTGCCCTTTTTACCCCGAGTAACTTCCACGGCTCATCCCCTCCTTATCAATCACCCGTTACGGGAACCTTTGGCAGACCCTTTAACGCCTCTTTCACCCGCTCCCGCAGGTGGGCGTAATCTTCCAGCTTGCCGGCCAGGTACTGCTCGTAGGCGGCCAGGTCGAAGTGGCCGCGGTCGCTCAGGTTGAACAGGATCGCCTGCGGCCGGCCGGCTTCCCGGGCTTCCAGGGCCAGGTCCATGGCCACCTTGACGGCGTGGGCCGACTCCGGGGCCGGCACAATTCCCTCGGCCCGGGCAAACTCCACCGCCGCCCTGAACACCGCCGTCTGGTGCTCGGCCCGGGCCTCGATAATGCCGTTTTCGTAAAGGAGGCTCACCAGGGGCGCCATCCCGTGGTACCGCAGCCCGTAGGTGTAGATTCCCCGGGTGAGGCTGGGACAGGCCTCGGGCTCCACCGCAATCACCCGCAGGTCTTTACCCCGCAGCTTGTCGGCCACGAATGGGAACGCCAGTCCGGCAAAGTTCGACCCCCCGCCGACACAGCCGATGACCACGTCCGGGTAATCGCCGGCCAGCTCCAGCTGCTTCTTGGCCTTTAGGCCGATGATGGTCTGGTGTAAGAGCACGTGGTTAAGGACGCTGCCCAGGGAATACTTGGTATCCTCCCGGCTGGCGGTGTCCTCCACCGCCTCGCTGATGGCGATGCCGAGGGTGCCCGGCGAGTCAGGGTTTTGGGCCAGCACGGCCCGGCCCGCCTGGGTGTCCGGACTCAAACTGGGCACCACCTGGGCACCCCACGTCTCCATAAGCATCCGGCAGCTAACCTTCAACATGTAGACCTTGCATTCCAGGCCGAAGAAGCTGCAGGCCATGGCCAGGGCACTGCCCCACTGGCCGGCCCCCGTCTCGGTGGTGAGGCGGCGGACAGGCCTGGGCCACGGCGGTGTTCGGCTTGTGACTGCCGGCCGGACTGACCCCCTCGTACTTGTAGTAGATGCGGGCCGGCGTTCCCAGGACCTTCTCCAGGCGGCGGGCCCGGAAGAGGGGTGTCAGCCGCCAGAGGCGGTAAACCTCCCGCACGGGCTCGGGGATCTCCACCTCCCGCTCGGTGGTCACCTCCTGGGCGATGAGGGCCCTGGGAAAGAGGAGAGCCAGGTCACCCGGGCCGATGGCCCGGCCGGGCCCGCCCGGCCGGGCCAGGATCGGCGGCAGCGGAAAGGGAAGGTCCGCCAGGATGTTGTACCAGTACCTGGGCATATCGTCTTCGGTCAGCACGTATTTAACGGTCGACACCTCAGCCTCCTGAGCACGTAAAATCAAAAAGCCTCTCGTCCGAAGGGACGAGAGGCTTTCAAGCCTTCGTGGTGCCACCCTACTTCGGCCGCCCGGCGCGGCCCTCAACGGCGGGTACGGCCGGACCGCCAGCCGACGGAAAAAGGCGGCTAGCGGCCGGGAACTCGGCCCGGCGATACCCTACGCCCTGATAACGGTGGCAGCTCCGGCAACGCCTACTCTCGCCGCCGGGGCGATTTCGGGTTGCGGCTCCCGGGTCCATTCAGCTCCTGCGCCGGCACCGGGCTTCCACCTTACCCCGGCTCTCTGGGCCGCGCCGCCGGGCCTTTTGGGGCCCGACACAGAGCCTACTAGTCCCGTTCGCAGCCGTTAAGCCGTCTTCGATTTTCAACAATAAATCTAACAGCGACGCCGGACGTTGTCAAGCGCCGCCGGCTTTTGCGCCCCGGGCTTTCCAGTTTTGGCACCGGGGCGCAAAAGCCGGCCCGTTATTGGGGGGCGGGGCCCTACGCCTCTGCAACTTAACTAGACGCTGACTGATAGCAGTTGCCCGGGTGACTGGAAAGCCCTGGGGCGCCCGGTCGGGGCTTTCCCGTTATGGCAAAATTGCTAGCATACAGTGGGTCGTTTGTTCTGTAGGGGCGCACGGCCGTGCGTCCCTACAGACTGCCTGGTCGCCGCCCAATAACTCTTAGGCCATAAAACTGGAAAGCCCCAAGCTCTGTCCTGCAAAAACTTACAGTATGATAGCCTTGCCCGCACCGGTGCTGACCCCGGGTTGCGGCCGCCGGGTTGTGGGTGGCGCCCGGGCGACAAAACTTGCAGAAGACCCGGCGGCGCTGACCGAGAAGCTCCAGCTTTCAAACCTTTTTGGCAACCCGGTTGAGACCGGGTTGTGTGCGGCGGTCATGGATGCCTATCCGAACCTGAAGGTCCTGCTCGCCCACGGGGGCGGCGTGCCACCCTGGCTGCGGGGCCGCTTCAACCGCGGCTTTCACGTGCGGCCGGAAACCCGGGGCAAGCTTCAGAAGGCCCCCCGGTGAATATCTGGCCGATTTCTACTACGACACGGTAACCCACGACCCGACCCTACTGCGATTCCTGGTCGAGCTGGTCGGGCCGGAGCGGGTGGTGCTGGGCTCAGACTACCCTTTCGACATGGGTGATGACAGCCCGGTTGAAACCGTAAAACAGGCCAGACTTGGTGTAGAGGTGGAACGACTGATTCTGGCGGAAAACTTCGAGCGCCTATTCGGACCCGAGCCCGGCCCAGCCTGACCCAAGGTGGGCAAACCGCCCGTAACTTTCGGGCCCCCGCCGCCGTTTTAGCGGTGGGTGTGGCCTGTGGGACGCGGACCTCTGGCCCTGCTTTTCACCGGGGGCCTGCTCGTGCTGGCCTCGGCGGCCCTGCTGGTGGCTGGCACATCTCCCGCCGCGGCCGAAGGCCCGGAGAGGCCCGCGATACTCAATTGGAGTCCGGGGCGGATAACGGGAACGGTTGGTCTGGGTGCAACCATAACCCGCACGGTGAACTTAACCGTAACCCAGCCCATCACTAGCCCCGAGGCCGTGGTCAGGCCCAAGAAGTTCCAGGGAAGTGTCGTCGTATCCGGCCTCCCTGATACCCTCCAGCCCGGGACGACCTATCAGGTCACGGTGACGGCCACCGTACCCGGGGGGCTTCGGGGGCGGGCCTTTAACTTCAATGTGTTTCTCCGGGCCGACGGCGAGGAGCGGGTTTTCGGGCCGCCCCTCAAGTTGCGTTTCAAGCTGGAGCACCCGGCAAGGTCCCCAAGGGCCGCCCGCCCCGGGAAATAGGCTGGCAGCCGGGCCGGCTAAAAGCACCGGCCTGCGGGGAAAATGGCGGGCCCCAGGCATCGCCTGGGGCCCCTTTCCGGTCGGGGAGCCGGGATTTGAACCCGGGGCCTCGGCACCCCGATTGCCGCGCGCTAACCAGGCTGCGCTACTCCCCGCCGCACTAGTATTTTAGCAAAGCCCCGTGTCCGCCGCCAGGGCTGGTTTTCACGGCCTTCTTTGACACAGTTACTACATAACCGCTGACCTTTTTGCATGGGCGCACGGCCGTGCGCCCGCGCAAGGGGACCGGGCGGTTTGGCACCGGCGGGTTTGTGTTAACTTTTTAGCGATGAAACTGCGGCCGGCCCCGGCGCGGGCCTTTAGCCTGCCCCTTCTGCTGCTCATCCTGGGGGCCGCGGCGGCCCTGCGCTTTCAGGGCCTCAACTGGGACCAGAACACCCACCTGCACCCCGACGAGCGCTTTATCACCATGGTGGCCACCGCCATCGAGTGGCCCGGGAGCGTGGGCGAGTATTTCAATACGGCCGCCTCCCCCCTCAACCCCTACAATCGCCACTTCGGCACCTACGTCTACGGAACCTTTCCCCTCTTTCTAACAAAGTTCGTCGCCGAAAAGCTTTTAGATATGCCCGGCTACGACCGCATCTTTCTGGTGGGCCGGGCCCTTTCGGCCCTGCTGGACCTGGGCACCGTGCTCCTCACCTTTTTCATCGGACGCCGCCTCTACGGGACGGGAGTGGGCCTGCTGGCCGCCGGCCTGCTGGCCTTCACCGTCCTCCACATTCAGCAGGCCCACTTCTGGACGGTGGACGCCCCCGGGACCTTCCTCGTAACCCTGGGCCTTTACTTTGCGGTGGACCTGGCCTTTGGGGGACGGACCCTTCCGGCCCTTGCGGGCCTGGGCTTGAGCTTCGGCCTTGCCCTGGCCACCAAGATAAACCTGGGGCTTTTCGGGGTAGTGGTGGCCCTGGCCTGGGCCCTGCGCTGGCTCCACCTGCGGGGCCGGCCGGAACCGGGCTTCCCCAGCCCCCGCGGCTGGTCGGGGCGCATCGGCGGCTGGGAGCTTTACCTTCAGGCCCGCCCGACGGGTCCCGGCGGGGTGCAGGGGTCCCTGCTGGGAACTGCCCTCGGCTTCGGCCTCACCCTGGGGGTGGCGTTTCTGGCCTTCCGGGTGGCCCAGCCGTACGCCTTTATGGGCCTGGGCTTAAACCCCCAGTGGGTCCAGGATATGGACATGATCGGCCGGCTTATCTCCGGCGAAATCGACTACCCCCCGAGCCACCAGTGGGCCTTCCGGACGCCCTACGTCTTCCCGTGGGTTAACATGGTCCAGTGGGGGCTGGGCTGGCCCCTGGGCCTGACGGCCTGGGCCGGGGCGGCCCTCGCCGCCTACGAGGCCGTCTTCCATCGGCGCACCGAGCACCTGCTTCCCCTGGCCTGGGTGCTGGTGGTGTTCGGCTACCTGGGCGGGGGGTTCGTCCTGACCATGCGCTATCTTTTCCCCATTTACCCGGCCCTGGTCCTGCTGGCGGCCTACCTGCTGGCCCGCCTCTGGGGGATTCGGGGGCGGCTGGGCCGGGTTGGGGCGACGGCTGCGGCCGGACTGGTGGCGGCCGTGGTCGGGGCCACCGTCCTCTGGGCCCTGGCCTTTACCCAGGTCTACCGCCAGCCCCATTCCCGCATCGAAGCCTCCCGCTGGGTCTACGCCAACATCCCGCCGGGGTCGGTCCTGGCCTACGAGCACTGGGACGACCCCCTTCCCCTCCCCATCGACGGCCGGAACCCGGCGGAGCTCTACCGGGGGGTGGAACTGCCCCTCTACAACGAGGACACCCCCGAAAAACTTTACGGCCATCCCAATCAGCCGGGGTCAGGCCTGCTGGACAAACTGGACCAGGCCGACTACATCATCCTGAGCAGCAACCGGCTCTACGGGTCCATTCCCCGCCTGCCGATGCGCTACCCGATGACCACCCGCTACTACCAGGCCCTCTTCGGCGGGGAGCTGGGCTTCGAGCGCATAAAGACCTTCAACTCGTTCCCCGGCCTCTTCGGCCTGACGATTAACGACCAGGGGGCCGAGGAGGCCTTCACGGTTTACGACCACCCCCAGGTGGATATTTTTAAAAAGACCCCGGCCTACTCCCGGGCCCGGGCCGAGCGGGTCCTGGGCGGCGTGGACTGGGAGGCCGTCCGCCGGGTAACTCCCCTCGAGGCCACCCGCGCCCCCACCGGCCTGATGCTCCGACCCGAGGACCGCCTCATTTACGAGCAGGCCTTCACCTGGTCGGAAACCTTCGACCGGGAAAGTCCGGTCAATGCCGGCGGGCTTCTGACGGTGCTGGCCTGGCTCCTGCCCGTAGAGTTTATCGGCCTCGCCGCCTTTCCCATCGTCCGGTCTGCCCTGGGGGGGCTGCCCGACGGGGGCTGGGCCGTGGCGAAGACTTTCGGCCTGATGGCCCTGGGCTGGGCGGTCTGGTTTGGGGCAAGCCTGCGGCTCTTTGCCTTCAGCAGCCTAGCTGTGGCCGCCGGGCTGGCCGGCCTGGCCGGGCTGGGCCTGCTCTTCGCCTGGAAAACCCGGCGGGAGCTCCGGGAGTTCTTGGCCGACCGCTGGTGGGCGGTGGCGGCGGGGGAGGCCGTTTTTCTGGGGGGATTCGGGGCCTTTCTGCTGGTCCGGATGGGCAACCCGGACCTCTGGCACCCGATTATGGGGGGCGAAAAGCCGATGGATTTTGCCTTTCTTAATGGGGTGCTCCGAAGCCCCTACTTCCCCCCGTACGACCCGTGGTTTGCGGGCGGGTATATTAACTATTACTACTTCGGCTTTGTGCTGGCCGCCGTCCTGATCAGGCTCACGGGCATCCTGCCCTGGATTGCCTACAACCTGGCGATTCCCACCTGGTTCGGCCTGACGGCGGCCGGGGCCTTTGGGGTTGCGGCCGGGCTGGCCCGGGCGTCGGGGCCCGGGCGGACGGTAGGCTTCGGCCTGCTGGGGACCCTCTTTGTGGCCGTCTTGGGCAACCTGGGCGAGGCAAAACTTTACCTGGAGGGCCTGGCCGCCCTCGGGGGGGACGTTCGGAGCACCGTTCCGGCCCTGGGTGGTCTGCTCCGGGTAATCGCCGGCCTCGGGCGGGTGCTGGCCGAGGGCCAGCCCCTCCCATTCCGGCCGGAGTGGCCCTACTGGAACCCGACCCGGGTGATCCCGGACACCATCAATGAGTTCCCCTTCTTTACGTTCCTTTACGCCGACCTCCACCCCCACCTGCTGGCCCTGCCCCTCACCCTGGGGGCCCTGGCCGGGGCGGTGGGGGCGGTGGCCGCGTCCCCCAAAGCCGGGGGCCTTGGGGAACGCCTGCTGCGGGTTCTTCTCCTCGGCCTAGTTGTCGGCGCCCTCTGGCCCACCAACACCTGGGATTTCCCCACCTACCTGGGGCTGGGGGTGCTGGCCATCGGCCTGGCCGAGCACCGCCGGCTTGGCCGCCTCGACCTGAACTGGGCCCTGGCCTGCGGTTGGCAGGCGGCGGCCGTCCTGGTTCTGAGCCGGGTTCTCTTCTGGCCGTTTTTTGCCCACTACGCCGCGGCCTACACCAGCTTTGAAATCTGGCGGGGACCCAGAACCGGCTTTCTGGATTACCTTACGGTCCACGGCCTCTTCGTCTTCGTGGTGGGCTCCTGGCTTCTGTGGGAAGCCTGGCCTTTCCTGCGGCCGGGGCCCGACCTCCCGGAACGGCTCACCCTGTACGCCGGCCTGGCCCTGGCCGGGGTCCTGCTGGCCGTTGGGGCCGGGGCCCAGCTTACGGCCGCGGCCCTCCTGGGCCTGAGCCTGCTCAACTTCATGCGGCCGGAAGTTCCGGCCGTCCGCCGACTGGCCTTCGCCCTGGCGGGGGCCGGGGCCGCCCTCACCCTGGCCGTGGAGGTTCTGGTCCTGCGGGGGGACATCGGCCGGATGAATACGGTCTTTAAGTTCTACGTCCAGGTTTGGGTCCTCTGGGGGCTTTCGGCCGCCGTGGGCCTGGCCGACCTGCTTGGGGGAATCCGCGGCTGGAATCCAAGCCTCCGGCCGGTTTGGGTTGGGGTTTTGGGGGTGCTGCTGGCGGCGGCCCTGAGCTACCCGGTGCTGGCCACCGCTGCAAAGGTCCGGGACCGCTTCCCCGGGGCGGAAGGTTTCACCCTGGATGGCCGGGCCTTTATGGAGGGGGCCGTTTACTTCGACCGCCAGCCCATCAACCTTAAATACGACCGGATGGCCATTGACTGGCTTCTGGATAACGTGCGGGGGTCGCCGGTTATCCTGGAAGGCCACACCCCCGAATACCGCTGGGGCGCCCGCTTTGCGGTGTACACCGGCCTGCCGACCGTTATTGGGTGGAACTGGCACGAGCGCCAGCAGCGGGCCATCTACACCGAGCCCCTGGTGGAGCGGCGGATTCAGGACGTGGCCGCCATTTACAATACCACCGACCCGGCCCAGGCCCTCCGGCTGCTGGACAAGTACGGCGTCCGGTACGTGGTGGTGGGGGAGCTGGAACGGGCCTATTATGAGCCGGCCGGGCTGGCCAAATTTGAGCAGATGGCCCGGCAGGGCCTCCTCGAGGTGGCCTACCGGGCCGGGCCGGTAACCATCTACCGGGTTCGGGCCGGGTAGCTAGGGGCCGGACCGCCCGGCCTGGTCCCGGAGGTGGGCGGTGGCTTCCTCCTCGACCCGAAGCCACACCTCCTCGGCCAGGGGCTGCCGCATCTCCTCGAGGATGTGGCTCACCAGCCCCACCGCCCGGGCCATCACCCCCAGTCCCCGGCAGACCTGCCACGGTATACCCAGCTCGCTGGCCAGGGCCCCGACCGCCCCGGTGGCGTTCACCGGCAGGCTCCGGCCGAACCGGGCCTCGGCCTCGGCGGCGATGAGCTGGATGAGCTCCACGTAGCGGCCGGCAAAGCCGTTCTCGGCGGCGATGGCAAAGAGGCGGGGAGTTCGGGGGTCGACCGGCTTGTGAATCGGGTGGCCGATTCCCGGAATCAGCGCTTTCCGCTCGGCGAACCCGGCCACGACCCGGGCCGCAATGGGCCGCAGGTCGGCCCCGGCCGGGACGCCTTCAAGGGCCTCCTGGAGCATCCAGGCCGCCCCCTCCAGGCTCCCAACGAAGACGCTGCCGAGGCCCAGCAGGCCGGCGGCCACCGCCCCCTGCAGGGCCTCGGGCGCCCCCAGGTAGGTGAGGCGGGCGGCCAGGGCGCTCGGCGTCAGGCCGTGCTCCACCAGGGCCACCAGCATCGCGTTGAATACCGCCGACTCCTGGGGTGTCGGCAGCCGGCCCATCAGCCCCAGGAAGGCCATATCCCCCAGGTTGACCCGGCCCAGGAGCTCCCCGGCCAGGTCGTAGCCCCGGACGACGATCCGGTCCGGGGCGCTCCAGGCGATGTCGGAGCGCAGGGGGCACCGCTTCCGGGACATTTAGGCCTGCCGGGACTGGAGCCGTTCGACGGCCAGCTTTACGTGCCGCTCCGCAATGGCCGGGGCCCCCTCCTCCACCCGGACCCGGTGGGCCTCGGCCAGCACCTCCGCGGTGGTACGGCCCGGCGGCGGGCTGAACTTGTAGACCGAAAGCTCAATCCTGAAACCGTTCGGGTCGCGGAAATAGAGGGAGTCCATAAAGCCCCGGTCGATCCGGCCGGTATTCGGGTAGCCGAGGGCGCTGAGGCGCTCGGCCGCCCGGTCGAAGGTTTCCCGGGAGACGGCGAAGGCGATGTGGTGGACGCTGCCGACCACTTCAGGGACCGGGGTCGGGTCGTTGGGTCGGTTCTCCCGGACGAAGAAGGTTATGAGCCGGCCGTCGCCCGGGTCGAAGAAGAGGTGAGTCTCCTCGGGCACGTCGAGGTTGGGCTGTTCCAGGACCAGGCGCATGCCGAGCACGCCCTGCCAGAAGTCGATAATGCCCTGGCGGTTGGACCCGACCAGGGTGATGTGGTGGACACCCATAACCGGAACCGGCGCCTCCATCGGCAACAACCCCCTTTAAATCGAGAAGAAGATTTCCCGGTAGCGCTGGGCCATCTGCTGGTCGCCGTAGGCGGTCCCGGCTCGAATTCGGCCGAAGGCCGTCAGCACCAGACTGGCCGGGTCGAACTCGAAGACCGCCGGCAGGTCGTCGATGGGACCCCGCTCGTACTTATAGCCCTCCCGGTCGACCTGGACCCGCCAGGTCCCGCCGTTCCGACCCAATACCCTGAAGCCCACCCGGATGGGTTCGGGCCCGACCCGCTCCAGGTCGGTGGTAGCCTGCCAGAGGACGAACATCCACGGCACCAGGAAGTCGGCCGCATCGGGCGAGAGGCCGTGGGGCACCCCGAGCCGCTCCCGAATGTCCCATTTGTGCACGCTGTAATCCATAATCTGGAATATCGGGTAGCAGCAGGCCGGGACCGGCCCCATGTACGGGTGGGAGACCATCAGCCCGGTCCAATCGGCCTCGCTCAGGCCTTCGAAGATGCCCATCAAGGTGTCGTAGTCCCGGCGGAGCCGGGCCAGGAGCTCCTCCCGGGGCGTGGTCCGGAAAGCCCGCGCCCGCTCGTCGAGGCGGCTGGCCATCACCTTAAGGCCGTAGGGGGGCGGGGCTTCCTGTCCCCGCCGGGCCAGGTCGAACCGCTCCAGGTAGCCCTCGATGACGTCCACCAGGTGGCCGACCAGGTCCCGGACCTGCCAGTGGCCCGAGGCGGTGGGGTTTTCCCAGTATTCGGGGGTCCAGCACAGGGCGAAGAAGGACTCCGCCTCGGCCCGGACCGTGTCAAGGAGCCGCCCCTTGTTGGCAAAGTTTGTGGCGTCCCACCTTTCGTTCTCAAGCTGCACCTGAACCACTTTGCCCTCCTCCTTTCTGGTTTCCGCCCGGCCCTGTCTCCGGGCGCTAGCTAATCATATTAAAGCGCCCCCGGGATGTCAAGTCGGCCGCCCGGCCGGATTTGCTTCCCGGGCAATCCCGTGGTATACTGGGGGTTGAGTGGGCTGGATGGCCCGCCTTTAAATCAGTCCGGTGAGGCTGGTAAGGCTGGGCACCGAATCGACTTCCCCCGTTGAGGTGTGCCCCACCTGCCGGCCCCGGACGGCCCAAATAGAACTTTAAGGGTCTGTTTCCGGTGGCCGAAGTCGTTTTACTTAACCGCAGCGACATCCGGCGCGCCCTGACGCGCATCGCCCACGAGGTTGCCGAGCGCAACCAGGGCACCGCCGACCTGGTCCTGGTCGGCATGCGCACCCGGGGCGTTCCCCTTGCCCGGCGGCTTGCCCGCATCCTCAGCGAAATTGAGGGCCGGCCGGTCCCCGTGGGCGAGCTTGACGTCACCCTCTACCGGGATGACCTGCCCATGCGGGGCCTGCGGCCTGCCATCCAGCAGACCGACATCCCCGTGGACATCACCGGAAAGGTTGTCGTCTTAGTGGACGACGTCCTCTACACCGGGCGGACGGTCCGGGCGGCCCTGGACGCCCTGATGGACTTCGGCCGCCCCCGCCGGGTCCAGCTGGCGGTCCTCATCGACCGGGGCCACCGCGAACTGCCCATTCGGGCCGATTACGTCGGCAAGAACGTCCCCACCTCCCGCCGGGAGGAGGTTCAGGTGCGGCTGGAGGAGGTGGATGGGACCGACGAGGTGCTCTTAATCAAACCTGAAGAATAAAGGGGGTTTGCCTTGGAGCTTAAGACCCTCAACCCGTCGGACGTCGGCTCCCTGGTGCCGGGGGCGCCGGTCCGGCGCCGCCACGTCCTCGACCTGGATGATTTTACGGCCGAGGAGGTCGAATACGTCCTTTACACGGCCGCCCGGATGAAGGAGATTCTGGGCCGACCCATCCCCCGGGTGGCCGCCCTCCGGGGGCGGACGGTGGTCAACTGCTTCTACGAAGAGAGCACCCGGACCCGGGTCTCCTTTGAGCTAGCCGCCAAGGCCCTCGGGGCCGATGTGGTCAACCTGGGGGCGGCCGGCAGCAGCGTGGCCAAGGGCGAGTCCTTAATTGACACCGTCCTTACCCTCCAGGCCCTTGGGGCCGACTTCGTGGTCATCCGCCACCCCCAGTCCGGGGCGCCCTACCTGGTGGCCCAGCACGTCCGGGCCTCGGTTATCAACGCCGGGGACGGCTGGCATGCGCACCCGACCCAGGCCCTCCTGGACCTTCTCACCATTAAAGAACACTTCGGCCGGGTCGCCGGCCTTAAGGTGGTTATCGTCGGCGACATTCTCCACAGCCGGGTTGCCCGCTCCAACGTCTGGGGCCTGACGAAGCTGGGGGCCGAGGTGGTCCTCTGCGGTCCCCCGACCCTCCTGCCCCGGACGATGGTTTCGGCCGAACTCTGGCCGGCCGTAACGGTCGAGTACGACCTGGACCGGGCCCTGACTGGGGCCCACGTGGTGATGCCCCTCCGGCTCCAGCGGGAGCGCCAGCAGGCCGGCCTGCTGCCCAGCCTGCGGGAGTACATCCGGCTTTACCAGGTGAATTCGAAGCGGCTTGAGCGGGCCCGGCCCGACGCGGTGGTTATGCACCCCGGGCCGATGAACGAGGGGGTGGAGATTTCCTCCGAAGTTGCCCACGGCCCCAGGTCCCTGGTGGAGCGGCAGGTTGCCAACGGGGTTGCCGTCCGGATGGCCCTGCTATACCTCCTCTCCGGGGCGGTGGTGGAGGGCTGATGGGCAACTACCTTATCCGGGGCGGGCGGGTCATCGACCCGGCCGCCGGCCTGGACCGCCCCCTGGACCTGCTCATCGAGGCCGGCCGGCTCAAGGCCCTGGCCGAGCCCGGAACCGTTGCCCCACCCCCGGGCTTTGAGCTCATCGACGCTTCCGACCTGGTAGTGACCCCGGGCTTTATCGACCTGCACGCCCACCTGCGGGAGCCGGGCCAGGAGCACAAAGAGACCATCGCCACCGGGACCCGGGCCGCCGCCCGGGGCGGCTTTACCACGGTCTGCGCTATGCCCAACACCGACCCGCCTATCCATACCCCCGAGCGGGTCGCCCTTATCTACAACCGGGCCCGGGAGACGGGGGTCGTCCGGGTGCTCCCCATCGCCTGCGTCAGCCGGGGTCAGGCCGGCCGGGAGCTGGCCGACCTGGTGGAGCTGGCCGAGGCCGGGGCCTTCGGCTTCAGCGACGACGGCCGGCCGGTCTACGACGGCCGGCTGATGCGCCGGGCCCTGGAGTACAGCCTGCTCACCGGGCGGCCCGTCATCGACCATTGCGAGGAACCGGCCCTGGCCGAGGGAGCCTCGGCCAACGAGGGACCGGTGGCGGGGCGGCTGGGCCTGCGGGGAATGCCGGCCGCCGCCGAAGAGGTGCCCGTGGCCCGGAATATCGCCCTGGCCGAGCTCACCGGCGGCTGGGTCCACCTGGCCCACCTGAGCACCCAGGGCTCGGTGGAGCTGGTGCGGGCGGCAAAGGCCCGGGGCATCCGGGTTACGGCCGAGGTCTGCCCCCACCACCTGACCCTCACCGACCGCTGGCTGCTGGGGGCCGGGGGCAATGCCTACCCGCCGGTGGGGACCGTCCCCATCCCCAGCGACCTGCCCCCTTACGACACCCGGACCAAGGTCAACCCGCCCCTGCGGACCTGGTCCGACTGCCTGGCCCTGATAGCGGGCCTGCGGGACGGCACCATCGACGTCATCGCCACCGACCACGCTCCCCACCACTGGCTGGACAAGGCCTGCGAATACGGGCAGGCCGCCTTCGGCATCAGCGGCCTGGAGACGGCCTTCGGCCTGCTCATGACGCTGGTCCACGCCGGCCTCCTCGACCTGCCCACCCTCATCGCCCGGCTTACGGCCGGCCCGGGCCGGATCCTGGAGCAGGCCGGCTTCCGGGTTCCGTACACCTTCCGGCCGGGCGAGCCCGTGGACCTGGCGGTCCTGGACCCCGAGGCGGTCTGGGTCGTTCGGCCGGAAGAGTTTGCTTCCCTGGGCAGGAACACGCCCCTGGCGGGGGCAACCCTGCGGGGGCGGGTGGTGCTCACCATCTTTGACGGCGAGGTTGTCTACGATGGACGCAACCGGGCTTGAAAAGGGCCCGCCGGCCGTCCTCGTTCTGGAGGACGGGACGGTCTTTGAGGGCTACTCCTTCGGGGCCGAAACCACGGCCGTCGGGGAGGTGGTCTTCAACACCAGCATGACCGGCTACCAGGAGGTCCTCTCGGACCCCTCGTACGCCGGCCAGATTGTGGTCCTGACCTACCCCCTCATCGGCAACTACGGGATTAACGACCTGGACTTTGAGTCCAGGCGGGTTCAGGTTCAGGGGTTTATCGTCTACGAGCCCTCCCCGAGCCCTAGCCACACCCTGGCCCGGATGACCCTCAGGGAGCTCCTGGTAAGACACAACATTCCGGGCCTGGCCGGCATCGACACCCGGGCCCTCACCCGCAAGCTCCGCCGGCGCGGGGTGATGATGGGGGCCGTCGGCGTCGGCCGCCGCCCCGGGGAACTGCTGGAGGCCATTAAGACCGGGCCCCGCTACGACGAGCTGGACCTCGTCCGGCTGGTCACCACCCCGGCCCCCTACCGCTGGCCGGCCCCGGGGCCCGACTGGCGGCCCCGCTTCCGGGTGGTGGTCGTCGACTGCGGGGTGAAATTCAACATCCTGCGCAGCCTCACCCGCCTCGGCTGTGAGGTTACGGTGGTTCCGGCCACCGCCACTGCCCGGGACATCCTAAGTTTCGACCCTGACGGCATTCTCATCTCGCCGGGCCCGGGCGACCCGGCCCTGCTGGACTACCTGGTAAAGACGGCCGAAGGGCTGGTGGGCCGGCGGCCGATTATGGGCATCTGCCTGGGCCACCAGGTGCTGGGGCGCCTTTTCGGCGGTCAAACCTTCAAGCTGAAGTTCGGCCACCGTGGGGCCAACCACCCGGTCAAGGATCTGCGGACGGGTCGGGTGTACATTACGGCCCAGAACCACGGCTACGCCGTGGCAGCCGAGGGCCTGGACCCGGCCGTCCGGATAACCCACATCAACCTCAACGACGGCACCGTGGAGGGGTTAGAGCATCCGGGCCTTAAGGTCTTCAGCATCCAGTACCACGCCGAGGCGTCCCCGGGACCCTGGGACAACATGTATCTTTTCGAAGAGTTCGTCAGGCTCATGGAGGGAAGCGGCCGCAAAGATGGCTGAAAAACCCCGCAAGGTTCTGGTCATCGGCTCTGGGCCGATCATCATCGGCCAGGCGGCCGAGTTCGATTATTCCGGCACCCAGGCCTGCAAGGCCCTCCGGGAGGAGGGGGTTACCTGCGTCCTGGTCAACTCGAACCCGGCCACCATTATGACCGACGAAGAGGTCGCCGACGTCGTCTACATCGAGCCTTTAACGGCCGACGTTTTGACCCGCATCATCGAGCGGGAGCGGCCCGACGGCCTGCTGCCGACGCTGGGGGGTCAGACCGGCCTGAACCTGGCCGTGGAGCTGGCCGAGCTGGGGGTGCTGGACCGCTACGAGGTCCGGCTGCTGGGAACGCCCCTGGAGGCCATCCGCCGGGCCGAGGACCGGGCCCTCTTTAAAGAGCTGCTTATTTCCATGGGCGAGCCCGTCCTGGAAAGTGAGGTGGTTACCAGCGTGGCCGAGGCGGAGCGGGTTGTGGCGAAGCTGGGCCTGCCGGTGGTCATCCGGCCGGCCTACACCCTGGGGGGCACCGGGGGCGGCATCGCCTACACCCGGGAGGAGCTGGTGCGCATCGTCGAGACGGGCCTCATCATCAGCCCGGCCCACCAGGTCCTGGTCGAGCGGTCGGTCATCGGCTGGAAGGAGATCGAGTACGAGGTGATGCGGGACTCGGCCGACAACTGCATCACCGTCTGCAACATGGAGAACATCGACCCGATGGGGGTCCACACCGGCGACAGCATCGTCGTGGCCCCCAGCCAGACCCTGACCGACAGGGAGTACCAGATGCTGCGCTCCTCGGCCCTGAAGATCATCCGGGCCCTGGGAGTCGAGGGGGGTTGCAACATCCAGTTCGCCCTGGCCCCAAGGGGGCATCCCGTCGGCCCCAACGGCCTTCCCCCGTACTACGTCATCGAGGTAAATCCCCGGGTGAGCCGCAGCTCGGCCCTGGCCAGCAAGGCCACCGGCTACCCCATCGCCCGGGTCGCGGCCAAGATCGCCATCGGCCTTACCCTCGACCAGATCCCCAATGCCGTCACCGGCAAGACCGTGGCCGCCTTCGAGCCGGCCCTGGACTACTGCGTGGTTAAGATTCCCCGCTGGCCCTTCGATAAGTTCCCCTTCGGCGACCGCCGGCTGGGCACCCAGATGAAGGCCACCGGCGAGGTGATGGCCATCGACCGCACCTTCGAGGCGGCCCTCCAGAAGGCCGTGCGCAGCCTGGAGGTCGGCCGCCGGTCCCTCCAGTGGGAGGACCCGGCCTGGGTCGAGGCCCTCAAAAACGGCCTGCCCACCGACCCCGAAGACTTAAAGCGGGTGCTTCCCCTCCACCCCAACGACCTGCGCCTCTGGGCGGTGATGGCCGCCCTCCGCCGGGGGGTAAGCGTCGAACTGCTCTTTAAGGCCACCGGTATCGACCCCTGGTTTCTGGAGCGGATGCTCAACATCGTCCGGATGGAGCGCCGGCTCCTTTCGGAGCCCTTAAATCCCGCCCTGCTCCGGGAGGCCAAGCGGCTGGGCTTCTCCGACGAGCAGATCGCGCGGCTTGCCGACCGGCTGCCGGACCAGGTCCGGGAACTGCGCCAGCGCTGGGGGATAAGGCCGGTTTACAAGCTGGTGGATACGTGCGCGGCCGAGTTTGAGGCCCAGACCCCCTATTTTTACAGCACCTACGCCGGCGCCGAGAACGAGGCCGAGCCGGTGCCCGAGCAAAAGGCCCTGGTCATCGGCAGCGGGCCCATCCGCATCGGCCAGGGGATCGAGTTCGACTACTGTTCGGTCCACAGCGTCTGGGCCCTCCGTTCGGCCGGGGTTAAGGCCCTCATTATCAACTCTAACCCGGAGACGGTCTCGACAGACTTCGACACCTCCGACCGGCTCTATTTCGAGCCCTTGGATGCCGAGTCGGTGCTGAGCGTCCTGGAAAACGAGGGGATGCCCCCGGCCATCGTCCAGTTCGGGGGGCAGACGGCCATAAACCTGGCCTGGCCCCTGGCCCGGGCCGGGGTGGAGCTGTTGGGGGCCCCGGCCGAGGCCATCGACCTGGCCGAGGACCGCCGCCGCTTCGAGGACTTTCTAAGCCGGCTGGGGATCCCCCAGCCCCCGGGGGCGGCGGTGAACACCGTCTCCCAGGCGGTCAAGGTGGCCGATGCCATCGGCTACCCGGTCCTGGTCCGGCCCAGCTACGTGCTGGGCGGCCGGGCCATGGAGATCTGCCACGACCGGGAGGAGCTCATTCGCTATGTCGAGATGGCCCTAGAAGCCGCCGGCCGCCACCCGATCCTGATCGACAAATACCTGGAGGGCCGTGAGGTGGAGGTGGACGCCGTCTGCGACGGGGAGCAGGTGCTCATTCCGGGCATCATGGAGCACATCGAGCGGGCCGGCGTCCACAGCGGCGACTCCATGGCCGTTTACCCGGCGGTTCACCTGACCCCCCAGGAGGTGGAGACCATCGTCGACTACACCACCCGGATCGGCCGGGCCCTGGGCCTTAAAGGGCTCCTCAACATCCAGTTCGTCATCATGCGGCCCAACGGCGACCGCTGGCCGGCCTGGGGCCGGCCCCCGGCCGGGCCGGTGGAGTCCGAGGTCTACGTGCTGGAGGTTAACCCCCGCTCCAGCCGGACCGTCCCCTTCATTTCGAAGGTCACCGGGGTTCCCATGGTCTTTCTGGGGACGCGGATCGCCCTAGGCGATTCCCTGGCGGCCCTGGGCTACTGCGGGGGCCTCTGGCCCCGGTCCCGGCTGGTGGCGGTGAAGGCCCCGGTCTTCTCGATGTCGAAGCTGGCCGGGGTGGACACCTACCTGGGCCCCGAGATGAAGTCGACGGGCGAGGTGATGGGCATCGACTTCACCTTCGAGGCCGCCCTCATCAAGGCCCTCATCGCCTCGGGGCTGGCCCTGCCCCGCAAAGGGGCCATCCTCCTCACCATCGCCGACCGGGATAAGCCGGAGGCCGCGCCCCTCATCAGGGCCCTGGCCGACCTGGGCTTCGAGCTCTACGCCACCGAGGGCACGGCCCGGTTCATCCGCCAGCTCGGCCTCCCGGTGAAGCGGCAGGTTTACAAGCTGGGGGAGGGTCACCCGAACGTGGTGGACGTCATCCGGGAGGGGCTGGTAAACGGGGTAGTCAATACCCTCACCGGAAACCGGACCCCCCTCAAGGACGGGTTCGAAATCCGCCGCACCGCCGTCGAGCGGCAGGTGCCCTGCTACACGTCCCTGGACACCCTGCGGGCGGCGGTTCAGGCCCTTAAGGCCGGCACGGCCGGCTACTCGGTTCTGCCCCTCCCCGAGTACCGGCGCCCCCGCGGCCGCTGAAATGTCCCGGGTCCTTCTGGAAGCGACCGTTGCCGAGAACGGGCCGTACGACGGCCGGTATTACTACCTGGAGCTTTCGGCCCCCGAGGTCGCCCGGCAGTTCGAGCCGGGCCAGTTTATCATGGTCCGGTGCACCCCCCAGGGGAACCTGGACCCCCTGCTCCCCCGGCCCTTCACCCCGGCCCGGGCTGACGCCGGGGCGGGACGGCTGGGCCTGCTCTACACCCCGGCGGGGCGGGGCCGGGGGTGGCTGGCCGAGCGCCGGCCGGGAGACCGGCTGACGGTTTGGGGCCCGCTGGGCCGCGGCTACCGGCCGGGGACCGGGGGCCCGGCCCTTCTGGCCGGAAGCGGCCGCCACCTGGCCGCCCTCTTCCCCCTCGCCCGCCGCCTCGCCGCCCTCGGAATTGACGGCCGGTTCATCGGCCTTACCGATCTGCCGGATTCGGCCGCCAACCCGGTGCCGCCGGACCTGAGGCTGGAGCTTCGCCCCTTCACCGGCGTCGACTGGGCGGCCGCGGCCCAGGTTTTCCTGGCCGGGCCTCCGGAACTCTACCGGCTGGCGGTCCGGACCCTGCCCGCCGACTTTCTTCCCAGGGTCCAGGTGCTGGTCGAGGCCCCGATGGCCTGCGGCGTGGGCGTCTGCCTGGGATGCACCGTCTGGACCGGGCAGGGCCCGGCCCGGGCCTGCGCCGACGGCCCCGTTTTCACCCTGGCCGATATCCGGTGGACCTGAGGGGCCGCCGGCCCGACCTTGGGGCGTGTAAAATTTGTGCGGAGGCCGGTAGATGTCCTTAAACTTTGACGCCCTCGACCGAATCATCGGGCTGCTGGAAAGGATTCTTCAAGTTGAGGAGCGGTCGGCCGATGCCCAGGGCCGGACAATAACCCTCCTGGAGGAGCTGCTCCGAAGGCAGGAGGAGGCCGGGACCGGAATCCGGGCCCTTGAAGCCCGGCTGGAAGAGCTCAGGGCCCAGCTCGTCCGGCTGGAAGGGCGGACCAACGCGCCCCTGCGGCTTCTGGACGAGCTTTCCGCCGAGGTCCGCGACCTCCGCTCGGACCAGGGGGAACTGGCGGTGGGGGCAACCCTGGCCCCGGCACTGCTCAGGCTTTTGGAAGCCAAAGGCTTGGAGGTCGTCAGTCCGCCGGCGCCCCTGGCCGCCGACCGGGTGGAGGTCGACCTTGTAGCCGTGGTCCGGGAGCCTTCCGGAACGGAGCTGTGGGTCCTGGCCGAGGTCCGGGGCAGGGTTCGGCGGCCGGATGTCTGGGCGGTTGCGGCCAAGTTTTCAAACCCCGAGGTCCTCGAGAGTCTGCGGGCCGCCGGGATCAAAGGCCCCTGCCTGGTCTACCTCGGCGGTTTGGCCGTTTACCGGGGGCTGGAGCCGGACGCCTCAGCCCAGGGCGTCGGTCTCTTCGACCAGTTCGGCGAAAGGTCGCCGGCGACGCCGAGGGCCTTCTGACGTGGTAAATCTTGCGGTGGACTTGGCGCCCCGAAATCCCCGGGGGCTGCGCCTTAAGAACCCGGTGATGGTGGCCTCGGGAACCTTCGGCTACGGCACCGAGTACGCCGAGCTGGTTCCCATCGGCCGGCTCGGGGCCATCGTCTGTAAGGGCACCACCCTTAAGCCCCGGCCCGGCAACCCCACCCCCCGCATTGTTGAGACGCCGGCGGGGATGCTTAACTCCATCGGCCTGCAAAATATTGGGGTCGAGGCCCTCATCCGGGAAAAGGCCCCCATCTGGGCCGGCTGGGAGGTGCCCGTAATCGTCAACATCGCCGGGGAGACCCCGGCCGAGTTTGCCGAGCTGGCCGCCCGCCTCGACGGCGTCCCCGGGGTAGCCGGTCTCGAGGTGAACATCTCCTGCCCCAACGTCGAAACCGGCCTCGAGTTCGGCACCGACCCGGCGGCGGCCGCGGCCGTGACGGCCGCCGTGCGGAAGGCCACCTCCCTGCCCGTCATCGTCAAGCTTACCCCCAACGTGGCCGACATCGTGGCCGTGGCCCGGGCCGTTGAGGCGGCCGGGGCCGACGCCGTAAGCCTCATCAACACCCTGCTGGGGATGGCCATCGATATCCGGACCCGCCGACCGGTGCTGAGGGCGGGGTTTGGGGGCCTTTCGGGGCCGGCGATAAAGCCGGTCGCCCTCCGGATGGTCTATGAGGTCGCCGGGGCGGTCAAAGTCCCGGTCATCGGCGTCGGCGGGATAACCACCGCCGCCGACGCCCTGGAGTTCCTCCTGGCCGGGGCCACCGCCGTCCAGGTGGGCACCGCCTGCTTCGCCAATCCCCGGGCCCCCATCGAAATCCTGGAGGGCATCGCCGCCTACCTTACGGCCGCCGGCATCACGGACATCCGGGAGGTTATCGGGGCCGCCCGGCGGGAGGCGGCGGCCCCGTGAGGCCCTTAACCCGCCGGGCCGCCCTCCTGCTCATCGCGGCGGTCCTGGCCTCCGGCTGCACCGCCGAGAACTGGGCCCGCTGGAGCCAATTTTTCGGCCTGAACCGCCGGCCCGGGGCGGCCCCGCCCGGTCCCCCGGTCCTCCCGGCCGAGCCCTGGCCGCCGGGCCGCATCGTCTTCACCAAGGGGACCGGCCTCTGGCTCTGGGAAAACGGCCAGGTCCGCCGCCTCACCGACGGCTACCTGGATTTCCAGCCGGCCTGGTCGCCCGACGGCCGGAAGCTCGCCTTCAGCCGCCGCTACGAAGAGGGGTACGCCGACCTGGTCGTCCTCGACTTAGATACGGGCAAGTTCCAGGAGCTCACCCGCAACTGGCGGCCCCTGACCTGGGCTTTCAGGCCGGCCTGGTCGCCCGACGGGCGGCGCATCCTCTTCCTTTCGGAGCGGGGCTCGGCCTTCCTTCAGCCTTGGGTTATCAACGCCGACGGAACGGGCCTTCGGCGCCTGGCCGTCCTCGGGGACGCCTGGGGTGGGGTGGACCGGCCCAGCTGGTCGCCCGACGGCACGGCGGTGGCCCTCGCCGTCTACCAGCAGTCCCGGCTTCCCCAGATTTACATCCTGGACCCGGCCACCGGCCAGGCCAAAGCGGTAACCTCCGAGGCCGAAGGGGCCTACGACCCGGCCTGGTCGCCCGACGGCCAGTGGGTCGCCTTCGTTAAGCGGTCCCAGCGCCGGCACGAAATCTGGGTGATGCGGCCCGACGGCTCGGAAATGTACCCCCTCGTCACCGACGGGGTGAGCCGCAGTCCTACCTGGTCGCCCGACGGCCGCTACCTGGCCTTCGTTTCGGCCCGGGGCGGCACGTTCGACCTGTGGGTGGTCCGCCTGGAATTCGACGGGGAGGGCCACCCCCGGGCCGGCACCATCCGGCCTCTCACCCAGAACTTCGAGGTCGACCCCGTAGGCGACTTAAGCTGGACCCATTAGACTTTTAATCCAAGCCGAAGCCTGAGCTGAGCGGAGCGGACCGATGGCCCCACTGGGGTCGATCCTTGACCGCGTCGGCCGGCGCCGGGTCATTCAAGACCTGGCCGGATACGGCGCCCAGACCGAAGAGACGACCGACGGTTTGAAAGTTCGCTTTCCAAATGGTACAATCTGGCTGGTTCGCCTGGCGGTCTCGGCCCTGGGGGACCCGCCCTGGCCCGCGGAGGCCGAGCAGGCCCGGCTGATCGGTGCGGCCGAAAGGCTGGGGGCGGTGCCGGTTCTGGCCCGGGTCCGGCTCACCCGGCCTCGGCGGAACCACAGGTCGAAAATACGTTATTATGACCTTAAGGCATGTCGGGAAACGCACCCGGGCCTGTTTCTTATGCCGGGAGGGTGACCTTGAAAGGAGCGGAGTCTATGGGGAGAATCGCTGAGGTCTGCCACGCCTGCGGCCGGGCCCGCCGGCTCTTCCGCCTTGACGACGGCCGCCAGTTCTGCAACTGGTGCCTCTGGGTAATGGCGATGATCCCGGACCCGCCCTTCAAGGTCGTCTCGGAAGTTCCCCAGCCCACCGAACCGGTCAGGAACAACACCCAGTAGCCCGGCCCTACTCAGCCTCCGGCCGGGGCGGGTAGTAGAGCACCGGCGGCTTGGCCGCCAGGATGCCGGCGGTGACGCCCAGCCGGGTGGTAAAATCCCGGACGGCCCGCCGCATAATTTTCAAGACGGGCCCGCCGTGGGAATGGTAGACCCGGGCCGTGGGCTCGTATTTTATCAGATACCCCAGTTCCTGCACCTGCTTGGCCCAGGCGAAGTCTTCGGCCCCCGACAGCGTCTCGTCGAAGGGGACCCGAACCCAGAGGGTCCGCCGGATGGCGCTGTTGGCGTTGGAGAAGTTCGAGCGGCCCCGCCGCTGAAGGCGCGGATGCGGGCTGTTGGTTCCCTCCAGGGCCAGGCCGACCACCTCCAGGAAGTTGCAGTTGGGGCGGGGAATCTGCATACCGTAAACCCCCGCCACCTCGGGGTCGTCGAAGCCCGAAAGCAGGTTGCCCAGCCACTCCTCGTCGGCCGGGATGGCGTGGGCGCTCAGGCAGACGAGATACTCGCCCCGGGAGGCGGCGATGCCGATGTTGAGGGCCCGCCCGTAGGTGAAGCTTTCCGGGGGGATCTCGATGATCTTTACCGGAAACCGCCGGGCAATCTCCAGAGTTCGGTCGGTGGAGCCCGAGTCCACCACGATCACCTCAAAGTCCCGCATCCGCTGGCGGAAAACCATCGAAAGGGTCAGGCCGATGTCCCGCTCCTCGTTCTTGGCGCGGATGATTATCGATGCCTTGGGAAACCGACGCATCGCTTCCAACCCCTCTTACTGGCCTATTCGGATGGCAACGCGAGGTCCCGTCCGATGACGATGCGGACGTCGGCGGGTTGCTCGCCGTTCCGGCCGGCCACGCCGCCGGCGGGCAGGGCCTGAACACTGCCGGCCGGAAGGCGCAGGAGCTGCTGGAGCCGCTTTACGGTTTCGGGTTTCCCCGTAAGGTCGTAAATTACGGTGTGTTCCTGGTCCGCCGAAACGGCGGCGTTCCCAAAGGTCACGTTTTGAAAGCCCTGCGCCCGCAGGTAATCGGCCGTTCGCCGGGCCAGACCGGGAATCCGGGTGCCATTGAGGACCTCAACCCGGGACTCCTCGGGAACTTCCCGGGGGGCCGGGGCCTCGAAAAGCTCCCGGATGATGCGGTTGATTTCAGGCTTGACCGGCAGAAGCAGATAGGCCCCATCCTCACCGGTGACGTCCCGGACGGCCGGACCCTCGATGGCCCGGACGGTCACCGAACCCGGGTCGATGCCGGCCGCAACCCTGGCCAGGGCGACAATGTCCAGCGGTTTTAGGTCGGTGCTCACCAGGTTGCCATATTCGATGATGAGCTGGGGCAGCCTCGGCAGCAGGTTAAGCTCCAGGGCCCGCTGGCGCATGGCGAGGAGCACCAGTTGCTGGCGGTGGATCCGGCCGAAGTCGGTGTCCTGGTGGCGGGAGCGGGCGAACTTGAGGGCGGCCTGGCCGTCCATGGGCTGGAGCCCCCCAAAAAAGAAGATCCGCTGAACCCCGTAATTTTCGGTCGGGTATTCGTCATCCCGAAGGGGGTAGGGGTTGTCCAGCACCACCCCGCCCAGGGCGTCCACCAGGCCGGTGAACCCCTTAAAGTCCACCCGCACGTAGTAATCCACCTTCACCCCGAAGTTGTACTCCACCGTCTTCTTGGCCAGGGCCGGGCCCCCGCCGGGGTATTTATAATACGCCCCGTAACGGTGGGCGGTGTTTATCCGGTCCTGAACCACCGTGTTGCCCGGCCCCACCGGTATGGGCACCCAGAGGTCCCGGGGAATGCTAAGCATCGCCGCCCGCCGGTTGACCGGGTCGATGGTGGCCAGGATTATCGTATCGGTCCGGGCCAGTTCAACCGACTCGTCCGGCCGGCTGTCTACCCCGAGGAGCAGGATGTTCACCCGGTCGGTCCCGGTCCAGTCGGGGCCGTCGGGCAGGCGGCCGACGATGGGGGCTACCGGCACCGGGGAGACCGCCACCAGCAGAAGCTGAAGGTAAGTACTTCCCCGCCAGAGGAAGATCAGCGCAAAGACCGTTGCCCCGGCCGTCCAGAGGGCGGTCAGTACGATGAGGACCAGCCGCAACAGTGCCAGTCGGAACGGTAGGCGGCCGCCCATACCAGAGGGGATTATAGCACACCGGCCCTTCCGGGCCGGCACCCGAGCTACCGGCCCGGTCCCCGGCTCAGGGCCTGGGCGCACCGGGCGGCCACGGCCGCATTCTCCCGCAGCAGTTCGACATTCACCCCGAGGGTAAGGCCGCCGGAAAGCCGGGCCAGATTCTGCAGGAATAGGGGGGTTAGGTCCGACCCGGTCTTTGCCTGCCGGCGGGCGGCCTCCAGGGCGGCCGCCGACCAGCCCGCGATTTCGGCCGGGGCCGGGGTGGGGGGTGGGACGACCAGAAGCAGGCTTGAGCCCCCAAACCGGCGGTGGGCAATCCAGGCCGCCACCGCCGCCTCGGGCCCCTCCACCCGGTGGCGGAGGGGCGGCCCGTCGGCCACGAAAAACCTGGGCAGCTGCCCGGTCCGGTAGCCGACGACGGGCACGCCCCGGGTCTCCAGCCATTCCAGGGTCGCCCGGGCGTCGGCCGGCAGTTTCGGGCCACTGCAGACCACCAGACCCGGGCAGCGGGCCAGCACCCAGAGGTCGGCGGAGACGTCGGCAGGGTCGTCGGCCCCCACGCCCCCGATTCCGCCGGTGGCCAGGATGGGCCAGGGCGTGAGGGTAGCGGCCAGAAGGAGGGTGAGGCCGGCCGTGGTCCCCCCGGTGAGGCCGGCGGCCAGGGCCGGGCCCAGGTCGGCGGGGCCCAGTTTCCGGCCCGAGCGGATCACCTCCTCGATTTCGGCCTCCCCCAGCCCCGCCACGGGCTCGCCCCGGATAACCCCAACAACGGCCGGAACCGCCCCGGCCGACCGGACCGCCTCGGCCATGGCGGCCAGGGCCCGGCGGCCCTCTTCGGGCGGAAGGCCGGTGGCCAGCAGGTTTGACTCTAAGAACACCACCGGCCCGGCCCGGCCAAGGGCCGCCTTAAGCTCCGCCTCAACCCGAATGGCACTCGCAGGCCCCGGCACCGGCTCAGCCGCGCCGGGCCAAGGGCCACCGGATCCGAAGCCTAACCCTCCGCTCACCCTCGTGGTAATAGCGGTAATAACGAGTCCCCTTTGGCTCAACCTGGTTGACCACTACCCCGAGAATTCTGACCCCTTCGCCCTTGAGCTGGCCGATGAGCCGCCCAGCCTCCTCCCGCCCGGTTGCGCCCAGGCTCACCACGAGAATAAGCCCGTCGGCCGCGGCTGCCACGTTAAGCAGGTCGGCACCCGCCACCGCCGGGGCACTGTCTACCAGCACCACGTCAAACCCCCCGGCCAGAAACCGAATGAGTTCCTCAAAACGCCGGGAAGCCAGCAGGTCGCCCGGATTCGGCGCCGGGGTTCCCGCCGGAAGCACCCACAGCCCCTCCCCCACCGGCCGCAGAAGCCTCTCGGCCTCCAAAGCCGGATTTACCAGCCAGTCTGAAAGTCCCGGCGAACGCCCGAGCTTAAAAACTCCGTGCAGGGAGGGCCGCCGCAGGTCGGCCTCCACCAGCACAACCCGCTGGCCCAGGGCCGCCAAGGCCTGGCCGAGGCCCACGGCCACCGTGGTCTTCCCAGCCTCCGGCTCCGCCGAGCCCAGCACGATGACCTTAAGGGGCCGGTCCACCGCCGAAAACCGGATGTTGGTCCGGAGAATCCGGAAGGCCTCGGCGTTATAACCCCCCCCTCAGAACCCGGGTCTTCCCGGTAAAGGGCGGCCAGAACCGGAAGCTTCAGGGTCTCCTCAACCTGCTTTATGTCCCGGAAGCGCCGGTCGAGCACCGCCGCGGCCGCCGCATAACTGACCCCCAGCAACAAGCCCAGCGAGCCCCCAAGGGCACCATTCAGGAGGGGCACGGGCCGCACCGGCCGCTCGGGCGTAGCGGGGGACTCCAGGACGATGATCAGGTCGCCCGCCTGGGCCTGGGCCAGCTTGAGGTTCCCATAGCTAGCCTGCAGCTGACCCAGGGCCGCCTGAAGGCGGCTGGCCTGGTCCGAAAGGGCGGCCCGCTCCGATTCCGACCTGGCCTGGGAGAGGGCCGCTCGGACCCGGTTGAGCTCCGCCGTAAGCTCGCCGATCTGGGCCTCCAGCCGCTGTTCGGCGGCGGCGAACCGCTCCGACTGGCGCTGACGGACCAGCTCCTGAAGGACCGAAAGGGCCACCCGGGCGCTTTCTGCGGCAAGCTTCGGGTCGGGGCTTTCGGCATCAAGGACAACCATCTGGGTGCCCCGCACGGACCGGGCCGTAAGCTCAAAGGGGAGGCCCTCGGAGGCGGGCAGCTCGAGCCTGCGGGCCACCTCGTGCTTGAGCCAGTCGCCCCGGACCAGCTCCACGTAGGTGTCGGCCGCAACGGGTATGGCGCCTGCGGCCGTCAGGGCCGGGGCCTGGGCCGCCTCGACCAGGATGCGGGCCGACGACCGATACACGGGCTGCATAAAGAAGCGGGTGAGGACCAGGGCGCAAAGGGCTCCCGCCAGGGCGAAAAGTATCAGGATAAGGGCTCGGCGGCGCAGGGAATCGAGGATCGGCCTGAGGTCTAGCTCGTCACCGTCCACGGCATGGCCTCCCAAGTAGTTTGCCGACTAACGTAGTATTTTATCCGCACGGTGACGGCTGAATCAAGCGATTGGGCGACTATTCTGTAGGGTTTTATGGGCTCTGGGTTGGGTGTCGGCCTGCATCGAGGCGCCTCTGCTCTTCGAGCCAGCGGGCGAACTCGGCCTCGGCGTCGGCCACCCCAAGCTCGTCCATCAATCCCCGCCGGGACCGCAGGCCCCGGTCCACCAGCGCCGCAAAGTCGGCCACCCGCCGCGACTCGTCCCGGGGCGTCACCTGCCCCCACACCACCCGCTGCCGGCGCAGAAACCTCCGCCCCGTAAACTGCTCCAACAGCCGCAGGATCAGCTCGTTGCGCCGCTTATACGTCGCCGTCCGGATAAGCCGCTTGCGCTGGACCCGCTGGTAAAGGGGCTGCATCTCCACCTCCAGCGCCACCCCCGAAAGGTTGCGCTGGTTGTCCCCAAAGGCCGTCCGGGGAACTTCCGCCTGGTCGTGGAGCATCCGGTAAAGGGCATTTATATACTCCAGATGAAGCTGAGCGGCCCCGTTGGCCAGGAGGTCAAGTAGGTAGGCCTTGGCATCCTCCGGCAGGGTCCAGACGGCCCCGGGCTGAACGGCGATGTCTTCGGCCTCGGTAACCCCCGAAAGCACCGCGATGGGGTTCCCCGAAACCTCCATTATCCGGGAAAGCTGGGTGAAGGCCCGGTTGAGCTCCAGCTGGACCTCCTTAAGGACCAGCGCATCCGACTCGCCCCAGAAGGACTTGGGTCGGCGCACATTGGGAAAGACCACCACCGGGATGAACCCGTACGGGTTGGGCTGGGCCGGAAAGGCCCGACCGCCCACCCAGAGCTGAAAGCTCCCGGCCGTCCAGTCCTCGATCACCTCGGCCTCTTCCCGGTCGGCCTCAAACCCGAACCGGGCCTTAACTTCGGCGGCCGGCAGCACCTGGCGCAGAACGACCCGCCGGGGCTCGAAGGGGGCGGCTGGGTCGGGCCAGGCGTAAAGCCCCTGGACGTCGGGGGCCGAGACCCGAACCTGCCCGGCCTCGGCGTCCCACCAGACCTTGTAAGCCCCATCGCCCAGCACGGCGGTGTCGATCTCGGTCTCGAGCTCAAGCCAGTCCAGGTCGTTCTGCTCGGCCACCTCCCGCAGGGCGGCCTCGGTGGCCCGGGCCAGGGCCAGCTCCGACCGGTCGGCCGGCTCAATTACCACCGCCCGTCCCGCCATCAGGTAAGTCGAAACCTTGTCGATAACCGTCCGGATGTAGTTCACCGTCAGGGTCCGCCGCCGTCCCCGGCCGGGTCCGCCGGGCCAGTGGTTCCCGGCGTAAAGCTCCAGCGCCTCCCGGTAGCGGCCCATCCGGTCCAGGTCCAGCCGCCGGATCAGGCGCGGCAGGTCCTCAGCCATCGAAAACCTCCTGACTACGTCCCGGCCTCCGCCGCCGGGTAGCCCCGGGCCCGCCGGGCCCGGACCTGTCCGGCGGCCTCCAGGGCCAGGGCCGCCGAAATTAAAAAGTCGTCGTGGCCCTCGGCCGGGTCAACCGCCACCTCCAGGTAGCCCCCCGGCCGGGCCCTCGTTCGGGCCAGGCCGAACTGGCGCAGAAACTCGGCCCGCTCGGCCGAGGGGTCGGCATAGACCCTGAGCCGGCCGGCCTTCACGGCGGCGATCAGTTCGGCCGCCAAGCCGGTCTTTCGGGCGGCCGTAAACACCACCGGCAGGACCCGCTGCCCGAACTCCGCCCCCAGCAGCCCGACGACGGGCTGGCCCAGACCGGTGGCGTCGGCGGCCACCGCCTCCGGCCGCCAGCGGCGGATAACCTCCATTAGCCTGGGGACCAGGATGTCGTGGCGCAGGCCGGTAAAAACCTCGTGCTGAACGATTTCCAGGATCGGCCCGAAGTTTCCGGGCCTTACCCGGCCCACCGTAAGCACCGTCGAGTCCCGGCGGCCGGTCGGGTCCCAGCCGCCCAGCCCCCCGGCCCCGTGCCAGGCCTGACCGGCCAGGTCCAGACCGATAACATAGTGCTCGCCGGCCGCCGGGCCGAAAAGCCGGGGATGCTCGCCGGCCAGGAGGCGCAGGTCGGCCCCATCAAAGGTCCGGCTGAGGGCGGCCACCGGCCTCAGCGCATACTGGGTCTAGAAGAGGGGGTGGGTCTCGCCCAGGCGCTCCCGCTCGGCCCGCACGTAAAGGCCGTAGGCCGGGTTATACCGGGCAACCGTCTCCCAGTCGTACTCGAAGTGTCGGCGGATCCCATCCCGGCGCTCCAGCTCCAGGTGCCGGACCTTGACCTGTTCCAGCAGGGAATCCCCGTCCCAGGGCGTGCCGTAGTAGACGGTGGTGGCGTTGGCGGCCGACCCCATCGGCCGGAAGTCCTTGTCAAACTTCTCCGGAAGCACGTCCTGGGCCTCGTCCACCTCCAGGATCAGGCCGGCAGTGTGGCCCACCACCTGGGCGGAGGGCTCGGCCGAAAGAAAGACCATCCGGGCCCGGCCGAGGCGCACGATGTAGCCCCGCTCGGCCCGCCAGAGGCCGCCCAGGCCGGCGTCATCCAGCCGGGCCTTGAGCCGGTCCAGGGAGTTCAACGTCTGGGGCCGAAAGGTCGGGCTGGCCTTTATTCCGTCACCCCCGAAGGGGGCAAACCTCAAAAGCAGGCGGACCTCCAGCTGGGCCGAAAGCTCGTTCTTGCCGGCCTGCCGGGCCATCATCACCGAAAAGCTCATGCCGGCCCGGTCCCGGACCGACCGCCAGATGGCCCGGAGGGGCTCCAGCTGGTAGGGCCGCAGGGGAGGCATCATCCCGGCCGAACCAGGCGCAGAATAACGTCCAGCAGGATCGCCCCAGCCAGCATGAAGAGCAGGCCGTTTACCCGGGCCTTAAGCTCGGCCAGCTCCGCCCGCATATCCTCCAGCATCTGCCGGGTGACCAGCTCGTAGGCGCAGCAGGGCTGAACCTCGGGCCGCGGGGGGCGGGGAGGGGCCGGCCGGACGAGCCGCCGGGTAAGCTGGGCAACGGCTTCCCGCAGGCCGCTCACCGCTCCGCTCCGCCCGAGTCCGGCGCGCCGGCAGGGTCGTCCAGCCCCTCCCCGAGGCCCTGCAGCACCTCAACGATGGCCCGATAAATCCGCTCCGACCGGTCGGGGCCGAGCCGGTAGCGGGTGCGCAGGGCCTTAACCAGCAGGTCGATCCCCCGCATCAGGGCCTTCGGGTCGTCCAGGTCCTGCCGAATCCGAAGCCGGAGCAGGGCGACCTCCTGGTCGAGGCCTTCCAGCTTTAGGGCCTGCTCGAAGAGGAGCCGCTCAGCCGGGCCAAGGCGGGCGGAATAAAATTCGGCCGGGGCCTGGGGGGCCTGGGCGGGGCCGGGATCACCAGCGCCAGGCTGAAACCCGCCCCCCGAACCCGCAGCATCCGACCGCCCCGCCCCAGCTTCCGCTCGGAAATGCTCACCGTGTCCCAATTCACTAATCAAGCCTCCACTCATAACCTTGCCAATCAGTAGTGTTCCCCCAACCCCTTAATAACTGCACAAATGTTCTATCAAAAAAATTTGGCTAATGGGGCCCGAGGATGGGCCCAAGCTGGGTGGCCAGGTAGATTGCCGCCGCCAGGGATATCAGCCCCAGGCTTCCCCAGCCTACCGCGTTCTCGGCCAGGCTATTTTTAAGCCGGCCCATCAGTTTCGGGCTGTTGGCCAGCCGGAGCACGCAGAATAAGACGAACGGCAAAAGCAGGCCGTTAAGCATCTGCAGCCGGACGAGCAGGTCGATAACGGGCAGGCCGGGTATTAAGGCTATGGCGGCGGCGAAAAGGATAAGCCCGCTGAAGGTTCCGAGAAAGACCGGCGCCCGTCGGAAATCCAGGTCCACCCCTTTCGGCAGGCCGAGGGTTTCGCTTACGGCGTAGGCGGTGGCCAGGGGCAGAACCCTGGCGGCCAGGGCCGATGCCCCGAACAGTCCGACGGCGAAGAGGGCCTCGGCCGCATCCCCCGCCACCGGCCGCAGGGCCCGGGCCGCGTCCGCGGCGCTCTTCGCCCCGGTTCCGGCCTGGAAAAGGGTTGCGGCCGTGGCGATAATAGATCCCGAAACCAGGTTTGAAATCGCCGACCCCAGGTACGCATCCGCCCGCTCGGGTCCGTAGCGGCGGCGGGTCACGCCCTTATCCACCACCGAGCTCTGCTGGAAGATCTGCATATACGGGGTGATGGTGGTTCCCAGAAGGGCCACGGCCATGGCCAGGAACTCCGCCTCTAACCGGACCCGGGGCACCACCGGCCCCCGAAGAACTTCGGGCCAGTCGGGCCTGGCTATAACCGCCGAAGCCGGGTAGGCCAGAAAAGCCAAGGCCATCCCGATGAGGACTTTCTCCACCGCCCGGTAACTTCCGTAGACTATATTGCGGCCCCTTTCAACGGGCAGGGGCCCGTCGGACGGCCGATTTTGCACCGTCCGACGGACCCCCTTCCCGGGCCGGCTGATGCCGAGCCTAGGCTACCTGACGGCCCCTGATGGCCTTAAGGACAGCCAGCAGGATGATGGCCCCGATGACGGACATAACCAGGTTGGTCAGGCTCAGCGGCCCGCCGGTGCTCTGGCCGGTAAACAGGCTGTAGAGGGTCCCCCCAATGAGGGCCCCAGCTAGCCCAACCAGGATGTCCCCGATGATGCCCTGTTCCGTCCGCATGACCATGCTGGCAATCCAGCCGGTGATAAGGCCGACCACCACCCAGATAAGCAGGTCGATGAACGAACCGGCCAGGGCCACCAGAAACCACAGGGCCAAAAGGACGGCGACGATGAACAATATGACCGGAATAGCCAAACGGTACACCCCCCTTCTTTGCAGAATTTCCACCGGGGAAGGAGACGACCCCTGACCGGGGCACCCACCCCTCCACCCCCAGCGGTCCTTTTAGCTTGACCATGTTTCGGACGGGCCAAGGCGGTCCATAGCCGGATGGGGGTTGGGGCCGGCAACGTTGCCGGCCCCAACCCCGCATGCGCCCTTTAGCGCCCAGGGGTTGCGCCAGGCGTCGGAACCGTCGGCGCCTGCGGGGTAACCTGGACACCCGGCATCTGCGGTGCCTGGGGCGTCGCCTGCTGGCCAGCCCCGGGCTGCCTTGGGGCCTCGGCAGCTTGGGGAAATTTGCCACAAAATCCGGTATTTTTCGGGCTTACCAGGCCCAGGATTCTAAGCGGTTTAATGCTAACTTTCGGCAAGTATTCCCCAAAATCGTAAGCAATCCTCACCCCAGGGGCTCACGGGCACGCACCTTCCCCCGGGCTTGTTTGTTGCCGACCGGCGGCCGGGACGCACCGCTTTACACCCCGACAAAAAGCCTCGCGGTTAAATCCCGGTAATCACGTAAAGTAAGCGGAAGGCCCGGGCCTTTTTGCGCTGCTGACCATTGTACTGAAATATTGTGATATAATCTGGGCGAACCCCTTATCTTGAAAGGTGAAGCAA
>JBHOQU010000038.1:0-16380 GCA_042408785.1 Dehalococcoidia bacterium | reverse complement strand
TCCGGTTGGAAGGCAGCACACGCCCGCAGGCGTGACAGCGCGCAGAGGTGTTCCTCTCATCTACATCGTCCCGGACTACGATCCCGGCAAGTGCTCCCTTGTACTTGAGCATGTTAATAAGCTTCCGGTACGGCCAGGCGTGCAGCCTCTGGTTGAGTTGATCACCGTAGTTGATGCCCTCACGGATGCCGCAGAGATTTCCGATGACTATCTCCCCCGCGCCTCGCCTCACGCACTCCCTTATAAAGTGGGATGCGGTGATGTGGAGGAGATGCTCCACCTGAAGCTTTTCCCGGCGGGCTATCTCCCTCCACCTGCGGGAGTTCTGCTTAAGCCTTGCCCTTACCTTCTGCCAGTACCGCCTCACCGACTTGATGAGCCTGCCGGAGTAGAGCAGTACGGTCCCGTCCTCGAAGGCGGCCGCCATGAGGACGGTCTCCCCCAGGTCTAAGGCCACCCTCAGCCTACCGGGGCGCGGGCTCGCTTTCACCTCCACTACCAGACGGGCTTCCAGACGCCCGGTCCTCTTGTCGTAGGTGATGGAGAGCTCCCGCACCCGCTCGTACTCCACGCCGGGACGGTGGGAGATGCGGAAGGAGACCTCTCTCACACCGTCTTCCCGGCCGGTACCCAGACTGAGCCTGACCCTGTCTCCTTCCACCCTGAAGCCGCTCTGGACGTACTTGAGCGGGGAGAGGTGACCCTTCCGGCGAAACCCGGGGGCCTGGTGCCGCGTAAGACCCTTTTTCCTGAGGGCAAAGAAGGACTTGTATGCTTCCCTTACCTCATCGCGCGTGAGCTGTACAGACATTGAGTAGTAGCCTTTCGCCCTGGGAAGTTCTTTCAGGATACGGTTGAGGTTTTTGCGAGAAATGTCAACCTTCTCGGTCTCCTTATACTCCTTCCGCAGGTGCCAGATGAGGCCGTTGTAGACCTTGGTAGCGCAGAACATGGCGTCCCGCAAGACCCGTTCAGTCCCGGGATCAGCATGGATCTGCGCCTTAATGGTCAGCATCGGCATCGGTTTTCTGCTCCGCAATGTAGAGCTTGATTGTCTCTGCGCTCACATGCCCGGCGGTTCCGACGTAGTAGGACGGGTTCCATAAGTGTCCGCCCCACAGCTCGCGCTTGAGATGCAGAAACGCGGCGCTTGCACCCTTGAGAACCTTGGCAATGACTGCCGGGCTGACCGCCGGCGGGGCGGAGAGGAAGATGTGGACATGATCCGGCATCACCTCCAGTCCAAGCAGTTCGTATCCGTGCTCTTCGGCGGATCGGGCCTCCGCATCAATCGGCGGTACCAGCACCCCCTTGCGGTACTTGGTTGACCATACGAAATGGTAGTTGATCTCATAGACGGCATTCGGCATGGACTTCCATGCATTTTTCTTCATACTATCATGATGGCATGGATAAGTACTAAAAGGGGCAGGAGGCCCCAGCCGGGGAGCTCATGGGACGAAGGGCGGAGCTGCTACGCCATCGCGCCACCGAAATATACCCTGCGTCTGTCCCGGAGATGGTGAGAGGAATTTAAAGGCCGGGGCTACTCCTCTCTCCGGGGCCGCCGCTCGCACCCCCGGAGAGGCCGCGGTCCGGGTAGATACCGCTCACCGATACAGCCAGCCTACTACGCAGCGGTCCCCACACGCAAAGCCCTCCTCCGTTTCGAAAGTTGCATAGGGCGACGAGGCAAAGAAGCGATCCCAGAAGGCGCAGACGCCAGCCTGCCCTTCGTACCGCTCGGCATCGGGCGGCGGATACGTGCTCTAAAACACACAGTCCTCGGTAATGGCCGCCATTACGGCGTCAACATCGTGCTGGTTGAAGGCATCGCTCAAGCGTAGATTTCGTGAGGATATTGTCATTCGCCCTGCCGGACGTGGTTTTGTACCTTCCTTTTGTTTGTCGCTGGACGATACCCCCCGGCTCGGTCAATGTATTCCGGCTTGTCACCGACAACCGAGGCATCGCGTCCAGGGCGTATGATCGCCACGTCGGCCGGCCCAAATCCATCCCCCGGCCCCCACAACTGGCCCCGTAACCCGTTTATAGACGCCTGGTTGCACAACCGGCTGAAGCCGCTGTCGCCGGAAAGCCATGGCCAAATCCTCCTCTTCTGGTCTAAATCTCAGAGAATTCGGAGCGAAAGTGTGGAGGGTAACATGCATTACGAACCCCGAGGACTGCTTTCTCGCCGCTGCCCTTAGCGCCATGGCGGTCCCGGTCAGCGCCCCTGAAGCTGCCGGCCTCTCAACCACCCCGCCGACAAAAAGCTAACCCGTAACCGGGGCCCGGCGTCCCCCTCTTAAGCCTCAGACCGCCGCAGGGCCGTTCGGAAGAAACCCAGTATCAAAAGCCGCCCGCGGCGGGCCGGAGCATCCGTCGGCCAAAACCGGCGGCCTGGGACCAAACCATTCGGGCCGCTTACCGGATATTTACTGCGGGAACGCCAGGATGGGAGCTGATTTCTACGAGGCCGCCATCATCCGACGGCTCCGAGCCGGGGACCTGACTGCCCTTGAGCCCCCGGCTCGGGCATACCAGCTGGAAGCCGTAGGGACACGCCCCTGGCCGAGGACGTGGCCCAGGCCGCTTTCTTGAGCCTGCCCCGCGGCCCCAAAACCTTTTCGAACTGCCCTTAAGAAGACCCTGGTTCCTGCGGCTGGTCGCCTGGGAGGCCGTCAAGGCCCTGGGCTGCTGCCGGCCGGAGCTTTTGTTAGACGGCCTTAAGGGGCCCCTGGCCGCCCTATCCCACCCCGACGAGCAGACGGACCAGGCCGAACTGCGGGCCGCCGTGGTCCTGCGCTATTCCGCCGGCCTTTCCGAGGCCGAAATCGCCGCCCGCTTAAACCGGCCCCTGGGCACCGTCAAGTGGCAGGTCCACGCCGCCCGCCGTCGGCTACGCCGGCTGCCGGAGGGGGTCTTGACCGGGCTTTCCCCAGGACAAGCCCAACTCGTGGGAGGTGATGCCGGTGACCCACCAGCATCCTAAAGAAGGGCCGCTTAAACAGGCCCTGAGCGAGCTGGCCGAGGCCGGGGTTCCGGCCCCGGATTCAGCCCAGACTTAAACCAAAGGCCGAAGGCTGCCGGGTCCGGCGGCCGCGCTGGGGCTGGGCCCCGGCCGGCGTCGGGGCCGTGATGGTTCTGGCCACGGCAGCCTACGCCTTCGAGGCTCGAGCCGGCGGGGACCATCCCATTCTCATGCGGGAACGGCAGGCTGCCCGGCCTTTCCGGTTCAAGTTTAAGGTGCCGTTGGTTCCGGCCCGGGCCGAGGTCAGCGGTCGGGAGGCGGTGGCCGGGGGCCTTAGGGTCCGGCGGGAGCGGCTGGTGCTGGCGCCGATGGGGCTTAAGGTGCGGGCCTGCTTTGAGGGCCTGGCTGGAGGGTCGGGAACTCCGCGGCTCGTGCTCGAGCCGGGGCCCTGGCTTGCGCCGATGCCGGTTTCGGCCGAGGGTGCGGGCTGCTACCGCTGGGTGATTGCAGGGGGCGTTTCCGAGCTTTCGGGCCGGCAGACCCTAAAGCTCTTTGGCCCCGATGGGCAGCACCAACCCTGGGCCTTCGAGCTGGACCTGCCTTTAGGAGTCCATTCCCGCCTGACGGACTCCCGGGGTGGACCCCCGCCCCGGGGGCCTTCGTGCTACACCAAACTGGCGACCCCGGTAATCAGTCTTTTTACCGGGGGCGCACGGCCGTGCGCACCCACAACTAAACTGGCCACTGACTGCTAGCAGTCTGGCCGATGAAAACCCCGCTGGCCCCCGCCCAGGTTTGACACCGGCCCCCTGGTAGTGTAAAAGCAATCGGGGGTGGCCGTCCGGGTCCGTCACAAGCGGCCGCCCAGCTCGCATTATCTTCTTCGGAGGTCTACGTCAATGGCCGAAGCCGAGTGGGCCCTTATCCTCGGCGCTTCGAGCGGATTCGGCGCGGCAACGGCCGTAGCCTTGGCCGAGGCCGGCCTGGAGATCGTGGGTGTTCACCTGGATACCCGGGCTACCCTTCCCAACGCCGAAAGGGTGAAGGCCGAAATCGAGGCCCGGGGCCGGCGGGCCCTCTTCTTTAACGCCAACGCCGCCGACCCCGCGAAACGGCAGGAGATCCTGGACAAGGTCCAGGAGGTCATCGCCGGCGACCCCAACGGCGGCTACGTGAAGGTGCTGCTCCACTCCCTGGCCTTCGGTACCCTGCGCCCCTACATCACCCCCGACCCGAAGGATGCCCTCACCAGGAGCCAGCTGGAGATGACCCTCGACGTCATGGCCAACAGCCTCGTCTACTGGGTTCAGGACCTCTTCTGGCGGGGACTTTTACGACGGGGAAGCAAGGTCTTTGCCATGACCAGTGGTGGTGCTTCCCGGGTTATCCCCTACTACGGGGCGGTCTCGGCCGCCAAGGCCTGCCTGGAATCCCACATCCGTCAGCTCGCCTTTGAGCTTGCCCCGGCGGGGATCGCGGTTCTGGGCATCCGGGCCGGGGTGACCGACACCCCCGCCCTCCGAAAGATCCCCGGCCACGAGCAGCTCATGGAACAGGCCCTCCGGCGCAACCCCAGCGGCCGCCTCACCCGGCCCGAGGACGTGGCCAGCGCCATCGTCGCCCTTTGCCACCCCGGAACCTACTGGATAACCGGCTGTGTGATTAACGTCGACGGGGGCGAAGACATCGTTGGCTAGCGGAGGTTGTTAACATGGCAAGGTTTAAAATCCTCCACACCGGGGCACCCCCGGACGACCCCCTCGACCTGGAGCGGCAGGCTCTGGCCGACCTGGACGTCGAGATAATCCAGCCCGGAAGGTTGCGCACCGAGGATGAGATCATCAAATTCGGCCAGGAGGCCGATATCCTGCTGGTCATCGCCGAACCCATCACCCGCCGGGTCATCTCCAGCCTGCCCCGGCTTAAGGGCGTAATCCGCTACGGCATCGGGGTCGACACCGTCGACCTCAAGGCCGCCACCGAGTTCGGGGTCGTCGTGGCCAACTTCCCCGACTTCTGCCTGGAAGAGGTGGCCAACCACACCCTGGCCCTTTTGCTGGCCCTCAACCGGAAGCTCTTCCGGCTGGACCGGTTGGTCCGGACCGGCGGGTGGCGCCCGACCGCCCTGGGGTCGGTTCTCCCCCCGGTCGGGCCCTTGCGGGGTGAAACCCTCGGCCTGGTGGCCTTCGGGAACATCCCCCGCCGGGTCGCCCCCCGGGCCCAGGCCTTCGGCCTTCAGGTGCTCGCCTACGACCCCTACCTTGACGACGAGGTCTTCAGCCGCTTCGGGGTGCGCCGGGTCCGCCACGTCGAGGAGCTCCTTGCCCAGAGCGACTACGTCTCCTCCCACCTGCCCCTCACCGAGGAGACCTACCACTTTTTCACGGCCGAACGCTTTCGCCTGATGAAGCCGACCGCCTATTTCATCAACACCAGCCGGGGCAAAGTGGTCGACGAGCAGGCCCTCATCCGGGCCCTGGAAGAGGGCTGGATCGCCGGGGCCGGCCTTGACGTCTTCGAAGAGGAGCCCCTGCCCCCCGACTCGCCCCTGACCCGCCTGGAAAACGTCATTCTCACGCCCCACGTCGCTTACTACTCCGACCGGAGCGAGCGGGATATTAAGCTGCGGGTGGGCCGGGCGGCGGCCGACCTTCTGCGGGGCTTCGAACCCGAACACGTTGCCAACCCCGAAGTCTTAAAGAAGATAAACCTTAGGCCGAGGGAGGCGTGAATACCGCACCCCTGGGCGGCGCGGCCCTGCTCATGGCCGGGTGGGTGCTGAGCCGCCTGCTGGGGCTCGTCCGGGAAGCGGTTATTGCCGGGCAGTTCGGCACCGGCCCAGATGTTGCGGCTTATCAGGCCGCCTTCCGCCTCCCCGACCTGGTCTTCAACCTGCTGGCCGCCGGCGCCTTCGGCAGCGCCTTCATCCCCGTCTTTTACAGACACCTGACCCGCGGTGAGGCGGCCGAAGCCTACCGCCTGGCCGGCACTTTTCTGGTCCTGTTCGGCCTGGCGGCCCTGGTCCTGGTCCTGGCCGCCTGGGCCGCCGCCCCGGCGGTGGTGGCCCTCCTGGTGCCGGGGTTTGAGGCCCCGGCCCGCTCCAAGGTGGTGGAGCTTACCCGGCTGATGCTCCTTCAACCCCTGTTTTTCAGCCTGAGTCTTGTGCTCACCACCGTCCACCAGGCCCACCGGAATTTCCTGCTTCCGGCCGTTGCCCCCATCCTCTACAACTTGGCCATCATCGCCGCCGCCCTCCTCCTCGCCCCGGGGTTGGGGGTGGACGGCCTCGCCGTCGGGGTGGTGGCCGGAAGCGCCCTCCACATGGGCGTCCAGCTGCCCCGGGCCTTTGCCTACGGGCCCGGCCTCAAGCCCAATTTCAACTTCTTCCGGCCGGAGGTTGGTGAGGTCCTCTGGCTGCTTTTCCCCCGGGCCGTCGGCCTCGCCGTCTACCAGCTCAACTTCTGGGTGCTGACGGCCATGGCTTCCCTCATCTCCCCGGCGGCCGTGGCCGCCCTGGGCTACGCCTGGGCCCTCCTCATGGTGCCCTTCGGGGTGCTCGGCCTGCCCCTGGGCACGGCCTATTTCCCCGAGCTTTCCCGGCTCTGGGCGACGGGCGACCTGGCGGGCCTACGCCGGACCGTTGACGAGGGTCTGGGGCTCAGCCTTTACCTGGGGATTCCGGCCTCGGCGGGACTTGTCGTCCTGGCCGAGCCCCTGGTCCGGGTGCTCCTCCAGCGGGGCAACTTCGACGAGGGGGCCGTCGCGGCCACCACCTGGGCCCTCTGGTTCTTCGCCCTGGGCCTCTGGGCCCAGGTGGCCGCCGAAATTCTGGTGCGCACCTTTTACGCCACGGGGAACACCCTGACCCCGGTGGCGGTGGGGGTGGGCGGCCTGGGCCTAACCTTCGGGGCCGGCCTCATCCTCTTCCGCATCCTCGCCCACGGGGGTCTGGCCGCCGGCCTTTCCCTTTCAGAAATCGGCCAGTTCGCCGCCCTCTACCTGCTCCTGGGCCGGCGCCTCGGGGGCCTTCGGACGGGCCTGGCCCGGGACGTCTTTCGGAGCATCCTGGCCAGCGAGTTGATGGTCATCGCCGCCGCCTTCGCCTTGGCCTTCACCCCGGCGACCCTGGTGCTTCGGCTGGGGACCGCCCTGGGCGTGGCCGTTGCCGTCTACGGGGCCGTGACCTTCCTGCTGGGCAGCCGGCTGGCCCGGCAGACCCTGGGCCTCCTCGGGACTTTACGGCCGGGCGGGGGCTACTGAGGGGGTCGACCGGCCAGGAAGGCCAGCACCCGCCGGAGCCGCTCCTCCAGCGGCAGGCCGTCGGCCGGGGGCACCGCCCGGACGGCCGCAAGGGCCTCGGCGGGGGTATAGCCCAGGGCTGCCAGGGCCGCCAGCAACTCGGCGTCTTCCGGAGAGGACGCCGCCGGCCGGATCTCCGGAAGCTTTCCCCGCAGTTCAAAGATGAGCCGCTCGGCCGTCTTCTTGCCGATTCCGGGCACCGCCGCCAGCAGGGCCGTATCCCCGGCCCCCACCGCCTGCCAGAACCGGTCAGGCCCGAGCCGGCCGATAATGCTCAGGGCCGCCCGGGGTCCCACCCGGCTCACCTCCAGCAGGACGTTAAACAGGTCCCGCTCGGCCTCGGTGGGAAAACCGTACAGGGTGATGCCGTCCTCCCGAACCTGCAGGGAGGTGAAGGCCGTGGCAAGCTCCCCGGGCCGGCCGAAGCGGCTGCCCGACCCGGGGGGAATCACCAGCCGGAGGGTGACCGGCCCGACCTCCAGCGTGAGGGCCTCGGGTTCAACCCGACCGACCCGACCGGTAAGGGCCTCAATCATGGGGCCGCTCCCAGGCGGGCTTCGGCCCGAAAGGCGTCACACAGGGCCACGGCCAGGGCGTCGGCCACGTCGTCGGGGCGGGGCACCTCCGGCAGGCCGAGGATGATGGCCACCATCTGCCCGACCTGTTCCTTGGGGCCCCGGCCGTAGGTGGTCACCGACTTTTTCACCTCAAGGGGGGTGTACTCCACCACCGGAACCCCGGCCAGGGCCGCCGCCAGCAGTACAACGCCCCTTGCCTGACCGACGGCGATGGCCGTTTTCGCGTTCCGGGCAAAAAAGACCTCCTCGACGGCCACCCGGTCGGGGTGCCAGCGGCCGATGATCTCGAGAATCTCCCGGTAGATGGTGTGGAGCCGCTCGGGGGTGGGGCAGCTGGGCTGGGTGGTTATCAGGCCGTACTCCAGGGCGACAAAATGCCCGTCGGCCTTCGCCACTACCCCGTAGCCGCAGGCGGCCGTGCCGGGGTCAACCCCAAGGATCCGCACGATTCAGCGGGCGTGGGACCGCTCCTCCGCGGCAAGGGCGGCCACCAGGTCCGGCGGGAACTCGGCGTTGGTGTAAACCCGCTGCACGTCGTCCAGGTCTTCCAGCCGCTCCAGCAAGCGGAGGGCCTGCTCGGCATCTTTCCGGTCCAGGGGTATGGTCGCCTTGGGAATGTAGGCCAGCTCCGCCTGGAGCACCTTAAAGCCTCCGGCTTCGAGTTCCCGCCGCACCCGTTCCAGGTCTTCGGGCTGGGTGTAAACTTCCAGCTCCGAGTCCTCGACACGGAAGTCCTCGGCCCCGGCGTCGATGGCCACCAGGGCGATGTCGTCGGGGTTGGCCCCGTCGGCCGAGACGGTGATGACGCCTTTATAGTCAAACTGCCAGATGACGGACCCCGCCTCGCCCAGGGAGCCCCCGCCCTTGGTGAAGGTCGACCTCACCTCCGAGGCGGTCCGGTTGCGGTTGTCGGTGAGGGCCTGAACCAGGATGGCGATACCCCCGGGACCGTAGCCCTCGTAAATAACCTCTTCCAGGGGCGCTTCCCCGGGCTCGGTCCCGCCGGCGGCCCGCCGGATGGCCCGCTCGATGTTCTCCATGGGCATGTTGTGCTCCCGGGCCCGGGCAATGGCGAGCCGCAGCCGGAAGTTGGTCTCCGGGTCCGGGCCTCCCTCCCGCACCGCCACCGTGATTTCCCGGGCCAGCTTGGTGAAGAGCTGACCCCGTCGGGCGTCGGCCACGCTTTTCTGGCGCTTGATCTGGGCCCACTTGGAGTGTCCGGCCATAGCTGTTACCCCCAGCGCAGTATAATTCGACCTTAAAAAATATGTCAAGAATCGGCGAAGTCGGCCCGGGGGCCTTCCAGGAGCCCCAGACGTTCGAGAAGTTCGTTAAGCTGGTCGGTCGAGTAAAAGTGGATAACCAGCCGGCCGGCCCCCCGCCGGTTCTGCCGGACCACCACCCGGGTTCCCAGTCGGGCCGTAAGCTCCGAGGCCAGGGCTTCCAGCCCGTCGTCGCCCTCCGGCGGTTCGGTCGGCCGCTCTCCCCACCGGCGGACGAGCTCCTCCGTCTGCCGGACGTTAAGGCCCCGCCGGATCACCTCGCCCAGGGCCAGCACCTGGTCCGCCGGCCCGAGGCCCAGGAGGGCCCGGGCATGGCCCTCGGTTATCTCCCCGGCCGCCAGAGCCGCCCGCACCTCGGGGGCCGCCTCCAGCAGCCTGAGGGTGTTGGCCACGGCCGACCGGCTGCGGCCCACCCGCCGGGCCACATCTTCCTGGGTCAGGCCGAACCTGTCGGTCAGTTCCCGGAAGGCCTCGGCTTCCTCCAGGGGGTTGAGGTCGGCCCGCTGGAGGTTCTCCACCAGGGCCAGCACCAGCCCCTCGGCGGGGGTGGCCTCCCGCACCACCGCCGGGATCGTTGTCAGGCCGGCCTCCATGGCCGCCCGCCAGCGCCGCTCCCCGGCCACCAGCCGGTAGACCGTCTGGTCACCCTCCCGCACCTCGGAGACGACCACCGGCTGCAGGACCCCGTGCTCCCGGATGCTGGCCACCAGCTCCCGAAAACGCTCGTCGGCTACGAACCGGCGGGGCTGGTGGGGATTCGGCCGGATGGCGCCCACAGGCAGGTTTACCAGCCCGGGCCCGCCCCGGCCCAGCAGGGCCCCGAGCCCCCGCCCCAAGGCTCGGCGGCGCTCGTCAGGCACGACCCGCCTCCTTCGGGGTAAGTTTTGCCAGCAGCCGGTCCATGAGTTCCAGGGCCAGAGCCTCGTAGGCTCTGGCCCCCGGCGAGGTGGGCGCATACTCGCGGATGGTCCGCCCAAAGCTCGGGGCCTCACTGAGCCGCACGTTCCGGGGAATCACGGTGTTGAAAGTTTCGGGGAAGAACCGGCGCACCTCCTCCACCACCTGGCGGCTCAGGCCCAGCCGGCCGTCGAACATGGTGAGCACCACCCCGGTCAGCATCAGCCCCGGGTTGAGCTCGGCCCGAACCAGCGAAAGGGTCCGGCTCAGGCTGGCCAGCCCGTCCAGGGCCAGAAACTCGCACTGGACCGGCACCAGCACTCCGTCGGCGGCGGCGAGGCCGTTCACGGTGAGAATCCCCAGGGACGGGGGGCAGTCGACCAGGACCAGGTCGTAGCCGCCCTTTACCTGGGCCAGGGCCGAGCGGAGCCGGACCCGGCCGTCGGGCAGGCCGAGCAGCTCCGCCTCCGCCCCGGCCAAATCGGGCCCTGAGGCCAGGATGTCCAGCCCGTAAGGCCGGGCCGGACCGATGAGGCCCGGGGTCCGGGTTGGGTCCAGCAGGGCCAGGTATACGGGCGGCGGCGACGCCGGCTCGAGGCCCAAAGACGTGGTCAGGTTGCCCTGGGGGTCCAGGTCCACCACCAGGACCCGGGAGCCGGCGGCGGCCAGGAAGTCCGCCAGGCTCACCGCGGTGGTCGTCTTGCCTACCCCGCCCTTCTGGTTGGCGACGGTGATCACCAGCCCCATCAGCCCAAGACCTGGCTTTCGACTTCCCCGAGGGCCCCGTCCAGGGCATGGGCACACCGCAGGTTGCAGTCGGCCTCATGCTGGCAGAAGGGGCACCGGTAATGGTAGCAGGGCGGGATGTGGGGAAAGTCCGCCAGAAGCGGCCGGTAAGGCCGCCGCCGGGCGGCGTGTCCCGACACGGCCAGGGCCCCCAGGGTCGCCCCGTGGTCGCTGCGCCAGCGGCCGATAACCAGGTACTTTTCCGGCCGACCCAGCTCGACCCAGTACTTCCGGGCCAGCTTCAGGGCCGTTTCGGTGGCTTCCGAACCCCCGGAAACCAGAAACACCCGGTTCAGGTCGCCGGGGGCCAGCTCGGCCACCATCCGAGCGAGGGTCTCGGCGGGCTCGGTGGTAAAGGCGCCCCCGTGGACGTAGGCGAGCCGGGCGGCCTGGTCGGCCATGGCCCGAACCACCTCCTCCCGGCCGTGGCCCAGGTTGGCGACCAGGGCCCCGGAGCAGCCGTCCAGGTAGCGGCGGCCCTGTTCGTCGCAGATAAAGACCCCTTCCCCCCGCACCGCCCGGGGCAGTGGGGGGCCGGCCATCCGGTGAAAGAGGTGGCTTTGGGCTCGCATCTACCTTCCCGCCCAGTATATCGTCCGCCGTCGCCGCCCGACAAGGCCGCCCGATGCCTCACAGGGTCGCCAGCTATTTTCGCAGAACCTGCAAAGCCCGAGTTGCCGCCAGGACACAGGGCAACTTAAAATCAACGAGCCGACCCCATAGCTGTGAAAGGAGGTCTTGACCGTGCAGGTTACCGTCTGGGGCGCCGGGGCCATCGGGGGCGTCGTCGGGGCGTGGCTGGTGCGGGGCGGGGTGGATGTTCTGTTCGTCGACCAGGACTCCGCCCACGTGGATGCCATGAACCGCCACGGCCTCTTCATCGACGGCGTCCGGGGCGAGTTCCGGGTGCCGGTAAAAGCCGTCCTCCCCGACCAGGTGACGGGCACCCTCGGCACCGTTTTGCTGGCCGTAAAGTGCCTTCACACCGAAACGGCCGTCCGGCAGATGATGCCCCACCTGGGGCCCGACTCGGCCGTCGTCTCCCTCCAAAACGGCCTTAACGAGGAGCTCATCGCCCAACTGATCGGGCCGGAACGGACCATCGGCTGCTTCGTCAACTTCGCGGCCGACTGGCAAGCCCCCGGCCACATCCGCCACGGGGGCGAGCACCCCCTCTACATCGGCGAGCTGGACGGCCGCCGGACTGACCGGGTCGAAGCCCTTCGGGAACTTCTTTCCCGATTCTGCGAAACCGTCGTCACCGATAATATCTGGGGCTACCTGTGGTCCAAGCTGGCCTACGCCTCGGTCCTGTTTGCCACGGCCCTGGTCGACGCCCACGTTTATCAAGTCGTCGCCGACCCGGCGGCCCGGCCGGTGCTGGCCGGACTGGCCCGGGAGGTGCTCGCCGTGGCCCGGGCCTACGGGGTAAAGCCCGAGCGGCTGGTGGAATTCTGGCCCGACGAATTCGAGGAGGGCGAATACCACCGGGCCTTCGAACGGATCGCCGCCCACTACCGCGGCCAGCTGAAAACCAAGACAGGGATCTGGCGGGACCTGGCCGTCCGCCGGCGGCGAACGGAGGTGGACTGCCAGGTCGGGGTGGCCATCCAGAAAGGGGAGGCCGTAGGCCTCGACCTCCCCCTGAACCGGCGGCTCCAGACCCTTATCCACGAGCTGGAGGCCGGAACCCGGCAAATGGACTGGGCGAATTTCCGGGCGTTCGGCCCCGTTGCCGCCTAGACCACAACCACCGTCCACGGAGGGGGAAATATGGACCTTGGACTTCGGGGCAAAGTTGCCATTGTAACCGGGGGCAGCGAGGGCATCGGGAAGGCCATCGCCGCCCGGCTGGCGGCCGAAGGGGCTAACGTGGTCATCTGCGCCCGCCGGCCCGACGTCCTCGGCCAGGCCGCGGCCGAAATCCAGGAGCGGGGGCCCGGACGGGTGGTCCCCGTTCAGGCCGACGTGACCCGGCCCGAAGACATCGAGCGGGTGGTCCGAACCACCCTGGAAACCTTCGGCCGCGTCGACATCCTGGTGAACAACGCCGGCCGCAGTAATGCCCACCCCTTCGAGGCCGTCGACGACGCCACCTGGCAGGGGGACCTAGACCTCAAACTGATGGCCTGGGTCAGGTTTGCCCGGCTGGTGGTGCCGGAGATGCGCAGAAACGGGGGCGGCCGCATCATTAACATCGCCATGGTGGGGGGCAAGGCCCCCGGCCCCCGCTCCGTCCCCACCACGGTGAGCCGAGCCGCCGGCATCGCCCTCACCAAGGCCCTCTCCAAGGAGCTGGCCCCCGATAAGATCCTGGTCAACGCCGTCTGCGTCGGCCTCATCAAGAGCGGCCAGATGCGCCGCCGCTGGGAGCGAAACTTCGCCGACAAAATGACCCTGGACGAATGGTACGCCCAGCTGGGGAAGGATATACCCCTGGGCCGGGTGGGGGAGGCGGAAGAAGTGGCGGACCTGGTGGCCTTCCTTGCCTCGGAGCGGGCGTCCTATATCACCGGGGCGGCCATAAACTGCGACGGGGGCCTGTCACCCGTGGTGTGAAACCCCATGGAGCCCAAACCGCCCCCCAACCCCTGGGCGGTTACGGCGGCCTGCGGCCTGGTCTGGACGGTGGCTTCGGCCAGCGTGGTTGGCGCCAGCGGGGTTTATCCGGCCCTCCTGGCCCGCTGGCACCTGGACCCGGAGTTCGTAGGCCTCTGGGGCAGCGCCACCCTGGCCGGAATGCTGGCCGGGGGCGTGGTTGGCGGTCTTCTCGCCGACCGTTTCGGCCGGAAGCCGGTTCTGGCAGTGTCCAGCCTGCTTATCGGTCTGATCAACCCCCTGCAGGCGGCCCCGTCCTCCCCCTGGGAATTTACGGCCGGCCGACTGCTGGTCGGGGCAGCCCTGGCCGCGGCTATCCCGGCAGCCGCCGCCCTGGCCAGCGAGGTGGCCCCGGCCGAGGTTCGGGGCCGGCTCACCTGGGTCCTGGAGGCCTTCTGGACGGTGGGAAGCGTCGTGGGCGCCGGCCTCGCCCTGGCCCTGATCCCCACCGCCGGCTGGGAGGCCGTGTTCTGGGCATTTCTACCGGCTGCGCTCTACGCCCTCCCCCTGCTCCGGCTCCTGCCCGAGTCGCCCCGCTTCCAGAAACTGGGCCGGGCCGAACGGCCAGCCGTCGGCCGGCTGTGGGCCCCGGATTTTCGCCGCCGGACCCTCTTTCTCTGGGTCCTCTGGCTGGTCATGCTCTCGGCTTACTACGGGATTTACGCCTGGCTGCCAACCCTGCTGGTCGGGCAGGGGTTTTCCCTCGAATCGTCCCTGACCTACCTGGTTTGGGTAAGCCTGGCCCAGCTTCCCGGTGCCATTGCCGCCGGCTGGCTTGCCGACACCCTGGGACGGCGCCCGACCCTCATTCTCTTTCTGGCCGGGTGCGCCGCGGCCTGCGCCGGCCTCGCCCTGAGTCCCAGGGGGCTGCCCACCGCCCTTTTCGCCGGCCTGCTGGGCTTCACTAACATCGGCGCCTGGGTCCTAGTCTACATTTACACCCCGGAGCTTTACCCCACCGCCCTGCGGGCCACCGGGGTGGGGGCGGCGGGAAGCTTCGGCCGCATCGGGGCCGTGGGGGCACCCTACCTGGTCGGGCTCCTGGCCAGGCCCCTGGGGTTCGGGGCGGCCTTTTTCGTCTTCGGCGCCCTGCTCCTCCTGGGGGCGGCGGCCACGGCCCTCCTGGCCGAGGAAACCCGGGGCCGAACCTTAGAGCAGATCTCGGGCGGCTAGGGCCGCTCTCCCAAACCTACACAAATCTCACTTTGCGCAGGATTTGGGTTTGGAGCTGTCATGCTCCGCATTTGATTTCTTGGCGGCCGGCGGCGTGATCTCCCACCCGCCCGCCGACGATCCCCGGCATCTCAGTCGAACCGCCAAGCCCGCCTGGTCCTCACGACAATCTTGTCTCCCAGACGGCCCGAGCAGGGCACCTCAAGTTTCTTCAGCACTTGCGCCAGGCCGTTCATCGCCGCGTTCTCGTCCCGGAGATGACGCGCCCCGCAGTCCGGACAGGTCCACTCCCGGACCTCCGGTGCAAGGCCGCCAGGCATCTTGTGGTCGCAGGCATGGCAGGTCCGGGTGGACCCGTCTTCGTCCCACTCGCCGTACACCTTGCCCGACCGGGCCGCCACCCACACCAGGGTTCCCTTGAACCGCCCAATGAGCGACTGGTTGTTCATCGCCCGGCGCATCCCCCGGCTGATTCCCCCGCCGTGCGGTGCGTAATCTCCCACGAACACCCCGTCGTACTCCCGGTACAGCCGGTTGGCCACCGTCCGCAGGTACACCTTCGTCTGCTCTCGGCGCACCCGCCACAGTTCCTCCAACCGCTCGTTCAGCTTCCGCCATCGCCGGGACGGCAGCCACGCCTCCGACCCGTCTTCCCTCACCACCCGAACGGACTTCCTCTTGCACCGGTCCCGCAACGACTTCACTTCGTCGATCCGCCGGTCCAGGGGTTGAGGATTTCCGTCGCCACCCCGTCGGTCCCCACTCCGTACCCCAGATTCTTGTGGTTCGGGTCAATCGCGATAACCCGTCCCACCGGCCGCCGAGAAGGAACGGACCGCTTCACCGTGAAGACGGCGTAGAACAACCGCCCCTCTTTTACGATCCGAAGCTGGCGGACCTTGCCCGGATCGAACCAATCGGGCAGCGGTTCCACCAGCCGGGTGGACACATGGACTTGCTTCCGTTTGCCCGTCGCTCCGTCCAGCGCCATCCCCAACGAGAGCACCAGAGTCCGGCCGTCCAACCGGAATCCCTTCCACGGCTCGTCGTAGTGCAACGAGAACCACTTCCGCTTCCACGACCGGAACTTCGGCCAGCCCGCTCGCTTCGCCCGCTCGCCACGGCGGCCCTTCTGGTATTCCCGGATCGCACTGCTGAGCCGCAGGGCCGCGTTTTTCAGCACCGACGAATGAACCGTCCGCAGGAACGGGTGCTCCTGTTTGAGCGCCGGAATCCGGTTCCGCAAGCCCCGCTCCGTGGATAGCACCTTGGCCGCTTCCGGGTCCTGGGTTTCCCGGAACCGTCGGCGCAGTTCGTTCGCTTCCTCCAGCAGGCGGTTGTACAGCCAGTTGACGATCCGCGACTGGCCGTCCAAAACCGCCGCGGTATGTTCATCCACTTCCAGGCCCATTTTCAGGGCAGATTGCATCGGCCGCCTCCTTCAGTCGTTTCATGATGTCCCGGTTCTTCCGGCTCCGGCTCCCGTCCAGCCGGGCCGAACAGACTGTGATGATCTCCAGCACGTCCTGCACCAACTCTTCCTCGAAGGGCGCCTCTTCCGAGGCGTTGATGATGACCACCTCCGTCCCGAAATGCTCGCACAAGGAGAAGACCAACTCCGACCCGAACCGAAGCAGGCGATCCTTGTGGGTGACCACCAGCCGGCCGACCTGGCCGGAACAGATCCGGCGGTTCAGTTCCCGCAGGCCCCTTTTGTTGTAGTTGAGCCCAGAACCCAGGTCGCGGATCACTTCGTACCGCCACCCGTTCGCGGCGCAAAAGGTCTCCAGCA
>JBHOQU010000034.1:0-10265 GCA_042408785.1 Dehalococcoidia bacterium | reverse complement strand
GGGCCTCGGTCCGGCCCAGGCTTACGAACTCGTCGGTGCAGATGGTGGCCGTCGGAACCCCGTGGGCCTCAAGCTCGACCGAGTCGTGGACACTCCACGACGTACACGACCCTCAGTCGCCGATGGCGTTGACCACCACGTCGCACTCTTGAATCAGCCTCTGGATGACATCCGACGGTGCCGGCGCGCTCACGTTGGGCTTTGCCGCCCGCACCGCCACGACCGCCCCGAACCTTTCGGCCAGATGCTCCCCGATCCGGTCCAGCAGCAGGTCGGCGTTGGGCTTGCCGTTCCAGAGGATGCCCACCCGCTTCCCCGCCAGGGAATCGACCCTGGGGGCAAGGGGCCGTTCTTTTACCCGCATTTCGGCCGTGGGGTTCAGAACGAAGATCTTGCCGCTCGCCATCCTTTCCTCCGCGCTAGTGGGGTATCTGGCCTCCCTCCCCCGCCTCGCCCTCGCCGCCGGCCGGGACGCAGCTAGGGTCAAAGAGTTCCGGGTCGGTCACGGCCGCCGGGTCGCACCCGGCCTGGCCTCCGCCGGGGGTTGTCGGCTGGGCCGGCGGGTAGCGGTTCTGGGCCAGGGAGGGGTCCAGCTGGAAGGCCCGGGCCATATCCTGCATCGCCTTCTCAGCCTGACCGGTGGCCGCGTAAAGGTGGGCCCGCAGGTCGTAAAGTTTCGGGTCGGTGGGGTTGAGCTCGATGGACCTGGTCAGCTCGTCGATGGCGGCCTGACGCCGGCCCTCGTCCATCAGTTGCAGCGCCCGCCCGTAGTGCTCGGCCGCGGCGGCCGGCGGGTTGAGCCTTTCCAGCATGAGCAGGCGCAGGTCGTCCCCGAAGATTAAGAAGGCCAGCAGCACGGCCAGGCCCAGGCCGGCCGCCACACCCAGGGTGAAGTCGCGCCGCCTAATCATTGGTCGTTTCCACCTCCCGTCTGGCTGCGGCCACCGGAACCCGGCCGATAACCCCCTCCCGTTCCAGGGCCAGAATCTCTTCCCGGCTCAGCCCCAGCAGCTCCCCCAAAATATACTCGTTGTGTTCCCCCAGGCGGGGGGCCGGCCGCAGAATCCGGCCGGGGGTCCGGTGGAGCTTGAGGCCCCCAAAGCTTACCGGGTAGCGGCCCACCCCGGGCTGGTCCAGCTCCCGGAAGAACTCCCGGGCCTTAAGGTGAGGGTCGGCCAGGAGCTCCCGGCCGTCCAGGACGGCCCCGGCCGGCACCCCGGCCGCCTGGAGCCTGTACATCAGGTCCAGGTGGTCGTGCTGACGGGTCCAATCGGCGATGACGGCATCCAGCTCGTCCTGATTCCGGCGGCGAGAAACCAAGTCGGCGAAGCGGGGGTCGGCGACCAGCTCGGGCCGGCCCATCAGCCGACAGAGGGCGGCGAACTGGGCGTCGTCCTCGACGGCAATGGCAACCCAGCGGTCCTCGCCGGCGCAGGGATAGACCCCGTGGGGGGCCATGGTCGGGTGGCGATTGCCCATCGGCCGCTGGACCCGACCGTTCATCACGTAGTCCATGATCACCTCGCCGACGATGGCCGTGACCGTCTCCCGCTGAGAAAGGTCGATGTAAAGGCCCAGGCCGGTGCGGCGGCGGAAATGGAGGGCGGCTACCACCAGCCCGGCCGCCAGGGCCGCCACCACCGGGTCGGGGATGAAGGTCCCGGTGGCCGTTGGGGCGTCGGGCTCGTAGCCCGTGATGGCGGCCAGTCCCCCCGTCTGCTCCAGGACGGCCCCGAAGGACCCGTAGCCGCTTTCGGGGCCGGTCTGACCCTGGCTGGAGAGGGAGACCATGATAATGTCCGGTTTGACGGCTCGAAGCCGGGGGTAGTCGAGGCCGAAGTTGGCCATAACCCCGACCCGGAAACTCTCGGCCACCACATCGCTTACCCGGACCAGCCGCTTGAAAAGCTCGACCCCGGCCGGGCGGGTAAGGTCCAGGGTGAGGCCCAGCTTGTTGTAGTTGCGCTCGATGAAGCGGGCCTCCCGGTTCCAGGGCTCCTCACCGGGGTCGGCGTTGGGATATATAAAGACCCGGCCAGCCCCGGGCCCGGCCACCGCCTCCCCCCGGGACATATCGTAGCGGCGGGTGGATTCGACCTTGATAACCTCAGCCCCGAAGGAGGCCAGAACCCGCATCGCCAGGGGCCCGGCCCACACGTGGGTAAGGTCGAGGATCCTTACCCCGCTTAGCGGAAGCCTGCCGTCGCCGGTCATCCCAACAATATAGCACGTTTAAATGACATTGCGGTCCCGAAGGATCGTCAGGTCCTCCCGGGAATAGCCGAGGCGGCCGCAATAGACCGCCGCGTTGTGCTCGCCCAGCAGCGGAGCCCGGCCCAGCTCCCAGCCGGCCTCGTCCAGCTTGAAGGGGATCCCCGGGTAGGTGAGCCGGCCCGCCACCGGATGGTCGATTTCCTGGAAAAATCCCCGGGCGCGGTACTGGGGGGAGGCGAGCAGGTCTGGGGGCGTGCACAGGTAGCCTGCCGGCATCCGGGCGGCCTGGGCCCGGTGGTAAAACTCCTCGGCCTTCTGGGTGGCAAAGTAATCTTTTAAAATCGCGTCCACCTCGGGCCAGTGGTCCCGCCGGCTGGCCTGGTCTCTGAACCTGGGGTCGTCCATCAAGTCCGGCCGGCCGATCAGCCGGGTGAGGGTGGGCCAGTAAACATCCCGGTAAATGATGCTCAGGGTGACGTACCCGCCGTCCCCCGTCCGGTAGGTGGGGCTCTGGTCCCGCCGGCGCCGCTTGATCTCCCCCTTAAAGGCCCACTCCAGGTTGGCGTAATGGTGGGCAAAGACGGCCGACTCCATCAGCGAGACTTCCACCAGCTGGCCTTCCCCGGTGGCCGCGGCGTGGTAGTAGGCGATGAGGCCGCCGGTGAACCCCAGGTAGCCGGCCAGGTACTGGATGGTGCTGCCCCCAACCTTCAAAGGCTCCCGCTCGGGGTCACCCGAAAGGTAGAGCACACCCCCCAGCGCCTGGGCGATGAGCTCCCCGCCCTTGAAGTCCCGGTAGGGTCCCGCCTCGCCGAAGTCGGTGATGGAAACGGTGACCAGCCGGGGATTAAGGGCCGCCAGGGTCCCCGGACCCAGCCCCCGGGCCTCGAGATAGCCGGCCGGGCCCCCGTAAATCAACATGTCGGCGTCTGCCAGCAGCCGCCGCAGGATGGCGCAGCCGGTGGCGGTGTCCAGGTTCAGGGTTATTCCCTGCTTGCCAGTGTTAAGGTAGAGAAAGAGGCCGCTCTTCTCGGGGTGGGGTTCGTCCCCGGGGAACGGCCCGGCCCGCCGGGCCCAGTCGCCGGCCGGGGGCTCGACCTTGAGCACATCCGCCCCCAGGGCGGCGTAGTACTTTCCGGCCAGGGGACCGGAGACCCCCTGGGCCACCTCCACCACCCGCAGTCCGGGAAGGAGCGCCAGGCCCATCAGGGTTACCGGGGCAGGCCCAGGCCGCGGACGGCGATGATGTTCCGCTGGATCTCCGACGTCCCGGCCCGGATGGTGTTGGCGAAGGACTCCAGCCACATCCACTGGAGGCGGCCCTTAAGCTGGGCCCACTTGGAGCCCTTAACCAAAACCCCCGCCTGGCCCAGGAGCTTCAGGCCGGTGCTGGCAACCCGCTGGGAAAGCTCCGAGCCGAAAAGCTTCGACATTGAAGACTCATAGTTAGGGATCAGGCCCCGGGCCTGCATCGACGCCACCCGGTAGGCCAGCATTCGGGCCACCTCCGTCTCGATGGCCAGGTCGGCCAGCCGGTGGCGAACCACGGGGTCCTCGGCCAGGGGCCGGCCGTTACGGGTCGTCGTCCGGGCGTACTCTACCAGCTCCTCCAGGACCCGCCGGGCCTCGGCCGACCGCTCCACCCCCGAGCGCTCGAAGTCCAGGGTGGTGACGATGGCGTACCAGCCCCGGTCCTGCTGGCCGATCAGGTTCCGGCGGGGGACCCGGACGCCGTCAAAGAAGACCTGGTTGAAGTAGTGGGCGTCCCGCATGTCGATGATGGGCACCACGGTGATGCCCGGGGACTTCATCGGAACGATGAAAAGGGAGATGCCCCGGTGCTTGGGGGCATCGGGATTGGTCCGGGCCGCCAGCAGGCAGAAGTCGGCCTTGTGGGCCCCCGACGTCCAGATTTTGGTTCCGGTGATCACAAAGTCGTCCCCGTCGGGAACGGCCCGGGTCTGGAGGGAGGCCAGGTCGGAGCCGGAGTTGGGCTCCGAGAACCCCTGGCACCAGACCACCTCCCCGGCTGCGATGGGGGGGAGGTACTCCCGCTTCTGCTCATCGGTGCCGTGGACGATGATCGTCGGTCCGACGATGCGGGTGCCCATGGTGGCCCGCCCCAGGGGCGCCCGATGGTAGGCCATCTCCTCGGCAAAGATGGTCTGCTCAATGTACGACCGCTCCTGGCCGCCCCACTCCCTGGGCCAGGCCACCGCCAGCCAGCCCTTCTGCCCCAGCTTGCGGACGAACTGGCTGGCAAACTCCCACGCCTCCTCAGAGACGGTCCAGTCCTCGGGGTCACCCTCCTCCCAGTACCACTGGGGAAGCTCCTGCCGGAGGAAGGTTCTCAGCTCCTGGCGCCAGGCCTGCTCGGCGGGCGTGAACTGGAAGTCCATGGCCTGCTCTCCTGGTGAGGGATAGCCGGTCGCTATTAAGTTAACCCGAATCCGCCGGCCGTTGCAACCCGCGGCCGCCCTTACCGGCCCCGCAGCCGCGGGTCGAGGACGTCCCGCAGGGCGTCCCCGAACATGTTAAAGGCAAAGACCGCCAGGCTGATGGCAATCCCGGGGTAGATGGCCATCCAGGGGGCCTGCCGGATGTACCGCTGGGCCGCCCCACTCAGCATCGAGCCCCAGGCCGGCTCCGGGGGCGGCGTCCCCAGGCCCAGAAAGCTCAACGAGGCCTCGGCCAGGATCGCCGTCCCCAGGGCGGTGGTGGCCAGAATAATGTAAGGGGCGACGCAGTTGGGCAGAACGTGCAAAAACATAACCCGCAGCTCCGAAGCCCCGATGGCCCGGGCCGCCTCGATGTAAACGTTCTGCTTGATGGAGAGCACCACCGACCTTATCACCCGGTTGGCGGTCGGCGTAAGGACGATGCCCACGGCGATGATAACATTGGTTGTGCTCTGGCCCAGGGCGGCCACGATGGCCAGGGCCAGCACCAGGGTGGGGAAAGCCATCAGCGCATCCATCACCCGTTGGATAATGAAGTCGGTCCGGCCGCCAAAGTACCCTGAAATCAGGCCCCAGAGGGCGCCGTTAGTCGTCCCAAAAAGGACTGCCAGAATTCCCACGTAAAGGGAGATCCGGGAACCGTAAACGATCCGGCTGAAAAGGTCCCGGCCGAAGTCGTCCGTCCCCAGCCAGAACTCCGGGCCCGGGGGTGCAAAGAGCTTATCCGTCCGGATCTGGTAGGGGTCGTAGCGGGCGATGTAGTCGGCGAAGACGGCCGTAAAGACCATCACCAAGATGATGGCCGCCCCGACGGCCCCGGTGGGCTTGCGCCGGACAAAGTTGAGGACGCGCTTCAGCGCGCCGGGTCGGGCCAGAAGCCGCCCGGCCAGGACCGCCTGGGCCTCGACAGCCCGTGGCTGCTCCGTCATGTGTACCGGATCCTCGGGTCAAGCCAGCCGTAGATCAGGTCGACTACCAGGTTGAGAAAGACGAAGATTACGGCCAGCATGATCACGATGGTCTGAACCACCGGGTAGTCCCGGTGAAAGATGGCATCCACCAGGTAGCGGCCCACCCCGGGGATGGTGAAGATGGTCTCGGTGATGACGGCACCGCCCATCAGGTTGCCCAGCTGAATGGACGACAGGGTAATCACCGGCAGAAGGGCATTTTTAAGGGCGTGGCGGATGACGATGACCCGCTCCCGCAGACCCTTGGCCCAGGCGGTCCGGATGTAATCTTCCCGCAGGACCTCCAGCATCGCCGAGCGGGTCATCCGGCTCACCACGGCCGAAAGGAAAAAGCCCAGGACCAGCGTGGGCCAGACGATCTGCTGGAAGTGCCGCCACGGGTCCCGCAGGGGGTCGGTGTAGCCCAGGGGCGGGATCCACCGGCAGCAGTAGGTCAGGGCCATGATCACCAGGGTCCCCATCCAGAAGACGGGAACGGCCAGGCCGGCTATGGAAACGACCCGGAAGATCCAGTCAACCCAGGTATCCTGGCGAATGGCCGAGAGGATCCCGGTGGGGATGGCGATTACCCAGGAGACGAGGATGGCTAACAGGGCGACCTCAACGGTGATGGGAAGCCGCTGGGCGAGCTCCTGCCGAATCGGCTGACCGCTCCAGAGGGAATTGCCGGGGTCGAGCCGGAGCAGACCCAGCATAAATTCCACGTACTGAACGTGATAGGGCTTGTTCAGGCCCAGCTGCTCCCGGAGCTTGGCGATGGCCTCGGCACTGGCCCCACCCTCCCCACCGGACCCCATCAGGATCATGGTGGCGACGTCCCCGGGGGCGATCCGCATGATGGCGAAGACGATGACCGATACCCCGAAAAGGACCGGGATAACCATCAGCAAGCGTCTGATGACGTACCGGGTCATGCTCCCGCCCTGCTAAGGAATTCGCCTAAGTATAGACGGCTCCCATAAGGCAGGTCAACCGCCCAGTTCGGCCAGGCCAAACGCCCCCAAACCGGCCCCTTAAGCCTGGGCCAGCCAGACGTCCTCCATCCGCTGGTTGTTGTAGAGGCTCGGGTGGCGCCGGTAGTTGCGGACGGTGGCCCAGTGGATGGTGCGGTCCAGGCGCCAGACCAGAACGATTTTCGACTGGGTTTGGACAGCCCTCCTTTCCATGTCCTGAACCAGCCGCCGCCGCTCGTTCACGTCCAAGGTCTGTGACTGCTTTTCGAAAAGGGCATCCACCTCCGGGTCGCAGATGCCCGAGTAGTTGCGATCGGAGTTGCACAGGTAAAACTCCCCGTACACGGCATCGGGGTCGTCCAGGGCGATGGCGTGGCCCCAGGGGGCCAGGTCAAATTCCCGCCGGTTCAGCCGGTCGTAGGCGGCCGCCGACTCCTGGACGTCCAAAGAGGCGTCGATGCCGACTTTGGCCAGCTGATCCTTTAGAAAGACCGAGATGGGCTCGTAATCGGCCCCCTTCCGGGTGAGCATGGTCGTCTTAAACCCGTTGGGGTAACCGGCCTCGGCCAGAAGCCTTCTGGCCTCCTCAAGCTCCTGGGCCTTGTTGGGCCGGTAGCCGGGGAGCTTTTTGAGTTCCTCCTCGGGTAGGGCCCACTGGCCCCCGGCCGGCATAAAGCCCCCAATAACCGCGTCCCCCTGGGCCAGAACCTGAATGGCCGCCGCCCGGTCGATGGCCAGGGAAACCGCCAGGCGCACCCTGGGGTCGTCCCAGGGCTTACGCCGGGCATTGACGTTCAGGGTGTCGAATGAGTAGCTCTGAACCGTCTGAATAACGACCTTATCGCCGAGCTGCCTTTTAGCCTCCTCGGCGTCGCTTTTGAGCCTGGGCCGGTACATCAGGAGCTGGCCGGAAATAAAGGCGGAAAGGGCGGTGTTCGGGTCGGGAATTACGAAGTACTTGATGCCGTCCAGATACGGCCGGCCCGAAACATGGTATTCGGGGTTCTTGACCAGCTCGACGCTTACCCCCCGGATGTGCTCTTTAAACTTAAAAGGCCCCGTCCCCACCACATCGTTTTTCATCTCCCCCTTGGCATCGAGGATATCCTTTGGGTAAATGACGTTCCAGCCCTGGGCAATGTTGGGCAGCAGGGACGGATTCGGCCGCTTAAGCACAAACCGGACCGTGTAGTCATCGGGGGTCTCGATGCCGTCCACGGCCGCAAAGGCCCCCTGCCGGGGACTGACAATGCCCCGGGGCGGCCGGATAATCCGCTCGAAACTGGCCTTTACGTCCTCGGCTTTGAAGGGCTTGCCGTGATGGAACTTAACCCCGCGTTTTAGGTAAAACGTGTAAACCTTGCCGTCGGGGCTTACCTCCCAGCGCTCGGCCAGGTCCGGAATGACCCGGTTGGGGTCCTGCGGGTCGAACTGCACCAGCAAATTGTAGCAGGGGGCCAAGGGCCAAAGGACCATGTAGGTGGAATTCTGGTGCAGGTCGTAGTTGGGCGGGTCGCCCCCGGTCCAGGCCGTCAGAACCCCGCCGTAGCGGGGCTGGTCTCCGCCCGAGGTGCCAGAGGTTTGACCGGCAGGCTGGGGGGCACACCCGACTAGAGTAAGGCCAATGGCCGTTCCGAAGCCCAGAAACTCCCGGCGGGACCACTTCTTGCCTGCCATAGTCCTGCCCTCCTGTGGTCGGCGCTTTTGGCTAATTAGAGCACAGCCGTCGGGTGGCTGTCAATATTCCGGCAGCCGGGGCTCTGTCCCAGAAGCGGTGGAGGGAAATTTTGAGGCTGGGCCTTGGCCTGCTCACTTTCCGGTGAGCAGTAGGGCCGGTTCGACCCCCGGCAGACGGTCCGGCGGTAGCTTGACCGGTGCTTGTAGCGGGCTCAATGCCCGGCCAGGGAGCTTCACCTGGGCAAGGAGGCCAAGTTCGGTCTCAAAAGCTCCGATCGGCCTGTCAACCCGTCGCTTGTGGGCATGCTTGAGACCGAGAACCTCACAAACTTGGTCCTTGACGGGTTTTGTCAATAAGCCATGCCGGTGAAGAGCGTGTGCGCCGCAGCCGGTCTTCCGGCCGGCTCTTGACCTGGGGTGGGCAGGGGAGTGCCTGCCCCTTTTCTACTCGCCCATCCCACCACCTATGGGGCAGACTCGCAGCCGGGCCGTCTGTGGGGCCGGGCGTAGGATATAATTCTGGCCGATGAAGCCTCCCGACCTCAGCCCAACGGAACAGCGGATCCTGGAGTTCATCGGGGCCCGCCTGCGGGCCACCGGCCTCCTGCCGACGGTCCGGGAGATCGGCCAGGCCGTCGGCCTGCGGTCCAGTGCCACCGTCCACCGGTACCTCCAGCGGCTGGAACAGCTGGGCTACATCCGTCGGCTACCCCGGCTGGCCCGGGCCATTGAGGTCCTGCGCCCCACCGACCAGCCGGCCCAGCGGGTGCCCATCCTCGGCCGGACCCGGGCCGGGGCCCCCATCCTGGCCGTCGAGGAGGCCGGGGAGTACCTGGGCCTGGGGCAGGTGATGGGACCGGCCGGCGACTTCTTCGCCCTCCGGGTTACCGGCGACAGCATGGTCGGGGCGGGGATCCTGCCCGGCGACTACGTGGTCGTCCGCCGCCAGCCCACCGCCCAGCCCGGCGACGTGGTGGTGGCCCTCATCGGGGATGAGGTTACGGTGAAGCGGCTGAAGCTCGTCGGCGGACGGCCTGCCCTCTTTGCCGAGAACCCCGCCTACCCGCCCATCGCCGACTCCGAGTTCACCATCCTGGGCCGGGTGGTTGCCTTGGTCAGGGACTTAAACGGCTAAGGTTCAGCGGGCCCGCTGGACCAGTTGAAAGAGCACCCCGTTGGCCGAGCGGGGGTGAATGAAGACCTGGCCCCCATCCTCGATGACCTGGACGCCCCGTTCCCGGAGGCAGGCCACCGTCGCCGTTCTGCAGCTCATGGACAAATGTCTCACGACACCGTCCTGGCTGCTTCCTGCTTCGGCGACCCGTGGCTCGTAGACCGGGCGCCAAAGGCGCCTTCGGCGCCCGTTCCGCCGCCAGAGGGGTCTCCACAGGCGTAACTTCCCGGGGAACTCCCGGTAGGGCCCGTAAGGTGGGCCAGCCCATACGCACGCAGGTTCAGCGCCGCATTTAAGTCCCGGTCCAGCGTAAGCCCACACGCCCCACAGCGGAAGACCCGGCAAAAGAGGGGAAGCTCGGGACCTACCCACCCGCACGCCGAGCACCGCCGGGTCGAGGGAAAGTTCCGCGGCGCCAAGATGAGCCGTGACCCGTACCATCCGCTCTTGTACGCCAGCATCCGCCGGAAGGCGCCCCAACCCGCATCGGCTACCGAACGGGAAAGCCTCCCCCGCCCAAGACCACGCACGTTCAGGTCCTCCACCACGATGACCGGCTTGGCTTTCGCCAGCCAGGTGGTGACCTGGTGCAGAAAGTCCCTTCGGATGTGGCGAATCCTCCGGTGTAGCCGGGCCAGGCGCAGGGCCGCCTTGGCGTGGTTTTTCGACCCCTTCTGCTTGCGGGAAAGCTGCTTTGACCGGCGGCGCAAAAGCCTTAAGGCCTTCTTTAAGGGCTTGGGCGCCTCCACCCGCATCCCGTCGGACAGCACCAGGAACGACCCAAGGCCCAGGTCCACGCCCACCGGCTCCCCCTGCC
>JBHOQU010000033.1:0-24152 GCA_042408785.1 Dehalococcoidia bacterium | reverse complement strand
CTGGAACTGGATTTATAAAGCCGAAATCATCGAGAAGGACCCCCGCTGGTACGAGAAGAACGTGCTGGGGACCGGGGCTTTTAAGTTCGTCGAGTATGTTCCCGGCTCCCACGTGGTGGGCAAAAAGAACGAAGACTACTTCATCAAGGGGCGGCCTTACCTGGACGGGTTCAGGGCCGTTTTTATGACCGACCGCTCCGCCATGGTCGCCGCCTTAAGGAGCGGCCAGATCCTCATCAACTTCCGTAGCGTCACCCCGCAGGAGCGGGACGACCTGGTCCGGGCCCTGGGGAACCAGGTGGTGGTGGAGGAGAGCCCCTGGATTTGCTCCCAGATGGTGGTGCTTAATAACGAAAAGCCCCCCTTCAATGACGTGAGGGTCCGGCAGGCCCTCAGCCTTGCCATCGACCGGTGGGGCGGGGGTCAGTATCTATCCCAGTTTACGTTCCTCAAGTACGTCGGGGCCCTGATGCGGCCCGGCTCTCCCTTTGCCATGCCCGACTCTGAGCTGGAAAAGATCCCAGGCTACTGGCGGGACATAAACAAAAGCCGGGAGGAGGCCCGCCGGCTGCTGCGGGAGGCCGGAGTGCCCCAGAACTTCTCCTTTGTTCTCAAGAACCGCAACATTGAGCCTTACCCGTCCCTGGGGGTGTTCCTCATCGACCAGTGGCGGCAGGTCGGCCTCCAGGTGGAGCATCAGCTTCTGGAGACGGGCCCTTGGACGCAGGACCTGCGCACCGGCAACTTCGAGGCGATGCTCTACTTTAACTGCGACTTCATGGACGACCCGGACCTGCAGCTTCTAAGCTTCATCTCCCCCGAGCGGAGCCCGGTAAACTACGCCCGCTACCGGGACCCGGTCCTGGACGACCTTTACGACCGCCAGAGCCGGGAGCTGGACCCCGAAAAGCGCAAGCAGCTCGTCTGGCAGTTTGAGCGGCGGGCCGTCGGGGAGATGGCCTACCAGCTGCCGGCCCTCTGGTGGAACCGGATCGTCGTCCGCTGGGCCAAGGTTAGGGGCTGGAAGATCACCCCGAGCCACTACATCAACCAGGACCTGGTGGACGTCTGGATCGCCCAGTGACGGCCGGGTAAAATTGAGCCGATGCAGCGATACCTTATCAGCCGGCTGCTGATGGTCTTCCCGACCCTCTTCGGGGTGGCCGTCATAACTTTCGTTCTGCTCCGGCTCATCCCGGGCGACATCGTGATGCTCCGGTACGGCACGGGCGCCCTCGTTTCGGAGGACGTCCTGCGGGCCGAGCGGGCCCGCTACGGCCTGGATAAACCCCTCCACGAGCAGTTCGTCAACTGGCTCTGGGGGCTGGTTCGGGGCGACCTGGGCCTTTCCATGTGGACGGGCAAGCCCGTGGCCTACGAGGTGGCCATCCGCCTGGAGCTTACCCTCCAGCTGGCGATTATGGCCACCCTCATCGCGGTGGCCCTGGCCATCCCCTTAGGAACCGTGGCCGCCGTCAAGCAAAACACCTGGGTCGACTACGCCGTCCGGGTTTTCAGCATCGCCGGCCTGGCCATGCCGTCCTTCTGGCTGGGCATCCTGATGATCCTGTTTCTGCTCATCTTCTTCCGGTGGTCGCCGCCGGTGGTTTTTACCCCCTTCTGGAAGGACCCCCTGGCCAACCTGGGCCAGCTCATCTGGCCGGCCCTGGCCGTGGGCTACCGCTATTCGGCCGTCTCCACCCGGATGATGCGCTCGGCCCTGCTGGAGGTCCTCCGGGAGGACTACATCCGGACCGCCCGGGCCAAGGGGCTCGTGGAGTATCTGGTCATCATCCGGCACGGCGTCCGCAACGCCCTCCTGCCGGTGGTAACCGTTATCGGCCTGGAGTTCGCCTTCCTCATCGGCGGCCTGGTAGTGACCGAGCAGGTCTTCAACCTCAACGGCCTGGGCAAGCTCATCGTCGACGCCATCAGCCGCCGGGACTACACCATGACCCAGGCCCTGATTATGCTTTCGGCGGGAGTGTTCGTCGTCGTGAACTTTCTCCTGGACCTCTGTTACATGTGGCTTGACCCGAGGATTCGGTACCGTTAGGGATGTCCGGAATGCAGACAGGTCTGGCCCCGGAGGCGGTCCTTCGCCCCAAGGCCCGCCGCCAAAACCTCATCTTCCGGTTTGCCCGCCGCTACCCCCTCGGGGCCTTCGGGGCGGCGGTACTGCTGGTCTTTGCGCTGGCGGCCATCTTTGCCGACCAGCTCGCCCCCCACGACCCCGTCGCCAACAACTTCGCCGTCATGTTCCGCCCACCCGGTCCGGAATACCCCCTGGGAACCGACAACTTCGGCCGGGACGTCTTGAGTCGGATAATTTTCGGGGCCCGAACGGCCCTGCTGGTGGCCTTCACCAGTTCCTTTGTGGGCGCAACCCTCGGCGCCCTGCTGGGGGTGATAAGCGCCCACTTCGGGGGCTGGGTCGACGACCTCATCCAGCGCATCACCGACATCATCCTGGCCTTCCCCCTGATAATCCTGGCCCTGGCCATGGTGGCGGCCCTGGGAACGGGAACCTTAAACGTCATCATCGCCATCACCATCCCGATGATCCCCCGGGTGAGCCGGGTTATCCGGGCGAGCGCCCTGGCGCTGCGGGAGATGCCCTTTGTGGAGGCCGCCCGGGCCCTGGGGGCGTCCGACGCCCGGATCATCTTCATTCACCTCCTGCCCAACGTGGTGGCCCCGTACCTGGTAATGCTTACGGCCTTCCTGGGGCAGGCGATTTTGCTTGAGGCGTCCTTAAGCTTCTTGGGGCTGGGGGTGGCCGAGCCCACCCCGGCCTGGGGGCTGATGCTGCGGGGTGCGGCCACCCAGTTTGCCGAGCGGGCGCCCTGGCTTGCGCTGGCCCCCGGGATGGCCATCAGCCTGGGAGTCTTCGCCTTCAACCTTTTGGGCGACGCCCTTCGGGACGCCCTGGACCCGAGGCTGAGGGTTTGACCTCCTTCCCGGGCAGGCATATAATAAGGCCGGAATTTCCTTATGGGGGTGTGCGAGCATGCCGCTGCGCTACGACCTTCTGCCGATGATGGATTACGTCAAGGCCAAAAGGCTTTTCTGGGACCCCGAGAATATCGACCTTTCCGAAGACGTCCGGCAATGGCCTGAGCTTTCGGAGGAGGTCCAGCTGGGCACCCTCCGGCTTATCGCCGGCTTCTACCGGGGAGAGATCGCCGTAACCGAGGATTTAAGCCCCCTCCTCTTTGCCGTCCGAAAGGAGGGCGGCCACCTCGAAGACGAGATATTCCTGTGCACCCAGCTTTTCGAGGAGGCCAAACACACCGAGTTTTTTGACCGCTGGCTTAACACCGTCGTCCCCGGCGTCGACCTGAACGAGGTCGCCCCAGTGGGCCCCCACTACCAGTTTGTCTTTTACGAGGAGCTGCCCCGGACCCTGCACCAGCTCTACACCGACCAGTCCCGGCGGGCCCAGCTGGAGGCCGTGGCCACCTACCACCTGATGGTGGAGGGGGTGGCCGCCGAGGCCGGCTATGCCACCGCCTATCTATCCCTGAAGGAGCGGGGCCTGCTGCCGGGCCTGGTAAAGGGCTTCGAGCTCATCCAGCGGGACGAGGCCCGCCACATCGCCTTCGGCCACTACCTGGCCGAGCGGATCATCCGGGACGACCCGGACCTTCTGCCGGTGGCCAAGGCCCAGATGCGCAAGCTCTTCCCCCACATCCTCGGGCTCTTCCTCTTCAGCCAGCTGGACGTGATCAAGCACTGCATCAACATGTACGAAACCCGCCTGCGCAAGGTCGAAGAGAGCCTTACCGGGGCAATAACCCCCGAGGCGGCCGGATAGCGGACTACCAAGCCATGGCCCTTTTTGGATTTGTGGGTGCCGGTCCCGTGTGCTAATATTAACTAGAGCAAGTGACGAGGGGGAAGCCCGTGGGAGAATCGGCCGGCAACGGTGCTGCAACCCGGAGCGAACGTCACTCCTATACGCCGCTGGAGCTCTTCTTCCTCGGCCGACTGGAGCGGTTTCTCCGGCTGCGCCGCCAGCACCGGGTGGATGAGCTGCCGCCGGAGCTGGTGAAGCTCCTGGATAAGGCCATTCTTTCCACGTATCGGGACTGCCTCCAGCTCGGGATCGGCGAAGAGGCCCGCCGAATCCTGCGCCGCGAGCTCGGCCAGAGCTCGACCTCGTCCGGCTATTCCCAGTCGTAAGTCCGGGGCCGCCCCTGAGCGTGTAGCCTCCGATGGAGTCGGCATCCAACGAGGTTAAAAGTAACCTATGGCTTGCCCGGGCGCTGTTTGATCTGGGTGGGGTCCAGTTCGGCAGTTTTACCCTGGGCCGTTCTACGGTCAATTCGCCCGTTTACATCAACCCCCGGGTGCTGGTCAGCCAGCCCCGCTATCTGAAGGCGGTGGCCGAGCTTATCCGCCAGGAGGCCAGCTTCGGCCAGGCCCGCCGCCGCCCCCGGATCGCCCCCTTCGACCTGGTGGCCGGGGTCCCCTTCGGGGGGCTGCACCTGGCCACCGCCTTCTCCCTCCTGACGGAGACCCCGATGATTTACGTCCGGCCGGGGGGCGAGAAAGACCACCGGATTGAGGGCCGCTACGAGGAGGGCCAGACCGTCCTGGTCATCGACGACCTGATAACCACCGGGGGCAGCATTCTGGAGACGGCAGGCATCCTCGAAGCCCACGGCCTCAAGGTCAGGGATGTTATCGTTCTGGTGGACCGGGAGCAGGGGGCGACGGAGCGGCTCCGGCGGCGGGGCTACAATCTGGTCCCCATCCTGCGCCTCACGGTGATGCTCAACTACTACTACAACACCGGCCTGATTGACGAGTTCTGGTACCGCCGCAGCCTCGAATACCTCCGGGCCCACCAGGCCAGCCCCGAAGAATAAAAGCCCGCCTGCCCAATCGATTGACGCCAGGTAAAATCCAAAGGTATAATCACCGCGGTTAAACGCCCAGCTCCTGGGGGAGGTTCCCATTGGCCCGCGTAGTCTGGGAGAAAGTTACGAAAAAGTTCGGCCAGGTTGTCGCCGTTGATAACCTGACCCTCACGGCCGAGGACGGCGAGTTTTTGGTTCTGGTCGGCCCTTCCGGCTGCGGCAAGACCACGGCCCTGAGGCTTGTGGCCGGCCTCGAGGAGCCCACCAGCGGCCTCATCTGGATCGGCGACCGGGTGGTAAACGACCTGCCCCCCCGGGACCGGGACGTGGCCATGGTCTTCCAAAGCTATGCCCTTTACCCCCACATGAGCGTCTACGACAACATGGCCTTCGGCCTCAGGCTTCGGGGTGTGCCCAAGGCCGAGGTCGACCGGCGGGTAAAGCAGGTGGCCGAAATTTTAGGCATCGCCGACCTTTTGAACCGAAAGCCCCGCCAGCTTTCCGGCGGCCAGCGCCAGCGGGTGGCCCTGGGCCGGGCGATAGTCCGGGAGCCCAAGGTCTTTTTGATGGACGAGCCCTTGTCAAACTTGGATGCCAAGCTCAGGGTCCAGACCCGGGCCGAGCTTAAAAAGCTTCACCAGGCCCTGAACACCACTACCATCTATGTTACCCACGACCAGGTCGAGGCCATGACCATGGGCACCCGGATTGCGGTGATGAACCGGGGTGTCCTCCAGCAGGTGGACACGCCCCAGAACGTCTATGAGCATCCGGTGAACATCTTTGTGGCCGGGTTTATCGGCAGCCCGGCGATGAACTTTTTCCGGGGCCGGCTTCTGAGCGAGGACGGAAGGCTTTACGTGGACCTGGGGGACTTCCGGGTGGAGGTTCCCGGCCGGCTGGGGGAGGTTCTGCGGGAGCGGGCGCCCGGTCCCGAGGTGGTGCTGGGGGTGAGGCCGGAGCATATCCGGCCGGCCGGGGGGCCTGGGATTCGATGCCGGGTTGAGGTGGTGGAGCCTTTGGGCAGTGAGACGCTGGTTCATGTCAGCAGCGGCCGGCACACCTGGACGGTGTGGCTTCCGGGGATGCTCAAGGTTGAGCCGGGGATGAGCTTGGAGCTGGAATTTGACCCGGAAAAGCTTCACCTTTTTGATGCCGGCACCGAGCGGGCTTTAATCGGGCCCGAACTTCGGGCCCTGGCCAGGGCCAGTTAAAATTTCACCGGGGGAGGAGGAACCGATGAGCAAGCCGTGGCGCAAGGTTATCATAAGCCGGCGGGAATTCCTGGGCGGGGCCCTAGCCGGGGTTGGGGCCCTGGCGGCCGCCTGCACGCCGACCCAACCTGCCGGCCCGCAGGCCCCGGCCGTTCAGGGGCGGCCCACCCAACTCCTGGTGTTGTGGCAGTCAAGCTTCGTCCAGGAGCAAGACAAGCTGCTGGACCAGATGGCCCAGGAATGGGGCCGAAAGAACAACGTCGAGGTGCGGGTCGAGCACATCGCTTACAACGACACCCCGGCCCGCATCGCGGCCGCCATCCAGTCCGGCTCTGGCCCGGATGTAATTCGTTGGACGCAGGGCTGGGCGTGGATCTACGAGAACTCTCTGGTCGACGTCTCTAAAGAGGTCGAGGAGCTGGTCAAGCGGCTGGGGGGAATCTACCCGGATGCGGAGGCTTACAACAAGGTCAACGGCGTCTGGCGGGCGATTCCGTGGAGCGTAAACCCGGGCACCTTCGTTTACCGGACCGACTACTTCAGGGCCGCCAATGCCCAGGTCCCGACCACCTGGGACGAGTTCATCCAGGAAGGGAAAAAACTTAAGGCTTACGGCAAGCCCTTCGGCCAGGCCCTGGGCCACTCCTATGGTGATCCGCCGGGCTTCTGGTATCCCTGGCTCTGGGCTTGGGGCGGCAAAGAGGTCCTGGAAGACGGCAAGACCGTGGCCCTCGAGAGCGACGCCACCCTCCTGGCCGTTGAGAAGGCCGTTGAGCTCTTTTACGGGGCGCTGGACGAGAGCGGCCTCTCCTGGGACGACACCTCCAATAACCGGGCTTACCTGGCCGAACAGATTTCCTGCACCTTAAACGGGGCCAGCATTTACTTCGTGGCCAAGCGCGACTTTCCGAAGGTCGCCGAGGTCTCCGACCACTTCGTTCACCCCAGGGGACCGGCCGGTCAGTTCTCCCTCCATGCCCTCTTCAGCCTGGGGATCATGTCCTACTCGAAGAATGTCCAGGCCGCCAAGGACCTTATCATGTACCTTATGGACCCCCAGCAGTATTCCAAGTGGGTGGACGTGGGCCTGGCCTACGAGTTTGCCCCCTTTAAGTACTCTGAAAACGACCCGGTCTGGAACAAGGACCCCAAGATTAAGGCGTTCCGGGATGTGGTGGTCAACGGCTCGGGCCGGTGGCCGGGCTGGCCCGGGCCGCCCACGGCCAAGGCGGCCCAGGTGCGGGAGGCCTACATCATCGTGGACCTGTTCGCCAAGGCCATCTCGCGGGAGTTCAAGCCGGCGGATGCCGTGAAGTGGGCCGCGGGCCAGCTTCGCCAGATCTACGGCCGCTCGTGAACCCGGGTCGGCGGCACCTGCTCCAGAAGTAGGCGCCGCCGAATTCGCCTTTAGGGGGAACTTTCGGTGGCCAAAAAGGGTGTCCTCGCCGAGACCCCTGCCGCGGCCGTGGCCAAGCGGCCGCCCCGGGCCCTCAGTCCGGGAGTCCTCCTCGAGCGGGAGGCGGTCCTGGGCTACCTGCTCATGCTCCCGGCCCTGGCCCTCCTTACCGTCTTCGTCCTTTACCCTTTCCTTTACGGGATCTGGCTCGCCCTGACCGACAGCCGCATCGGCGTCCCCGGCGACTTCGTGGGCCTGCGAAACTTCCTCGAGCTCACCCAGGACTCCATCTTCCAGCAGACCTTCCGCAACACCTTTCTCTACACCGGGGTCACAACCGTCTTCAAGCTCATCTTCGGCCTGGCCATCGCCGCCCTCCTCAACAACACCTTCCCCCTTAAGCGCTTCGTCCGGGCGGCGGTGCTTCTGCCCTGGATCGTGCCCACGGTTCTGAGTGCCCTGGCCTGGCTCTGGATGTTCGACTCCACCTTCAGCGTCATCAACTGGGTCCTGGCCCGCTTCGGCATCAAGGGGCCCGTCTGGCTGGGCAACAACCCCTGGCCGATGATTTCGCTGATGGCTGTCAACATCTGGCGGGGAACCCCCTTTTACGCCATAAGCTTTCTGGCCGGCATGCAGACGATAAACCAGGAGCTTTACGAGGCGGCGGCCATCGACGGGGCCAGCCGCTGGCAGATGTTCCGCCATATTACCCTGCCCCTCCTTAAACCCGTAATCACCATCGTCCTGCTGCTCTCGGTCATCCTGACCTTTTCCGACTTTCAGCTTATTTACGTGCTCACCCGGGGCGGGCCGGCCAACAGCACCCACCTCTTCGCCACCCTGGCCTACCAGGTGGGGCTGCCCTCGGGGGAGATCGGCCGGGGCGCCGCCATCTCCCTCTTCATCTTCCCCGCCCTGTGCGTCACCGTGTTTCTAACCCTCTGGTACATGCGCAGGCAGGAGCTGGACTGAGATGACCCCCAGGCCGGCGGCGGTTCTGGACCGCTTTGTAAGCATCTATATCCCGGTTCTCATTACACTGGTGGCGCTGCTCTTTCCCTTCTACTGGATGGCGATAACCTCCATTAAGCCCAACGCCGAGCTTTTCGACGTTAAGGGCAACCCCTTCATTGTCCTTCGGCCCACCCTGGACCACTATAAATACCTGTTTGAGCGGACCCTCTTCGCCAACTGGATCCTGAACACCACCTTCGTGGCCTGCCTCTCGACGGCCATCTCCTTAGCCCTGTCGGTCCCGGCCGGCTACGCCCTGGCCAGGTTCCGCTTCCCGGGGGGAACCCTCCTGGGCTGGGCCATCTTCGTCACCTACCTGGTTCCCCAGACCCTGCTCTTCCTGCCCCTGGCCCAAGTGGTCAACTGGCTCGGGCTGACCAATTCCCTCTGGTCCCTGGTGCTAACCTACCCGACCTTCCTGGTCCCCTTCGGCTCCTGGCTCCTCATCGGCTACTTCCGGTCCATTCCCAGGGACCTGGAGGAGTCGGCCCTGGTGGATGGGGCCACCCGGCTCCAGGCCCTGGTCAGGATCGCCCTGCCCCTGGCCGTTCCCGGCATCCTCTCGGTGGGGATCTTCTCCTTCACCCTCTCCTGGAACGAGTTCATCTACGCCCTGGTCTTCATCTCCGACCCCGCCAACAAGACCGTCCCGGTCGGGGTGACCTCCGAGCTCATCCGGGGCGACGTCTTCTTCTGGGGCAGCCTGATGGCCGGGGCCCTTTTGGGTTCGGTTCCGGTGGCGCTGATTTACTCGTTCTTTGTAGAGTACTTCGTGGCCGGGCTCACCGCCGGGGCCATAAAAGGTTGAGTTAAGCTGTCCACCGGGAAGGGTGTGTTGGGGGGAAGACTTTTACGTAGGGTCCTCTGGCTGGCGGTTGTGGCGGCCCTCCCCGCGCCGGCCGCCGCCCACGTCCGCTGGTTTGTGCCCGAAGGGCTGCGGCTTCAGCCGCCCGATTTCGGCCTCATCGCCGGCTGGCCCACCCTGGCCGTCATCGGGGCCAGCCTGAGCCTTTTTCTCGGCTTGCGCCTGCTCCAGCGGCTGGTGGGCAGCCCCCACTGGCCGAACCCGCCCCTCCTGGCCTACATGGAGCCCTGCGCCACCGCCCTGCTGGCCGTTCATACGGGCATAAGCCTGGTCTGGTTCGCGTACCAGCGCAACCTCTTCGTCCCCCAGCTGGTCCTGCCCCCGAACCTGCCGGGCTATCTTTTGGTGGCCCTTCAGGTTTTCGTGGCCTTCACGTTTATCACCGGCCTCTTCGACCGGGCCGGGGCCCTGGTTTTGATAATCACCTTTTTGCTCGGATTTCTGACCTTTCCGCCCCTGGCCATGCTGGGCCAGCTCCATTACGTGGGCATCGGCCTGGCCCTGTTCGTGCTGGGCCGCACCGTTCCCCCGGAGTGGGTGGCCCGGAAGCTGGCCTGGGTTTCCCGCTATGAAACCGAAGCGGTGGCGGCCCTGCGCATTCTTACGGGCCTTTCCCTGGTAGCGGCCGCCTTCGATGAGAAGCTGCTGGCCCCCGAGCTGGGCCGGGCCTTCCTGGCCCAATACCCCCACTTTAACTTCATGCGGTCGGTCTTCGGTTTTGGGTGGTTCGACGACGACCTGTTCGTGGCCGCGGCCGGGGTCGTCGAGGCCACCATCGGCGTCCTGCTCGTAACCGGCGTCCTCACCCGGGTGGTGATCCTGGGGATGTGGGTCCCCTTCAACCTGACGGTCCCCCTTCTGCCCCCGGTGGAGCTGCTGGGACACCTGCCCCTCTTCGGCATCATGTATGTTCTGCTCCTTTACGGGTCCGGGATTCCGCCCCGGGCCGCCCTGCGGCTCCTGGAGCCCGCCGTTCGGGGCGAGGTTGTGGAGGCCCGCCGACGCCTCCAGGGCTAGGCCGGCCTTGAGCCGGCAGGGACCGGCGGCGATCGGTTAAAATCTTCCCCGGAGGTTGCCATGAACCGACCCGAGCCTTTGCCACCCCTTAACGGAATTCGCGTCCTTGAGCTGGCCAACTTCATGGCCGGGCCTTACTGCGCCATGCTGCTCGCCGACCTGGGGGCCGATGTGATTAAGGTCGAAAACCCCGACGGCGGCGACCACAGCCGGGCCACGCCCCCCTTTCTGGACGGGGAAAGCGCCGGGTTTATTGCCTTAAACCGCAACAAGCGCAGCCTGGCCCTTAACTTAAAGCATCCCGCGGGACGGGAGGTATTCCTGCGCCTGGCCGAGCGGGCCGACGTGGTCATCGAGAATTTCCGCCCCGGAACCACCAAAGACCTGGGCATCGACTACGAGACCCTCTCCGCCCGCAACCCGGGGCTCATTTACTGCGCCGTTTCCGGCTACGGCCAGACCGGCCCCTACAGCCACCGGCCGGGCCTGGACCTGATCATCCAGGGAATGTCGGGCCTGATGAGCATCACCGGCGAGCCCGGCCGGCCCCCGGTGAAGGTCGGCGTGCCGGTTGCGGACCTTACGGCCGCCCTCTTTGCGGCCAACGCTATTCAGGCCGCCCTGATCGCCCGGGGCCGGACCGGTCGGGGCCAGTATATCGACATAAGCCTGCTGGAGGCGGCCGTCGCCCTGGAGGTCTGGGAGACGGCCAGCTACTTCGCCACCGGGGAGGTCCCGGGCCCCCTGGGCTCCGCCCACCGGGTGAGCGCCCCCTACCAGGCCTTCCGGACGGCCGACGGTTACGTCACCGTGGGGGCCACCACCCCCCGCCACTGGACCATCTTCTGCGGGGTGCTGGGCTTAGAGCACCTGGAAAAGGACCCCCGCTTTGCCACCCTGGCCGCCCGGAAGGCCAATGAGAAGGTCCTGGCCGAGATCATCGAGGAGGTCACCTCCACCCAGACCAGCGAGTACTGGTACCGCCGCTTCGAGGAGGCCGGCATTCCCTGCGGCATAATCAACACCATCGACCGGGTGGTTGCCGACGAACATCTTAAGGCCCGGGCTTTTATCGTCGACCTGCCCCACCCTACCCTGGGCCGAGTCCGGGCAACGGGGTCGCCCCTGCACTTCTCCCGCACCCCGGTCCGGCTCGAGCGGGCCGGGCCCCTGCTGGGGGAGCACAACCTTGAAATCTTAAGGGAGCTCGGGTTCGGGCCCGAAGAGGTCGCCCGGCTGGAAGCCGAAGGGGTTATCGGGCCGGCGCGGACCCCATCCGGCCTGAGCCGGGCGGCGGAGTAGGCCGATGGATACCCTGAACCGGGGCCGAACTGTTGACCTGGGAACTGACGAGCTCATCTTCGAGGTGGACCCGCCCCTGGCTTGGCTCACGTTTAACCGGCCCGAGGCCCGCAACGCCATGACCTGGGCCATGTATGACGGGCTCGTTCGGGCCTGCGAATGGGTGGATGAAAACGACGACGTAAAAGTGCTTTTGCTTAAGGGCGCCGGGGACAAGGCCTTTATCGCCGGGACCGATATAAGCCAGTTCACGGCGTTTCGGAGCCCCCAGGACGCCATCGACTACGAGGCCCGGATGAACGGCATCATCGGCCGGCTGGAGGAAGTCGGGAAGCCCACCATCGCCCTGATCCGGGGGTACGCCGTCGGGGGCGGGGCGGCCGTGGCCATGGCCTGCGACCTGCGCATCTGCACCCCCGACGCCAAGTTCGGCATCCCCATTGCCCGGACCCTGGGCAACTGCCTGAGCATGGCCAACTACGCCCGGCTGGTGGACCTGGTCGGGCCGTCCCGGGCCAAATACATCATCTTCACCGCCGGGATGGTGGATGCCGAGGAGGCTTTGAGGGTCGGCCTTGCCAACGAAATCGTTCCCGCCGACGAGCTGGAGCAGCGGGGCCGACAGCTGGGCTTGACCCTGGCCGAACATGCCCCCCTCACCCTCAGGGTCACCAAGGAGGCGATCCGGCGGATCCTGGCCCACCGGCGGCCCCCGGAGAGCGAGGACCTGATTTTGGCCTGCTATATGAGCGAGGATTTCCGGGAGGGGGTTCGGGCCTTTTTAGAAAAGCGCCGGCCCCGCTGGCAGGGCCGCTAACGGTTGCGCCGGTTATAATCACCGGGACGCGGCACCGGTGAGCGGCTACCTCATCGCCCGACTGGGCCAAGGGCTCTTCGTGCTCCTGGTGGTAAGCATCCTGGCCTTCGGCCTTCTGCACCTGGCCCCCGGCGACCCGGCGGTCCTCCTTTACGGCCCGGACCTCTCGGCCGAGGAGCTCAAGGCCATCCGGACGGCCTGGGGCCTTGAGGACCCCCTCCCCGTCCAGTATTTGAGGTGGCTGGGCCGGTTCGTCCAGCTCGACTTCGGCCGCTCCTTCTCCGACGGCCGGCCGGTGCGGGAGGTGATCCTGGAGCGGTTGCCGGCAACCCTCTACCTGACGGCCTCGGCCCTGGCCATCGCCCTGGCGGTGGGCATCACCGTCGGGATCGTATCCGCCCTGCGGCCCCTTTCCTGGCTGGACTACGCCGTAACCACCGTTTCAACGGTCCTTTACTCGGCCCCCAACTTCTGGCTGGGCCTCATCCTGGTGCTGGTCTTTTCCGTCTGGCTCGGCTGGCTCCCCTCGGCCGGGATGCAGTCCGCCCGGGGGCCCACCTCCCCGGCCGACCTGCTGAGCCACCTGATCCTGCCGGCCTTTGTCCTTTCCCTCCGGGAGATGGCCAGCCTCATCCGCTACACCCGGGCCGGGATGGTAGAAGTGCTGGGGCAGGACTACATTCGGCTGGCCCGGGCCAAGGGCCTGCCCGAGCACCGGGTCGTCCTGGACCACGCCTTCCGGAACGCCGCCTTGCCGGTCATCACCCTGGTCGGCCTCTTTATTCCCCGGCTGGTGGGCGGGTCGGTGGTGGTGGAAACCCTTTTCAGCTGGCCCGGGATGGGCCGGCTGGTGGTGGAGGCGGCCTTCGCCCGCAACTACCCGGTTCTGATGGGGGAGGTGGTGCTGGTGGGAGCGCTGGTAATTTTGGGGAGCCTGCTGGCCGACCTGGCCTACGGGGTGGCCGACCCGAGAATCCGCTACGGGAAGCGCCGGTGAAGGCCCGCACCCTCCTGCCCAGGCCCGAGACCCCCTTAAAGGTGGAAAGCCCGTGGGTACGCACCGGCCGGGCCTTCGCCCGTCACCGGACGGCCCTCCTGGCCGGGCTGGTGCTGGCAGTCGTGGTCCTGTTGGCCCTGCTGGCTCCGGTCCTGGCCCCCTATCCCCCGGATTACATCGACCTGGCCGCCCGGGCCCGGCCCCCCAGCCCCGAACACCCCCTGGGAACCGACCGCCTGGGTCGGGACATCGCCAGCCGCCTCCTCTTCGGGGCCCGGGTCTCCCTCTTCGTGGCGGCGACGGCCGTCCTCCTGGCCACCTGCCTGGGAACGGCGGTGGGGCTGGCGGCGGGGTATTTCGGCGGCTGGGTGGACGCCGTCCTCTCCCGGACGGTGGACACCCTCCTCTCCCTGCCAACTTTCTTTATACTGGTGGCCGTTCAGTCCCTCCTTCCCCCCTCGGTCTGGAATGTGGTCGGCATCATTGGCCTGACCACCTGGCTTGGCCTGGCCCGCATCGTCCGGGGTCAGGTTTTAAGCCTGCGGGAGCGGGAGTTTATTTTAGCCGCCCGGGCCCTGGGGGTCCCTGCCGGCCGCATCATTGCCCGGCACCTCCTCCCCAATGTGGCCGGCCCGGTGGTGGTCTTCGCCACCCTTGGGATGGCCGACGCCATCTTAATCGAGGCCGCCCTGAGCTTTCTGGGCCTGGGGGTGCCGCCCTTTGAGGCCTCCTGGGGCAACATGCTCACCGACGGACAGGTGGCGGCCCTTTCGGGGGCCTGGTGGATCCCCCTCTTCCCCGGCCTGGTGATCCTCATAACTGCCCTGGCGGTGAACCTGGTGGGGGATGGCCTTCAGCAGGCCGTGTTTCGCTGAGGACGGCCCGGGCCGAATCCTCCCCCACCAGCCGCCCCCCGGCCAGAAAGACCACCCGGTCGGCCACCCGCCCCACGAACTCCAGGTCCTGGGAGACCAGAAGCAGGGTCCGGCCCGTCCCCTTGAGCCGCCCCAGCAACCCCACCAGGCGCCCGTAAAGTTCGTCGTCCAGGCCCACCGTCGGCTCATCGAGAGCCAGGATGGGGGTCTCCAGGGTCAGGGTGGAGGCCAGGGCCACCAGCCGCCGCCAGCCCGGGCTCAGGTCCAGGGGATGGCACCCGGCCCGGTCCCCCAGGCCCACGGCCGAAAGCCAGGCGTCGGCCCGGCGCCGGACCTCTCCGGCCGGAAGCCCCAGGTTCCGGGGGCCGAAGGTGACATCATCCCGGACCGTCGGCCCGAAAAGGGCCTCGGCCGGGTTCTGGGGCAGGTAACCGATAAGCCGGGCCAGGCGCCAGGGGGGCTCCCGGCCGGCATCCCACCCGAAAACCCTCACCCGTCCCGACCAGGGCCGCAGCAGGCCCAGCAGAACCAGAAGCAGGGTGGACTTGCCGGCCCCGTTGGGGCCCACGACGGCCAGGGCTTCCCCGGCCCGCACCTGGAGGGACAGGCCGGCCAGGACCGGCTGGCCGGCCGAGTAGCCGGCCCAGACGTCCTCCGCCTCCAGGACCACCGGCCCCGGCTCCCGTTCGGGCTCGGGCGGTGCGGCCGGCAGCTCAGGGGCCGGGGGCCTGGGGTAAAGGCGGCCCCCTCTGAGCCCCAGGAGCCGGTCGGCCAGCCCTTCCAGGTAGCGGCGCCGGCCGCTCAGCAGAACGGCCCCCCTGCCCTCGGCCTTCAGCGCGGCTAAGAACTGCTTTAAGGCCGCCCGACCGGCCCCGTCCAGGTGCTCGAAGGCGTCGTCCAGCACCAGCATTCTCGGCCTGGGAGCCAGGGTTGCCCCCAGGACCACCCGCTGCTGCTGGCCCACCGAAAGCTCGAAGGGGGAGCGGTCGGCCAGGGGCCCCAGGCCGAGGCCTTCCAGGAGGCCGCCGACCTCGGCCCTAACGGCGACCGGCCCGAGGCCCAAGCTTTCCAGGGGAAGCCCCACCTCCTCGGCCACGGTGTCGGCGGCCCCGCTGAGCTGGTAGTACGGCTCGGCGAGGGCAAGGCCCACCAGCCGGAGCCACTCCCGCCGGTCCGGCGGACGCCCCAGGTCCCGGATTCGGCCGCCCACCGCCAGCCGGCCCGAGGCCGTCCCCGGGACCGCCCCGGGGATCAGGCCGGCCAGAACGTAGGCCAGGGTGGTCTTGCCCGACTCGGTGGGCCCCACGATACCCACCACCTCCCCCGGCCCCAGGCTTAAGCTCAGGTCGGCCAGGACCGGCGTCCGGCCGGGGTAGCCGACGGCCTTAAGGCTGAGGTCGACGAGGGACCCCACGGCCCTACCCCAAGACCAGCCGACCGAGGACCACGGCCACGGCCCCGGCCAGTATCGCCCCCCAGCGGATGAGCCGCTCGGCCCGGGTCTCGGCCGGGGCCCGTCGGGGCCGGACCCAGAACCCCCGAAGCTCGAGGGTTACACTCCGGGCCTCGGCCTCGGCCAGGGCCGAAAGAACCAGGGGCCGGACCAAGGCCCCCAGGGCCCGGAGGCGCCGGACCGGGCTGCCGTCCAGGGCCAGGCCCCGGGTCTGCTGGGCGGCGACGATCCGGTGTGCCCGGGCCCGAGTTTCCGGCACGAAGCGCACGGCCGCCACCAGGCCGTAAGCCAGGGCCGGGGGCACCCCCCGGTCGACCAGGTCCCGCAGGATCCGCCCCGGGGGAATGCCCAGGGTTGCCAGCAGGACGGCCCCGGAAATTGCGGCCAGCCGCCCGAGGGTTCGGGCGGCGAATCCCAGACCCTCCGGCCGGACCCAGAAGGGCCCCACGGCCACGCCGGCAGCGCCCGGGTGCAGCAGCCCGTGGACCACAAACAAGGAAACCGAAACGGGCCCCAGACCGGCGACGAGGACGGCCAGGAAAGCTTTCAGCCGGCGGGAGGCGGCCGCCAGGGCAAGCTCGGCGGCCAGCAGGCCCCCGCTGACGGCCGGTTCGTCCGAGGCGAAGGCCGCCAGGAAAAGGCCGGCGGCGATTCCGACCCAGGTGGTGGGCTTAAGGCTGGCGAAAGCGCTCAAAATACCTGGGGGGCAGGTTCTGGAGGACGGCCCAGACGACCAGGAATGTGAGGGCCTTATCTGCCAGGTCGGTCAGGATCGACTGGGTGAGGACGGCCTCCAGGAGGCCCTGGCCCCCGGCCAGAAGCAGGGCAACGATCAGGTCGTAGCCGCCCCCGGTCACCCCGCCGAAGACGTAGGCGGCGATGGGGGCCGAAACCACCGCCGCCACCAGGCCCGTAAAGAGGCCGCCCAGCAGGGCCTTCCACCAGGCCCCGAAGATTCCCCGGGCGGCCAGGAGGCCGCTCACGAGGCCGATAACGGCGGCGGTGACGGCAAAGGGGGCGGCCGTGGGGCGGAGGAGCAGGCCCCAGACCAGGTTCGAGAGGACCCCTGTTACCAGCCCGGCCCAGGGCCCGGCCAGGGCAGCCACCAGCACCGTCCCCACCGAGTCCAGGTAAAGGGGGAGCTGGAGGCGGGCGACCACCTCGCCTACCCCGATGTTAACGGCCACCGCCGCCGGCAGGAGCCCGGCGACGGCCGTAAGGCTGCGTTCTAGGGTGCGGAAGAAGGTCATAATCCCCAGCGTTTAATTATATCCGGCCCCGCGGCCGCAGGCCGGCCCATCCTGGTATAATGGCTTTAGGTGACAAATGCCTGCCGGCAACCCTAGATTTTAGATGATTTTTCAGTTACTGGGCCTCTTCTTCCGGGACCCCGTTGCCTTCGCGGTTATCTTCCCGGTCCTGGCCTTGAGCCTGCTGGTCTCCCTGATTGCGGGGATCACCATCCACGAGTTCAGCCACGCCTGGGTGGCCGACCGGCTGGGCGACCCGACCCCGCGGTTTTTAAAGCGGCTCTCTTTAAACCCCCTGGCCCACCTGGACCCCCTCGGCACCCTGATGCTGCTCTTTGTCGGCTTCGGGTGGGGCAGGCCGGTGCCGGTAAATCCCCTCAACTTCCGGACCCTACCGCCACGGGTCGGCATGGCCCTGGTGGCCCTGGCCGGTCCGGTGAGCAACGTGGTGCTGGCCGGGCTGCTGGGTCTGGTCATCCGGGAGCGGCTGCTCCCCTGGCACCCGCCCGGCTACGTGCTCACCTTCTGGCGGCTGTGGGACCTCTTCGACGTCTGGGACCCCCGCTTCGTCCTGGCCGAGGTGGTAGGCTACACCATCGTCATCAACCTGGCGCTGGCCGTTTTTAACCTGCTGCCCCTGCCGCCCCTGGACGGGTACCGGATTCTGGTGGGGATCCTTCCCCGCGGGCTGGCCACGGCCGTGGCCAGGCTCGAGTTCACCTGGGGTCCGGCCCTGCTTATTATGATCCTGGCCCTGGACGTTTTCCTGCACACGGGGATCATCGGCCGCCTGGTGGGGCCCGCCCTCCAGGTGGCCACCGAGGTTGTCGTGGGGCGCCGATTAACCTGACCGGAGGGTTGTGGGCATGAACCGCATCGCGATAATCGGAACGGGCCTGATCGGGACGTCCATCGGGCTGGCCTTAAAACGGGCCAAGCTCCAGAACGTGGAGGTCGTCGGCCACGACCGCGAGCCGGAGCATGCGGCCAAGGCTAAGAAGCTCGGTGCCGTTGACCGGACCGAGTGGAACCTGATCCGGACGGTGGAGCGGGCCGGCCTGATCATTCTGGCCGTCCCGGTCACGGCCGTCAAGGAGATTTTTGAAGTAACGGCACCGTATCTTCCCGAGGGGGCCGTTGTAACCGACACCGCCTCCACCAAGGCCGAGGTTTTGCGCTGGGCCGACCAGCTTCTGCCCAAAACGGTTCATTTCGTCGGGGGCCATCCCATGGCGGGCAAGGAGCTTTCCGGGCCCGATGCCGCCGACCCCGACCTCTTCAAGGACGCCATTTACTGCGTGGTGCCGTCGGTGAAGGCTTCGGAGCGGGCGGTGGATACGGTGGTGAACCTGGTGGGCCTGCTGGGAGCCGAACCCTACTTTGTGGACGCCGCCGAGCACGACAGCTTCGTTGCGGCCGTAAGCCACCTGCCCATCGTCATCTCCTCGGCCCTGGTGGCCGCCACCACGCGGAGCCCCGCCTGGCGGGAGATGGCCAAGCTGGCGGCCTCCGCCTACCGGGACCTCACCCGCCTGGCCTCGGGCGACCCGGTGATGAACCGGGACATCATGCTGACCAACCGGGAGGGCGTGGTCCGGTGGATTGACCTCTTCATCGAGGAGCTCAAGCGCTACCGGGCCCTGATCGTCGAGGGCGGCCCGGCCCTGGGAGAAGAGTTCGAGCGAACCCGCGCCGCCCGGGAGCAGTGGCTGCGGTCGCCCCGCACCATCGGAGCGGCGCCCGGGCCGCGGGTGCCCGGCATGGGCGAAAGCATGATGTCCTTTCTCTTCGGCGAGCGTCTGGCCCGGGCCTCCCAGGAGGCCCTGCGCCCCCCCAAACCCGACGAGAACGGCAAGAAATCAAACTAGACCGATGATTTCCCGGCGGGTCGCGGTTATCCGGGGTCCGGCCCCGAGGCTTTCGGGCCGGGTCCGCGTTCCCGGCGACAAGTCCCTTTCCCACCGGCTGGGTATGCTCGCCGCCCTGGCCGAGGGCAACTCGGAGATCGAGGGCTTTCTGGAGGCGGCCGACTGCCTATCGACCCTGGCCTGTCTGAACCGCCTGGGGGTCTCCGGCGAGCTGGCCGGGGGACGCCTGCGGATTCGGGGGCGGGGGCTCCGGGGCCTGGCCGAGCCGGCCGACGTCCTCGACGCCGGCAACAGCGGCACCACCATCCGCCTGCTGGCCGGGATCTTAGCCGGCCAGCCGTTTTTAAGCGTGCTTACGGGGGATGAATCCCTGCGCCGGCGTCCCATGGACCGCATCATTTGGCCCCTCCGGGAAATGGGGGCCCAGATTATGGGCCGGGCCGGCGACCGGCTGGCGCCCCTGGCCATCCGGGGCGGAAATTTGCGGCCCATCACCTATCTGTCGCCCGTCGCCAGCGCCCAGGTGAAGTCGGCCGTGCTGCTGGCCGGCCTCTATGCCGACGGGCCCACCACCGTAATCGAGCCCGCCCCCTCCCGGGACCACACCGAACGCCTGCTTAGGGGGCTCGGGGTGGAGGTAAAAACCTGGGCCGAGCCGGAGGCTGGGTTCGCCGTCCGGGTGGTGCCCCCGAAAAGCCTTCCGGCCATCAGGGCCCGGGTGCCCGGCGACTTCAGCTCGGCGGCCTTCTGGCTGGCCGCCGCCGTCATCCACCCCGAGGCCGAGGTAACCGTGGAAGGGGTCGGCCTGAACCCCACCCGCACCGGCTTTCTGGACGTCCTCCGGCTGATGGGGGCCGAGGTTGAGGTTACGGTGACCGGAGAGGAGGCGGGGGAGCCCGTCGGCGCCGTAACCGCCCGCTCCTCCCGCCTGAGGGCCGCCGAGGTGGGCGGAAGTCTCCTGCCCAGGCTCATCGACGAGGTGCCTCTGGTGGCCCTGGTGGCCTGCTTTGCCGCCGGCACGACCGTAATCCGGGATGCGGCCGAACTCCGGGTTAAGGAGAGCGACCGGCTGGCCGGGGTTGCCCTAGGCCTGGGCCGGCTGGGGGCCGCCGTTTCCGAACGGCCGGACGGGCTCACCATAACCGGACCGGTCAGGCTTACCGGGGCCGACCTGGACGCCCTGGGGGACCACCGGCTGGCCATGGCCTGGGCGGTGGCCGGCCTGGTCGCCGCGGGGGAAACCCGGGTTCTGGGGGCCGAGGCGGTGGGGGTCTCCTACCCAGACTTCTGGCAGACCCTGGAACGGCTGGCCGGGCCCGTCGCCCGGCTCCTCCCGCCCTGATGGGGGAACGGACGGCAGATCGGTCCCTTCTGCGGCCGCAGCCCAGCCCCCTGCTTCTCGTGCTTTCCGGGCCCTCGGGCTCGGGCAAAGACAGCCTCATCGGGTGCCTGGAGCGGCGGGGACTGGACGTCGTCCGGGTTGTAACCGTCACCACCCGGCCGCCCCGGCCCGGCGAGGTCCCCGGCCGGGACTATATCTTCGTCTCGGCCGAGGAGTTCGAAAGGATGCGGGCAGCCGGGGAGCTTTTAGAATACGCCGAAGTTTACGGCCACTGGTACGGCACCCCTAAGGAGCCCGTCCGGCAGGCCCTGGCCCGGGGCAAAGACGTCCTCCTCCGGGTCGACGTCCAGGGCGCCCGGACGGTCCGCCGGCTCTGCCCCGAGGCCGTCATGGTGTTTCTGACCCCGCCCTCCGAGGAGGAGCTGATCCGGCGGCTGCAGGCCCGCCGGACGGAATCCCCGGCCGAGGTGGAGCGGCGACTGGCAAAGGTCCGGGAGGAGCTGGAATCGCTGCCAATTTTTGACTACGTCATTGTCAACTACCCGGACCGGCTGGAAGAGGCGGCCGCCCAGTTCGAGGCCATCGTCACGGCCGAACACCTGCGGGTGCACCCCAGGCGAGCCTGTCTGGATTGAAGCCGGCTACCAGATAAGGGAAATGCCGGCGAGGATGAGGCCGTAGGCCAGGTGGGATACGAGGCTGGAGATGCGGGCGGTGCGGCCAAGCTTGACCCCAAAGTAGCCCTCGCCAACGGCCGGCAAGACCACCAGCATCAAGATGAGCCAGAGGATAAGACCATAAAGCATTCCGTTGACGATTTCCAGCGACCTGGGAAAGGGATGAAAAAAGCTGCCGTAAAACACCCCCAGCAGGAAGCCGACGAGGAGGTGGGCTGCCAGTCCCAGCTGGGAATAGGAGTTGGCGTGGAAGCCCTGAAATTTGGTCACGATGATCCGGCTCAGGTCGAGGCCTTCGTCGTTCCAGAGCCGGGGCACGTGCCAGAGGCCCACCATGACCAGGGCTCCGACCAGGCCGGAGAGCCCGTCCCGGATGAAGGTCACCCCCATTTTCCGCCCTCCACCGAAGTGCTCTCGGCCGATTTTACCCCGAGGGGGTAGGGCAGCGCAAAGTCGGCCTAGCCCACGCCAGGACTTTCCAGCTACCCCAAAATGCTGACCCGGGGCGCACGGCCGTGCAACGGGTCGGCCCCGGCGTTCTAATGCGAAAGTCCTCAGCCCGCGCCGGCCGCCTCGTACATGGCGTCCCAGTACATCAGCTCGTAGGCCTGAAGCAGCCGCGCGGCCCGGCTGATGCGGGCGGGGCTGACGCCCCGTTCGAGGCCGCCCTGGATCACCACCAGGGCGGCCGGCTCGAAGGCGGGGTCCGGCCGGGCAAACAGGTCGAAAAACTCCACCTGCTCGGGGCTGAAGCCGTAGCGCTCCCGGAGGGCCCGGCCCATCCGGCCGCAGTTGGCCCCCCAGGCCGGCAGGTTGACCAGGAAGGCGGCCGCCACCTCGGCGTCGCTCCCGTGGAAGGAGAGCCAGGCCACGAAGGCGGTGTAGGCGTGGCCCCCGGGGATCGGGTCGAAGGCCTCCAGCTCGGCCGGACCGAGGCCCAGGGCCCCGGCAAACTTAAGGAGCGCCCCTAAGGCGGCGGCTTCGCCCTGAATCAGGCCGACCAGAAAGCCCCGGCTGGGCAGGGCGGCGTGCCGGGCCAGCAGCCGCCCGAAGCTGGCCAAGTCGCTGGTGATGATGTGGTACTGCTGGCCGGCGAAGGCGGCAAGTTTATCGCGGGGCAGTCGGCCCTCTTCCACCAGGGCCAGGTACGGGTGGTTTAAAATCCGGTCGTCGAGGCCCCGGATCTGCTCCCTGATCTGGGCGACAAGCCGGGCGGCATCCTGGGTCATCGGCGCACCTCCCCTCGGACTTCAGCCCACCGGCCAGCCCTCGAGCCGGTAGGCGGCGTCCCAGAACATCCACTCGTAGCGGCTGGTGGTTAAAAAGTGGCGGCGGATGGGAGCCCGGCGGCTTTCGGGGAGGTCGGCCGTGGCCGCCTCGGCCACCTGAAGAACCTGCCGGACCACCTCGGCGTACTGTTCCGATGCGTATGTGTCGATCCAGCGCCGGTAGAGGGGGTTGGGGGAGCCCCTGGCCTCCAGGGCCTTGCCCACCTCCCAGTAGATCCAGTAGCAGGGCAGGAGGGCCCCGAGCAGTTCCTCGAAGGGGGCGGCGTACGCCACCCGGAGAAGGTAAGACGTGTAGGCCAAATTGGTGGGGGCCATGGGGGTCTGCTCCACCTGTTCGGGGGAGAGACCCCAGTCCTTAAAGAAGCTCTCGTGGAGGGCCCGCTCAACGACCAGGGCGGTCTTGGCGTGGTCGGCGAACATCTCGCACCAGGGGTCCAGGGGCGATTTGGCCGAGGCGACGGCCAGCGACCGGGCGAAGTCCTTTAAATAGAGGGCATCCTGGATCACGTAAAACTTAAAGGCGTCTTCGGCCAGGGACCCATCCGTGAGCCCCCGGATGAAGGGGTGCTCGAGGATGGCCCGGAAGATGGGGGTAATGCTCTCCCAGAGCTCGGCGGTAAACGTTCCGGCCATCATTTTTCCTCCCGGAAAAGATTAAGGCCACAGGCCGAAGGGCGCTGTGGCACGGCACTATGACCAGATTTCTCCCTACGCCGGCATTACCCGGGTCAGGTTCTGGCGGTCGGTGACGTGTGCGGTCACCCTCTCAGCCTGGCTAACCCAAGCTCCCGCGGCCTATTCGGTTGTCGCCCGATAATACCACGTGGGCCGGCGCCTGTCAATTTCGGCGCAGGTGTTTACGGGTCACTCCGCCAGCCAAACGTCCACCAGGTCCTGGTTGACGAAGTGGGTCGGGGTGACCTTCCACCCCTTAAGCTTCGCCGAGTGGACCACAATCCGGTGCCACCAGAGGGTTGAAAGCTGGTAGGCCATCTCCCCCAGAACGCGGCGCTCGAACTCCCACACCAGCTGCTTGCGCTTTTCGGGGTCCAGCTCCCGGCTCTGCCGCTGATAAAGCTCGTCGAGGACGGGGTCCCGGTAGCGGGCATAGTTAGAGGGGCTCTTCTCCGGGGAAAGAAAGAGCAGGAGCAAGACGTCGGGGTCGTCATCCCCGGGGTAAGAATAGAGGGTGACGTCGAAGTTGCCGGTGCGCAGGTCCTGGGTCCAGGGGCCCGTCTCCAGAAGCTGATGCTGAACCTGAAGACCCACCTGCCGCCACTGGTCGATGAGGAACACCCCCAGGGACGGGTAAGGCTCAATGTTGCGGTTCTTGAGAACAAAGGAGAAGCCTTCCGGGACCCCGGCCTCCCGCAGCAGCCTGCGGGCCTCCTCCCGGCTTTTGTTTATGTCCCGCCAGTAGCCAGGTATCTTTTCCAGTTCAGAGTCGGGCATGGCAAAGGGCCCGCCCGGCCGCACTAGGCCACCGACCCACTTCATAAACGTAAACTGGGAAAGATACTGCGCCCCGCCCCAGCGGTCGATGGCCAGGGTGAGGGCCCGCCTCACCCGCGGGTCGTCAAAGGGCTTTCTTTCGTTGTTGATGACCATGGGGAGCATGGCGATCCAGGGGCTCTCCTGGACCACCACCTTGTCCCCCAGGGCCCGGACCAGGTCGTCCCGCTCCTGCGGGGTAAAGCCCCGAAAGTTGGTCACCACCTGGCCGCCCCGGATGGCGGCCACAATGGCCGCCCGGTCGGTCATGAAGACGGCCCTAAACCCGTCCAGGTAAGGCCGCCCCTTGATGAAGTAGTCTTCGTTCTTTTTGCCCACCACGTGGGAGCCGGGAACATACTCGACGAACTTAAAAGCCCCGGTCCCCAGCACGTTCTTCTCGTACCAGCGGGGGTC
>JBHOQU010000032.1:0-118233 GCA_042408785.1 Dehalococcoidia bacterium | reverse complement strand
TCAGGGTGGGCCTTTGTGTCTGGGCCGGGTTTCGGGGCTGGTGGTAGCTGAGGGTCCCGGGGAGCACCGCTACCAGGACGAGGGGTTCATTTTGCGCTGTCCGTGGCACGGCTGGGAGTTTGACCTTCGGACGGGCCAGGCAGTGGTAGACCCCCATAAGACCCGGGTGCGGGCCTATAGGGTCAGCGTGGAGCCCCCGCCCCGGGCCGAAACCTACCCCGTCTCCGTCGAAGACCAGCTGGTTTACGTCCACATCTAGCCGGCCTCGATAACCACCGGTCCGTCGGCGCCCATGGCTTCTTTAAGGGCCGCCCCGAGGTCGGCGGCGGGCGCCCAGCGAAATTCAACCCCGAAGGCCCCGACCAGGGCCTTAAGGTCCGGCACCGGCTCGTCCAGGCGGGCTAGCTCGGCCTCATCCAGGCCTTGAATTTGCCGGCGCCCCAGGACGGCCGTCACCCCACCGTAGGCCCGCCGGTTCCGGACCACAATTCGAACGGGGAGACGGAACCTGGCGGCAACCCAGAGGCCCCCAAGCCCCCCGATGAGGTCGGCATCGTCTATCAAGGCGACGTGGCGGCGGGTGGGCAGGCCCAGCCAGGCGCCGACGGCAGCCGCCGCCCCCCAGCCCCGAATCCCGGGAGGGGCCGGCCAGATGGTTGCCGGGTCGGGCCGACGGATCCCAGCCGGGGCCACCGCCGGGTCCCCGGCCAGGAGGATGCCGTCGTCGCCCAAGTAGTCCACGGCGGCCCCGACCACCGGGTCCTGGTCGGTGGGGACCTCGGGAGCCCGGAGCCGGCGGGCCCGCTCCTCGGCCCGCCGGGCTTCCACGGTCGTGAGCCAGCCTTCGACCCGCGCCCGGAGGGCCCGCAATCCCGAGCCGGGGTCGGCCACCAGCTCGAGGCCCCGCCCGTGGGCCGCAACCCACGCCGGGCCCCAGGGAGAGACGGCCAGGACCTGGGCCCCGGGCGGCAGGCTTTCCAGGAGGGGGTCGGGAGCCGGGCTGGGGCGGAGGCGGCCGGCCACTATCACCAGGTCGGCCCCGGCCCAGGCGGCCTTCTCCGGTGCCGGGTAGCCGAAGCAGGCTCGGTGGCCGGTGGGGAAGCCGAAGTACGGGCCGGGGGCGGGGTCTAAAAAGACCGGCAGGCCCAGAAGTTCGGCCAGAGCGACCGCCTCTTCAACGGCCCCGTATCGGACCAGCTCGGGCCCGGCCACCAGAACGGGCCGCTCGGCGGCCAGCAATAGGTCGGCCGCTTCCCGAACGGCATCGGGGTCGGGGGGCTGGTTAAGGGGCAGGAACTGACGGCGCAGGTAAGGGACCTCCGCCGGCCCGGGGGCGGTCAGCAGTTCGGCCCCAAAGGCCACCTGGACGGGGCCGGTGGGGGGCAGGATGGCCGTCCGGGCCGCCACCCGAATCCCCTCCACCAGGGCGGCCGGGTCGGCGGGTTCGAGGCGGGCCTTGGCCGGCAGCCGGAGGTCCCGGCCGGTGAGGATGACGGCCGGCAGGCCGAGGGCCGCCCAGGGGTCCGGGCTGAACGGAGGGGCGTGCCTCAGGTTAATCACCACCGGGCCACCGGTGGCCCGGGCCAGGCCGTCGGCCAGGGCGAGGGCGGTCTGGGCGTCGGGGGCAGGGACGTAGACGACTTCGGGGTGGAGCAGGGAGGCTTCCAAAAGCTCGGCAAAGGCCTCCCCGGCCAGGCCGGTCAGGTATCTTAGACCGTCCCGGCCGAGGGTGAGCAGGAGCAGGTCGTCGCCGCGCCGGCCGGTCACCGTTTAATTTTACCGCCGGCCGGGGCCCGCTTTTACCCGGTTCGGGAGTTGAGCAGGTCGGGAACGATCCCGGCCCGGAGGGCGTAGACGGCCGCCTGGGTCCGGTCGGAGACCATAAGCTTGTTGAAGAGGGCCGAAAGGCTGTTCTTGACCGTGCTTTCGGCCAAACCGAGGCGGCGGGCGATCTCCTTGTTGGAGAGGCCGGCGGCAATAAGCCGGAGGTAGAGCCGCTCCCGCTCGGTAAGCAAGACGGGGGCCGCGGCCGGGTCGGCGACTTCGGTGACCTGGGCGCAGAGGCCGGCAAGCCTGGCGGCCAGGCGGCGGTCGAAGGCGGCGACGCCCCTGGCGGCGGCCCGAACCACCGCCGTCAGCTCATCGGGCGGGGTCGAGAGGTAAACGGCCCCGAGAATGCCGACCTTGAGGGCCCTTACCAGGCCCATTTCGACGGCGGGCTGGTTTTCGTCGGCCAGGACAACAATAGGTGTGGAAAAACTGCCGAGTCCGACGTCCAGCTCTTCCAGAAGTCCGAGGTCGATAACTCCCACGTCGGGGGAATATGCCAGGATAAGGCGCTGAAACCGAAGGGCGTGGCTTGCTTCCCCGATAACCTGAATGTTGGGTTCCCGGTCGAGGAGGTGTTTAAGCTGGCGTCTGACGAAATCGTGCTGGTTGCCGATGACGACTCGCATTATCCGCTCCACTTCGCATAGGATTGGGTGTTCAGTAATTAATAACACATTTCAGTTAGTCCATCAAGGCCCCGGAGCCTTGGCCGATGGGGTCTTCAGTTGTGTCCTAAATTGCTGGCAGACAAGATGCGAATGTGCGTTGCACCACGGCCCTGCGTCGCCGGGTTGACCCCGCCCTTTCCCGCCCCGACCTTCTGACCGGGAAGGTGGCCGATAAAACGAAGGGAACCGACCGCTCCGCGAGTTTTGACAGAGTTTTCCACGGGACATATAATGAGCTAGCACGCCGCGGGGCATGACGTGACGAGGCTGATTACGGCAGTCCCGACGCTGCTGGCCATCAGCGCGGTGGTTTTTACCATCCTGGCCCTGGCCCCCGGGGACCCAATGGCCGAGTTCGGGTCCAATCCGAACATCCCGACATCCGCCGCCAGCTCGGTCTCGACGACCCGGTCCACGTCCGCTACGTGAAATGGCTGACCGCCCTGCTTCAGGGCAACTGGGGGTATTCTTTCGCCAGCCGGATGGAGGTCTTTGAACTCATCCTCCAGCGCCTCCCCACCACACTCTATGTAGTCGGTACGGCTTACGTTATCAGCGTGTTAATCGCTGTACCTGTTGGCGTAATATCTGCCGTCAAACAATACTCGGTATTGGACCATGTAATCACCACGCTGACATTTATCGGCTTTTCACTGCCGACATTTTTCACCGGCCTGCTCCTGATAATTATCTTCTCAGTGAAGCTGCGGTGGCTCCCCTTTATCTACAGCACAACCCTGCAGGGGGAAGGGTTGGGCCTGGTCAGGCGGTTATGCCCGTGACCGTCCTGGCCCTTTTTCAGGCGGCCAGTCTGGCCCGCTTCGTCCGGGCCGCCGTGCTCGACGTCATCCGCCTCGATTATGTCCGGGTAGCCCGGGCCAAGGGCCTTGGGGAGGCCCAGGTGGTCCTGGGGCACGTCGTGCGCAATGCCCTCATCCCGGTGGTAACCCTGGTTGCCCTGAACACCCCGGCCGTCTTCACCGGGGCGGTGATCACCGAGCAGATCTTTCGGGTGCCCGGCATCGGCTCCCTACTTATCACTTCCATTGAGCGGAGCGACACCCCCGTCATTATGGCCATCACCTTTATTTACGCCGTTTTGGTGGTTGTTTTTAACCTGATTGCCGATGTCCTTTACGGAATACTGGACCCTCGGATAAGGTTCGATTGATGCGGGGACCGGCTGAAGCGCTTACCCCGGCCGCCGGGGCCGTCTTGCGGCCGGTCCGGTCGCCCTGGGCGCTGGCCTGGGACCAGTTCCGGCGGCACCGGCCGGCGATGGCCGGGCTCGTCGTCCTTGCCCTGCTGGTAGCCGTCACCCTGGTCGGGTCTCAGACTTACCCCCGTCGTATCGACGAGATTGACTTCGGGCGGGCAATGGCCCCGCCCTCGACCCAGTTTCCGATGGGGACCGACGACCTGGGTCGGGACATCCTGGCCCGGGTGCTGTGGGGCGGCCGGATATCCCTGGCGGTGGGTCTGGCCGCCATGGTCATCGCCGTCGTGCTCGGGACCGCCGTTGGGGCGGTGTCGGGGTTTTTCGGGGGCATCGCCGACGGGCTCTTGATGCGGGTAACCGACCTGTTTATTTCCATGCCCCAGCTTCCCCTCCTGTTGCTGCTTATCTACCTGTTCCGGGACCCTCTGCGCGCCCGGTTCGGGCCGGAAGTAGGCATCTTTCTCCTTATTGTGGGGGTTATCGGGGGGTTCAACTGGATGTCAACGGCCCGGCTGGTGCGGGCCGCATTTCTCTCGGTTAAGCAGAAGGAGTTCATCGAAGCCGCCCGCTGCATCGGAGCCCCAACCCACCGGCTCATACTGGCCCACATCTTACCGAACGTCCTGAGCCCCGTCATCGTCGCCGCAACCCTCGGCGTCGGCCAGGCGATCATCGCCGAGTCGGCCCTGTCGTTTCTGGGCCTCGGGTTCCCACCAGATATCCCAACCTGGGGCCGGATGCTCTTCGACGCCAAGGATTTTCTGGACTTTGCCCCCCACATGGCGCTGTTCCCCGGCCTGATGATCTTCACCACGGTGCTGGCCATCAACTACGTTGGGGACGGGCTGCGGGATGCCCTGGACCCCCACCAGCTTCGCTAACCGGCGGTCTTGCCCCAATACAACATCGGTTTCGCATGCTAATGTGCGGCCCATCTTGACAGGGAGCATTTCTCTGACTATGATTTAGTAGTTTTAAACGGGAGGGCAAAGGATGGCGAGTCTGGAGCTCGATGAACTCATTGAGGCATTGCGGGCAGGTCGGGTCACCCGGCGGCAGTTTATCGAAACTTTAACCTTTGCCGGCCTTTCCGGTGGACTAATTGCCAGCTTGTTGGCCGCGTGTGCCCCCGCACCCCAGGCCCCGGCGCCCGCGCCCGCCCAGCCGACCCGCGGGCGCGGGCGGGCCGACCTCCTTAAGTTGCTGTGGTGGCAGGGTCCCACAATCCTGAACCCCCACCTCGCCCAGGGCACCAAGGACTACGACGCCACCCGCCCCGTTTACGAGCCCCTGGCGGCGGTGGACGCCGACGGCAACTTCGTCCCCGTCCTGGCGGCTGAAATTCCCACCTACGAAAACGGCCTCCTCGCCCGGGACGGCAAGTCGGTCACCTGGAAACTGAAGCAGGGGATCCGCTGGTCCGACGGCCAGCCCTTCACGGCCGAAGACGTAAAGTTCACCTGGGAGTACGTGACCGATAAGGACACCGCCGCCACAACCTACGATTATTTCTCGATGATTGCCGACGTCCAGGTCATCGACCAGTACACCGTCAAGCTCATCTTTGAGGATGTTACGCCGGGCTGGTACGTTCCCTTCTTCGGCACGGCCGGCCGTGTGATCCCCAAGCACATCTTCCAGCAGTACAAAGGCAAGGGTGCCGGTCAGGCCTCGCCAAACAACCGGCCGGTGGGCACCGGGCCATATAAGGTCGTCGATTTCCGGCCGGGGGATGTGGTCGTCTATGAGATCAACGAGTATTATCGGGAGCCGGATAAGCCCTTCTTTAAGCGGGTAGAGCTAAAGGGCGGCGGCGATGCCCCCTCCGCCGCCCGGGCCGCCCTCCAAACCGGGGAGGTGGACTACGCCTGGAACCTCCAGGTGGAGCCCCAGATCCTGGACCAGCTTCAGCAGGGGGGCAAGGGCGTTGTTATCATCATCCCGGCCGGCAATGTGGAGCGGATTCTGGTCAACTTTACCGACCCCCGCAAGGAGGTCGACGGGGAGCGCAGCAGCCTGAAGGCCCCCCACCCCTGGCAGACGGACTTAAAGGTCCGGCAGGCCTACGCCCTCCTCTGCAACCGCAAGGCCGTCGTCGACCAGCTCTACCCCAAGGGTTTTGAAGTGGCCGCCAACCTGCTGGTCGAGCCCAAGACCTTCCGCTCGCCCAACACCACCTGGGAGTTCAACGTTGAAAAGGCCAACCGGCTGCTGGATGAGGCCGGCTGGACCCGCGGCCCCGACGGCGTCCGCCAGAAGGGCGGCGTAAAGATGGAGGTCCTTTACCAGACGACGGTCAACGCCGTTCGGCAGAAGACCCAGGAGATTATCAAGCAGGCATTCGAGCAGGCCGGCATCAAGATGGAGATAAAGGCGGTTCAGGCCGCCGTTTTCTTCTCCAGCGACCCGGCCAACCCGGACACGGCCGCCAAGTTCTACGCCGACCTGGAGATGTTCACCAACGGCAACGACCTGCCCGACCCGCAGGCCTACATGGCCAGCTGGGTCTCCTGGCAGATCGCCCAGAAGGCGAATGAGTGGCGGGGCAACAACTACACCCGCTGGTCGAACCCCAGATACGACGACCTTTACAGGCAGGCCCAGCGGGAGCTGGATGCCAGAAGGCGGGCCCAGCTCTTTATCGAAATGAACGACCTGGTGGTCAACAACGTGGTCGAAATCCCCCTGGTTCACCGGAAGGGGGTGAGCGGGGCTTCCCGGACCCTTAAAGGCATCAAACCCACGGCCTGGGATTCGGAGCTCTGGGATATCGCCGACTGGTACCGGGAAGCCTAGGCCTGCCGGCCGGGGGCCTGATTCTGCCGGGCCCGGTACTCCGCCAGGAAGGCGTCACTGGGCGGGTACGCCTCGGAAAGGGGCGTGCCTGCCTCAACCCGCTCCCGAATGTACGCCTCCAGCCGCTCCTGCTCGGCCGCCAGCTCCGCCGCCTGCCGGACCAGCGCCCGGGGAATGACGATAACCCCGTCCTGGTCCCCGACCAGGACATCCCCGGGCAGCACCAGCACCCCGACGCACCGAACCGGGATGTTCACATCCCAGGCCCGCAATCGGGTGTAGCTGGCGCCGGCGTGGGCGCACCGGGCAAAGCAGGGGATTTCCAGCCCGGCTATGGCCGGGGTGTCCCGCAAGGCCCCGTCCACCACGACCCCGCGGCCGCCCCGGTAGGCGATGCGGGTGATCAAGATATCCCCCAGGGTCCCGGCGGTGCAGTCGCCCCCGGCGTCGATGACCATGACATCCCCCGGCTGAACCAGCTCGATGGCCACCCGCTGGGGGTAGCCGGGCATCTCTTCCCGGGTGGGGGGCGGGAAGTCCTCCCGGGCCGGCAGGTAGCGGACGGTGAGGGCCTGGCCCACCAGGTGTCGGCCGCGGCTGAAGGGCCGCAGGCCGGCCATAAACACCCGGCTGTAGCCGAGGCGGTGTAAGACCGTGTGCAGGGTGGCGGTGCTTACACCCTCCAGCAGGGTTAAAATGGCCGGGTCGACCCTTTCAACGACTTCGCCGATCATTTCGCCCCCCTGAGGTGCTTTTCTAAGAACTTGGCAATCCTTTCGTACATCTGAATCTTATTCGGCAGCCTCACCACCCCATGCCCCTCATCCTCGAAGACCAGCAGCTCCACCGGGCGGCCCAGCTCCCGCAGGCGGCCGGCGATCTGCTCCGCCTCGGTCACCGGGACCCGGGGGTCGTTGCGGCCGTGGACGACCAGCAGGGGGGCCTTAATTCGGTCCGCCCGGTGAATGGGGGATAGGGCCCGCAAAAGCTCCCGGTCGTGCTCGAGGCTGCCGTATTCGGCCTCCCGCAGCTTCCGCCGCCAGGGTCCGGTATTCTCGAGAAACGTTTCCAGGTTGGCGATCCCCACAATGTCGATGCCGGCCGCCCAAAGGTCCGGGTACTCCGTAAGGGCGGAAAGCACCATAAAGCCCCCGTAGCTTGCGCCCATCACGGCCGTGGCCTTGGGGGAAGCCAGGCCCGCCTCCTGGAGGGCCCTTACCCCCTCGGCCAGGTCCCGAACGGCGTTGGGCCGCAGTTCCCGGTCATCCAGGTGGCTGAAGGTTTTGCCGAAGCCGGTGCTTCCCCGGACGTTAGGCGTATAAACCAGGTAGCCGGCCCGGACAAAGTAGGCGATAACGGGGTTGAAGCTAGGCCGGGCCTGGGATTCGGGCCCCCCGTGGACGATGACCAGGGTGGGCCAGCCGCCGGGGGGCGGGACCGGGGCCGGGCGGTAAAGCCAGCCCTGAATCCGCAGCCCGTCAAAGCTCTCGAAGTGCCACGACTCCGGCTCCGGGGTTTCGGTCAGGTCAACCCAGAGGCGGGGACTCCACGTGAGCCGGCTGACGTCCTTCGCTGGGTCCCAGCGCCAGATGTCCGGGTTAAAATGGGGACCGCTAAAGCTGTAGGCCACCCAGGACTCGTCCGGGTGCCACTCCAGGCTCAGCACCACCCCCAGGGGCAGGTGGGCTTCGGCCGAACCGTCCAGCTCCGGCAGGGGGAACGCCAGGAGCCGGGACCGCCCCCCGTCGTTGACCACCAGGGCCGCCGTGCACCCGTCGGCGGAAATCACCATCTGCTCCACGTCCCAGTCAAATTCCCGGGGCACCGAAAGCCGGCCCGTCTCCAGGCTTATCCGCACGGGCCGAAGGAACTCCGAATCGATGTCGCTTAAGGCCCAGACGTCCGCATCCCCCTGGGAGCCGAACTGGGCGAACAGGTACCGGGCCGGCGGGCCCGACGTGAGCCTGCGCCGGCTCCGGTCGGAAATGTCCACAAGCCAAAGGTCCTGGGCCGAGGGGGCGTGGTATTCGGCTACCAGCAGGTAGCGGCCGTCCGCCGACCAGTCCTGAACGTAAAGGGTGGCATCGGCCTGCCAGACCCGCCGCCACTCGCCTTCAAGGGTGCCAATGTAGACGTCAAAGTACGCCGGATGGCGGCTGTTGGCCGAGATGGCCAGAAGCTGGCCGTCGGGTGCCCAGGCCCCGAACTCGTGAATCGCCTCCGGGTTCCGGGTCAGGGGCAGGATCCGCCCCTGATGCCGAAGGTAGAGCTGCCAGCGCTCATTGCCCCCGGCGTCCATGGCAAAGACCAGGTGGTCCCCCTGAGGGGCGTATTTGGCAAGGCCCACCCGCTCCCCAAAGTAGCTTACCTGGTCGGGAAATGGCTCCCCGAGCCGCAGGGCCCAAAGTTCCGGCACGCCCGAAATGTCGGTCACGTAGGCCATAATCTGGCCGTTGGGGGAGAAAGTCGGCAGGTCGGCGGACCGGACGGCCAGAAAGCGGCGGATATCCTCCACAGGTCGCACCCCTTTCAACGATTAAATGTTCGCCCGGTGAGTATAAGGCGGATGTGGGCAAAGCCGCAACCCGGCCGCCGATTGCCAACGGCCGCGCGGATGGGTCAGAATTTTTTTAAACGCCGGTTGGGGGAGGAGCCGATGTTTAACCGGAAGTTTATCGGTGCGGCAAGCCTTGCGGCCGCGGCCGCCGTGGCCCTGGAGCTCTGGCGCCAGCGGCCGGGAGCCAGCCTTCAGGGGCAGGTGGCCCTCATAACGGGGGGGAGTCGGGGGCTGGGCTTTCTGCTGGCCCGGGAGTTCGCCCGGGAAGGGTGCCGGGTGGCCATCTGTGCCCGGGACGCGGCGGAGCTTGCCCGGGCGAAAGTAAGGCTTGAGGCCGAGGGGGCCGAAGTCCTGGCCGCGCCCTGCGATATCTCCGACCGCTCCCAAGTGGAGGACCTGGTGAGCCGGGTAAACGACCGCTTCGGGCAGGTTGACATCGTTGTCAACAACGCCGGCATCATTCAGGTCGGCCCGGTCCTGACCATGACCGCCGAGGACTTCGAAGACGCCCTGGGGGTTATCTTCTGGGGGCCGGTCTACCTCACCCTGGCGGTGCTGCCCCAGATGGTTCGACGCCGTTACGGCCGCATCGTCAATATAACCTCCATCGGGGGCAAGGTGGCCATGCCCCAGTCGCTCCCGTATACCTGCGCCAAGTTCGCCCTGGTGGGCTTTTCCGAGGGCCTCCGGGCCGAGGCGGGCAGGTACGGCATTAAAGTGACCACGGTGGTGCCTTGGTTTACCCGGACCGGCTCCCACGTGAATGCCCTCTTTAAGGGCCCGACCACCCGCCTCTACCCCCTGTTCGCCCTGGCCGCCACGCTGCCGGGGTTGGCGATGAGCCCGGAAGCTGTGGCCCGGCGGATAGTTCTGGCAACCCGTCGGGGGGAGGCCGAGCTTATCCTGGGCCTTCCGGGGAACGTGCTCGCCAGGGCGTATGCCTTTGCCCCGGGACTTATGGCCGACCTGTTCGGCCTTGCAAACCGGCTCCTTCCGGGGGACTCGGCGGGGGCTGGGGCGGTCCGGGGGCTGGAGCTGGAGGCCAGCCTCAGGTCGCCCTTGCTCAGGCTGGCGGCCAGGTTTGGCCGGGGCGCGGCCGGCCGCCTCCTGGAATACCCCGGGCCCCCGACGCCGGCATGACCTCGGGCAAAGGTTTTAGTTAGTATGTTAAAATCGATAGGTACAATCGAATACTGGGCTAACCCATCGGTCCTTCGGGGCAGGGTGAGGTTCGGGCCACAAGGTCCGGGCCAATTCCCGACCGGCGGTGAGAAAAAAGCCCGCGACCCCGCCCCTTCGGTTGAAGGGGTGGGTGGACCCGGTGCGAATCCGGGGCCGACGGTACAGTCCGGATGGGAGAAGGCAGGTGGGGTGACCTTAAAGGGCCAACTCTTTCGGGCCTGGGGGCGCCTGCCTTCAGGCCCAAGGTTTTTAAGGAGCCTATGTCCGCCGATTTTATGGCCCAGGCCTTAGCCTTAGCCTACCAGGTCCTCGGCACCACCAGCCCCAACCCGGCCGTCGGGGCCGTGGTCGTCCGGGACGGCCAAGTCGTGGGCTCTGGGGCAACCTCGCCTCCGGGCGGGCCCCACGCCGAGGTGGTGGCCTTGAGCCGGGCCGGGGAGCTGGCCCGGGGGGCAACCCTTTACGTCACCTTGGAGCCCTGCTGTCACCACGGCCGAACCCCGCCCTGCACCGAGGCGATTATTGCCGCCGGAATCGCCGAGGTGCATGTGGCCACCCCGGACCCCAATCCCCTGGTCTCTGGCCGGGGGATTGCGGCCCTTAAGGCGGCCGGCCTCCGGGTGGTTCTGGGCGAAGGCGAGGCCGAGGCCAGAAGGCTTAACGAGTGGTTTTTCAAGTTCATAACCACCGGCCGGCCCTTCGTGCTGGCCAAATACGCCATGACCTTAGACGGCAAGATCGCCGCCTACACGGGGGACGGGCGCTGGGTTACGGGCCCCGAAGCCCGGGCCTTCGTCCACCGGCTCCGGGCCCAGGTGGACGCCGTGATGGTGGGGGTCGGCACCGTCCTAAAGGATGACCCGGCCCTGACGGCCCGGCCGGAGGAGTTCGGGGAGGCCCCAGCCCCCCGCCAGCCGGTGCGGGTGGTGGTGGACTCCCGGGCCCGGACGCCCCTTAAGGCCCGGGTGCTGGACGGGGCGGCCCCGACTTTAATTGCCACCACGGCGCTGGCCGACCCTAAAAGGCTTAAGGCCCTTTCCGACCGGGGCGCCCGGGTTTTAATCCTTCCGGCCGCCGACGGTCGGGTCGACCTGGGGGCCCTTTTAGCAGAGCTGGGCCGCCAAAAGATCGCCTGGGTGCTGGCCGAAGGGGGAAGCCGGCTTCTAGGAAGCCTTTTTGACCTGGGCCTGGTCGACAAAGTTATGGCCTTTGTGGCCCCCAAGCTTATCGGGGGCAGGAAGGCCCCCGGGCCCCTGGGGGGTGTGGGGCGGCCGAAACTTTCGGAGGCGGTGGGCCTGAAAGCCGTCGAGTTCTGCCGCCTGGGCAACGACTTTTTGATAAGCGGATATCCGTGTTTTGATGTTTACGGGCATCGTTGAAGAGCTCGGTGTGGTGCTTTTCTTAGGACCCCCAAAGCTTAAGATCGGGGCCGAAAAGGTGCTCTCGGACCTTAAGGTCGGCGACAGCATCGCCGTAAACGGGGCCTGCCTTACGGTGGTGGGGCGGGATGGCGAAAGCTTCTGGGTCCAGTTAAGCCCCGAGACCCTGCGCCGGACCAACCTGGGCCGGCTCCGGCCGGGGGAGCGGGTAAACCTGGAGCGGGCGGTGCCGGTGGGGGGCCGGCTTGGGGGGCATATCGTCCAGGGGCATGTGGAGGCGGTCTCGGAGATTTTGGCCGTTGAGCCGGAGGGCGAAGCTTTAAAGATGCGGTTTTCGGTCCCGCAAGGCCTAGGCCCCTACATCGTGCCCAAGGGGTTCGTGGCCGTGGACGGGGTAAGCCTTACGGTGGTGGACGTAAACGCCCAAAGCTTTTCGGCGGCGGTCATCCCCTTTACCCGGGCCCAGACGACCCTGGGCTTAAAGGGCCCGGGGGACCTGGTCAACATCGAGACGGATATTCTGGGCCGCTACGTCGAGCGGCTTTTAAGGGAGTTTGGGCGCCTGGGCTCAAAAACGGAGGGTTAAAAGATGCCTTTTTGCAGCGTCGAAGAAGCCATCGAAGATTACCGAGCCGGGAAATTCGTCATCATCGTCGACGACGAGGGCCGGGAGAACGAGGGGGACCTGGCCATGGCCGCCGAAAAGGTGACCCCCGAGGCGATAAACTTTATGGCCGCCTACGGGCGGGGCCTCATCTGCATGCCCATGCTGGGGGAGCGGCTGGATGAGCTTAAAATTCCGCTGATGGTTTCGCCCGAGCAGAACGACTCAAGCTTCGGGACGGCGTTTACGGTTTCGGTGGACTACAAGCACGGGACCACCACCGGGATTTCGGCTTACGACCGGGCGGCCACCGTCCGGGCCTTAATCGACCCCGCATCAAAGCCGGAAGACTTTGCCCGGCCGGGGCATCTTTTCCCCCTGCGCTACCGGGAGGGCGGGGTGCTGGTCCGGCCCGGGCAGACGGAGGCGGCGGTGGACCTGGCAAAGCTTGCGGGGCTTTACCCGGCGGCGGTCATCTGCGAGATAATGGCGCCCGACGGGACGATGGCCCGGCTGGCGTACTTAGAGCGTTTTGCGGCCGAGCACGGGCTTAAGGTCGTGTCGGTGGCCCAGATTGCCGCCTACCGGCGCCGAAAGGAGATTCTGGTGCGGCGGGTGGCCGAGGCCCGGCTTCCCAGCGCCTTTGGGGAGTTTAAAGTCTTAGCCTACGAGGGGCTTTATGACGGGCGGACCCATCTGGCCCTGATGAAGGGGGAGCCCGGGACGGGTGTGGTTCCGCTGGTGCGCATCCATTCGGAGTGTCTTACCGGGGACGTCTTTGCCAGCCTGCGCTGCGACTGCGGGGCCCAGCTTAAGGAGGCTTTAAGGCTGATTGGGGCCGCAGATTTTGGGGTTCTGATTTACCTGCGGCAGGAGGGTCGGGGCATCGGCTTGGAAAGCAAGATCATGGCCTATCATCTGCAGGAGCGGGGCTTGGATACGGTGGAGGCCAACTTGGCTTTAGGCTTTGCCCCCGACCTGCGGGAATACTCGGTGGCCGCAAGCATCTTAAAGGAGCTGGGCATAAAAACGATAAGGCTTTTGACCAACAACCCGGCCAAACTCGACGACCTGGAAGAGGCCGGCATCGAGGTGGCCGACCGGGTGCCCCTCATCATCGGCCCCAACCCCCACAACGCCCGCTACCTCAAAACCAAGAAAGAAAAGCTCGGCCACCTGCTCTAGGAGGTCTGAAGGTGACCACGGAGTACCACGGACGGCTTTCGGGGGGCGGCCACCGGTTCGGGATCGTGGTGGCCCGGTTTAACGAGCTTGTAACCCGCCGGCTCTTAGAGGGGGCCGTCGATGTCCTGACCCGCCACGGCGTCCGGCCGGAAGATATCGAAGTGGCCTGGGTGCCGGGGTCCTTTGAGCTGCCGGTGGCCGCCCAGGCCCTGGCCGAGACCGGCCGCTTCTCGGCCATCATCTGCCTGGGGGCCGTCATCCGGGGGGCCACCCCCCACTTTGAGTACGTTGCCTCCCAGGCGGCCAGCGGCATCGGCCGGGTGGCCCTGGACCACCGCCTGCCGGTGATTTTCGGGGTGATAACGGCCGATACCCAGGAGCAGGCCCTGGAGCGGGCCGGAGGCAAGGTGGGGAACCGGGGGGCCGAGGCCGCCCTGGCGGCCCTGGAGATGGCCGACCTGCTCAGCCGGGTCCGGGGCCTGGCTCGGGCCGGCGGGGACGCTTTCGATTGACGGTCGCCGGGCCCGTCGGCCGCCGGGGCCCGCGGCCCTTCCGCTTCGGCCGCGACCTGGGGGACGTCCTGGACCTGATGGAGCTGGCCTTCGGGGAGGAGGCGGCCAGGTTCCGGGACCTGCGCTTCCTGGCCGGCCTCGGGCCCCTGCTCATCCCCTTCGAGCCCTTCCTGCACGGGGTCTGGCCCGGGATTGTCTGGGAAGAAGACGGGCGGGTGGTAGGCAATGTCAACTTTGCCCGCTTCCCTTACCTGCCCCGGGTCTGGCTCATTTTCAACGTGGCCGTCCACCCGGATTACCGGCGGCGAGGCATCGCCCGCCGGCTGATGACCCTGGCCCTGGACCGAATCCGGCTGGCCGGCGGGCAGGTTGCAGTTCTGGACGTCGAGACCGACAACCTGCCGGCCCGGAACCTTTACCTGGCCCTCGGGTTTGAGCTTTTAGAGCGGCTGGTCGAGTACCGGGGCCGGGTGCCGGAGCTTCTCCCTATTCGCAGCCCCAACTTCCGCCCGTGGGGGTTTCGCTACTGGGTTACCTATCGGAGTCTGGCCGGCCTGGACCCGCCGATTCTGAGGCGTCTCCGGCTGATGGAATGGCAGGTAGGGTCCCTGCTCGGGCGGCTCGGGCCGGCCGACCTCCTGCTCTACGGCCGGCGAATTCAGAGCTGGGTCTGCGAGGTGGACGGTCGGCTCCTGGGCTTTGGGCGGCTGGACCGGCCCCTCTTCGGCCGACCCCGACTGGGGATCTGGCTTGCGCCGGCGATGCCCGAGACGCTGGGGCTGGACTTCCTTTCGGCCGTCGTCGGCCAGGCCAAGGCCGGACTGGCCCTAACCTTGCAGGTTGCGGCCGACCCCGACCGGTTCGAGCCGCCCCCGCAGTGGGATTTTGAAGCCAGACGGCGACTCGACCGGATGTTTAAGCGGGTATAATGGGGCGTGATCCGGGCTTTTTTGGTTAGGCTCGTGCTCAACGCCGTGGGCCTGGTGGTGGCCGCCCGGGTCGTGCCCGGCGTTGAGCTCGACGTCGGCCGGCTCGAGACGGTGGCGCTGGTGGCCCTGATCTTCGGGCTGGTGAACGCCTTCATCCGGCCCTTAGCCCTCCTGGTAACCTGCCTGATCAACTGGCTCACCCTGGGTCTTTTTACGCTGGTCATCAACGCCTTAATGTTCTGGCTTACGGCCGAAGTTGCCCGGGCCCTGGGGCTCGGGTTTGCGGTCCGGGACTTCTGGGCGGCGTTTCTTGGGGCCCTGGTCGTAAGTGCGGTAAGCCTCGTGCTCTCCTGGGCCTTCCGGGGACTTGAAAGCGGCTAGCAGATCGGTTAAACTTGCGCGGCGACAGGAGGTAACGTGGCCGAACCGGCACAGCTGCCTGAAGCGGCGTCGCCGTCGGCCGCCCGCCGGCGGTGCGGAACCTGCTATTTCTACGAGGCGTCGCCCCTGCGGGGCAAGGGCTGGTGTCGGCATCCGCTGCTCCGGGGGGAGCGGGAGCTGGCGCTGGTGGACCAGTACGACCACCGGTGCGTCCAGATGCTCCACACCGACTACTGGCAGCCGGCCACCGTCCGGGCCACCGGGCTTCCGCCGGAAGTTCAACGGGTTCGGAGGCGACACTCCATGCGGCTCTACGGCCTGATCGGCCTGGTGGTGCTCAGCTTTGCGCTGATAATCGCCGGTTTTCTGGCCATCTCCAACCTTGCAGGGGCCCGGGGCGGCCAGCCGGCCGGACCGCCGTATCCGGCCACGGCTAAGATCGACTTCTGGCTCCGGGCGGATGCCGCCGCCGGTTCGGAGCGGCTGGCTTTTGTGCCCATGGGCGCCCGCCTTGAGCTTCACGACAGCAAGGCTGGCGAGGTCCTCGACCAGAAGCAGGAATCGCCGGCCAAGTGGTACAAGGTCAAGGTGGTTGCCACCGGGCAGATGGGCTGGGCCTACGTCGGCTGGGTCGAACGCCAGCCCTAGGTTGCAGCCGTTCCCAGCACCACCGGCCGGGTGGGCGGCCGTCGGTCCCCAAGGCCGATAGCCTCCAGGACGGCCGCGGCGGCCAGTTCGGCCTCGGATTCGGTCCGGGCATGGACTTCGAAGAGGGGTTCGCCCGGCGTCACCCAGTCGCCCCGCTTTCGGTGAAAGACAAACCCCACCCGGTGGTCGATGGGGTCGCCCTTTTTCGCCCGGCCCGCCCCGAGCTTCACGGCCGCCTCCCCCACCCTCCGGGCATCCAGCCGGGTGATATAGCCCGGCTGGCGGGCAATTACGGTCCGGCGCAACGGGGCGGCCGGCAGGCGCTCCGGCTCCCACACCAGGGCCGGGTCCCCACCCTGGGCGGCCACCAGGTCGGCAAGCTTGCCCAGGGCCGACCCCTCCGCTAGCACCGACCGGGCGGCCCGGCGGCCCGCCTCCAGGTCCGGGTAGCGGCCTGCCAGCCAGAGCATCCGGCCGGCCAGTTCGGTGCAGACGGCCACCAGGTCCTCGGGTCCCTCGCCCCTCAGCGTTACGATCGCCTCCTTAACCTCGAGGGCATTGCCCACCGCCCGACCCAGGGGCTGGTTCATGTCCGTAAGGACGGCCTCGACCTTGCGGCCGGCCGTCCGGCCGATCTCCACCAGAAGGCGGGCCAGCCGCTCGGCCTGGGACCGCCGCCGCATGAAGGCCCCACTGCCTACCTTCACGTCGAGGACAATGACCTGAGCACCGGCGGCCAGCTTCTTGCTCATGATGCTGGCGGCGATCAGGGGGATCGAGTCGACGGTGGCAGTGGCGTCCCGCAGGGCGTAGATTTTGGCGTCGGCCGGGGCCAGCTCGGGGCTTTGGCCGGCGACCACCGCCCCGACCCGCCCGAGCTGGGCCAGAAACTCCCCCTCGGAGAGCTCCACCCGCAAACCGGGGAAGGACTCAAGCTTGTCCAGGGTTCCGCCGGTGTGGCCAAGGCCCCGGCCCGACATCTTGGCCACCGGCACCCCCAGAGCAGCCACTAGGGGAACCACCACCAGGCTCACCTTGTCCCCCACCCCGCCGGTGCTGTGCTTGTCGGCGACGACTCCCAAGGCCGAGAGGTCCAGCTGTCGGCCGCTGCGCAGCATGGCGTCCGTCAGGGCGAAGGTCTCCGCCCGGGTCATGCCCCGCCAGCAGACGGCCATCAAGAAGGCGGCCATCTGGTAGTCGGGGATTTCGTCCCGAAGGTACCCGAAGACCAGGTATTCCAGCTCGGCCGGGGTAAGCTCAAGGCCGGTGCGCTTTTTGTAGATGAGGTCGATGGCCCGCATCGCCTCAAGTCGCCCGCAAGAGTCTAAAGCCCGGCCGGTCCCGGATTCAAGGGCCCGGCCGGCGGGAACTTTTCGGCCCCCTGAAACGTCTTACTGTTGAAACAGAGTTCGGAGGGCCGGAAAATGCGCAGGCTAAAGGGGATAATCTTGCTGGCGGCAGTCCTTGCGGTGGGACTGCTGGGGTTGGGGACGGTTCTTCTCCGGCCGGGCCCGGCGCGGCCGACCGGAGGCGGTGTCGGCGTTGGGCCCCAGCCGGTTCCCGGCGCGGCGCGGGGCCTGGCCCCCGAGGGCCCGCCGACCCAGGCCGACCAGGCCGGGCCGGGCGCGCAGTTCCTGGACCGAATGACCATCTACAATGTCACCCTTCAGCTTGAGGTGGGGCGGCTCCGGCCGGCCATAAGCCGCATCGAGCAGATTGCCCAGGCGGCCGGGGGCTTTGTGGTGGGGTCCAACGTGGCCGAAAATCAAGCCACGGTGACCATCCGGGTGCCGGCGGCCGAACTTAACCGGACCTTAGAACAGCTCCGGGCCGTGGGCACCAAGGTCAAGGGCGAACAGCTCTCCTCCCGGGACGTCACCGAGGAATACTCCGACCTTTCGGCCCAACTGCGGAACCTGCAGGCCGTCGAGGCCCAGTACCTCGCGCTCCTCCAGCAGGCCCGCACCGTCGACGAAATCCTTAAAGTCCGCCAGCGGCTGGATGAGGTTCGGGCCCAGATCGAGCGACTCCAGGGCCGAATGGAGTACCTGCGCCGGCAGAGCGACCTGGCCGCAATAACCATCGTGCTCACCGAGGTGCCCCCGGCGGCCCAGGAAGGGCCGGCCTGGGACCCCATCCAGGCCGTCGTCCAGGCCTGGAACCGGTCCCTGGTATTCCTTACCCGGGTCGCCGACGTGGTCGTTCAGGGGGCGGTCTTCCTTTGGTGGGCCTGGGTTCTGGCCGGCCTGGGCGCCGCCTTCGCCCGCCGACGGCTTCGGCGCCGGCCCACCGGCGCCCAGGCCCCGTAAGGACCCGGCCGGCGGAAACGGCGTCGGTCCTTGTCCGGCACGCCGAGCCGACAGACTGTGGTCTTTGCGGGCCCCCGGGCCGTCTGCCCTTCCCGGCGGCCGAGCGCTGGCGCAAGCGGCTGGCCGAGGCGCCCGAGGGCACCTACACCCTGGTCGCCTGTGTCGGGGAGGAGGTGGTCGGGGTTTTTAAACCTTTTTACCTTCCCCAACTTTCCCCGACGCCGCCCCGGGGGCCGGGTCGCCATGGCCGTACGGGACGACTGGCAGGGCAAGGGGGCGGGCACCGCCCTGGACCTGGCCGACAACTGGCCCAACCTGGTCCGGCTCGAGCTGGACGCCTGGGTGGACAATGAGCCGGCCATCCGCCTCTGGTCGAGGGCCGGGCCGCCGCTTTCGGGTACCGGAACGGCGAGTTCGCGGACGCCTACCTGATGGCCCGGGTCCGGCGGCCCGGCCCTTCACTCCACCCTGAGGGGCTCGATGCCTAGGTCTTCGGCTACAACCTTGGCCCAGTGAAGGTCGGCCTCCTCAAAGGGAATCCCGTTGGCCAGGGCATCCGCCCGCGAAAGATGTTCCGGCTCCCCGGGCAGATAAACCCTTTCGGCCCCGGGCGCAGGCCGCCCAGACCTTAAAAACCGAATCAGCCGGTCCACCCGGGCCCCAAACTCCTCAAAGGGCATAAAGGCCTCAACCTTTATCGCCTGAAAAAGATGCCCGACCTGCCACGACTCCTGGGGATCCCAGGCCTGAACGGTGTTGGTCTCAATCTCAAACCCAAACCTTGCCCCGCTTAAGCCCCCGGCCAGGGCCTCCACCACCACCGCCAGCCCGGCACCCTTGTAGCCCCCCACCGGCAGCATTACCCCGGCCAGGGCCGCCACCGGGTCGGTGGTGGGCCGGCCCTCGGCATCCAAAGCCCAGCCCAGGGGGATCGGCTCGCCCCGCTGGGCTAAAACCCGAATCTTGCCCCGGGATGAGGCCGAACAGGCCATGTCCAGCACAATGGGCGGCTCCGCCCCGGCCGGAATCGCCCAGCATAAGGGGTTGTTGCCGATGACGGGGTCCCGGCCCCCATAAAGGGGCATCACCGGCGGCGCATTGGTGGCGGCAAAGCCGACCATCCGGTGGGGAACGGCCCGCAGGGCATAGTAGGCGGCCGCCCCAAAATGGTTGCTGTTGTAGACCGCAACGGTTGCCGTCCCGTAAGTCTCGGCAAGCTCGACGGCCAGGTCCATAGCCTTTACCGAAGGGATCTGGCCCAGGCCGTTGTCCCCGTTTATCAGGGCGGCGGCCCCGACCCGGCGCTCGACCCGGACATTGGGCCTGGGATTTACGTAGCCCTTTAAAAGGCCCCGGCAGTAGCGCACCAGCAGAATCAGCCCGTGGGAGTGCACACCCCGCAGGTCGGCCTCAACCAGGGTGTCGGCCACCAGCCGGGCATCCTCTTCGGTCAGGCCGGCCTTCTTAAGGGCCGCCTCGCAGAAGGCCCGCAGCCGTTCAACCGGCACCCGAATCAGCCTGGTTTCCGGTCCTGTCGCCATAGTTGTCCGACTCCCTCCGAAGGCTATATGATTTTGCTGATGGCACCTCGCCTTTTCACCGCCCTGATGGCGGCCGCCGTTCTCTTCATGGCCCTGCCGGCCGTCGCCGACGGGCCCACACCGGCCGGCCCCGAGCCGGCCGAACCCCTCCTGGAAGCCACCCCGGCCCCCGAGCCCACCCCCGGGCCTGCCGTGGCCCGGTGGGAGCCGGGAGTGGCGGTCCGGCCGCTCTTGGCCGGCGAACCCTACGAAACCCTGCTCTATATTAACACCGGGCCCGAGCCCGGTCCGGCCGTCATGGTGGTCGGGGGCACCCACGGCAACGAACCTGCCGGCTGGCAGGCCGCCGAGCAGTTGGCCGACCTCGTCCCCGACCGAGGTCGGCTGCTGGTGATACCCCGGGCCAACGTGGTGGCCATCAATCACTTCGTCCGGACGCTCCCGGAGCTGGGCGACCTGAATCGGCTCTACCCCGGCCGGCCGGATGGGCTGCCCATGGAGCGCCTCGCCTGGGAGATTACCCGCCTGGTGGGCGAGTACGGGGTGCAGGTATTCGTCGACCTGCACGAATCCTGGGGATTTTACCAGGACCGGGTTTGCCCGAGCACGGCTTTCCTGGGGCAAACGGTGGCGGTCACCAACAAGCCCCAGGCGGTGGACCTGCTCGGGCCAATTGTGGACCGGCTGAACGACCGGCTGACGGGCAAAGAGCGGTTTACCCTGCTGGTGTTCGGCCGCCCCGGTGGTTCCCCGCCGCCCCCCAACTGTCCGCCGACGCCCCTGCCCAGCGAGCGCCGGGACGGCTACGGGGGGACCAGCACCAACATGCTGGCCCGAACCTATGGCCCCCTCATCACCGTGCTGGTCGAGACGTCAACCCAGCTTCCGCTGGGGCACCGGGTCGGCTTCCATCTGGAGATAGTCCGGCAAATCCTGGCCGCCCAGGGCATGCTGGCAAATTGAAGCTTGGGCCTGGGAGCTTAGACCCGACCTTTCTGCGGGTGCTGGGGCTCGGGGTCGCCACCGCCCTGATGACCCTCTCCCAAGGCATCGTAAGCCCGGTGCTGCCCCTCTACGCGCAGAGCTTCGGGGTATCCTTATCCCTCGTGGGACTGCTGGTGGCGGGGTTCGGCATCGCCCGGCTGGTGGCCAACTTGCCGGCCGGAATTCTGGCCGGCCGGCTCGGCCGGCGGCGGGTGCTCTTCCTCGGGTCGCTGGTTTCAACCCTTGGGGGCCTGCTTTCGGGCCTGGCGGAATCCTTCGAACAGCTGGTGGCCGCCCGCGTGCTGAGCGGGGTCGGGTCGGCCCTGTTCATCACGTCGGCCCTCACCTATGTGGCCGACGTGAGCACCCCGGCCACCCGCGGCCGCTATATGAGCGTCTACCAGAGCTGCTTTCTGCTCGGGATAACCCTTGGTCCGGTTCCGGGCGGGTTTCTGGCCGACCTGCTGGGCCTGCGGGTGCCTTTTTTTGCCATCGGCGCGGCCAGCGCCGCGGCTGCCCTCTGGGTCTTTTTTAACGTCCCGGAGCCCCGGCCGGCGGCCGTTGACCCCCGGCCGGCCGGGGGCAGCCGTTCGGGGGGGCTGGCGCTGCTTCTTGCGAACCGCAATTTTATCCTGATAAGCCTTATCGCCTTTGGGGTATTCTTTACCCGGGGCGGTGTCCAGCAAACCCTCCTGCCGGTCCTGGGTCGGGACCGGTTCGGCCTGAGCCCGTCCCAGCTGGGGGTGCTTTTCGGCACCGTTGCCGCCATGAATTTGCTGACCATCCCGGTGGGCGGGATTCTTTCGGACCGCCTCGGCCGGAAGGCCTCGGTGGTGCCCGGAAGCCTGCTGGACACCTTCGGCCTTTTACTGCTATCCCTGGAGGGGCCGCCGGCCCAGTTCTGGGCCGGCGGCCTCCTGCTGGGCCTGGGGTCCGGCCTGAGCGGCCCGGCTTCGACGGCCTACGTTTCGGATGTCGCCGCGCCCGGCCAGCTCAGCCTGGCCCTGGCCCTTTACCGAACCCTGGCGGACGTGGGGCTGGTGGTCGGGCCGCCCCTGCTGGGGGGTCTGAGTGACCTGCTCGGGGTCGATGCCGCCCTGGCCGCGGCCACGGCTTTCCGGGGGATTGGGGCCGCCGCCTTCGCCCTGCTCGCCGCCGAAACCTGGCGGCGTCCGCCCCAGAAGCAGACCGCCGACGGGACTTAACAGCGAAATGAGCCTGGACTTTCTGGTTCAACTCGCCCTCGCCCTTTTGGGGGCCTACATTGCGGCTTTCTGGCTGGCCCTGGTCATCTGGACCTACCGGGACATTCGCCTCCGAAGCCGAGACCCGTTCGTACAGGTCTTCTCGGCCCTGCTTGCGCTGGTTTTCGGCCCGGCCGGGCTCCTGGTTTACTTCCTGGTCCGGCCCCCGGAGACCCTGGCCGAGGCCTTCCAGCGGTCCCTGGCCGAAGAGGCCCTGCTCCGGGAGGTAGAAGACCAGGAGGCGTGCCCGACCTGCAAGCGGCACCTCGAAAAGGACTTTCTGCTCTGCCCCGACTGCCAGACGCAGATCCGCAAGCTCTGCCTACACTGCGGCCGGGCCTTAAACCTCAAATGGAAGGTCTGCCCGTACTGCGCGGCGGAACAGTAACCTGCAGGCTCGGGGTGGGCAGGGGCGGCTCGGGACTCAGCAAAAGCTGAAAAAGGGTTGCCGCCGTCAGGGTGCAGAGGGCCGCCGCCCAGAGGGGGGCCTGGTAGAGGCCGGCCTCGAGCCAGCGCCCGGCCAGAGTCGGGGTCAGGGTGGCCCCCAGGGCCCAGACCGCCTCGCTTAAGGCCGCGGCCGCTCCCCGCTCCTCGGGCGGCACCCGCCCCATCAGGAACGTCTGCATTACCGGCATGTTCATAAAGATGACCAAGCTCCGAAATAGATAGATCAGGGCCGCCAGGCGGTAGTCGGGCGCAAGGGAAATGCCCACCAGGGTGAGGGCCGCCACGACCCAGACGGCCACCGGGATTCGCTGAAGGGGAACCCGGCCGACAAGCCAGGGCACCAGGTAGGCCGAGGGCAGGGCCATCAGACTGCCCAGGGCAAACCAGCCGCTCAGGGCCTCCTCATCCACCCCAAACCTAAAGTAAAACCAGAGGGGCAGAAGCTGGATGGCCAGGCCGTAGGCCGCACCGGTCCAGAGGGCCACCGCGGCATACTTCAGCAGGAGGCGGCGGGAGCGGCGGGGCACGAGATTTCCCAGGGAGAGCCGGGTGGTGACGGCCTGATCCCCACCCACCAGCCAGACCAGGACCCAGGCAACCCCCACCAGGCCGGCGGCCCCCGCGAAAAGGAGCCGGTAAGTTTCCAAGATTTCCAGGCCAACGAGGCGGGAAAGCAGTTCGGGCAGGCCCCCCAGCAGGGTGCCCAGGGCCGAGGCGGCCGTCCAGGCCACCGAGTTGAGGGCGAAGGCCCGGCTGTGGTTGGTCGGGTGGACCCGGCCGGCAATGAGGGCCGTCCAGGCGGCCGAGGTCGTGCCGAAGTAGACGCCCCCCAGGAGGACGGCCGCCCCGACCGCGGGCAGTTCCCGGGCCGCGGCCAGGAAACCGAAGGATACGGCGTAAAGGCCGGTGCCCAGCAGCACAAAGCGCCGCCGGCCGTAGCGGTCGGAAAGGAGGCCCGAGGGGATGAGCAGGGCCGTGTAGACCAGGGAGCTCAGGGTAAAAAGCAGGCCGATGGTGCCCGTGTCGACCCCGAGGCGGCTCAGGTAAATGGGTAGAACCAGCCCGGAAAAGCCGTAGGGGAGGCCGGCCAGGAAACCGGCGGCCACCAGGATGAGGACCTCCCGGCCCACCCCCTGAAATGGGTAAAGAAGGACCCGCCACAGTCCCAACGGCCCAATCTCGGGGCGAACTGCCGGCCGCGCCGGCCCGCTCAGCTTCCCCTGGCCAGTCCCACCAGCCGGCCGATGTCCAGGTGCTCGGCCATGAGCCGGGCGAAGGGGTTCACCTTGGCCGGCTGGGCAAACTTGCCCAGGCCGTAGGCCGCCTCGAGGGCCTCCACTGTCGCCAGGGTGCCCGAAGGCACCAGCACGATGGGAACGCCGTCCTCCTCGGCCCGGGCAACGACGATGGGGTCGGGCACCCAGTTGCCCGTCAGGATCAAAGCCTTAGTGGGGGTCTCCAGGGCGGCCAGGTGAATATCCGGCCGGTCCGCCGCGGCGATAACGGCCTTGTTGGGCTTGCGGCCGAAGTAGTTCTGGCTGGCATCGGGGGTTACGGTGGCCATCATCAGGTTCTCCACCAGCTCCTCGCCCTTCTCCGGGGCCGTTATTATCCGGCCGCCCAGGATCTTGGCGATCTCGTTGACGGTGAGGGCCAGCATGAACCGGGCCTGGGGAATCCAGCCGAGCCAGGGCAGACCCCGCTCCTGAACAGCCGGCCCCAGCTTCCCCTCGACAAACTCGGCCCGCTCCGGGGGCACCGCATTAAAAACCACCCCCTTAAGCCGGCCGCCGAAGTGCCGGCCGAAGACCACCGCCTGGTCCGCCGACGGCACCCCCTGGTAGCGGAGGATAAGGATAACGGCGGCGTCGGCCTCCGCGGCCAGCTCGGCCGCCGAAAGGCCCAGACTTCCGCCGGTGGCCAGGTCCTCGGGGGCCTCGATGAGGAGAACGTCCTTGCCGGCCGCAACCTGGCCCAGGGCCTCCCGAACCCGTCCCACCACCTGCCCGGGGTCGGCCACGTAGTCTTCCCAGTCGGGGGTCTGATACGCCACCGGCGCCAGCTGGTCCTCCGATTCGGTCAGGCTCAGGGCGGCCCGGATGAAGATGGGGTCCGTGTCCAGGGTCTGGCCGTCGGCCCGCTTCTTGGGGACAGCGACGGGCTTAAAATAGCCCACCTGAAGGCCGGCCTTGCGCAGGTGGAGGCCCAGGCCGGCGATGAAGGCCGTCTTGCCGGAGAGGGGCGCAGGCGACGCTACCAGCAGCCTCGTCATCGGTGTCTCCTGCCAGGTCCGTGTGAATCCCACGATTATACCATGACCGGCCCGGCCCACCCGGTGCTATAATTGGAAAGCGGTTATGCTTGACCCGCTTACCCTGCGCATCCTCCGCATTTTCTTGATCCTCGGAACGGTCGCCCTGAGCATCTACCTGGCCGGCGTCTTTATCCGCATCGTTTTCCTGCTTTTCGATGTGCTCCTTTTATTTCTGCTCGCCTGGATCCTTGCTTATATCCTCAACCCGCTGGTTCGGGGTCTCGTTGCGGACCTGCGGGTGAGCCGCGCCCTCGGGGTCTTCATGGTTTACTTCGGCCTCCTGGGCATCCTGGTGGTCCTCGGGTTTGTGATCATCCCGGCGGCCGTTGCGCAGGTGGAACAGCTGGCCCTGGCCCTCCCCGAGCTGGTAAGGCCCATCCCGGGCCTGCTTCAGAGTTGGGAACGGCTGGTCCGGGAGCTGGGGATTCCGGCCGAGGCCACGGCCCTGGTCGACCCGGCCGCCTTCGGCCAGCGCCTGGGGGCCTCCGGCGAGCTCATTACCAACAGCATCCTGGCGGTCCTCCAGGGGATCGCCACCGGCCTCACCTCGCTACTGCTGGTCATTGTGCTCTCGTATTTTATAAGCGCCGACTGGGACCGGCTGAATGCGGCCATCACCCTGGTGGTGCCGGTTGGGGTTCGCAAGGAGGTGAGCTTTTTCTTTGCGACCGTTGACCGGACTGTCGGCGGCTTCTTGCGGGTTACGGCCGTCCAGATGGTGGCCCTCGGGGTGGGCACCGGCCTGGTGGCCTGGGTGAGCGGCACCGGCTACGCCCTGCCCCTCGGGATAATCAACGGCCTCTCGGTGCTGGTGCCCCTCATCGGGCCCCTCATAGCGATGGTCCCGGTGGTGGCCCTGGCCGGGATAACCGGGTCGTGGCTCAAGGCGGCGGCCGTGGCGGCCGTCCTGCTGGCCCTGCAGTTCGCTATATTTAACATTGTGGGGCCCCGAATAATGGGGTCGTCGGTGGGCCTTCACCCGCTGCTGGTGTTCTTTGCCCTGCTGGCCGGCATCAAGGTCGCCGGGGTTTGGGGCGCCCTTTTCGGGGTGCCCGTCGCCGGCATTCTCTATTCGATGGGACTTTATCTATACAAACGGACTTTACCCGAAGAGGACCGCTCCAAGATAACCCTACCGGGCGAGGAGACGGAAGATGAAGATTCGCAAGGCGGTGGTACCGGCCGGGGGATGGGGAACCCGGCTGCTACCGGCCACTAAGGCTCTGCCGAAAGAGTCCCTGCCGCTGGTTAACAAGCCCATCATCCAGTGGGTGGTTGAGGAGGCGGTGGCTTCGGGCATCCACCAGGTCATCATTATCACCAACAGCTTGAAGCGGCCGATGGAGGACCACTTTGACCGCTCCTTTGAACTGGAGTACGTGCTCGCCCGCAAGGGCGACACGAAGATGCTGGAGGAGGTCCGCCGGATCACCGACCTGGCCTCCATCGCCTACCTGCGCCAGAAGGAGCAGCTGGGCCTCGGCCACGCCATCCTGGTGGCCAAAGACCTGGTGGGCGACGAGCCCTTTGCGGTCTTTCTGCCCGACGACATCATCGACGCCCCGGTGCCGGCCATGAAGCAGATGCTGCAGGTCTTTGAGCGCTATAAGTGCAGCGTCATCGCCATCGAGCGGGTCGACCCGGAGGCGACCTCCCGCTACGGCATCATCTCGCCCAAGCCCATCGCCCACCGGGTCTATCAGGTGCAGGACCTGGTGGAGAAGCCCGACCCGGCCGAGGCCCCCTCCAACCTGGCCATCGTCGGCCGCTACATCCTGACCCCCGAAATCTTTGAATACCTTGAGCGAACCCCGCCGGGCCGCGGCGGCGAGATCCAGCTCACCGACGGCCTCAAGCTCCTTCTGGAGCGGCAGGCCATCTACGGCTACGAGTTCGAGGGCACCCGCCACGACGCCGGCACCCCCCTGGGCCTCATCAAGGCCACCATAAGCCTCGGCCTTAAAGACCCCGAAATCGGCCCGGAACTCCGGGAGTTTCTGCGCAGCCTGCCCCTGGGGGCCTCCCAACCGGCCGGCCGGAGTCCCAAGTAGCCGGCTTAAAAGTTTTCCAGGACTCTTCAACAAGAATTTAGGGGATGTGGAGAAGCCCCGGGCAGAATGCCTTGACGTATCCCGTATATTGTGCTAGCCTCCTAATGCAACCACAATATATTGTGGTGAGCTTTAATTTCAGGCGGGAGGTGCCAAGATGGTTGAGGCTGCCCCTGGTCTCAGGCAGGGCGTCTGGACGGATGCGGCCTTAAGGGTCCTTAAGGAGCGCTACCTTGCCCCCGGGGAAACGCCCGAGGGGATGTGCTGGCGGGTCGCCTGGGCCATCGCCCAGGCCGAGCGCCGCTGGGGCAAGTCCGAGGCCGAGGTCCGGGCCGTCGCCCAGAGCTTTTACGACCTGATGGTCGACCACTACTTCCTGCCGAACTCCCCAACCCTGATGAATGCCGGCAAGGAGAACGGCCTGCAGTTCTCGGCCTGCTACGTCCTGCCGGTAGAGGATTCCCTGGAGGGGATTTTCGAGGCGATAAAGCGGGCCGCCATCGTCCACAAGTCGGGGGGCGGCACCGGCTTCGCCTTTTCCAGGCTCCGGCCCAAGGACAGCATCGTGCGCTCCACCGGCGGCAAGGCCTCCGGTCCCGTAAGCTTTCTGCGGGTTTTTGACGCCGCCACCGAGGCCGTAAAGCAGGGGGGGACCCGCCGGGGGGCCAACATGGGCATCCTCCGGGTAGACCACCCGGATATCCTGGAGTTCATAACCTGCAAGCTGGACGGGGGGATAACCAACTTCAATATCTCCGTGGCCATCACTGACCGGTTCATGGCGGCCCTGGAGAAGGACGAAGAGTATGAGCTCATTGCCCCCCACACCGGGGAGGTGGTGGGGAAGCTCCGGGCCCGGGACGTCTGGGACAAGATCGTGGACGCCGCCTGGCGCACCGGCGACCCGGGGCTGGTCTTCATCGACCGTATAAACCGCTCCCGGGCCAACCCCGTCCCCGACCTGGAAACCATCGAGGCCACCAACCCCTGCGGTGAGCAGCCCCTGGCCCCCAACGACGCCTGCAACCTCGGGTCGATAAACCTGGCCAAGTTCGTAAAGCCCGGCGAATGGGTCAAGGACCTTAAGGAGGCCGAGGCCCGCATCGACTGGGCGGGCCTGGAGCGGACGGTGCGCCTTGCCGTCCGATTCCTGGACGATGTCATCGAGGTGAACCCGTACCCGCTGAAGGAGATCGACGCCGAGGTAAAGGCGAACCGCCGCATCGGCCTCGGGGTGATGGGCTGGGCGGACATGCTTTTACTGCTGGGCATCCCCTACGACTCCGAAGAGGCGGTAAACCTGGCCGAGAAGGTGATGGGGTTCATCCGGGAGGTCGGCCACGACGAGTCGGCCCGGCTGGCCGTCGAGCGGGGACCCTTCCCCAACTGGCCCCACAGCATCTACCGGAACGGACGGCCCCTAAGAAACGCCACCGTCACCACCATTGCCCCCACCGGGACCATCTCCATCATCGCCGGCTGCTCCTCGGGCATCGAGCCCCTCTTTGCCATCGCCTACTCCCACATTGTGGGCGAGCGGCACCTTACGTTCGTCAACCCCATCTTCGAGGAGACCGCCCGCCGGCGGGGAATCTACCGGCCCGATATAATGGAGCGGGTCATCGAGCAGGGGACTTTAGAGGGCATCGAGGCGATACCGGCGGACATCCGGCGGGTGTTCGTCACCGCCCACGAAATCGACCCGGAATGGCACGTCCGGATGCAGGCGGCCTTCCAGAAGCACACCGACAACGGGGTATCGAAGACGATAAACCTGCGCCACGAGGCCACCCGGGAGGACGTTTCCCGGGCGTATATGCTTGCGTGGGAGCTGGGCTGCCTGGGGATCACGGTTTTCCGGCACGGCTCCAAGGGCCAGCAGGTGCTCCACCTGGGGGCAAAGCCGAAGCTGACCCTTGAAGTTCGGCCCGCCGCGGCCGAAGCGCCCCCGGCGGCCCCAGCCCTGCAGGTTAAACCGAGGCCCCACGTGGTGGAGGGCCGCACCTACCGGCAGGAGACGCCCTTAGGCACCGCCTTCATCACCGTTAACCGGAACGGGACGGGCGAGCCCTTCGAGGTCTTTATCAACGTGGGCAAGGCAGGGTCCGACGTCCAGGCCGTGGCCGAGGCCATCGGAAGGCTCATATCCCTGGTGTTGAGGCTGCCCTCCCCGATGACCCCCACGGAGCGGGTCAGGCAGGTGGTGGAACAGCTCAAGGACATCGGGGGCGCCCGGCCCTTGGGCTTCGGCCCGACGCGGGTAAGGTCTCTGCCCGACGCCATCGCCCACGTGCTGGCCGAAGAGGTCGGCGAGGCCCGGCCCCGGATGGCACCGGAGACCGCGCCAGCCGTCCGGGGCCAGACCGCCGAGGTGGAGGCCGGCCCTGCCGGCAAGACCGCCGACCTGTGCCCTGAATGCGGCCAGGCAACACTGGTTTACGAGGAAGGATGTGCCAAATGCCTTTCGTGCGGCTACAGCGAGTGCTGAAGCCGGGCCGCCGGGTGAGGGGGCGGGCCAGCAGCCCCGGCCACCTGCACCGCAACCGCCTGGCCGCCCGGAAGGCCTGGCTCACCGTCATTGTAGCCCCCGGCCGCATGTCGCTGGTTTACCGGTGGCTTAAGGGGCAGCGCCAGCCAGCCGTCCTGCGCTGCACCGACGGGCGTCGGTTTGTCGTCAGGCCGCAGGCCTGGCTCCGGCGCCGGTCCCGACGCCCCTGATCAGGCCCTTCGGGAAGGACTCTGGGGCAGGCTTAAAGCCTGCCCCAGTTTTTGGGCAAATTCGGCCTAGCCCACGAGGCCCGTAACAATCAGGTTCAGGCCCAGCAGAAAAAGGGCCGTCAGCAACACCCGGTTGTATGCCTGAACCGAAAGCCGGGCCTGGAAGGCGAAGCCCAGCACCATCCCGGCGGCCAGGGGAATGCAGGCGAGCAGACCGTAAAGGGCCTCGGTGGGACCAAGCAGACCCGTGACGACGTAGCTTACCACCTGGCCGCCCGTGGAAATGGTCAGGATGGCCCCCACCCCGAAGACGAAATCTAACTTCACGTAGCCGATGCTCCGGAGGTAGATGGCCAAGATGGGCCCGGCGATATTGCCTAACGACACCAGAACCCCGGTGACCAGGCCCACGATGAACCCCACGGGCTTTACCAGGCCGGCCGGGAGTCGAAACTCGGGGTTAAAAACGGTGGTCGCCACGTAAGAGACCACCAGAACGCCAACCATCAGCTGGACCCACCGGATGGGCAGAATCTTGAGGGCCCAGGCTCCCAAAATCACCCCGGGCCAGAGGCCCAGCACCAGGGGCCCGAGGGGTCGGAGGGCCTGCCAGTTCCGGGCGGCCTGGGCCGCCACCCAGAGGCTGGAGACGAAACTGGGGATGCTCAGGATGGTGATGGCCAGTCGGGGGTTGAGCACCAAGCTCAATATAGGGGTTGAGGCTACCCCAAAGCCGAGGCCGAGGGTGGCCTTGACAAAGCCCCCGAAAAAGACGCCCAGGGCGACCACGGCCGCGGTCAGGGCCGACACGGGCCTAATCCCCCGCCTTGGCCCGCTGGATTGCCGCCTGATGGGCCGCCAGCTCCAGCCGGTCGTCCAGGGGGGCTAGGGTCACGTCGGTGTAGCGGCGCTTTAGGGCGAGCCAGATGAGGTGGTCGGCGAAATGGGGGTTTTTAGGCAGGAGGGACCCGTGCATGTAGGTGCCGAAGGCGGATCTATAGACCGCCCCTTCGGTGCCGTCCTGGCCGTTGTTCCCGAAGCCGACCACCACCCGCCCCAGGGGGGCGGCCCCCGGGCCGAGGACCGTCCGGCCGCCGTGGTTTTCAAACCCCACCAGGGTCCGGCCCTGCCATTCCACGACGATGTTGCCGATGCACCGCGGCTCGCTGGGACCGGGGTGGATGGTGTAGGCATCAAAGATGCCCAGCCCCCGGATCGGCTCGCCCTCGGCCGGCTGGTAATAGTGGCCCAGAAGCTGGTAAGCGGCGCAGGCCGCCAGCACCACCACCCCCGACTCCACCGCCGCCCGCAGGGCCTCACCCTTCACCCCTACCAGGTCCTCGGCCACGATCCGCTGGTCTCGATCCTGTCCCCCACCCAGCATCAGGAGGTCGAAGTCGTCGGGGTTGAACTGCTCCCTAAGCTCCACCGGCACCACCCGGACGTCGATTCCCCGCCACCGGCAGCGCTGGACCAGGCAGATGACGTTGCCCCGGTCGGCGTAGAGGTTGAGCTCGTCGGGGTAAAAATAGCCGATGCGCAGCTCCATCAGGCCTCCCAGTAAGGCCGGGTAAGCCCGCGGCGGGCCAGAATTCGCTGCAGGTCGAGCAGGGCCGTATAAGTCGGCAAGATGTAAAGGGTCGAGCCGGGCCGGGTCTTCTCAACGGCGATGTCCAGGGCCCGGCGGATGTCGGGTTCGACGATGGGCTCGGGAGAGTCGGCGGTGCCGGCAACTTCGGCGTATTTAAGCCGGAGGGCCATCTCGGCAGCCCGAAGGCCCGAAGCAACCACCAGGCCCACCCGCCCCCGGAGCAGGTCGAAATCCACGTCCCAGACCCAGGAGATATCCCTCCCGTCGTTTACCCGGTCGTTGAGGATGATTAACAAGTTTTTAGGCTCGTCCCGGCCGTCCGAAAGGATCAGGTTTATGGCCTCGTTAAAGCCGGCCGGGTTTTTAACCAGGATTGTTACAAGCCGGCGGCGGTTAAAGACCACCACCTGCTGGCGGCCGAAGGCCGGCTGGAACGCCCCCAGCCCCTGCCGGACCAGCCTGGCCGGAACCCGGTAGGCGTAGGCCACGGCCGTGGCGGCCAGGGCGTTGTAGGCATTATACGTGCCCCCGACCGGCAGGTCAACCTCGAAGGGCTCGCCCCCAAATTGGACCAAGAGTCCGAGGCTTTCGACCCCCTGGGTTCGGACGATTTCCCCGACGATGTCGGGCACTGGCCTTTCCCAGCCGCAGTCGGGACACCGGTATTTGCCCAGGTGGCTGTAATAGACCACCTCGTATTTAAGTGGGCCGTTACACCGGGGGCAGAAGCGGGCGTCGGCGGCGTGGGGAAGCTGGTCCCGGGCAAAGGGGGAACTTTCCAGGCCGAAAAGGACCACATCTTTGGGAAACTCCTCGGCCAGGGCGGCCAGGTTCGGGTCGTCGGCGTTTGCGATTAGGACCTCCGGCGGCGTTTCCGCCAGCACCCGCCGCCAGGCCCGGGCCAGGGCCTCGACCTCCCCGTAGCGGTCGAGCTGGTCCCGGAAAAGGTTGGTCAAAACCACCACGTGGGGCCGGAGCCGGCCCAGCATCTGGGGGAGGGTGCCCTCATCCACCTCGAAAAGGCCCACCCCGCGCCCCCCCAGCACAAGGCGGCCCTGCCAGTCGGAGCGCTCCACCAGGGCGCTCAGGATGCCCCGGAGCAGGTTCGACCCGGCCCGGTTGGAGACCGGCTCGTAGCCAGCCCGCAGCAGAATCTCGGCCGTCATCCGAACGGTGGTGGTCTTGCCGTTGGTGCCGCTTACGAGGATGATCCCGCCGGTGAGCTGCTGGGTCCACTCGTCCAGGTAGTTGGGGGCGACGGCCTCCACAACCAGGCCGGGAAGGGCCGTACCCCCGCCCAGGCGCAGGAGCCGGGCCGTGTTCCGCAGGGCCTTGGCCGCGCCGATAACCGGGATCCTGTTAAGGCCCATATCCCCAAAAGTCTAACGTCACGGTCGGCCGTTGACAAGGCCGGGTGAATGAGTTATAAAATGGCCGTTGATGGGGCTGAAAGATTACTGGCGGGTCCTGGGCCGAAGGTGGTGGTTGATTGCGGCCCTGGTGGTGCTGGCCGCCGGTTCTGCCTACGTTTACAGCAAGCTTCAACAGCCCTTCTACCGGTCCTCCATCAGGCTCTTCGTCATCCCGTGGCGGCCGGACTACGGCGTCACCCTGGTGGTTCGGGAGACCATCCGCCAGTACAGCCAGCTCCTGACCACCGACGCCATCATCAAGCGGGTAAACAGCCAGCTCCAGCTCGACCTTTCGCCGGAGGAGTTTCGCCGAAGGGTCCGGGTGAGCGAGGCCGCCGACGCCCAGGCGATTCTGGTCGAGGCCGATGACCCGAACCCGGAGATGGCCCGGCGGATCGTCCTGGCCCTGGCCGAGGCCTTCCGGGAGCAGCAACAGCTCCGGATGAAGGATGTGGACAAGCGGGACCGGGTCGACGTGGAGCGCTACGACGACCCGTCGCCCCCGGTGCTGGCCTGGCCCCGGACCCGGTCCAACGTCCTGGCGGGGGCGGTGCTGGGGCTGGTAATCGGGGTACTGGCGGCGTTTCTTCTGGAGTTTCTGGACGACACCGTCAAGTCGGCCGAGGAGTCCGAAAGGTTGCTGGGTCAGGCGGTCCTCGGGGTCGTTCCCAGGCTCCCCGTCCCGGCCGGCCGCATTTCCGGAGGGTATTCCGTGGAGATGGAAAAAGCCCTGATCACCAAGCTTGACCCCCGCTCGCCGGTGGCCGAGGCCTTCCGCCAGCTGCGCACCAGCATCCAGTTTGCCAGCCCGGACCGGCCGGTCCGGACCATCCTGGTTACGTCGACGGGCCCGGAGGAAGGCAAGACGACCACCCTGGCCAACCTGGCCATCGCCTTCGCCCAGGCCGGGAGCCGGGTTATTATGGTGGATGCTGACCTGCGCCGGCCCGGCCTCCACAAGCTTTTCGCCCTTAAAAATCAGGTGGGACTTACCAGCTTGGTCGTTGGCGAGCCCGACCAGGAGCCGCCCCTTTTCGAGACGGGCGTTGAGAACCTCTGGCTCCTGCCCAGCGGCCCCCTTCCCCCCAACCCCGCCGAGCTTCTGGCTTCCCGCCGGATGGCCGAGGTGATGGCCAGGCTGGCCGAGACGGCCGATTATGTCCTTTACGATTCACCGCCCGTTCTGGCCGTCACCGACGCCCTCCTTTTAGCCAGCCGGGTCGACGGGGTGCTGCTGGTCCTCCAGGCGGGGAAGACCCGGCGGGAGTTTGCCCGCCGGGCCAAGGCCGCCCTGGAGAAAGTCAATGCCCGCATCCTGGGCACGGTGCTTACGGGCGTTAAACTCGACCGCGCCCTCCAGGCCTACTACGGCGAAGGCGATTAAACCCGCACCCAACAGCCCCGACCGGGCCGTCCGGCTCGGCCTGCTCGCCCTCTGGGCCGCCGCCGTTTACGTGCCCTACTTTGCCGTTCACAAGCCCCTTCCCGCCGACTTTCCCGCCGGGGTGGCCGCCAACCTCGCGGCGGCCGGTTCGACCTGGTCCGACGCGCCGGCGGTGGCGGCCGGGTGGGCGGGGGCGGCCGCCACCCTGGTCCTGGCAGTTCTGCTCGGGCGCCTGGCCGGCGTCCTTCTGCGGCGGGACCGGTGGTCGGTTCCCGAGTGGGCGGGGGCCGGGTTCATCATCCTGGGCGGTCTGGGCCTCGGGCTGGCCTCGGTCGGCCTGGCCCGGGCCGAAAACCTGCGACTCGGTGCGGCCGCTCTCGGGCTGATCGGGCTGGTGGGACTTCTGGCCGGCCGGCAAAGGCTTTTAAAGCCCGGCCGGCCGGAGATTCGACCCGGATTAGGGTTGATAGCCGCCGGCCTGGCCTTCGGGGTGCCTTTGGGGGCCGTCGCCGCGGCGCCGCCCTTCGAGTGGGACGCCCTTGTCTACCACCTGACGGTACCCAGGGTGATGCTGGAAACCGGCCGGTATCCGGACCTGCCCGGCGCGCCCCATTTTTATTTCCCAAAGCTGGCCGAGACCGTCTACGGCTGGGCCATGGCCCTGGGCGGGGAACGGGCCCCCAGGGTGCTCGCCCTCGCCGTGGCCGGCCTGGTCTGCTGGGCGGCCGGCCGATTGGCCGCCAAGGTGGGGGCACCGGTGGCCCTTGTTTTCGGCCTGCTGGCGGCGGTGCCTTCGGCCTTGGAGCTTGTGCCCTGGGCCTACACCGACTACTGGCTGGGCCTCTGGCTCCTGCTGGCCGCTGCAGCCCTCGTGGCGGGGGACCGGACCGGCTTCGGCCTCTGGCTGGGAGCGGCCCTGGCCACCAAGCTTACGGCCGTCGGCTTCGTGCTGGTTCTGGCCCTCCTTTACCTGCCGGCCGGCCCCCGGGCGCTCCCCATCGCCGGGCTGGCGGCTTTCCCCTGGTACCTGGACACCTGGGTGCGAACGGGCAACCCGGTTTACCCGTTTGTTTTGGGGGGCGTCGGCTGGAGTCCGGAGCGGGCGGCCTGGTGGGGTGGCGGGCCGGACCTGCCCCGCCTGCTGCGGCTGGCCGCGTCCCCTTTAGAACTTTCGGCCCTTGCCACGGCAGGCACCCTAAGCTACGATTTCACCCTGGGACCGGTGTGGCTGGCGACCTTTCCGGCAATCCTCGCCCGGCACCAGGCCGGGCCCGACGGGGCGCGGGCCCTGGGCCGTTTCGTCGCCGGCGGTTTTGCCTACTGGGTCGGCCTCGGGCTCTTTTCGGCCAACCTGATGCAGGGGCGCTTTCTTCTGCCGCTGCTGCCGGTGGCCGCCGTCCTGTGGGCCCGGGCCATCGGGATTTCGGAGTTCCGGTTTTTCCTCCAGGGAGCGGTGGCGGTCGTGGCGGCCGTTAACCTGATAAGCCTCTGGGGCGGGGTTCTGAGCGGCCCCCTGCCGGCCGGCGGCCTGGGACTAAGCTCTGCGGCCGACTTTTATGACCGCGCCCTGGGAAGCTACTACCGGGCCGTTTTGGCGGCCTCCGCCCCCGAGGCGGCACCGGCCCTCCTGCTCTGGGAGCCGCGGGCCTATTTCTGCCTGCCCGGCTGCCGGCCCGATGACCTGCTGGACCGGTGGCGAACCTCGGGCCCGGACCCGGTGGCCGCCTGGGCCGCCTCGGGCTACCGGACGGTCCTGGTGAGCTGGCGGGGCTTTGAGTACGCGGTTCGAGTCTGGGGAAGCCCGTCTCCGGAGGAGGCGGCCCGCATCCGGGCCGAGCTGAAGGGCCTGCCCGTACTGGGGGAGTGGGGCGGCACCCCAGACCGGCCCGAGTACGGCCTTTACCGGCTGCGGTGAGCCGGCCTTACCTGCTTATTTTTGCGGTTTTCCTGGGACTGCGGCTCCTTGGGGCCCGGCTGGTCTCCCAACCGGGCTACATGGACGCGTTTTACTACTATCACGTCGGCCGCAACCTTTACTTAGGCCGGGGCTTCGTTGAAGACATTATCTGGAACTGGCTGAATCCGCCCCCGACCATAACCCACCCGAGCAACGACTACTGGATGCCCCTTACCTCAATCCTCATCGCCGGGGCCTTCGGCCTCCTGGGGGAGTCCTTCCGGGCGGCCCAGCTGCCCAGCCTGGCGGCCTCGGCCGCCCTGCCGGTGTTTGCCTACCACCTGGCCGGACGGGTCTGGCCGGCACCGGCGGCGTGGCCACGCCTCTGGGCGGCGGCAATCACCGGGGCCGGCGGAAGCTACTTTATCTACTGGCACGGAACCGACAACTTCGCCCTGTTCGGCCTGGCCGGGGCGCTGGCCCTTTACCTGGCCCGGAACCTGCCGCTGTCGGGGGGCTGGGGGGCGGTCGGGGCCGGGGTTTTGAGCGGCCTCGGCTACCTGACCCGGCCCGACGGGCCTCTCCTGCTGGCCGTGGTCGCCGGCTGGGTCCTACGGCCGGGGTTCAAGGCCGCCCTGAGCCGGCGGCTGGGGCTGGCGGCCCTGGCGGTGCTGGGCTTCTGCCTGGCGGCCGGGCCCTGGTGGGCCCGAAACCTGCTGACTTTCGGAACGCCCCTGCCGGGCGGCGGGTTAAAGGTTGCCTGGCTGCGGGACTACAACGAGGTTTTCAGCTACGGTCTCGAGCTCGGGCCCAACTATTATCTGGCCTGGGGCTTTGATTCGATTGTAAATTCTAAAATTAATGCGGCCTTTAAGAACCTCAATTTCTTTCTGAGTGTTTCTTTAATCCTGTTGCTGCCGTTCGGCCTCCTCGGCATCTGGCGGCTGCGCCGAGACCCCGCTTTTCTCCTGGCCTGGGCCTATGTGGCCGCCCTCTTCGTCGTGCTCACCCTGGTCTTTACGTTCCCGTCATCCCGGGGCACGCTGTTTCACAGCGGGGTGGTGGGGCTGCCCTTCTTCGGGGTGGCCGCCGCCCGGGGCCTCGAGGAGGCCATCCGCTGGGTCGCCCGGCACCGGCCCCGCTGGGAGCCGGAGCGGGCCGTCCGGAACGTCGGGCTGATCTTTGTCGGCGGCTTCGTGGCGGCCAGCGTGGGCCTCGGCATCCGGGCCGCCGGCGAGTGGGACCTCCGGTTCTGGGCCTACGAGGCGGTGGCCGCCTGGTTCCGCCAGCAGGGGGTTGCCGACCCGGTGATGATTGTGGACCCGCCCGCCTATTATTACTCGAGCGGCATCCCGGCCGTGGTGGTGGCCAACAACGACCTGGAGACCACCTGGGAGGTCTGCCGCCGCTACGGGGCAAAATACCTTATCCTGGAGCCGGCCTTCCCCGAGCCCTGGCTTCCCCTCTGGCAGGACCCGCAGGCCAGCCCGCGGTTCCGGCTTGCCGGACAGGTGGGCAAGATAAAGATCTTTCGGGTGGAGGAGTAGGCATTCGGAGGCGCAGGCCGTCTGACGTCCCCGGCCGGGAGACTGCCGAGCCGGTGGCCGGGTTCCGAACCTTATCGGACCGGGTCTGGCTTATGCCCCTGCTGGGCTTCCTGGTGGCCCTGGGGGCAGGCCTGCCGGCAGCCTGGCAGCTGGGGGATAGTCTGCCCGAGCGGGCCACTCGGGTCGACGTGGGGACCGGGCGGGTAATCTTCTGGCCTTTCGGGGTGGACCTCTATCCCCGGTGGGTTGGGGGACGGGCCCTCCTGCGGGGCCAGAACCCCTACGGTCCCGAGGTTGAGGCCGAAATCCACCAGACGGTCTACGGCCGATCCCGGCTGCCGGAAGAGCCCCAGTTCGGCTTTTACTACCCGGCATATATCGTGGCCCTGGTCGGGCCCCTGCTGCCCCTCCCCCTGGAGGCGGCCGTCCGGGTCTGGGGCGGCGTCAACCTTGCCCTTCTGCTGGCCCTGAGCCTTACGGTCGCCTGGGCGGCCTGGCCCCGGCCGCCGCCCCTTAGCCTCGGGGTAGTCTTTTTCAGCCTGGCCCTTTTCTGGCCGGCCGTCCTCAGTGTAGTCGTGGGCCAGTACGGCCTGGCGGTCGTCGGCCTGGGGGCTCTCGCCTGGGGCCTGTTACGCGCCGGCCGGGATGTGCCGGCCGGGGCCGTCCTGGCCCTGGCAGCCGTGAAGCCCTCGGTTTCGTTTCTGACTGTATTGTTCGTCCTCGGCTGGGCCGCGGCCCGCCGGCGGTTCGGGGTTGCGGCCGGGCTTGGGACCTGCCTGACCGGACTTACCCTGCTGACCTCCCTGCCGGCCGGGTGGTGGGTGGGCGATTTTCTTGCGGCCATTGCCCGGTACGAGGTTAACGTCGGCCCGAGCTTCGTAACCTGGAAGCCGGCCTACGCCTTTACCTTCCCGGCCGTCCTGGGCCTATTGGGGGCGGGGTGGCTTCTGGTTCGGTCGGCCGGCGAAATCATCCGGTCCGACGACTTCCCCTGGGCCGGCCTGGTCGGGGCGCTCCTGCTGAACCTGCTCCTCACCCCCCACGTGGGGATTTTCGACCTGGTCGCCCTCCTGATTCCCCTCGGCTGGCTCCTGAGCGGCTGGGCCGGATCGGCCCCCGGCCTTATCCTCTGGCTCGGGCTCGTCTGGTTCCCGGCCGTCCTGGTCATCGGCCTCCGAGCTGACGGCTGGTGGGTCTGGGCCGTCTACCCGGCGCTGGTGGCCGGGGCGGCGCTGGCCGAAGTCCACCGTCAGGCCTTATGGCCGCTGAAGAAGGTCCGGTGACCGGTCGACTCTGGGCGGAGCTTGCCCCCTTCGGGCTTGCCGCCGGCCTCGGCCTGATCTGTCTGCTGAGCGTCCGGATTTACGCCGGCACCGGCTACGGTTTTCCCCTGGACGACCCCTGGATCCACCAGACCATCGCCCGGAACTTTTTCGCCCTGGGGGGAATGTACTACGCCGAGGGGCGGCCGGTGGCCGCCTCCACCGCCCCCCTCTGGACCTGGCTGATGGCCGTGGGCCACCTGCTCGGGGTCGACCCGGTCGGGTGGGCCCTGGGATGGGGGCTGGCCTTCGTGGGGTTGGCCGGCTATCAGGCGGCCCGACTGGCCCGCCGGCTGGCCCCCAACTCGGCCTGGGCCGGCCGGGCGGGGCTGCTGGTGGCCGGGGAGGCGCACATCCTCTGGTCCGGGCTTTCGGGAATGGAGACGGCGGCCGCCGTCTGGGTGGTGCTGGTGCTCCTCACCTGGGGCCTCTCCGGACCCCAGAACCTGCGGGGCTGGGCCTTCTTCGGGGCCGCGGCCGCCGTGGGCACCCTGCTCCGGCCCGAGCTGGGGCTGCTGGCCGGCCTAGTGGGCCTGGCCCGGGCTGCCGCCGACGGTGCCCGGGCGGACGGCCCTGGACCTCTGGCCCTCCGGGCGGCCGCGGCCGCCCTGGTCTGGGCCCTGCTGGTGGGGCCGGTGGGCCTCTGGAACTGGCAGGTGACCGGCAGTCCGCTCCCCAGCACCTTTTTGGCCAAGTACGTGGGGTACGGCGGGGGTCGGGGGCTTGCCAGCCTCGGCTTCTTCTTACCGACGGCCCTGACGGAACTTATCCGGGGGCCGCTTTTGCTGGTCGGCCCCGGCTTTCTGGTGGCGGCCGCCCGCTTCGGCCGCCGGCCCGAAACCGTGCCCCTAATCCTCTGGCCCCCGGTCCTCCTGGTCGTTTTATCCCAGGTGGTTCCGGCCACCTTCCACCACGGCCGCTACCTTCAGCCGGCCCTGCCGCCCCTGCTGGTGGGCGGCCTGCTGGGCGTTGAGCACGCCCTTGCCGGCCTTGGGCTGAAAATCGTCCGCCGCTGGTTTCCCCAGATTGTCTTCTTTGCGATGGCCCTCTTTGACCTGGCCGCGGCCCGAAACTACGGCCTCGAGGTGCGCTGGATCAACGACGAGCACCTGGGGGTTGCCCGCTGGGTCCGGACGGAGATCCCACCCGGGGCGGTCATCGCCTCCCACGACGTGGGGGCCCTGGGCTATTTCGGCGGCCGAACCTTAATCGACACGGCCGGCCTTCTCAACCCGGAACTTATACACTCCGTTCGGGACCCGGACCGGCTGGTAGCCGAGCTGCGCCGGCGGGGCGCCGACTACCTGGTGTTCTTCCCGGCCTGGTATCCGAACCTGGTTGGGCGGCCGGACCTGCCGGTGGTCTTTGAAATCCGGACGGCCTACGCCCGCCGCCTCGGGGGGGACGATCTTATCGTGGTTGCCCTGAGTCCTCCAGACACACCTTGATGTGTAGCTCCTTGAGTTGCTCCGGGCTCACCTCCGAGGGGGCCCCGAAAAGCAGGTCCACCGCATCCTTGGTCTTCGGGAAGGCGATAACCTCCCGGATGGTGGGTTCCCGGGCCAGGAGGGCAACCAGGCGGTCCAGCCCAATGGCGATCCCGCCGTGGGGCGGCACGCCGTACTCAAAGGCGGTGAGCAGGTGGCCGAACTGGCGCTCGATGCTCTCGCGGGTATGTCCCATCACCTGGAAGACCTGCCGCTGGACCTCCGGGTCGGTGATGCGGATGCTTCCGCCCCCGAGCTCGTGGCCGTTGCAGATGAGGTCGTACTGCTTGGCCCGGACCCGGCCGGGGTCGGTGAGCAGGTAGGGCAGGTCTTCGTCCCTGGGGGCGGTGAAGGGGTGGTGGACCGCATCCCAGCGGTTCTCCTGCTCTTTAAACTCAAAGGCCGGGAAGTCCACCACCCAGGCGAAGACCAGCAGGTTCGGGTCGGCCAGGCCCAGCCGGCGACCCAGCTCCTCCCGCAGCTCGGCAAGGCCCCGGGAGACTACCGGGTAAGGCCCGGCCCCCAGCAGGATCAGGTCCCCGGCCTCGGCCCCGAACCGGCCGATGAGGCCCGCAAACTCGGCCTCGGTGAGGTGGCGGCCCACCGGCGACCGGACGCCGAGCTCCCCAACCCGGATCTGCCCTTCCCGGCCGGTAAAGGGCTCCACGGCCACGCTTACCAGACCCCCAAGGCCGAACGGTCGGACGTAGGCGGCCAGCTCCTCCACCTCCCGCCGGCTGATGCCGGCCTGACCAGGCACCCGGATCCCCTTTATCCGGCCGCCGGCGGCCACGGCCTGGCGGAAGACCTGGAACTGGGTCTCGGCCAGGATGTCGGTCACATCCACCAGCTCGAGGCCGAAGCGCAGGTCGGCATGGTCGGTGCCGTAGCGGTCCATAACCTCCTGAAAGGTGAGCCGGGGGAACGGGACCCGGATTTTAAACTCGGGGGTTACGGTCCGAACCAGCTCGGTGATTAAAGCTTCAATGAGGTTTAAGATGTCGTCCTGGTCAACGAAGCTCATCTCCAGGTCGAGCTGGGTGAACTCGGGCTGGCGGTCCGCCCGCAGGTCCTCGTCCCGGAAGCAGCGGGCGATCTGGAAGTACTTTTCAAAGCCGGCCACCATGAGCAGCTGCTTGAGCTGCTGGGGCGACTGGGGCAGGGCGTAAAACTTGCCGGGATGGACCCGGCTGGGCACCAGGTAGTCCCGCGCCCCCTCCGGGGTGCTTTTAGTCAGGATCGGCGTCTCGACCTCCAAGAAGCCCCGGGCGTCCAGGTAGTCCCGGATGAACTGGATGACCCGGTGGCGGAGCAGGAGGTTGGCCTGCATCTTCGGCCGGCGCAGGTCCAGGTAGCGGTATTTGAGCCGCACGTACTCGTCAACGGACTGCTCGTCGGCGATGGGGAAGGGCGGGGTCCGGGCCGCCGAAAGGATCCGGAGCGTCCGGGCCACCACCTCTACCTCGCCCGTGGGCAGGTTGGGGTTTTCCGTCCCCGGCGGCCGGCGGCTTACCGTGCCGCCCACCAGAATCACGTACTCGGCCCGGCAGAGGTCGGCCGTCCGGTGGGCGTCCGGGGCGACCTGGGGGTTGGCCACCACCTGGACCAGGCCGGAGCGGTCCCGCAGGTCGATAAAGATGAGGCCGCCGTGGTCCCGGCGCCGGTGGACCCAGCCGGCCAGGGTCACCTCCTGGCCGACGTGGGCCGGGCGAAGCTCGCCGCAACTGTGGGATTTGAGCATCGACCTCCGTCTCCTACCACGGGTGTCAATATTAAGCTTAGCATCCTTGCGTATCAGCCGAAAGCCCACGGTCTTTACGCAGGGCTTTCCAGTTTTATGGCCTAAGGGTTATTGGGGGGCGATCAGGTAGTCTGTAGGGGCGCACGGCCGTGCGCCCATGCGACTAAATGGGCCACTGTCTGCCAGCAGTTCAGTGGACAACTCGAAGGCTGCGGGGCCGCCAAACGGGGGGCTTGTTCTGGCCGGCCGCGACGCCCCAAAATAGTTGTTGGGAACCCGCTTGAAATGACCGCAAACTGGCTGGAAGTCTCCGTGGCGGCCGGCCGGGAGGCCGCCGACGCCATCGCCGAGGTCATGGGCCGCTACGGCCACGGCGGGGTGGCCATCGAGGAGCCCATCCGCCCCGACCCCGAGGGCGACGGCTATCAGATAGACCCCACCGCCCCGGTGGTGGTCAGGGCTTATCTGCCCGAAAACGCCCTTGGCCGGCGCCGCCTGGGCCGGCTTATCCGGGCCCTCTGGCACCTGCGCCAGGTGGCCCAATTTCCCGAGCCTGAAGTTCGGACCCTGGCCGAGGCGGACTGGGCCCACGCCTGGAAGGCGCACTTTAAGCCCCACCGGGTCGGGCCCTTCATCATCGCACCCCCCTGGGCCGAGGCCCCGGTCCCGGCCGACGGCCTCCTCCTGCTCATCGACCCGGGCCTGGCCTTCGGGACCGGCCTGCACCCCACCACCCAGCTCTGCCTGCACCTTGCGGCCGAACTCCTCCGCCCCGGCGAGGCGGTTCTGGACCTGGGCACCGGCTCCGGGATTCTGGCCATCGCCGCCGCCCGGCTCGGGGCCCGCTCCGTCCTGGCCCTGGATATCGACCCCCTGGCCGTCAAGGCGGCCCGGTCGAATGTGCGCCTCAACCGGCTTTCGGGCCGGGTGAGGGTCGTCCGGGGCACCCTCAAGGGCCCGGCCGGGCCCTTCGACCTGATCCTGGCCAACTTGAGCGCCCCGGTTCTCCGGGAGCTGGCCCCGGCCCTGGCCCCCTCCGTGGGCCCCGGCGGCCGGCTGGTGATGTCCGGCCTGCTGGTCGGGCGGGCCGACGAGCTGACCGACCTTTACGCCGGCCTGGGCCTCCATCCCCTGGACCGGCGGACGGCCGGGGAATGGACGGCGCTGGCGCTCACCCGGCCCGGGGAGGCTTAAGGCAAGCGGTGACCCACCGGTTCTTCGTCCCGCCCGGGCGCATTAAGGGCCGCCTGGTGGAGTTCGACCCGACCCAGGCCCACCAGCTCCGGGACGTGCTGCGCCTCTCGGCGGGTGACTCGGTGGTGGTCTTCGACAATTCGGGCTGGGAATTCGACGTGGTCCTGGAGCGGCTCGACCGGCACGGGGCCGCCGGGCGGGTGGAGCGCCGCCGGCTGGTTGAGACCGAGCCAAAGGTTAAAGTCACCCTCTTCCAGGCCCTCCTTAAGGGCAACCGTTTCGACTGGCTGCTGCAGAAGGGCACCGAGGTGGGGGCGGTGGGGTTTGTGCCGATGGTGACGGCCCGCTGCGTGGCCGAGCCGCCGGACCCGACGGCCCGGGGCAAGTTTGAGCGCTGGCAGCGGATCGTAACCGAGGCCGCCGAGCAGTCCCGCCGGGGAAAGGTGCCGAAAATCCACGAGCCTGTTACCTTCGAGGAGGCCTGCCGGTCCGTCCACGAGCTGGCCTTTATCCCCTACGAGGGGCGAGATGTCCGGCCCCTGCGGGCCGCCCTGGCGGAGGCCACCGGGCCGGGGGCCGGCGTGCGCCGGCCCTATTCGGTGGCCCTCTTTATCGGACCCGAAGGCGGCTTTACCCCGGAAGAGGTGGAGCTTGCCCGCCGCCACAACATCATCCCGGTGGGCCTTGGGCCCCGGATTCTCCGGGCCGAGACGGCGGCCATCGTCGCCCTCACCCTCGTCCTAGCCCACTTCGGCGACCTGGACTGACGCCGGTCAGTCCAGGTTAAGCAGGCCCGAAAAGAGGTCGGGGACCAGCCGGCGCAGCAGGTCGATGTGTTCCCGGCTGGCCACATCGGCCTCGAGGGGGGTTATGGAGACCTTTGACTGGCGGATGGCCCAGATGTCGCTGCCCTCCTCCTCTTCCCAGACGGGCTTGCCCCGGGTTATCCAGTAAAGGCTCCGGCCCTTGCGGTCCACGTGCTCTTCGATAATGTCGGTGTAGCTGCGCCGGGCCAGGTAGGTGACCTCGATTCCCCGGATCGCCCCCAGGGGCAGGTCTGGAAGGTTTATGTTGAGCAGAATCTTTTCGGGCAGCTGGCCCTGGGCCACCAGCCGGACGAGGAGGCGAGCCAGCCGGGCGCCAGGCTCGACGTTTTCGGGCCGGAGGCTGTTTATCGAGAGGGCAAAGGCCGGCCGGCCGAGGAAGTAGCCGTGGAGGGCGGCCCCAACTGTTCCCGAGATGAGGACGTCGTTGCCAAGGTTGGAGCCCTCGTTCAGGCCCGAAACCACGCAGTCGATGCCGTCTTTAAACAGGCTGTTGATGGCCATTATGACGCAGTCGCCCGGCGTCCCCTCCACCGAGTAGGCTTCCAGGTCCCCGCTCATGATGGCCGGCAGGCGGTTCACCCGGATGGGGTGGTTAAGGCTTATGGCCGCCCCGATGGCGCTCTGCTCCCGGTCGGGGGCGACCACGTAGACCCGGAAGTCCCTGACCAGCTCCTGGGCCAGGGCCCAGAGGCCGGGGGCGTAGATGCCGTCGTCGTTGGTTACCAGGACGCGCAGGGTCATCGCGGCTAGAATTCCCGGCTAAAAATAAACTCGATAAGGTCGGCAAAATCGGCCCGAATTTCCGGCCGGAAGGGGAAGTTGCCCAGAAGCCGGCCGGCCCGCTCGGCCCATTCGGCGGCCGTTCGGCGGGTGAAGGCCTCGGCCCCGGCCTCGGCCAGCCGGTCGGCCAGCTCGGCCGCGGCATCTGGTCCGATTTCGGCGGCGTACGCCTCGGCCAGGCGGCGCCGGAGCTCAGGGGGCCCTGCCTCAAGGGCCCAGACGACCGGCAAGGTCTTCTTGCGCTCCCGCAGGTCATCCCCGGCCGGCTTGCCGGTGACCTCCCGCCGCCCCCAGATGCCCAGGTAGTCGTCCCAGGCCTGGAAGGCCACCCCCAGGGCCTCGCCGAACTCCCGGGCGGCGGCCACCGCCCCCGGCCACCCCCCCACCAGCACCCCCATCCCCACCGCCGCCCCGATCAGGGCCCCGGTCTTGCGCCGGACCATCCCGAAGTACTCTTCCAGGGTCGCCACCGGGCGGGCCGCCAGCTCCAAGTCGGCCACCTGCCCCTGACAGACCACCCAGCAGGTCTCCGCCAGCATCCGGGCGCATTCCAGGGCCGTTTCCGAGCCAACCCTGCCGGCCAGGTCGGCCAGCTTCCGAAAGGCCAGGGCGAAAAGGCCGTCCCCGGCGTTGATGGCCTGGCTTTCCCCCCAGCGGACCCAAACGGCCGGCCGGTGACGCCGCTCGGGGGAACGGTCCTGAATGTCGTCGTGAATCAGGGTGAAGTTATGCACCAGCTCCAGGGCGGCGGCCCCGGGCAGGGCCGCCCGCCAGTCGCCCCCAACCCCCTCGCAGGCCAGCAGCATCAGGAGGGGTCGGATGCGCTTGCCGGGGTCGGCGGCGGCCGGCCGGCCCTCGGCGTCGACCCAGCCCAGGTGGTAGGCCACCATCCGCGAAAGCAGGGTCCCGTCGTCTGGCACGGCCGACCGGAGCTCGGCCTCGAGGGCAGGGCCGTAGCGGGCATAGAGGCGGTCAAGAACGGACATGGTTAAAAGGGTTATAGGGTGGGCCGGTGTTCCGAGGCCGCCGGGCCGATTTTAAGGCGGCCGAAGGGGCTTAAGGTCCAGCGGACCCGGATGAGGCCCAGGACGTCCTCCCAGGCCGTCTTTAGGATGTTCACCCGCGAGTCCAGGTCCTCGACCCACTCCACCGGAATCTCTTTAATCTTATACCCGAAATGCTCCGCCAGCAAAAGCAGCTCCGAGTCGAAAAACCACGACTGGTCCCGCACCAGGGGCACCAGGGCCTGAACGGCCCGGCGGGAGAGGGCCTTAAACCCGCATTGGGCGTCGCTGAACCGGTTAAAGAACATCAGCTTAATGAGCAAGTTATAGGCCCGGGAGATCACCTCCCGCTTCAGGGAGCGGGTCGTGCGGGAGGCCGGCATCAGCCGGGAGCCAATGGCCAGGTCATAGCCCTCCTCGGCCACGGCCCGGATGAGGGGCTCCAATGCCCGCAGGTTGGTGGAGAGGTCCACGTCCATATAGCAGACCACGTCGGCCTCGCTCCCAAGCCAGGCGGCCCGCAGGGCCCGGCCCCGGCCCTTCTGTTCCAGGTGCAGGACCCGGACCTCCGGGTAATCGGCGGCCAGCTCCCGGGCCACCTCCAGGGTCCGGTCCCGGGAGGCGTTGTCGGCGATAACCACCTGCCACCGGTAGGGGAAATTCGTCTCCAGAAGAAAGGACCTTAAAGCTTCAACGTTGCGGCGCAGGACCCGTTCCTCGTTGTAAACGGGAACCACAATGTCGACCGTTACCGACCGCTTGGGCAGGACCACCTTGACAGCCTCACCACCGTTCCCGCAACCTCCGGCTCACCTCGAAGGGGTCGGAGGCCACCACGCTGGCGGCGTAAAGCTCCATGCCGGCAAAGTCGGCCGTCCGGTTGGCCGGGTCGCCCCGGTCCACGACCCTGGCCAGGGCCGGGAAGCCCTCCCAGCCCTCCCGGTCGCCGAAGGGCGGCAGGTAAAGGCCGACGTTGAACGCCTGAACCCCCAGCTCCCCCACATAGACCTCAAGGACCCGGCCCAGGCCGAACCAGAGGGCCTCGCCCGGGCGGTCGGCCCAGAGGAAAACCTCCCGCTCCTTAAGGGGCGTAAGGTAAACGAAGCCCCGCACGCCGTTGCGGGCGGGCAGGCTCAGGCCCAGGGCCTCGTGGACGGCGTACAGGTCGGCCAGAAGGTCAGCTTCAAACCGGGTCCGGTAATCCGCCAGGGCCCGCCGCAGGGCCTCCACCTTGCCGTAGGGAAGCTCCCGGGTAAGCACCATCTGCAGGTGGCCGTGGATGAGGGAAGCCCCTGACTTCCAGAGGCAGTTCCAGAGGATAAAGGGGAAGCGGGCCGGAGGCTCCAGGCGGTGGGCGGCCTCGAGCCAGCCCCAGGCCACGTTAAGATAGTCGACGACCTTCTCGGCCTCGATGGCCAGGGGGTTGTGCTCCTTAAAAACGACCAGGCCGCTGAACTCGTCGTATTTGGCCACGTTGCTGGCCGAAACGCTGAATCTGCCCTCAATCCGGCCGAAGACATCCTCGGGGGTCCCGGTCAGGGGCGTGCAGAGGGGGTCCCCGGCGTTTTTTTCGATTTCGGCCAGGACATCCGCCGAGACCCGGGCCTCCATGGGCCGGCGGGCCCGCAGGTCGTTGTAAAGGGTCGTCTCCAGGGTAATGAGGTTTGTTACCTTGACGACCCGCTGGGAAAGAACCGGCTCCAGGGCCCCGAAGGTCTTAACAATCCACGGCTCCATTTCGGGGGGGGGCCTGAGCCGCCCCACCGCCACCGTGACCCGAAAGAGCCGGTCGAAGAGGCGGCGCTCGGCCTCCGGCAGGCCGGCGACAACCTCGGGCAGCTCAATAATAGACCGGTTCACCGCGGCCCATCCTGAAAGACTTCGGCGGCCCGGAACTCCAGGGCCTTAAGATAAACTTCGATGTATTTCCGGGCCGAGCGGTCCCACGAAAAGTCCTGGGTCATTCCCCGAATCTGCAGTTTACGCCAGACTTCCCGGTGCTTCCAGGTCTCCACGGCCCGGATTATCGCCCCAAAGAAGGCCCAGGGGTCATACTGCTTAAACGTAAAGCCGTTGCCCTCCCCGGTTCGGGGGTCGAAATCTTTAACCGTATCGGCCAGGCCACCCGTCTCCCGAACCACCGGCACACTGCCGTAGCGCATGGCGATCATCTGGCCGAGGCCGCACGGCTCAAACCGGGAGGGCATTAAGAACATGTCCGAGCCGCCGTAGATCTTCTGGGCCAGCTCGGCGTTGAAGGTTAAAAAGATGCCGGTCTTCTCCGGATATTGCTCGGCAACCCGCCGGAACATGGCGTGGTAGTGGGGGTCGCCGGTGCCCAGGAGGACAAACTGGACGTCAAAGAGCCGGAGCAACGGGTCGATCACCTGGCCCACCAGGTCGAAACCCTTCTGGTCGGTCAGACGCGAGATCATGCCCAGGAGGGGAACATCCGGGTTGGCCGGCATGTTCGCCTGGCGCTGAAGGTCCAGCTTGTTTTCGACCCGGCGGTCGAGGGAGTTAATGTCGAAGTTTGCGGCCAGGTGGCGGTCGGTGGCCGGGTTCAGCTCCTCGGTGTCGATGCCGTTTAAGATGCCGAAGAGCCGGTCCTTGCGGTCCCGAAGGACGGGGTCGAGCTTTTCGCCGTACTCGGGGGTGAGAATTTCCTGAGCATAGCGCTCGCTCACGGTGGTTATGACGTCGGCAAAGAGGATCCCCCGGGCCATCAGGTCCACCACGTTGGCCAGCTCGGGGATCTCGGGATACAGAAAGCCGTACTCGTCGATGCCCGCAATCTCCAGGATGCGCCAGCCGAAGATTCCCTGGTAGGCCAGGTTGTGGATGGTGTAAACAGTGGCGGTCTTCTCGAAAAACGGGTCCTCGGCGTAGATAGTCTTAAGCCAGTTGGGTACAATGGCCGTGTGCCAGTCATTGCAGTGGATGATGTCGGGCGCCCAGCCGACCTGCTTTACGAATTCGAGGGCGGCCCGGCTGAAAAGGATAAACCGCTCGCCGTCGTCGGGATAGCCGTAGATGCCCTCCCGCAGGAAGTACTTCTGGGAATCGACGAAGTAGACGGGGACCAGCCCCCCAAGACTCCCCTCATAGATCGCGACCGGCTCGGAAGCATCGTCCATCGGGACCCGCAGGTCCGTCAGTATCGGCCGGAGGCCGAAGCGGGCCGGGTCGACCCGGCCGTAACGGGGGGTTATGACCCGGATGTCGTGGCCCAGCCGGGCGATGGCCTTCGGAAGGGAGCCGGCCACGTCGGCCAGCCCCCCGGTCTTGGCGAACGGGGTGACTTCGGCGCTGCAAAATAAAATCTTCAGTTTCCGCGTATTTTCTTCGGTCAAGGCACCCACCTCCGCCCCCTAGTATAACATTCGGTAGCGGCCGGCCAGTCGGAGCACCTCCTCCTTCTCGGTCCGGGGGCGGTTGGCGGCCGGGCCCGCGGCGGGCTAGAATTTAGCGGTTCGGACCGAGATATTTGCCGGAGGGGTGTTGAACATGCGCAAGAAGGTCAGCATCATCGGGGCCGGAAACGTCGGGGGCACCCTGGCCCAGCGCCTGGCCGAGCGGGACTACGCCGACATCGTCCTGGTGGACATCGTCGAGGGCCTGCCCCAGGGCAAGGGGCTCGACCTTTTGGAGTCGGGACCTATCGTCGGCTACGATAGCAATATCATCGGCACCAACGACTACGCCGACACCGCCGGTTCGGACCTGGTGGTAATCACCTCGGGAATGGCCCGCAAGCCGGGCATGAGCCGGGACGACCTTGTGCTGGCCAACGGGGAAATCGTCCGCTCGGTGGTGGAGCAGGTAATAAAGTATTCCCCGAACACCATCCTCTTGCTGGTCACCAATCCCCTTGATGCCATGACCCAGCTTGCCCTTCACGTGAGCGGCCTTCCCCGGGAGCGGGTGATCGGCCAGTCCGGGGTGCTGGATTCGGCGCGCTTTCGCACCTTTATCGCCCTGGAGCTGGGGGTCTCCTTCCGGGACGTTCAGGCGATGGTCCTGGGCGGCCACGGGGACACGATGGTCCCCCTGCCCCGGTATGCCACCGTATCGGGGATTCCCATAACGGAGCTCATTCCCCCCGAGCGCATCGAGGCCCTGGTTCAGCGGACCATCGACGGCGGGGCCGAAATCGTCCGCCTCCTCAAGACCGGGAGTGCCTTCTACGCCCCGTCGGCGGCCACGGCCGAGATGGTGGACGCCATTATCCTGGACCAGAAGCGCCTGCTGCCGGCCTGCGTCTACCTGCAGGGGGAGTACGGCATCAACGGCGTCTGCGTCGGGGTGCCGGTGGTCCTCGGGGCCGGCGGGGTCGAAAAGGTCGTCGAGCTTAAGCTCACCCAGGAGGAGCTGGCGGCCCTCCACCGCTCAGCCGCGGCCGTCCGGGAGCTGGTGGGAGTCCTTAAACTTCCCGCTTAGGGAACCAGCACTGCCCGCCCGATGAGGCGGCCGGCGGCCAGGTCGTGCATGGCCTGGTTTATCTCCCTTAGCGGGTAGACCCGGGTCGTCAGCCGCACCTTGCCCTCCCCGGCCAGGGTCATCAGCTCCCGGAGCTCGGTGAAGTTGCCCACCAGGTTGCCCACGATGCTGTACTCGCCGACGATAAGGTCGATGGTGGGCACCTGCAGAACGCCGCCGTAGCCGATGACAAAATACGTCCCGCCCTTTCTAAGCATGGCCATCCCCTGGTCGGGGGTGCCCTTTTCGCCCACGAAGTCGAGGACGGCATCGGCCCCGCCGTCGGTGAGCCGGCGCACCTGCTCCACCGCCCCGGGGCCGCCGGGCACCTGGTCGCTAAACCCGAGCTGGGAGGCCAGCTGAAGGGCGGCCTCCGACACGTCGACGACGATTATCCGGGCGGCGCAGAGGCTGCGCAGCACCTGGGCGGCGATGTGGCCGAGGCCGCCGAACCCGATGATTACGGCCCACATCCCCGGGCGGAGGATGCCGGCGGCTTTTCGGGCGGCCCGGAAAGCCGTGAGGCCGGCGTCGGCATAGGGGGCCACGTCCTTAGGTTCGAGGCCGGGCGGAAGCTTTAAGACCGACCGCTCCTTGGTGCGCAGAAACTCCGCAAACCCGCCGTCGGTGTCGATGCCGGGGAACTTCGAGTTGACGCAGTGCATGTCCTCGCCCCGCCGGCAGGCCGGGCAGACCCCGTCGGTCATGAGGGGGTGTACGATTACGGCGTCCCCCGGCCGGACCGTTCGGACCATCTCCCCGACGGCGTGGACCCAGCCAGCGTTTTCGTGGCCGAGGGTATAGGGCAGGGGCCGGTTAACCTTGGTGCGCCAGATCCCCTCGATGATGTGCAGGTCGGTCCGGCAGAGGCCCGCCCCGCCGACCCGAACGATAACATCGTCGGGCTCCTCGATTTTCGGCTCCGGCACCTCTTCCAGACGGACAAGTTCGGGGCGGCTCAGGGTTTCGTCGTATTCGTGCAGTCGGGCGGCAAGCATCCCGGTCCTCCCGTCAGAAGGTCTGGTTAGGCCGCGGCCTGGAGGCGGCCGATGGGGTCGACCCTGAGCCGCTGCCTGTGGGCCTCGATGTCGATGCCGTAAAGACGGGCGGCGTTTTCCCCCAGAATTTTGCGTTTAATATCCAGGGTAAGGTCGACCCCATACTCCTGCTTGATGTCCGCGGGCAGCTCGTAGGCCATGAAGTCCTCGATAATCCATCTGGGCGACCAGATGGCGTAGTCGCTACCGAAGAGGATCCGGTCGGGGCCGAGCCAGCTCAAAAGGTTGGCCATAATCTCCCCGAAATAGCGGGGCCGCCGGCGGATGAAGGCACTGGCCACGGCCAGGCCGGCGTAGATGTTCTTGTCCTGGGTGGCGATCCAGCAGAAATCCTCGAGCCGGGGCAGGCCGACGTGCTCCACGATGAAGTTAAGGTCCGGAAAATCGGTGGCGGCCTGGTCGACGTCGTGAACGTCGAAGGCGTCTTTGTTCAGGGGGTAAATGGTGGGACCTTTATGGACGTGGATGTTCTTTATCCCCAGCTCCCGACAGAGCTCCAAGTAGCGGTAAGCCATCGGGTCGGTGAGCTTCCAGCCCCGGGATCCGTTGCGCCACTCGGCGGTGTAAAGTTTGAGGCCCTGAATGGGATACTCGGCCACCATCCGGCGGAATTCGTCCAGGCCAGCCTCACCCCAGCGGGGGTCAAACGTCCCGCAGAGGATGAACCGGTCGGGGTATTTCTGTTTGAGGACGTTGTTCTGGACGTGGGTATTAAAGCCGTTCCTGAAAAACTCCGTAAGGTATGTCGAGTTAAAGATGCCGATGTCGACGTAGCCCTCGATAAAAAGGTCCTTGATGAGGTCTTCTTCGGTGTATTTGCAGTATTTTTCGAAGGGCCAGATATATTCGGCGGGGCTCAGGGCGGTGTGGTAATCGTAAAAGCACCGGATCCAACCCTCGCCGTACTGGTTGCGCCAGTTTTCGGGGCTGGCATCCCAGAAGTGGATGTGGCCGTCGATGACGAAAATCTCCTGCCCGTCAGCCGTGCGGTACATTTTGACCTCCTCCGGCGTTGCGGGCCGCAAGCAGGGCCCGGCAGATGAAGGCGTTGGCCTCCAGGGACGTTCGAACCAGGCGCGCCCGGCGCAGGTAAGCGGCCAGCCCTTCGGGGGTGAAAGGCCGGCCCGAAAGGTCGACGAAGAGGGGGCTTTCCAGGGAGGCATTGAGCCCAAGCTCCCGCCGGCGCTCAAGGTAGCGGCTGATGGGCTCGGCCGGAACAGACACGGGTCCCCCCTCGCCGCCGACGATAAACCGGTCACCGGCTGGCCGCAGGTCGGCCAGGCGGAGGGCACAGATCCGACCGGGGCTGAGGCCGGCCTCGGCTAGGGTGCGCACGGCCTCCTCCTGGCGGCGTATAAACCCCTTGCGCCGGAAAAGGTCCCGAAGGGTGTCCAGGTCCGATTCGGCTTCACCGGGGAAAGTTTCGGGGAAGGATTTGCCCAGGTTTACCCCGGCGCAGACCTGCTCGGCGGCGAAGTGGTCTTCGAGGGCGACCCGGACCTCCCGAACCCCATCGAGGGCTAGAAGGGTCCGACGGACGTCGTCGGCCATAATGAACGCAAAGTTCGGGGCGCACCAGAAGGTGGGAAGCTTTAAGGTTACGGTCAGGACACCATCTTTAAGGTCAAGGCCCCTGACGAAACCGAGGCTTACGATGGACTCATCCAGTTCGGGGTCGAGAACCTCTTCGAGCCGCCGCCTGACTTCGGCCGCAAAGGCGCTGTCCACAGCCCCGCTCGCCGCCTCCTGAAGTCTGCTTGACGTATAGCAGACCCGCCCTCCCCTGTCAAGTCGACCCCGGAAGGGTCGGGCACCGGGCGGTGGGTTTTCCGGTGGCCCGGTTTGACAGGGGAGTCAAGGCCTGTAATATAATGCGATTGAGGAAAGGCCCCTCGAGCCCGACAAGGAGGTCAAGTGACCGAAGTAATCGTCAGCGAACACGAGAGTTTCGACCAGGCCCTTAAGCGCTTCACTAAGAAGGTCCAGCAGGAGGGTATCCTGGCTGAGGCGCGCCGGCGCGCCCACTACGAACCCCCCAGCGTTAAGCGCAAGAAGAAGGCCGCGGTGAAGCGGCGCAAAAGTTTGCGAAACAGCGGCTAGGTGCGGCGGCCCCCAGGGCTAACCTTGATGAGTGAAAGTGGTCAGCGACTTCTGGACCGCATTCAGGCTGACCTTCTCGACGCGACCCGACGCCAAGACGTTATAACCCGCGAAACCCTCCGCCTGCTCCGCTCGGCCATCCGCTACGCCGAGGTGGAGCGAGGCCGTCCCCTTGAAGAGGCTGAGGTCTACGAGGTTATTGCCCGCCAGATCCGCCAGCGCCGGGAGAGCATCGCCGAGTTCGAAAAGGGCGGCCGGTCCGACCTGGCGGCTAAAGAGCGGTCCGAACTGGAAATCTTGGAGCGTTACCTGCCGGCCCAGCTCAGCCGGGACGAGGTCGCCGAACTTGCCCGGCAGGTGATCGCCGAGGTGGGGGCCAGCGGACCCCGCGACGTGGGCAAGGTGATGGCCCGCCTGATGCCCAGGGTGAGGGGGCGGGCCGAGGGCCGGCTGGTGAGCGAGGTGGTCCAGGAGCTGCTGGCCGGGGAAGCCCGCTGACCCAGATGCGGCTCCCTGTCAGGGCCCTTCTCTTCTGGGCCGTCCTCTCGGTAAGCCTGACCTTAACCCTCGGGATCCAGTTTCTGCCGGGTCAGTTTCAGCTCCGGGAAGGTGACGTTGCCCGCCAGACCATAAAATCCCCCCGCCGGGTCCAGTTCGTAAGCCAGTTCCTCACCAACCAGGCCCGGGAAGAGGCTGCCGCCCGGATCGCCGATATCTATGCCTACGACCCGGCCCTGGCCGGGCAGCAAGTCCAGCGGCTACGCAACCTCGGCGACCAGATCACGGCCATCAGGCAGTCGACTAACCTCACCGACGACGAAAAGCGGACCCAGCTCAGCCGCCTTTCGGAGTCCGGGCTGTCCCCGGAAGGAATCCTGGCCGTCCTACGCCTCTCCGAAGCCGAGTGGAATCAGGTCAGGAATGAGGCCGTCCGGCTGGTGTCGGAGGCGATGCGCAACCGCATCACCGCCGAACAGGTCGGCGCGGTTCGGGACCAGCTCCCGGCCCAGCTTAGCCCCGATTTGAACCCCCTCCAGGCCCGGGTTGCCGTCGAGCTGGCCCGGGCCCACATCGTTCCCAACCTTACGGTGGATGCGGCCCAGACCGAGGCGGCCCGGGAGGCGGCCCGCCGGCGGGTGGAACCGGTGGTGGTAACGGTCGAGGCCGGGGAAGTCATCCTGCGGGACGGGGAAGTGGCCACCGTCCTGGCCCTGGAGAAGCTGGCCGCCACCGGCCTCGCCAGCGGCGGCATCGACCTTTACCAGCTCGGGTCGGTGGGCCTGATTGCGGCGGGCCTCGCCGCGGCCCTGGCCGGCTATCTGGCAGTCTTCGAACCCCGGACCATCCTCTCAATCCGCAGGTTCGGGCTTATCGCCGTGCTCATTGTGGGCGCGGTCCTGGTGGCCCGGCTGACCATTCCGGGCCGGCCCTACTACGAGCTGGCCTTCCCAGCGGCGGCCGTCCCGATGCTGGCCGGGGCCCTCTTAGGCCCCGGGGTGGGGCTGGCCGGCCTGGTTACCCTGGTCGGGCTCTTGATGCTGGTGGGGTCTGGCACGCCCCAGCTGGCGGTTTACGGCCTGGCAACGGGCCTGGCGGGCCTGCTGGCCGCCCAGCCCACCGCCCGCACCCACCACTTCTTCCTGGCCGGGGTCGGCGTCGCCCTGACCGGCCTGGCGGCGACCTTAGGCTTCCGGCTGATGGTTCGGGACCTGGAGCCCATGAGCCTGCCCCTCCTCGCCTTCCTGTGCCTGGTGAACGGGTTGCTGTCCGCCGCCCTGACGGTGGGGTCGCTGGCCGTTCTGGGCTACATTTTCGGGATAACTACGGGCTCGCACCTGCTGGAGCTTGCCGACCCCAACCAGCCCCTGCTGCGGCGGCTGCTGGTCGAGGCTCCCGGAACTTACTACCACTCGCTGATTGTGGGAAACCTGGCCGAGCGGGCGGCCGAGGCCGTAAAGGCCGACAAGTTGCTGGTCAGGGTTGGGGCCTACTACCACGACATCGGCAAGCTTGTGCGGCCCGGCTTCTACACCGAAAACCAGGCCCCCGGGGAAAATATCCACGACCGGCTTGACCCCCGGGTTAGCGTCGAGCTCATCCGCGCCCACGTAACCGACGGCCTCGAGCTGGCCCGGCGCCACCGGCTCCCGGGCCGGGTTCGGGACCTCATTGCCGAGCACCACGGGACCACCCTGATTCAGTACTTTTACCACCGGGCCAAGGAGCTGGGGTTGAACGTTTCCCCCGAGGAGTTTCGTTACCCCGGCCCGAAACCCCGCTCGAAAGAGGCGGCTATCCTGATGCTGGCCGACACCGTCGAGGCTACCGCCCGGAGCGCCCGCTCCCACACCCCCGAGGATCTGGATGCCATCGTCGACCGGATGGTGGCCCTGCGCATCGCCGAGGGCCAGCTGGATGAGTGCGACCTCACCCTGGGGGATATCGAACGGATCAAGCAGGCCCTCAAAGAAGGCCTGCGGGGAATCTACCACCCCCGGACCGAGTACCCGGCCCTGGAGGCTCCCAAGCAGCAGCTACCTGAGCCCAACGACACCGAACGACCTTAGTGAGATATCAAACTGGTGCATCGAAGCCGAATCCTGCCGGTAGCCCTGCTCTGCCTGCTTATACTGGCGGCAACCAGTCCGCCCGTTGAGAACCGGGCGAAAATCCCGGCGGAAGTATCCTCCGGGCACTCGGTACCGATTCCGCCGGAAGAATACGGCCAGCCGACCCGTTCAGCCCCGCCCGAGCCCACCCCACCCCCCGTGGCCATCCCGGCCAGCCATCAGCCCGAGGCCCCCGGCCCGGCACCTCCAGCCCCGGCGGCACCCGGGCGGACCCTTCGGGTCCCCATCCTTATGTATCACTACATCCGGATTAACCCCAACCCGGTCGACCGGATCGGGGCGGGGCTTTCGGTGAACCCCGACCTCTTCGGCCGACAGATGGCCTACCTGGCCGAGGCGGGATTTACCCCGGTGACCTTAGAAGACGTTTACGCGGCCTGGACCGCCGGCGCTCCCCTGCCCCCCAGGCCCGTGGTTTTAACCTTCGACGACGGCTACCGGGACTTCTTCACGGCGGCCTACCCGGTCCTGAAGGCCCGGGGCTTTCGGGCCACCGTCTACGTCATCGTGGATTTTCTGGACCGGCCGGCCTACCTAACCTGGGAGATGCTTTCAACCCTGGTTTCGGAGGGACTGGTTGCCGTCGGTTCCCACACCCTCACCCACGTGGACCTTACCACGGCAGCCCCCGACCGGGCCCGCCGGGAAATCTTCTTAAGCAAACAGCGGCTGGAGGAGCGGCTGGGGGTAGCCGTGGCCGACTTCGCTTACCCGGCCGGCCGCTATAACCCGGCGGCGGTGGGCCTGGTGGAGGCGGCCGGCTACCGGACGGCGGTGACCACCCGTCCCGGGAACATCCTGCGGCTTGAAGAGCGGCTCACCCTGCCCCGGGTCAGGGTCGACGGGCGGGAGGGGCTGGCCGAGTTTATCGGCAAGCTCCGGTAGGGGGTTGGACTACGTCTCCAGGATGATGGTTACGGGGCCGTCGTTGAAGACCTCCACCAGCATGTGGGCCCCGAAGCGGCCGGTCTTCACCGTTAAACCCAGTTCCCGCAGCGTCACGGCAAAGAGGCTCACAAGGGGTTCGGCCTGCTCGGGCGGGGCCGCATTGACGAAAGAGGGCCGCCGGCCCCGGCTGGTGTCGGCCAAAAGGGTGAACTGGCTTACCACCAGCACCTCACCCCCAATGTCCAGAACCGACCGATTCATCCGGTCGGCCTCGTCGGGGAAGATGCGCAGATAGGCAACCTTTTCGGCCAGCCGGCGGGCACTGGCCTCCGAATCATCCCGGCCCACTCCCACCAGAACGACGAGGCCCCGTCCGATCTCGGCCACCAGCTCGTCCCCGACCCGGACGGCGCCCCGGCTGACCCGCTGGACGACGGCCCGCAATTAGGTTGTGGACTTATCCGAGGACTTGCTTTCCGTACCGGCCTCAGCCCGTTCGGCTTGGGTTTTGGCGGAGTCCTCGACCTTGCCGTTCCCGGAGGCGGCACCACCGCGGCCGTAGTCGGTGCTGTAGAAACCTCGACCTTTAAACATGATGCTTACCGGGTAGAAGACCCGGTGGACTGCCCCCTGGCAGCGGGGGCAGTGGGAGATGGGGTCTTCGGTAATGCGCTGGAACCTTTCGAACCGAAAACCGCAGCTGTCACAGAGGTACTCGTACGTTGGCATGGCCACCTACCACCTCGGGAGCTTCAGGCTACGCCGGACAGTCATTCACCTTTTATTATAGCCCATCGGGGCCGGCCCAGAGGGACGATGCCCCAGCTTGTGGCATATACGGCCGGGCGTTTCCCTAACGGGCCGCCTGTAGGGTTTGCCCCCGGGACCCCGGCTGTTTTAAAACGTAGTTTGGGGAAGTACCCGCCGGCCCGTAAACCCTGCCCGGGAGATAACAGCCGTGATTCCAACCCCAGCGGCGAGCCTTAAAACCGAACCGATTAAAAGCCCCCAGCGTCCCGGCTACGGCCCCCTGGACCTGGAGGCCCTCTACCATGCCCACCAGCTGGCGGCCGCCCGCTGGTCGGCCGACGGCCGGCTTATCTACCTGGAGGCCAACATCACCGGCCGCTTCAACATCTGGCGGATGCCGGCCGGCGGGGGCTGGCCCGAACAGCTCACCGTCTCCGACGAGCGCACCCGCCTTGAAGGGCCCTCCCCCGACGGCCGCTGGCTCCTTTACACCCAGGACCGGGCCGGAAACGAGAAGCCGAACATCTTTCTGCTTCCGGCCGCCGGCGGCCGGCCCCGCAACCTTACCCGAACCGAGGGCGTCGGCTACCGGAGCATCCGCTGGTCGCCCGACGGCCGCCTGGTCGCCTTCGCCGCCGAGCGGGATAGGCCGGGCCAGTACTCCGTTTACCTGGCCGACACCGTAACGGCCGAGATTACCCGGGTCGCCGGGACCGAACACGGCCAGTGCGCCGGCCTCCGCTGGAGTCCCGACGGCCGCCGGCTGGCCCTGACCAGAACCCACGACTTTCTCCATTCGGGGGTTACCCTCCTTGACCTGGATACCCGCCAGGAGAAGGTTCTCATCCCGGTGGACGGGGAGCACATCACCGCCGCCGTCGACTGGCTGCCCGACGGCCGGCACCTGGTCATAAACTCCAACGCCAACGGGGCCGACTTAGAGGCCGTCGGCCTGCTGGATACGGTAACCGGCCGGTTGGACTGGCTCACCCTAGGCGAGTGGGAAAGCTATGCCCTGGCCGTCTCCCGGAGGGGCCCCGAGTTCGTCTACGTCCGCAACGTGGCCGGAAGCCACCGGGCCTTTATCCGAACTCCGGACGGCCTCGAAACCCCCATTCCCCTTCCCGAAGGGGTCTACCTTTCGGCCGAGTTTGACCCTTCCGGCCGGCGTCTCCTGCTCCTTTACGCCTCGGCCGATTCCCCGCCGGAGGCCTGGCGACTGGACCGGCCGACCGGCCGCCTTTACCGGCTCACCCGGAGCCTGGTGGGGGGCCTGACCCGGCGAAACTTCGTCCGGCCGCAGCTTGTGGTTTACCCCTCCTTCGACGGCACCCCTATTGCCGCCTTCGTTTACGTTCCCCCGAACATCCGGCCGGACGGGTCCCGCCCGGCCGTTGTCTACGCCCACGGCGGCCCCACCTGGCAGCACCAGAACGGCTGGTTCCCCGACATCCAGTTCCTGGTCTCCCACGGGTTTATCGTCATCGCCCCGAACTTTCGGGGCTCCACCGGGTTCGGGCGGCCCTTCCAGGAGGCCAACCGCAAGGACCTGGGCGAGGGGGACCTCCGGGACCTGGTGGCCGCCCTGGATTTTCTCAGGGCGTCCGGCTACGTTAACCCGAGGGCCGTCGCCGTTATGGGCGCTTCCTACGGGGGCTACCTCACCCTGATGGCCCTGGCCAAATATCCCGACCTTTGGGCGGCCGGGGTGGCCGTTGTGCCCTTTGCCAACTGGTTCACCGAATTCGAAAACGAGGACCCTACCCTCCAGGCCTACGACCGGGTGATGATGGGCGACCCGGTGGCCGACGCCGAGCTGTGGCGGGACCGCTCCCCCATCTTCTTCGCCGACCGGATCAAGGCTCCCCTGCTCCTGCTGGCCGGGGCCAACGACATCCGCTGTCCCGTGCAGGAAACCCGCCAGGTCGCCGAGGCCGTCCGGTCGGCCGGCGGGGTGGTGGAGGTTAAAATCTACGAAAATGAGGGCCACGGCTTCAGTCGGCGGGAGAACCGCATCGACGCCTTCCGGCGGGTCGTGGACTTTCTGCGGAGGCACGTGCCCGGTGTCCAACTTTAAGGGGGGCCTCCTGGACGCTGGGGGCACCCTCTTCCAGGTCAAATACACCCGGGCCGACCGGTTCGGCCGCTTCCTGCGGGAGGCCGGCTTCGCCCCGGACCCCGAGGCCCTGGAGCGGGCAATCCTGGCGGCCGACCTGGAATTCAACTGGCCCGAGCCCAACGCCCGGACCCGGGCCGAAGAGCAGAGGCTCTGGCGGGCCTACTGCCGGCGGGTCCTCTCGGCCCTGAAGCTCCCCACCAGCCCCGGGCTGGTCCGCCGTCTGGCCGAGGCGACGGATTATCTAAACTTTCTGGAGCTTTTCCCGGATACCGTTCCGGCCCTGGAGGCCTGGCGGCGGCGGGGCCTGCGGCTCGGCATCGTCTCCAACGCCGTCCCCTCCTTCCGGGAGGCCATTGACCGGCTGGGCCTTACGGCCTATTTCGACACCATAATCATCTCGGCCGAGGTGGGGCTGGCCAAGCCGGACCCGGCGATTTTCGGCCTGGGGCTGGCCAGGCTCGGGCTTCGGCCGGAGGAAACCCTTTTCGTCGACGACCTGCCCAGGCACGTCCGGGCCGCCCGGGAGGCCGGCCTTCACGGCTTTCTCATCGTCCGCCCGCCGGCGGCCGACCTGCCCGAGGACCTGCCGGTGGTCCACAGTCTGGCCGACCTGGCCTTGTAATTCCAGGCCCAGGTGGGTTATCCTCTTGGCCGAAAGCTTCGTTAAGCGGAGGAGAACGTGCGCCCCAACCCCGTCAAGGCCAAGCTTTCAGCCGGCGAGTGCGTCTACGGCCTTTTCATCGACTTTTACGCCCCGAATATCGTCGAGATAACCGGCCGGCTAGGGTTTGACTTCATGATCTTCGATGCCGAGCACGGGCCCCTCGAGCTTACCCAGTGCCTGGAGATGGTCCGGGCGGCCGAGCTTTCCGGCATAACCCCGATAATCCGGGTGGCCCAGAACGCCCAGCAGGTGATCCTGCGCTACCTGGATATCGGGGCCCTGGGGGTTCACCTGCCCATGATCAACACCGCCGAGGATGCCCGCCTGGCCGCCCAGTCTGTTCGGTATCCGCCCCTGGGCCGCCGGGGTCTGGCCAGCGTCCGGGCCGCCGATTACGGCCTTACGCCCCTGGCCGAGTATGTGGCGGCGGCCAACCGGGAGCTTCTGCTCATTACCCACGTGGAGAACCGGCAGGCGCTGGACAACCTGCCTGAAATGCTCCGGGTTGACGGGGTTGACGTCTTCTTCCTCGGGCCCACCGACATATCATCTTCCCTGGGGCACCCCGGCAACCCCCGCCACCCCGAGGTGATGGCCGCCATCGAGGACGCGGTCCGGCAGATCCGGGCTGCCGGCCGGGTCGCCGGAACCCTGGCCATCGACCCCGAGTGGACCCGCTACTGGCGGGAGCGGGGCGTCCAGTACTTCTGCGGCGGGGTCACCCGGGTGCTGGTTCCGGCCCTCAAGAGATTCCTCGAGGAGGTTCGGGCCTGATGAGCCTCACCCACCGGGAACGGCTTCGGCGGGTTCTGGCCGGGGAGCGGCCGGACCGACCGCCCTACGCCTTCTGGCGGCATTTCTACGACCAGGAGTCCTCGGCCCGGGACCTGGCCCGGGCGATGGTGGCCTGGCAGCGGGAGTACGACTTCGACTTCCTGAAAGTCAACCCTCGGGCCCAGTACCACGTCGAGCCGTGGGGTGCCCGGTTCGAATACCCCGGCGGGCCCCACGACCGGCCCCGCCAGGTGACGTTCCCGGTGCGCACCCCCGAGGAGCTGGGGGCCATCCGGCCGGCGCCCCCCGATGCCGGGGCCCTGGGGGAACAGCTGGAAGCCCTGCGGCTCATCCGCCGGGAGCTGGGTCCGGAGGTGCCCATGGTGGCCACTATCTTTAACCCCCTTTCGGTGGCGGCCGACCTGGTGGGCTCGGACCCTACCCTGGCGCGGTGGCTCCGGGAGCATCCGGCGGCGGTGGAGGCGGCCCTCGAGGCTATAACCCGGACCTTTGTCCCCTTCGCCCGGGCCTGCCTGGAAGCCGGGGCCGACGGCATCTTCTTTGCCACCACAACCCTGGCAACCCGCAACCTCCTGACCGAGGAGGAGTATGTCCGGTTCGGCCGGCCCTACGACCTGCGGGTCCTTGAGGCCGTCCAATCGGCCTGGTTTAACATCCTCCACGTCTGCCAGGAAAACAGCATGCTCTACCTCCTGGCCGACTACCCGGTGCCGGCCGTCAACTGGGCGGTCACCTCCCCCACCAACCCCTCCCTGGGCGAGGCCCGGGCCCGCCTGGGCCAAAAGGTCCTGATCGGGGGCGTAAGCCACCGGGCCCTGACGGCTCCGGACCCCGAGGCGGCCCTGGCCGAGGCTCGCCGGGCCGTGGCGGAGACGGGCGGGGTTCGGTTCATCCTGGGGCCGGACTGCTCCATACCGACGACCACCCGGCCCGAGAACCTGCGGGCGGTGGTTGAGTTTGCCCGCAACTACGTCTGGCAGGCCGATTGAGATGTCGGAGCTTCTGCGGGAACGGCTCAAGCTCATGCTCCTGGAGCGGGCCGTAAGCTTCCGGGAGGTGGTCCTTTCGTCCGGGCGCAAAAGCCACTACTACATCGACGCCCGAATGGTCTCCCTCTCGGGGGACGGCCTGGCCTTAACGGCCGAGCTTCTCTGGGATAGGGTTAGGGACCTGGAGTTTGAAGCGGTTGGGGGTCCGACCATCGGGGCCGACCCGCTGGTGGCGGGCCTCTGCCTGCTGGCCTACCAGCGGGGCCGGAACCTGGCCGGATTCCTGGTTCGGAAGGAGCCGAAGGCCCACGGGACCGGCCGCCAGGTGGAGGGGCCCCTTACGCCGGGGATGCGGGCGGTCATCGTTGAGGATACGGTGACGACGGGGGAGACCCTCTTAAATGCCATTGCGGCAGCCGAGGCCGCCGGGGCTGAGGTTATAAAGGTGCTGGCCGTCGTCGACCGGCAGGAGGGGGGCGGGGAGCGGCTCCGCCGGGCCGGCTACGACTTCGAGCCCCTTTTCACCGCCGAGGAGCTGGGACTTACTACCCCAACAGGAGGGACCAATGCCGGAGACCAGCCTTGAAAGGCTTATCGGGGCCGTTGACCCGAACGAGCTGGTAGAAATCGCCCGGGAATTTATCCGGATCCCAAGCCCAAGCGGCGAGGAGGCCGCCGTGATGGAGTTTGCCCGGAGGCTTCTGGCCGACCACGGCATCGCCGCCCGGGTCCTGGCCCGGGACCCGGCCCGCCCCAACGTCGTCGGGTGGGTGGGGGCCGGGGGCGGGCCCATCGTCGCGTTCAACGGCCACCTGGATACCGTCCCGGTGCCGGACCCCTGGGCCTGGTCGGTGGGGCCCTTCTCGGGCGAGCTCGTCGACGGCAAACTTTACGGCCGGGGGGCCTCGGACATGAAGGGCTCCTGCGCGGCCATGACCTACGCCCTCATCCTGTTCAAGCGCCACTGCCCGGACCTCCCCGGGCAGGTCCAGCTCCAGCTGGTTTCGGACGAGGAGCGGGGCGGCAACTTCGGCACCGGGTTTTTAATCGAGCAGATTCAGGCGGGCGCCCTGCCCCGGCCCGACGCCGTCCTGGTGGGGGAGAAGAGCGATTTAAAGCTCCGCATCGCCGAGCGGGGCGTCTTCCAGTTCAAGGTCCGCTTTACGGGCAAGGCCACCCACACGGCCTACGCCCGGGCCGAGGGGGTTAACGCAGTGGCCCTGGCCGCCCGGGCCGTGGTGGCCCTGGACCGGCACATCGACCGGTTCCACCCGGCCGTGGGCTATCCGGTCATCAGCGTGAACATGTTCCACGGCGGCCAGACGCCCAACCAGGTGCCCGCCGAGGCGGTCATCACTATCGACCGGCGGACAGTGCCGGGCGAGACGATGGAGTCGGTGCTGGCGGAGGTCCGGGAGACCCTGGACCGGGTAGTGGCCGAGTTCGGGGCAGGAAGCTACGAAATTCTGACCCGGGCGGAGGAGGGGCAGATACCCTTTATGCCCGCCAACATGACCGACCCGAACAGCCGGCTCGTCCGGACCATCCAGGCCGCCTACCGGCAGGTCACCGGAAAGGAGCCGGAATTCTTCGTCAACTGGGCGGGGGCCACCGACGGCCGGCTTTACCGGCAGGCCGGCATCGATACAGTGGTGTTCGGCCCGGTGGGCTTCCACGCCCACGGCCCCGACGAGCACGTGCTGGTGGATTCGCTGGTCACCCAGCTAAAGGTTTACCTGGCGACGGCCTTCAACCTGCTCACCAAAGCCGGGCCGGAATGAGGGTGAGGGTCTCCGGGGGGCCGTCGCGGACCACCACAATCTCTTCGATGTTGGCCCCGCCCCAGCCCGGGATAAAGACCCCGGGCTCCACCGCCAGGACCATTCCCGGCTCCAGGACGTCGTCGGCGTCGGCCGTAATGTAGGGCGGTTCGACGGTTTCAAGGCCGATGCCGTGGCCCATCATCGCCGCGGCGTAGGCCCCGAATCCCAGCTCCTCCAGGCCGCGCCGGGCAACCCGAACCAGCTCGGCCGCCGGCACGCCGGGGTAGCAGTGCTCCACCATCAGTCGGCTTGCCAGGTAGACGGCCTCCAGAAGCTGCCGGGCCCGGCGGTCGGCCTCGCCGACCACGGTGCTCCGGTTGACGTCAAACTGATAGCCCCGAAAGGCCCCGATGATATCCAGGGCCACCAGGTCGCCGGCCTCCAGGCGCCGGTCGGTGGCCTGGGGCCAGCGGGAACCGGCCGCCGACCACGGGCCGGAATGCACCCGCAGGTAGCGGACAAAGTCCGCCCCGGCCCGGAGGGCGGCGGCGGTGCCGGCCGCGCACACCTCCGCCTCGGTAACCCCCGGCCTGATGGCCTTGAGGGCACCCTCCAGCCCCGCCCCGGCAATCCGGGCGGCCTGACGCAGGAGGCCCACCTCGGCCTCGGACTTCACCCGCCGCAGCCGGTTCAGCAGGTCATCGGCCGGCTCCAGCCTCAGCTCGGGCAGAAGGTTGACGAGGTCCCGGTAGAACGCCAGGGGCAGGATATCCCATCCGGCCAAGCCCAGCCGGCCCCCGGCCAGGCCCTTTTCCCGCAGAACCTCCGCCACCAGCCTTACCAGGTCGCCGGCCTGGCGGACGTCGTCGACGGCCACCAGCTCCTTCCGGTAACTGCGAAGGTCAATGCAGAGGACCGGGTCGCCCGCCACCGGCAGGATGAAAACCCCGTGGCCCAGACCCCGCATCCCCGGGGCGAAGGCCGTTGCCGGAAAGGCGGGGAAATGATTGGTCAGATAGGCCAGGGGCCCAGGCCGGTCGTAAAAAGAGCGGCCCACGGCCAGAAGCCCGGCAAAGCCGGCCTCGGCTGCCAGTTTCCGGGCCGACTCTTGCCGCCGGTAAAACTCCTCCCGGGGAATCACGGCGGGGAGCGGTCCGGGGCCGTTGCCGCCCTGGCCCCGGGACTCAACCGGCCGTCGGGGTAGCCGTAGGGGGCGGTGGGGGGCAGGAGGATGCGGAGGGCGCCCGGCTGGATGGAAAAGCTCATCGGGGTCGTGCCGATCAGCTCGCCATCCACCTGGACCGGCAGGGGCCGGGTGCTCCTGATGGACACCGTTCGGGCGGTGAACCTGAGCACCTTGGGCAGTTGCAGGTGCCGGCCGGAGAAGAAGCCGAACACGTGCCGGAGCTTCGTAAAGAAGCCCCGCCCGCCAAAAAGCACCACGTCGAAGAGGCCGTCGTCCGGCCGTGTGTGGGCCGAGAGGGGGAATAGGGCGTAGAGGCGGGTGTTGGCCACCACCATCAGCAGAACCCGGCGGCGGAACCTCCGGCCGTCCAGCTCGATGTGGGCCCGGGTTCCCTCAAACCAGAAGAAGGTGCGCACGGCGGCGGCCACGTAGGCAAGGATGCCGAGCTGGCGCTTGAATCGAAGCTCGGCCTGCTTGGCCACCTCGGCGTCGAAGCCGATGCCGCTCCAGAGCAGGAAATACCGGCCGGTGCTGGTGAGACCCACGTCCAGGCGGCGGACCTCGCACCGGGTCAGAAGCTCGGCGGCGCGGATCGGGTCGAGGGGGATTCCCACTTCCCGAGCAAAGACGTTGGCCGTCCCCAGGGGGATAACTCCCAGGGCCGTGGGGGTGTGGACAACCCCCTGCAGGGCCTCGTTTACCGTTCCGTCTCCACCCCCGGCGATAACCACGTCGTAGCCCTGGTCGGCGGCCTCCCGGGCAAGCCGGGGCACGCAGCCGGGCCCGCTACTGAAGGCGAGGTCCACCTGCCAGCCGGCCTCACTAAGGGTCTGCACGATGCGTTCGGGTGAGGGAGCGGGCGGTAGCATAACGCCGGCCGAGGGGTTGACGATCAGACGGCATCTGACGGCGGCCATGCTCTTCTGATTATGGCCCAAAACCGCGGCCGCCGACAAACTTTCGCCGGGCCGCGTTTGACACTTTGGGTTGCGCCGCCTAACATTGGAGGGAGGAGCAGCGGTGGCAGACTTAAACGTTATCCTCCGCCCCCCGGAACCCCAACCCGAACCCCCAGGCCCGGCGGGCCTGCTGAGGCGGGTCGGTCGGGAAGTCAGCCTCGAGCGGCTCTACCCCAGGGAGGGCTTCGTCACCCTGGCAATCCTGGTCTTTGCCCTCCTGAGCGCCGTCTGGGCCGTCCAGGGGGCCCGGTGGGTCGAGGACCTGCCGCCCCTAGCCGAAATCGCCATCGGGGGGCTCCTTTTCGGAACCCTCCTGGCCAAGACGAGGCTACCCGGCTACCTAACCCACCCGGTAGCCGCCCTTTACGGGCTGGTCATCACTGTCTGGGGTGTCCAGAGCGTGATCCGGTTGCCCACCTGGCCGGAGCGCCTGGTCGACCTCATCCTCAGGCTTAACTACTGGGCCTACGCCGCCCGGACAGGCGGCATCAACAACGACAGCCTGCCCTTTGTGTTTATGGTCACCGGCCTGGCCTGGTTTCTGGCCTACAGCGCCGCCTGGTTTGTTTTCCGGCGGCGCTCGGCCGTCGGTGCGATGCTCCCAGTCGGCATCGCCCTGCTGTTTAACCTGCGCTATGCCCCATCCCACCTGACCATTTATTTCTTTATATACCTGTTTGCCGCCCTGCTTTTGGCGATGCGGCTTAACTTCTACGCCTTCCAGCGGCGCTGGGACCTCTTCGGCATCCGCTACTCCCGGGAGATGGGCCTTACCGTCCTGCCCAATGTCGCCGTGGTAGTCGTCGGGATTCTGGCGGCGGCCGCCATCATGCCGGCCTCCACGGAACAGAACTTCATTGCCGACATCTGGAACCGAATAAACACCCCGGTCCAGGACGCCCAGTCGGAGTTTAACCGCCTCTTTGCCTCCCTTACGGCCAAGGAGGGAACGGATACCGCCTATTTCGGCCGCACCCTCGCCCTTAAGGGGAGCATCACCCTGGGCAACCGCGTGGTGCTTTACGTTTTCAGCCCCCGGCGCTACTACTGGCTGGGCCTCACCTACGACACGTATACGGGGCAGGGCTGGCTTTCGGGGGAGCGCCGGACCGTTCAGCTCTCGCCCGGCACGGTCCTGACGACCACCGCGGCGTACAAGGGCCGGGAGGAGATTGTCGAGGTCATCCGCCTGAATGCGGTCTCCAGCGGCCTGGTCTTTCTGGGGGGTCAGGGGATGCAGTTTAACGTTCCGGTGGTCGTCGAGTACGACCCGCCGGCCCCCATGCTGGTCGACCTGCGGGACCGGACCCGAGACTTTCAGCTCCCGGAAGACCTGCGGGCGGCCGTTAACAACATTCGGCAGGCCCTTTCGGAACAGGCCGACCTGGGCGAAAGGGAACAGATGGGCCTTATCCAGCGGCTCCTTCCGGCCGAATACACGGCTTACGGCCCCACCATCATCGGCGGGCGGGTCGCCAGCTTCATGGTGAACCTGCGGCGGCCGAACTATATGGACTTGGCGGCCGTCCGGCCGGTCGGGGGTATCCGGTTCGGCCAGCAGTACTCGGTCAGGGCGTCGATCTCCACCGCCACCGGTCAGGAGCTGCGCCGGGCCGGCACAAGCTACCCCCAGCACATCGTCGACCGCTACCTGCAGCTTCCCCCGAACTTTCCGCCCCGGGTCCGCCAGCTGGCCCAGGAGCTTACCCGGGGTCTTAACAACAGCTACGATAAAGCCAAGGCCATTGAGGCCTACCTCCAGCAGTTCCCCTACGACACCAATATCCCCCAGCCTCCGGCCGGCCGGGATGGGGTCGAGTGGTTTCTTTTCGACCTCAAGCGGGGCTACTGCGACTACTTTGCCTCCGCCATGGCGGTGATGCTCCGCTCCATCGGGATACCCGCCCGGGTGGCCGTGGGCTACATGAGCGGCACTTATAACCCGGACGTCGGCGCCTACGAGGTTCGGGAGTCCGACGCCCACTCGTGGCCCCAGGTTTACTTTCCGGAGTACGGCTGGGTCGACTTCGAGCCGTCGCCCCGGGCGGGGGCAGGGGTACCCCGGGTAGAAAGCCTCGAGGAGACCGGCGGCGAGGCTTCCGGGGCCGACGTCCTCCGGGAGGGGCCGGGTGGTGTGGGGCCCGGGGAGATGCTGCCCGACGAGGGGTTCTACGGGGGTGAATTCCTCGGCGAGCAATCCGACTCCGACTTCGGCCGGGGACTCCTTGGGCTGGCCGTAGTGCCGGTGGGAGCCCTGCTGGGGCTGGGGGTCGGCGGCCTGGTCTGGTGGCGGCGCCGGTTCGCCCCCCTGGACCTCGTAAGCCAGACCTACGAAAAGGCGGTCGTTCTGGCCCAGCTCGCGGGCCTCAAACCCTACCCCTGGCAGACCCCGCTGGAGTTTGCCGAACGGCTCCGGGCGGAACTGGCCGATACGGGCGCCGACATCGAGACAGTTGTGGGGGCCTTCGTAAAGGTCCGCTTCGGCCGACGCCAGCTTAACCCCACCGAGCAGGCTCAGGTTTCGGCGGCCTGGACCCGGCTTCGGGGCCGGATCATCCGGCGGATCTTAACCAGGCGTTGAAAAAAAGCCTCATCTTGCCGGCCGCCCTAATCCTTCTGCTGCCAGTCGGTTTCGGCCTGACCCCAGGCAGCCTTTTGGACAAGCTCCACTTTCTCGGCGCCGGGGTCTGTCCCCAGCGCCCCGCCCACTCCCTTTTCCTGGGCTCGGCTCAGCCGCCCCTGGAGGCCCGGATGGTGGGGATCTACGGCGGAGCCTTCCTGACGCTGGGCTGGCTCTGGGTCCGCCGCGGGCTTCGGGCCGCCGGCCTGCCGCCCCTGGGCCTGGTCGGCCTCACGCTCCTCTTCTTTGGGGCGATGGCCTTCGACGGCTTCAACGCCTTTCTGAGCGACCTGGGCCTGCCCCACCCATACCCGCCGGCCAACACCCTCCGGCTCGGCACCGGCCTTCTGGCCGGGGTGAGCATCGGGGTGGTCTTTGCGCCGGTAGTCGGGGGCGCCCTCTGGCGCAAGCCGGTCCCCGGCCCGGCGGTGGGCTGGGCCGACCTGGCGCCGGTGGGCCTCCTGCAGGCCGTACTTTTTGGGGCCGCCGCTTCGGGCTCGGCTCTGATGCTTTACCCGGTTTCGCTGGTGGGCGTCGGGGGCGTCTGGGTCCTGCTCGGCCTCTTTAACCTGGTGGTGGGCCTCTATCTTCTCGGGAAAGCCCGGAGCTTCGGCGGCTGGGTTGATGCCGTACCCGGCCTCAGCCTGGCCCTGGGGGCGGCCCTGGTCGAGCTGATGGGCCTGGCCGCCCTGCGGTTTTACCTGGAAGGGCTCCTGGGGCTTACGTTCCGCTAGGCGATCCGCCGACGCCTGTTGGCCAGGTAGTCCACCAGCACGTACTGGCCCAGCCGCTCCGGGCTCGTGTAAAAGATCCGTCCCTTATTTATCCGGGCCAGCTGCTCCACAAACTCCATCATGTAGAAGCTGCGGTCCAGCATGAAGGTGTTAATGATGATCCCCTGGCGGGTGCAGTTCCGGGCCTCCTGGAGGGTAAGCTGGAGGGTCCGGAGGGTGGGCGGGTAGGCGAAGAAGGCCCGGCCGCCCTCGATGTGGGAGGTGGGCTCCCCGTCGGTGACCATGATTATCTGTTTGTTGGCCGTGTTGTGCTTGGCCAGGAGCCGCTGGGCGAGCATAAAGGCGTGCTGGATGTTGGTGCCATAGGAGTACTCATCGACGGTGGCCTCGGCCAGCTCCTGCTCGGTGAGCTGGCGGGCATACCTGGAGAAGCCGACAATGTAGAGCACGTCCCGGGGGAACTGGGTTTTGATAAGCTGGCTTAAGGCCAGGGCCACCTTCTTGGCGGCAAAGAAGTTGCCCCGCAGCCCCATCGACCAGCTCAAGTCCAGCATCATCACCGTGGCCGTCTGGCTGGTGTGTCTGGTTTGGAAGACTTCGAAGTCACCGGGCGAAAGCTTGACCGGAACCTTCGGCCCCTCCCGAATCAGGCTGTTCATCAGCGTCCTTTCCAGGTGGAGGTGGAAGGGGTCGCCGAACTCGTAAGGCTTGGTGTCCTCGGCCCGCTCGTTGCCGGGTCCCCGGTAGGCCGTTTCGTGCTTGCCGAACCGGTCCTTTTTAATCTGGTTGAAGATGTCATAAAGGGCTTTCTGACCGATCTTCCGCATGGCCCGGGGGGTCAGCTCCCACCGGTTGCCCCGGGACCGGATGTACCCCGCCTCCTCCAGGAGGCGGGCCATCTGCCGGAGCGCCTCCATCATCCGGTGGGCCTCCTCGCCCAAAAGCTCCCGGAGCTTTTCGGCATCCACGTCGTCCAGGCCCCGGCCCTGCTCGGCGGCCCGAAGCTGCTGCTCGAGCCGGTCGAGGGCCTGCAGTTCCTCCATGAGCCGCATCGCCTCCTGCAGGCTGAGGGGCTCGTCGCCCCGGAAGGGGTAGCGGTTGCGCAGGTCGTCGCTGGGCATCAGGTACTCCAGGTTGGCGGCCAGGGCCGCCAGCTCCTGCCGAAGCCCTTCGTCCCTGAGGACCGACTCTAAAAGCTCCTGGAGGGCCTGCCGCTGCTGGGGGGAGAGGGAGTCCAGGAGGGACCGCATCATCGCCATCCGCTGGCGCATCTGCTCGAGCAGTTCGTCCAGGCTTTGGGGCGGGTTCGGACCGAACATGTCCCCAAACTGCCGCATAAAGCGGTCGAAGTCGGGCTCCTGACCCCGCATCCGCTGTTCCAGCATCCGGTTAAGCTCCTGGACCATCTGCCGGATCCGGGCCAGGTCCTCAGGAGTCAAACTCTGAATCTGCTGGTAAAGGCTCTGGAAGAACGAATCCATCACCTGGCCCTGGAGCATCTGCATAAGCTCCTGGAAGAGCCGCTGGGCTTCGGGGTCCATAAACTCGTAGTCGCTGAGGGCCTTGACCTGACCGGCCAGGTCGGGGGGAAGCTGATCGAGGTAATCAAGCTTGCGCCGGGCAACCTTCTCCATCATCTTAACCAGGGGGTCTTCGGCCCCCTGGGGAGCCTGCGCCCGGGCCTCGGCCAGCCGGCGCTCGATCCCCTGCCGCTCGGTCTGCACGACCTGCTCCAGCTTCTTGCGGATGTCGTCCAGGATCGACCCCAGGTTATAGCGGTCGAGCCGCTGCTGACGGGCCTGGCGGACCCGCTGCATCAGCTCCTGCAAGCCCATGAACCGGGTGCCGTCCGGACGCGTGAAACCCCGGCGCAGAAGCTGACGCAGGGCCTGAGAGATATCCCCGTGGGCCAGGACGTCGTCCGACAGGGCCTTTAGAAGCTCGTCGGGGTCGAGGCTAAAATCCTGGGTGCCGTCCCACTCGGAGTAGCGATAAATCGGCATGCCGAAAGCCCCCTCCCAAAGTTGGCGGCCGGAGCCGGCCGCACCGCCTTAAGACCGGTAAACCACCTTTCCCGGCAGTCTTTCTTTGTTAAGCCGCTTGTTCACATGGAGCCCCTCAAGGATGAACTCGACGGCGCTGGCGATGGTGGCCGGGCTGTCGTAGGCCCCCAGCCGGGCGACCCCCTCCAGCATCCCGTCCAGCTCCCGCATCAGCCGCACGTAGTGGCCCGAGGGCATCATCTCCCCCACGTCCACCTTGAGGCCGCCCCGGAAGCGCTGGATGAGGGGCTCGAACTGCTGGACCTCGAAGTAGCGGTTGAAGGTGCGGGCGACGGCGCTGAGCAGGAGCCGTTCGACAACCTGCTCTTCCCGACCGTCCTCGACGGATTCGAGCTCGATTTTGCCGGCGGTGGAGGCGATGATAGCCGGAAGGTCGCTCATCCGGGGCACAACATGCTCTTCGCCGAGGCGGATGGCCCGGCGCAGGGCGTTGGATATGACGTTTTCGTAGTTGGCAATGGATACCCGCACGCTCACCCCCGAGCGCTGGTTGATGTCCGGGCTCTTGCGGGCCAGGGCCGAGACCTCGGCAATAATCTCCTTGATGTACTGGGGCACCGTTACCTGGAACCGGGCATCTTCGAAGGCCGTGCGCTCCTGCTCCATGATCCGGATCTCTTCCTCGATGGTGCGGGGGTAGTGGGTCCGGATCTGGGAACCGTAGCGGTCCTTCAGCGGGGTAATGATCCGACCCCGGTTGGTGTAATCCTCGGGGTTGGCCGTCGCCACCACGTAGACGTCCAGGGGGAGCCGGATCCGGTAACCCCGAATCTGAACGTCCCGCTCCTCCATGATGTTGAAGAGGCCCACCTGGATCCGCTCGGCCAGGTCGGGAAGCTCGTTAATGGCAAAAATCCCCCGGTTCACTCGGGGGATAAGGCCGTAGTGGATAGTGAGCTCATCGGCCAGGTAGCGGCCCTCCGCCACCCGAATGGGGTCCACCTCCCCGATAAGGTCGGCAATGGTGACATCAGGGGTGGCCAGCTTCTCGGCATAGCGGGCCTCCCGGGGCAGCCAGTCGACCTCCACGTCGTCCCCGAACTCGGCGACCAGGTCCCGGCATCGCTTGCAGATGGGGGCATACGGGTTATCGTTTATCTCGCACCCGGCGATGATGGGAATTTCCGGGTCAAGCAGGTTAACCAGCGACCGGATGAGCCGGGTCTTGGCCTGCCCCCGCTCGCCCAGGAGGATGATATCCTGCCCCGAAAGGATGGCATTTTCAATCTGGGGAATCACCGTATCCTCAAAACCAATAATGCCGGGGAACAGCTCCTCGCCCCGGCGAACCTTTTCGATAAGGTTTTTGCGTAGCTCCTCTTTGACCGATATTACTTTGTAGCCGCTCCGACGGAGTTCCCCGATGGTTCTGGGTTTAGCCGAAGCCATAACCGATTATCCCCTTCCCCTCCATTGGGTCTTCAGCCCAAGCATAAACCAGACTTCACCCGGTGGTCAAGTAGTCAGCGGGCCGAGCCGGGCTTCCCGGTTTTGCCGTCAAGGCGCGGGAGCCGGTCTGCTCCGGGGCCCCTGGTTTACCTCCCATTGGGTTGAACAAGGTCCCTGGGTGACATACAATAGGATTGGGGTTGTTTACGGCATGCCTGACCCGATTGAGGAGCAGTTACGGGAAATCTTCGAGCGGATGGAGCGTCAGGGTCCCAGGCGCAGCCTGTGGGCCCGGCTTAAAGGCCGCTTCCGGAGGTTCGTCAACGGCTTTCAGGTAACCATTCCGGTCCCCGGGTTCCTTACCGACCCTGGTCAGCTCATCCTGGTGAGCGTCATCCTGGTGTTCAGCGCCTGGTTCTTGCGGCTGCTGCTTCCCCGGGCTGGCTACTACGTGGGGATGCTCGGCCTGCTTTTGTTTTTAATCGGTTTTACCTGGTCGGTCCTTCGGGCCGGGCGGCCCCGTTATACTCCCCGGTGGCGGGGTCAGTATATTGAAGACTACTCCCCGTACGGCGACAGCCTCTGGCTGAAGATCCGGCGCTGGTGGCGCCGGATCACCGGCCGCTAATCCCCAATGGATTCGGCCCCTAAATTTATCGTCGATAACAACGTCGGCCGCCTTGCCAAGTGGCTTCGGGTCCTCGGGTTCGACACCCTGTTCATCAACCCCATCGCCGATGAGGACCTCCTGGCCATCGCCCGGCGGGAGGGCCGCATCATTGTCACCAAGGACACCGCCTTTCTGCGCCGGCGCGAAGTTATCGATGGGCGTCTCCAGGTCGTGTTTGTTCGGAGCAACGACCGGCTCGGCCAGCTCCGGGAGGTTGTCGAAGCCCTCAAGCTTCCGAACCCGGAGCGGTGGTTCTCCCGATGCCTGGCGTGCAACTCGCCCCTGCACCCGGTGGCCAAGGCTGAGGTGGCCCACCGGGTGCCCCCCTACGTCCACGCCACCCAGGAGGACTTCCGGCGCTGTCCCAGCTGCGGCCGGGTTTACTGGCCGGGAACCCACTGGGAGCGGATGCGGGCCGAACTTCAAACGGTCGTGGTCGGGTCGGAATGAGGCGGGCGGCCTTCGTCTACGATGACGCCCTCTCCCGGCACGTTTACCGTCCAGACCACCCGTTAAAGCCGGTCAGATATCGGCACACTTATGAGCTTTTAGAAGCCTACGGGGTTTTCAAGCTGGAAAACACCGAGCTGGTGGCCCCCGGCGAGGCCACCGATGACGACCTGCGCCTCGTCCACGACCCCGAATACATCGAGGCCGTGAAAAGCCTCAGCCGGGGCGAGCGCCGGTACAACCCCGCCCGCTACAACTTTTCCGACTGGGGCGACAACCCGGTGTTCCCCGGAATGTATGAGGCTTCCAAGCTGGTGGTTGGGGCCAGCCTTAAGGCCATGGAGCTGGTGGTGGAGGGCACCTTCCCGGTGGCCTTCAACATTGCCGGCGGCCTCCACCACGCCATGCCCGACCGGGCCTCGGGCTTTTGTATCTTTAACGACCCCGCCATCGTAATTGCCCACCTCGTCAACCGGGGCTACCGGGTGGCCTACATCGACATCGACGCCCACCACGGCGACGGTGTCCAGTACATTTTTTATGGCACCGACCGGGTCCTGACCATCTCCATCCACGAGGCGGGTCGATTCTTATTCCCCGGCACCGGCGACGTCCAGGAAATCGGGACGGGCAAGGGCCGGGGCTACTCGGTGAACATCCCCCTGGCCCCCTACACCGACGACGAGGTCTGGCTCTGGGCCTTCGACCAGGTCGTGCCCCCCCTTATCGAGGCCTTCAAGCCCGATGTGGTCGTGGCTCAGCTCGGGGTGGATACCCACCGGGACGACCCTCTTACCCACCTGGCCCTCACCACCTACGGCTTCATCGAGGCCGTCCGACGCATCATCCGTTTCTGCCCCCGGCTGGTGGCCCTGGGGGGCGGCGGCTACAACCTGAGCGTCGTCCCTCGGGCCTGGGCCCTTGCTTACGCCGAGTTTGGGGGCATCGAGCTGCCCGACGACGTCCCGGCCCAGTTCCACGGGCTGGTGGGCCGGCGGCTTCGGGACCCCGTACCCAATCCGCTCCCCGAAAAGCTGGGGGCCGACATCCGGGCCTTTGCCCAGGCCAGCGTCGAACTGGTAAAACAGCTCATCTTCCCCATCCACGGCCTTTAAGGGGCCGACAGGGCTTTCCGGCTATCTTCCGTGTACGACCGGGGGTCCCGACACCTAAACCAGCCGCCAGCTGCCGGCAATTGATAATCGCAAAGCCCGCCCGTCCTACCACCAGTCCTTGCGGGACCGGGGGTCCATAAAGGAGCCCGTATCCCGGATGGCAACTTTTATTTCGGCCCCGTTGGCCCGGCCGAAAGGCTGCTGCTGTTTCAGGGCCGGAAGGTTCCGCCGTCCCGCCGCATTCTGCTGTTGGTAGAGGTTGAGGAGGCCGGGCTCGACGCAGAGACCCTCGACGTGGATGGTGTAACCCCAGGCCACCGTATCGAAGCGGGTGTAAACCAAGGTTATCCGCTCGGTTGAGGCGTAGAGCACCAGGGCCCAGTATGTGCCCTGGTAGATGTCGGAGGCATTGCGCCAGGGAAGCCGGAGCACCTCGCCCCGACTGGTACCCATGCCCAGGAGGGTTACCGGCGGGGTCGTGATGGGCGTGGTGCGGACCATTCGGTCCCAGTCCCAGTTATAGACTTTGTAAACATTGGGAAACTGGGGCACCCTATTGTCCAGGAAGAGGCTGTACAGCCGGGGCGCGCCCGGGTCGGTATGGCCGCCGTAATCGATTAAGGTTTTTGCTTCGTTGGTTAAAACATACCCGCGCACGGCCAGGGCGTTGATGTCCGGATGCTGTTCGGCCGGCGGGCTGGTGATGGGCTTTCCCTCAATGGGTATCGCTTCGTACTGCTGGCCGGGGATGGGGTCGCAGGCCGGCGGCTGGGCGTAAAAAACAGCCGGGAGGAGCACCCGAAATCCGGCCTGGGTCTGGAGCCTCTGGGCTGGGACCGAAAGTCTTGGGGACTGGGACCGGTTTTCGGCCTGGCCGGTGCGGCTGCTCAGCACCAGAATGCCGAGGGCTAGGAGAGAAAGCAGGTAAGCCCTGGTCCTCATCTTCGCTCAGCAACACTCCGCAAGCAGTTGCATTATGCCACGATCAGCTATCGGCAGACCAGGGCCGGATTATTAGCCGCGGGGCTTCCGGGTTTTCGGTATAATTTTCTAGGGCGTGCCCTGTTGGGCCGACGGTGGGTGTAGCTCAACGGCAGAGCGCCTGACTGTGGCTCAGGAGGTTGTGGGTTCGAATCCCATCACCCACCCCGCTCCCCTGCGCCCGTAGCTCAGCGGACTAGAGCATCTGGCTTCGGACCAGAGGGTCGGGGGTTCGAATCCCTCCGGGCGCGCCGCAACATCCTGCGCCTCAATCCGGCCCGCCAACCGCGCTCCGGTTATTGTCACTGCTACTACCAGGTTACCACTTATGGTTTATGGTGCGCACGGCCGTGACCCCATACGGCCCGTCTGACTATTGCCAGGCACCGCCTGGCAATGAGACCGGCAATAAACGGCAAACCCCTGGCGGTCCCCCAGGCCTTTCCGGCCCTGGCAATAGGGCGCGGAAGCCGGCCCCCTATAAGAGCGCACGGTCGTGCAACTATACAACTAATAAACCAGCCACTGACTGCTAGCACTTGGGCGAATAAACTGAAAAGCCCGGCCGTCCCCTCCCGCCTTTGACACCGGTTATTAACGGCTGGTAGACTGAAATCGGCCGGATATGAACGACGTCATGCGCTTCACCGTAGTGGATTCAGACGGCACCGTAAGCTTCGTGGCGCCCTGTGATGCCCTCCCCGCCCTGGTGGCGGCCTGCTCCCGAAACCCCCATAACCTCCGGCAGTTCCTCGCCTTCGCCGGCGAGTATTACCCCTGGCTCCGGGATTATGTTGAGGCCGGCCTGGCCGTCTTCGATGAACATAATAGCCCAAGCAACTACCGCCAGATCCACGAGGCCCTCGCCCGCAGTTCCCCCCGGGAGCAGCCCGTCTTCCGGGTCGTCGACGAGGTGACCCGGGAGGTCAGCCTCAGGCCGGCCCGGGCCGGGGTTGTTCTGTTTAACCTGACCGCCCGCCGCATCGTCCAGATTCAGAACACCTACGCCGAAATCCGCCGGGTCGGCCGGGTTCGGGTCCGGGCCGAGGACGGCTCAGTCCGGCGGGTGCTCCGTTACCAGCTCCCGGTGGAGTGGACCCTGGTCCCCTGAACCGGCGCCTGGTCTGGGCCGAAGTTAACCTCGAAGCTGTCGCCGCCAACACCCGTAACCTCGCCCGCCTGGTCCACCCCGCCCGCCTCTTTGCGGTGGTAAAGGCCGACGGCTACGGCCTCGGGGCTGAACCCGTGGCCCGGACCGCCCTGGAAAACGGGGCGGCGGGCCTGTGCGTGGCCCGGCCCGAAGAGGGCCTGGCGTTACGGGCCCAGGGCATCGACGCCCCGATCCTCATCCTCGGCCCAACCTTGCCCTCCCTTGCCCCCGAGGTCGTCCGGGCCCGGCTCACCCCGACCGTCTGCCACCTCGAGCTGGCCGAGGCCCTCGCCCGGGCGGCGGGGTCGGGGCCGGTGGCCGTCCACGTGAAGGTCGACACCGGCCTCCACCGCTACGGTATCTCCCCGGCCGAAGTCGGACCTTTTATCCGGTGCCTCAGCCGCTACCCGCAACTCCGGGTCGAAGGCGTCTGGACCCACCTGGCTACGGCCGATGAGGCCGATAAAAGCTTCGCTTACCGGCAGCTTGCCCTCCTCCGGGAGGTTCTGGCCGGCCTTCCGCCGGTGTTCCTCCGGCATGCGGCCAACACCGCCGCGGCCCTGGACCTGCCGGAGCTTCGGCTGGACCTGGTGCGGGCCGGCCTCGGAATCTACGGTTACTACCCCTCAAAGCACGTCGGCCGGACCGTTCCCCTCCGGCCGGCCCTCACCCTCAAAAGCCGGGTCGTCCGGGTCCACGAGGTCGGGCCGGGCGAGGGCGTCGGCTACGGCCGGACCTGGGTGGCAGCCCGGCCGACGCGGGTGGCCCTGGTGGCCTGCGGCTACGGCGACGGCTACCCCCGTCACCTTTCCAACCGGGGCTTTGTGCTTATCCGGGGTCGGCGTTGCCCGCTGGTGGGCCGGGTTTCTATGGACCTGCTCACCGTGGACGTAAGCGGCCTGCCGAAGGTAGGGGTGGGGGATGAGGTGGTGCTGGTGGGCCGCCAGGGCGATGAGGAGGTCCGGCTGGAGGAGCTGGCCGAACTGGCGGAAACGATCCCCTACGAGCTTCTTACCCGGCTCACGCCCCGGGTGGCCCGGGTCTATGTCAGCCCCGAAGGGGACCTAGCGGAGGGCGTCGAACAGGATCTGCGATAGGAACTGCAGGAGCAAAATGGCCACAATGGGGGTTATGTCCATTACCCCGCCGATGGGCGGAATCACCCGGCGCAGGGGCGCCAGGATGGGCTCGGTCACCCGGTCTAAAAACACCACTAGGGGGTTGTCCCGGCTGATGGGAAACCAGGAGAGCAGGGCCCGGATGAAGATGGCGGCGCTCAACAGCTGAAAGAGATAGGCGACAAAGGTTATTAACAGCTCCTGAATGGACATTTACCGCCCCAGCTTTTGGGATTTCTCGTAAGCGGCGGCGATCCCCCGGATGATGGCCGCCCGGACGGCCGCATCCTCCAGCATTAAAAGGCCTTCGGTGGTGGTTCCCCCGGGTGAGGTCACCATGTTTTTTAGCTCGGCCAGGTGTCGGCCGCTCTGGCGGGCAAAGAGGGCGGCCCCGATGAAGGACTGAATGACCAGCTCCCGGGCGACCTCCCGGGGCAGGCCGATGTGGACGGCCCCGTCCACCATCGCCTCCATAAAAAGAAAAACGTAGGCCGGACCGCTGCCGCTTACGGCCGTGGCCATGTCGATATAGAGCTCGTCCGGCACCCACACCTCCCGGCCGAGGGCGCCCAGAATCCGGCAGGTCACCTCCCGCTGTTGGGCCGAAACCGCCGGGGCGGCCGTCCAGACGCTGATTCCCTCCCCGATCTGGGCCGGCAGATTCGGCATCACCCGAACGATGGGCTCGTGGCCGAGGCCCAGGCTGAGCTGGGCGAGGCGGGCGCCGGCCACGATGGATATAACGAGCTGGTCCGGGTCCAGCCGGCCGTGCAGGTCGGCGTAGACCTCGGGCAACGACTGGGGTTTTACGGCCAGGATCACCACATCCCGGCCCCGGACGCACTCGGCGTTGCTGACCGTGACCCCAACCCCATACCGCTCGGCCAGCTCCCAAAGCCGCTCCTGTCGGATATCGCTTACGGTGATCTGCGACGGGGCCGCGATCTGCCGGGCGGTGAGGCCCACGACAAAGGCCTCGCCCATCACCCCGCCCCCAATGATGCCCAGCTTCATCGCGCCGGCCGCTCCCCAAAGACCGCCCGGCCCAGCCGGACCATGGTGGCCCCCTCCTCCACCGCCACCTCGTAGTCTTCGGTCATGCCCATGGAAAGCTCCGGCAGGCCCAACCTCTCGGCCAGCTCCCGGAGCCTCCGGAAGACCGGCCGCACCTCCTCCGGGTCGTCCACCTGGGGGGCGATGGTCATCAGGCCCCGAATCTCCAGGTTCGGCAGCCGCCGGATGACCTCCCAGGCCGCCCAGAAAAGCTCCCGTTCGGGCAGGACCGGCTCTAGAATAAAGCCGCCTTTGGTCGCCTCGGCCGCCACGTTAACCTGTAGGAGCACCGGCACCGGCCGGTCCGCCCGCCGGGAAATCTCCTGGGCAAGCCGAACTGAGTCCACCGAGTGGATGAGGTCAAAATGGGCCAGAACCCCCTTGACCTTGTTGGTCTGCAGGTGGCCGACAAAGTGCCAGGTGACCCTGACCCCCCGCTCGTTGAGCCAAGCGACCTTGGGCAGGGCCTCCTGCAGCCGGTTCTCCCCGATGTCGGTTATTCCGGCGGCCACCGCCTCCGCAATCTTTTCGGGACCAAAACCCTTGCTGACGGCGACAATCCGCACCCGCTCCGGCGGGCGGCCGGCCCGCCGGGCCGCCGCCTCAATCCGGGCCCGAACGGCCGCCACGTTCTCGGCAACCGTCCCGGTCGGAATGACTTTTCGGGAGGCGCTACCCGCCTGCAACGGCATCCTCCAGCCGGGCGATGACAAAGGCCAGGTCCGAGGCCCGGTTTAGATATTTTAAAATCTCGGGGTTGGTCACCGTCCCATCGTGAAGAAGCCGGGCGACCAGCCGCTCGGCCCGGCGAATGATGGTGCGGGCCAGGTCGAAGGCGGCCCCGGAAACCGAGTCGCCCGGAATGATAAACTTCGGTCCGATTTCCACCCGGCCCTTCAGCTCATCAATCCAGCCCTCCAGCCGAATTACGTCCTCGGCCGTTATCCGGCGGGGAAGCCGCTCCCGGGTCTCGGGCGTGGCCGCAAGCTCCGCCATCATAACGTAGAAGTCCTCTTGGACCTGGCGGGTAATCTCCCGGGCCCGCGGGTCCCGACTCAGGGCCCGGGCCAGACCCAGCGCCGAGCTGGCCTCGTCGACCGTCCCGTACGTCTCGGGCTGGGGATGGTATTTGGGCACCCGAACCGGCCCCAGCAGGCCTGTGTACCCGTCGTCGCCGGTGCGGGTGGTTACCTTGGCCTGGCGGGAAGGTCTATCCTTTGCGGCCAATCCTAATTTCCCCGGACCCTAGCCTGGGTCCGATGCCTGGAAATTCAGCCGGGGCTAAAGGCCGGCACCCCGTCCTCGGCAGGGGCCACCTCCGGCACCGGCCGGCCGATGAGTTCCGCGACCCGGGCCGCCAGGGCATTAAGGTCGGCCTTAGAAAAGCCCTCGGCTTGGAAGCTGATTTTGCCGTCGGGGCCCACCAGCAAGATGGTCGGGGTGTAGGCCGGGTCGTAAAGCTGGGACACGGCGTAGTCCGGCCCATCCAGGGCCACCGGAAGCCGGAGGCCCTGGCGCCCCACGTAGGCCCGGGCCGAGTCGGCCGTCTCCTGCCCGACGGCAATTATGGGCACCTCGGGCGCCAGCTCGGCCAGCCGGTCCAGGTACGGAAAGGCCAGGTCACAGGCGCGACACCCGGCCTTCCAGAACACCAGGACCGCCGGGCCGCCCTTAAGAAGCTCCTTCAGCCGGACCGTCCTTCCGTCCAGGGTCGGCAGGCTGAAATCCGGTGCCGTCTGCCCGACCTTAAGGGTTGCCACTTCGCCCTCCTTCGCCTGGGTGGTTTTAACTGATACGTGGAAAGAGGGGCTTGGGGCTCGCCTCCACCCGCACCCGGGCCGGCACCTGCCCCCAGCGGACCACCTCGGCCGGCGGCCGGGAAAGGTCCAGTTTCCAGCCAATGTAGCGGCAAATGGTTTCGGCGGCCTGGGGCATAAAGGGCGAAACCAGGTGGGCCACAACCCGAAGCGCCTCGGCCTGGTTGTAAAGGACGGTTCCCAGCCGACGGCGGTCCGTCCGGGCGAGGTTCCAGGGCGCCGTCTCCTCGATGTATCGGTTAATCCGGGCCGCCAGGGCGTTGATAGCCCCCACCGCTCCCGAAAAATCGAGCCTGAGCAGGGCCGTCTGCAGGGCCTGCCCGGCCCCGGCCGCGGCCGCCTTCAACTCGGCATCCGGGCCCTCCTCCGGCCCCGGCTCGGGCACAACCCCCTCGCAGTAGCGGTTAATCATGGCCAGGGTTCGGTTGACCAGGTTCCCCAGGTCGTTGGCCAGCTCGGCATTGTAGCGCTGAACCATCAGGCCCTCGGAGATGTCCCCGTCCTGGCCGAAGGGGAATTGGCTTACCAGGAGCCAACGGGTTGCGTCCACCCCGAACCGGGCGGCCAGGTCCCGGGGTCGGATGACATTGCCCAGGGACTTGCTCATCTTCTGGCCGTTAACGGTGAAGAAGCCGTGGGCGAAGACCCGCCGGGGCGGCCTGAGGCCCACCGCCATCAGCAGGGCCGGCCAGATGACGGCGTGGAACCACACAATGTCCTTGGCCATCAGGTGCAGCTCCGCCGGCCAGTAGCGGGCGAAGGTTTCGGGGTCGTCGTGGAAGCCGATGGCCGTGATGTAGTTGAGGAGGGCGTCAACCCAGACGTAAACCGTCTGGTCCGGGTCAAAGGGCAGGGGGATGCCCCAGGGGATTGCCCGGGAGATGCTTATGTCCAGCAGGCCCGCCCGGATCTTCCCCAGCACCTCGTTGCGCCGGGCCGGGGGCTCGACCTCATAGTGGTTGGGGTCCTCGGGGTTTTCGATGGCGGCAATGAGCCGGTCGGCGTATTTGGAGAGCCTGAAGAAGTAGTTATCTTCGGCGTACCAGACCGGCGGCCGCAGGTGGATGGGACAGAGGCCGTCGGTGAGCTCGTCTTCGGAGTAAAAGCGCTCACAGTTGACGCAGTATTTGCCCTCGTACCGGCCCCGGTAAATGTCGCCGCTGGCGTAAAGCTTCTCCATAAAGGCCCGAACCCCGGCCTCGTGGCGGGGGTCGGTGGTCCGGATAAAGTAATCGTTGCTTATGAGCAGCTCGGCCCAGGCCCGCTTAAACTCGGCGGCGACCCGGTCCACCCACTCCTTGGGGTCGACCCCCTGGGCCGAGGCGACCTGGTAGATGTTGACCCCGTGCTCGTCGGTGCCCGTCAGGAAGAAGACGTCGTCCCCCAGCCAGCGGTGGAAACGGGCCAGGACATCGGCCGCGACGGTGGTGTAGGCGTGGCCGATGTGGGGCACGTCGTTGACGTAATAGATCGGGGTAGTGACGAAGAACTTGCCCATTGGTGTTCGAATAAAAGTATCGGGCAAGGCGGGGCAGGGTGTCAAAATTCGCCGCACCCCTACACCTGAAGGCGCGAGCAGGCAGAGCCTTGTAATGTTGGTGCCGGGAAAAGGCCTCGCGGCGCCTAAGCCCGGGCCCTAAAGGCTCAGGCCGGCGTAGAAGCCCAGGGCGTTTTTATAGAAAATCTGCTCGAGGGTCGGGCGGTCGAAGCCCAACTTTGCGACGGCCTCGGCGTTCTGCCGGATGCCGGGCGCCCCGGGCCAGTCGGTCCCGAAGATAAACTTTTTGGCCAGCCGGCCCACCTCAAAGCCTTCGTAATACTGGGGAAGTTTCCTGGGCGGAAGGCCCGAAAGCTCAATGTAGACGTTTTCCCGCATCAGGGCCATAAAGGCCGCCGCCCCGTACCACCAGCCCCGGCCCCCGTGGGCCAGGGCCACCTTAAGCTCGGGAAAGTCCCGCAAAACGTCCTCAATCAGGGCCGGGTCGGCGTAGCGGTTCGAGGCCCCAGGGAAGATGCTGGTCCCGCAGTGGAAGACCACCGGCACCCCCAGCTCCTCGCAGAGGGCATAGGCGGGGTAAAGGCGGCGGTCGTTGGGCGGAAAACCCCCGTGGACCGGGTGGACCTTAAGGCCTACCGCCCCGAGGCTTAACTGCCTTTTAAGCTCGGCCTTTACCGGATGGTGCACGTAAGGGTTTACGTTGGCCAGAAACTTAAACCTTTTCGGGTTGTACTCGACTAAGGGCAAAAGGTCCTCCACCGGCTGAATGCCGGTGACCCTGGGGCTGTATTCGGCCAGCAAAATGGCCACGTCCACCCCTTGGCCTTCCAGGTAGGCGTCAAAGCGGGCCGGGTCGACGGTCCCGTCCTCGTTGTAGAGCTGGCGCACCTCCTCCCCCTTGCCGAAGAGGTCGGCCCAGAGCTCCCAGCGCACCTTAACGGTTGGGAGCCTGGCGGCGTGGATATGGGCGTCGATTAGGGGAATGCCGTCCAGCATAGGTTACCCGCCGGGATGTTACCATCCCCGGCCGGGCCGACGCCAGTTTAGGACTGCTGTCCTACCGTGCGGCCGGCGGGCCGTGTATACTCTAGCTGGTAGCCGCCCACCATCCCCCGGGCGGTTGGGAAGCCCTTGGCCCAGAAAGTTCGACCATTCCTTTACGCCGCGGTCCTCATCGCCGGGCTGGTCCTGGCGATGTCCGCCGGCCTGCCGGGGGCGGCGTCGGCTGGTCCGACCCTGGCGGTCGCCGAGTACTTCCCCGACCGGACCCGGGTCTGGGAGGTGCCGGCGGCCGACCCCCAAAGCCGCCGCCTGGTCGGGGAAATCCGGGACCCCCGGGGCTACGGTCTGAACGGGTCGGTCGCCCCCGACGGCCGCACCGCCGCCTACCTGGTCTGGCCGGGCCGAAACCGCCCGGAAACCGGGGCGGAGCTGTGGGTCCTGGACCTGCGCACCGGGGGCGGCCGGCGGCTGGGAACGGACCTCGACCTCTACTCGCCTCCCCGCTGGCGGCCCGACGGCCGGGCCGTAGTTTTAAGGCGCGCCGACTACGAGGGCCGCCGGTTCAGCCTGGTGGAGGTCGACCTGGCCGGCCGGGAGCGGGAGCTCGTTTCGGCCCAGGGTCTGGCCGCCGCCGTTCCGGTCGGCTGGGACTTTGCCGGTCGGCTGGTCTGGGTGAGCATCGGCCCCCCGAACGAGGTGCGGCTGGGGGATAACCGCATCCCCCTGCCGGAGGGCTCCCCCCAGGACTTTCGACTCGCCCCCGACGGCCGGACGCTGGCCCTCCGGCTGACGGCCCCCGGGGGTACACGGCTGCTGACGGCCGACCTGGCCTCGGGCCGGGTGAGCGTCGAAGCCGGGGAGGCCCTGGTCTGGGGGCCAGGTCCCGGCCGGACCAGGCTGGCCGGCGGCCGCCTGACGGCCGAATCTGACGGCCGGTTGAGGACGTTGGGGGTCGTTGGGGAGGCGACCGAGCCCCTCAGCTGGGACCCGGCGGGACGGCACCTGGTTATCCGCACGGTCAGGGGCAGTCGCCAACAGCTCGGCCTTGTGGATGCGGCCGGGGTCATCCGGCCCCTTGAGTTTGAAGGCTACCCGGAGTTTTGGGGCTGGGCCGGTGGTGGTCCGTAGATTGCTGGCCGGCCTGCTCCTGGGGGCGGGGCTTCTGGCCGGCTGGGCCAGGCCGGCGGCGGCCGATGACTGCGCCCAGACAGGCGTAACCGACGCCTATCAGCCGCGTGTGGACGAAGTTGCGGCCGTGATGGACCAGGCCGCGGCCAACCAGCTCAGGTTCGACCAGTACACCACCATCCCGGACCTGGGCAAGGGCTGGCCGAACCCAACCCCGGTGCCGGGAACGGTGCCGGCGGTCCTTTTGAAAGCCATCGGCGTCGTCGAGTCGAGCTGGTACCAGGCCGTTTACTCGGTACCCCGGGGAGGTTACGGGCCGCCCCTCACCCCCAGCGGGGGCTGCGGCTACGGGATCATGCAGATCACCTCGGGGATGACCAGGCAGGGGGAGCTGCCGGTGGATGTCCAGCGGCGGATCGCCCGGGACTACGCCTACAACATCGCCCGGGGTGCAACCATGCTGGGGTACAAGTGGCGGTTCACGCCGGCGGTGGGGAGCAACGACCCCGCCGTGCCCGAGCACTGGTATTTCGCCGTCTGGGCCTACAACCAGTGGACCTATCTGAACAACCCCAATAACCCGGCCTATCCCTGGCCCCGCCCCCCCTTCGACGGGTCCCAGCCCTGGAAAAACTACCCCTACCAGGAGCTGGTCTACGGCTTTGCCAACAACCCGCCCTACGGCCGCTGGCCCAAGCCCTCGCCGCCCCTGGTCCTTCCGTCCCGGGAGACGGTTGGGACAACAACCCCAACCAACGCCCCGGACTGGATTCCGGACCCCCGGGCCATCGCCCTGAGCGCCTACCGGCTGGTGCTCTTCGCCGAGCCGGGCGGGCCCCCCGCCCAGGCCGTCCTTGGGGTCACCGACCCGGCCGGCGGGTCGGTGGGCTGGCGGGTGACGGGCAAGGTTGGGGACTGGCTCGGCTACAGCCCGGCCTCCGGAACGACCCCGGGCCGGCTCACCCTCACGGCCAGCCCGGCCGGCCTCGGCAACGGCGTCTACACCGGCCGGGTCGACCTGGTGGGGGATAACCGGCCGGAAATTACGGTTTCGGTGGCCGTCGAGTTTCGGGTGGGGCCCTTTTACCGGCGGTTTATGCCCCTGGTCGGACGGGGCCCGTAACCGGCGGGTATAATAGCGGCGATATGTTCGTGGAGGTCTGCTTTCTGCCCCGACTGCTGCGCAATCCGGCCGGCCGGACCTGCGTGGTCATCGACGTTCTGCGGGCGAGCACGACCCTGGTCGCCGCTTTCGAGCGGGGCCTGGCCCGGGCCGTCATCGCCCCGGGGCCCGGGGCTGCCCGGCGGCTCGCCCGGACACTGGGGCCCGACGTTCTCCTGGGTGGGGAGGTCGGGGGCCTGGCGCCCCGGGGTTTTGACCTGGGCAATTCGCCCCTAGAGTACCTGGGGACAGATCTGGCCGGCCGGACCCTGGTCTTCGCCACCAGCAACGGCACCCGGGCCCTCCGCCGTTCGGTGGGGGCCGCCGAGGTGCTGGTCGGCTGTCTTTCCAACGTGGGGGCGGTGGCGGAGCGCATCCTGGCCGCCGGCCGGGACGTGACTTTGGTCTGCGCCGGACGGGGGCGCGGCCGGGCCTTCGGCCTGGACGACGCCTTCTGCGCCGGCTTCCTGGTGGATGAGCTTGCCCGCCGGGCCGAAGTTTCACCCCTGCCGGCCCCCGATGCCGACCTTCCCGGTCAGACCCCGTCGGACCGCCTCGTGCTGGACGATTCGGCGGTAGCCGCCCGCCAGGTCTGCCTCGGCTTCGGCCGGGACCCCCTGGCGGCCTTCCGGGCCAGCGCCCACGGCTACCGGCTGACCCAGCTGGGCCTGGGAGCCGACGTGGAATTCGCCGCCCGGGTGGATATCAGCCGTAAGGTTCCGCGGCTCGTGGTCCGGGACGGCCGGTTGGAGGTTACCTGTGGGGGATAGGGCCGTTGAGGCCGTTCTCCTCGACCTGGGCCACACGGTCTGGGACATAAAGCTCTCGGCCGATAGCTGGCTGACGGCGTGGAACGCCCTGCATGGCCGGCTCAAAGGGCTCATCGGCGACCGGGCCCCCCCGGCCGAGGCCCTTTATCGGGAGGTTTGGGAGCGGATTCTCGGCCGGCGGCTGGCCTACTTCCAGGCCCGGGGCTACCGGGAGCTTCCGCCGGAAGCCCTATTTGCCGAGGCCTTCGGCCGGCTCGGTTTAAACCTGCCCCGGGACTTTTACCGGGAGTGCCTGGAGGCGATGGCCCGGGCCGAGCTGGCGGCTACCTGCCCGGCCCCGGGGGCGGCGGTCCTGGCCGAACTGCGCCGCCGTGGGCTTAAGATTGGGCTCGTCTCCAACACGATGTATCCGGCCGAGCTGATGGAAGCCCGCCTGGAGGAACTCGGCCTTAAGGGCCACTTTGACGTGCTGGCCTTCTCGTCGGCCGTGGGCTGGCGCAAGCCCCACCCCGCCATCTTCCAGTTTGCCCTCAGCCGGCTTGGGGTCCGGCCCGAACGGGCCGTCTTCGTGGGCGACCGGGTTTACGAGGATGTGGGCGGGGCCTTAAAGGCCGGCCTTCGGCCGGTGCTCAGTCACCAGTTCCGGCAGGAGGACCCGCCGCCGGGGGTGCCGGTCATCCGGGACCTTAAGGAGCTTTTAGAATTAGACGCCCTCCTGGCCGGACGGCCGAGCGCGGGCGGCGTGGCGGCGGGCGAGCTCGGCCCAGACGTCGGCCGGCCGCAGGCCCCGGGCGGCCATTAGCACCAGGCTGTGGAACCAGAGGTCGGCCAGCTCCCGGACGAGGGCCTCCCGGTCGTCGTTTTTGGCGGCGATAACCGCCTCGACTGCCTCTTCGCCCAGCTTCTGGGCGACCCGGTCGACCCCGCCGGCCAGGAGCCCCGCCACGTAGCTTTCGGCCCTCGGATTCTGCTGGCGGTCCAGGATAACTTTAAAAAGGGCCTCGGGAACCCGGCTTAAGGGCAGCCAGTCGCCTTCGTCGGGGCCGGCGACCTTTTCGAAAAAGCACGATTCGGACCCGGTATGGCAGGTGGGGCCGGCCGGCTCGGCCAGGATGAGCAGAGCATCCCCATCGCAGTCGGCCAGCACCTGCCGGACCCGGAGCTCGTGGCCGGAGGTTTCACCCTTCTGCCAGAGGCGCTGGCGGCTCCGGCTGTAAAACCAGACCCGGCCGCTGGCCAGGGTCCGCTCAAAGGCTTCCCGGTCCTGGTAGCCCAGCATAAGCACCCGGCCGCTGGCGACATCTTGGACGACGGCCGGTATGAGCCCCGCCTGGTCAAACTTTAAACCCTCGGCCATAGTTTTTAACTTCCTCCCGGTTCGTCTGTCCCGTCTTCCGGGAGCAAATTTACCCAGGCGCCGACCTCATCCTCGAAGGCCCGGAAAAGGTCGGGGGCCTCTTTTAACGCCCGGGCCACCCGCCCCAGGTCCACCTGGAGGTACCCGTGCACGAGGATATTTCTAAAGCCGCCGGCCCCTTTCAGCCGACGGTAAAGGCCCTCGGAGATGACGCCGCAGGCCCGCAGTTCCGTCAGGAGCCCTTCGTAGGTGTCGACGGCCCGCCCGAAGTGGCGGACCAGAATGTGGTCGGCCACTTCGAAAATCAAGCTCAGTCCCGCCGGCAGTCCCCGCTCGACGGCCCAGCGCAGGCTCAAGTTGGCCCCCAGGTCTTCGGGGGTAAGGTGGCGGTATTTTTCAAGCTCGGCGGCAACCCGGCGCAGTTCGGCAAGGGCGCCCCAGATAAACTCCCGGCGTAAAGTCGCCGGCGACCCCCTCTGAAAGATTATTCCCGCCCGCAACAGCCTCGGCCGTTCGTCCCGATAGCGAGCACGTACGGACCGTTCGAAGGCCAGGCGGCCGAGCGTAGACCCCGAAAAGATGGGCCGGCCGGTGGTGACAAATTCCCACTGGAGCCAGACCGGGGCCCGCCGCAGGTTCACAATGTCCAGCCGGTCGGTGCCGAGGGCCAGGGATACGTCGGCGTAAAAATCGGTCAGGGAAAAACCTTCCCCCGGCAGGACGGCCAGGTCGATATCCTGGGCGGCCGCGGCATCTCCGGCCGCCGAGCCGAACAGGTAAACCAGTTCCACCGGATGACCCCTTACGACCTCGGCGAGGGCCGCCAGCCGCCTTTCGATGTCCGGGGACAGTGGGGGCAGGCGGCCGTATTTTTCCTTGACGGTCACCCCAGGTCCTCCAGACGGACGGGAATCCCCCGGGCGGCCAGGAACCGCTTGGCCTCGGCGATGGTCACTTCCCGGTAATGAAAGATGCTGGCGGCGAGAACGGCGTCGGCCCTGCCCTCGGCGATGGCCAGGTAGAGGTGTTCGAGGTTTCCGGCCCCGCCGCTGGCGATGACCGGAACCGGGACGGCCTCCGAGACCAGCCGCAGAATCTTCAGGTCGTAGCCGGCCCGGGTACCGTCGGTGTCGATGCTGTTGAGGACGATTTCGCCGGCCCCCAGCTCCACCCCCCGCCGGGCCCACTCCACCGTATCCAGGCCGGTGGGCCGGCGGCCGCCGTGGGAGTAGACCCGGGGCCGGTCCCCCTCCCACCTGGTGTCGATGGAGAGGACGATGCACTGGGAGCCGAAGGCGTCGGCGCCCCGGGCGATGAGGGTCGGGTCCTCGATGGCGGCGGTGTTTATGGAGACCTTATCAGCGCCGGACCGGAGCATCAGCCGCATATCCTCGACGGTGCGCAGGCCCCCACCGACGGTGAGGGGTATAAAGACCTGGTCGGCGGTGCGGGCCACCACCTCGACCATGATTTTGCGCCCTTGGGCCGAAGCGGTTATGTCGTAAAAGACCAGCTCGTCAGCCCCTTCCCGGTCATAGTAGGCGGCCAGCTCCACCGGGTCGCCGGCGTCCCGTAGGCCGGCAAAGCGGACGCCCTTAACCACCCGGCCGGCATCGACGTCAAGGCAGGGGATTATCCGCTTCGTAAGCATGGCGGCAGCTAATCGGCCCCGCAGGCCAGGGCCGCCCCCAGGTCGACCCGGCCCTCGTAAAGGGCCCGACCCAGGATCACTCCCTCCACCCCCAGGACCTTGAGGGCCTTGAGGTCCCCGAGGCTTCCCACCCCGCCCCCCACAATGACCGGCACCGACGCCGCCTTAACGACCTCCCTGACCAGGTCCAGGTTGACCCCTTCCAGGGTGCCGTCCCGGCCCACGTCGGTCAGCACCAGCCGCCGGACCCCCGCCGCCTCCAGCCGGTCCACAGCCTCAGCGGGGCTGAGGGGCAGGGCCGACTCCCAGCCTGAAACGGCCACCTGCCCGTCCCGGACGTCCAGGGCCGCCGCAACCCGGTCGCCGAACCGGCGGCAGGCTTCGGCCAGGAAGCCCGGGTCGGTAAAGGCGGCCGTACCCACCACCACCCGGTCCACCCCCAGGTCGAGGAGCTCCGCCACCCGGCCCAGGCTCCGCACCCCGCCCCCATACTGAACGGCCGCCCCCACCGACCGGACGATGGCGGCCACAACGCCCAGGTTAACCGGCTGGCCGGTTCGGGCCGCGTCCAGGTCCACCACGTGGACCCAGCAGGCCCCGGCTTCGGCCCAGGCCCGGGCGACGGCCACCGGGTCGTCGGCGTAGACCCTGACCCGGTCGAACCGGCCCTGGTAAAGGCGGGCGCAGCGGCCGCCCAGGATGTCGATGGCCGGCAGGATCAGCACCTTAAGCCCACCAGCCTCCGCAGAAAGTTGCCGTAGACGGCCAGGCCCCAGCGACCGCTCTTTTCGGGGTGGAACTGGGTGGCCACCAGATTATCCCAGGCAACCACGCTGGCAAAGTCCCGGCCGTAATCGGTGGTGCCGACGACTGCCGCCGGCTCGGCCGGCACCGCATAGTAGGAGTGGACAAAGTAGAAATGGGCACCGTCGGGGATACCGGCCAGGATGGGGTGGTCTCTTTGGCGGCGGACCTGGTTCCAGCCCATGTGGGGGATTTTCAGGCCGTCGGGAAAGCGGCGGACCTCGCCGGGTATCAGGCCCAGGCCGGGGGCTCCGCCGTCCTCCTCGCTCCAATCAAAGAGCAGCTGCAGGCCCAAACAGACGCCCAGAATCGGCCGGCCCGACCGGTAAAACTCCCGGACGGCCTCGTCCAGGCCCCGCTCCCGTAGCCGGCGCATGGCCGATCCGGCGGCCCCAACCCCGGGAAAGACCAGGGCATCGGCCCGGAGCAGGGCATCCGGGTCGCCCAAAACCACCGGCCGGATGCCGTTCACTTCCAGGGCCCGCACCACGCTGCGCAGATTTCCGGCCCCATAGTCCAAGACCGCAAGCATTCGGCCCACCCAAACATTGTAACAGTGGGTAAACCCGGTTGAAAACTTGGGCGTGCTGGTGCCGAATACCCGTGCTAAAATCCCGCGGGGAGACCCTGTCAGCAGGAGAAAGACGCGATGCTGTTCAGGCGGCTGGCCGACTACTTTAACCGGCTGGAGGCGACCACTTCCCGGAACCTGATGGTGGAGATTCTGGCCGAGCTCTTCCGGGAGCTCGGGCCGGAAGAGGTGGACAAGGTCATCTATCTTTGTCAGGGCCAGGTAGTGCCCCCGTATCAAAAGCTGGAATTCGGCATCGGGGAACAGCTGCTGGCCGAGGCTATTGCCCTGGCGGTCGGCCAGACCCGGGAGGAAATCCGCGCCCTTTACAAGCGCCTTGGGGATTACGGCCGGGTGGCGGAGGAGGTCCTCCCTGAGGGACGGGGCGACAACCTGACCATTACCGACGTCTTCAACGCCCTCTACCGGCTGGCGGAGATAAGCGGGGCCGGGGCCGTCGGCCGCAAGACCGAACTTATCGCCGAACTCCTCAAGCAGATGAACCGGCAGGAGGGCCGCTACCTGGTCCGGATCCTGGTGGGCAAGCTCCGGCTGGGCATCGGCGACCCCACCCTGATGGAGGGCCTGAGCTGCGCCGTCGTCGGGGATAAATCTCTAAGAAAAGAGATCGAGCGGGCCTACAACATTCGGGCGGACCTGGGCCAGATCGCCCAGATTCTGCTCACCCAGGGGGTCGAGGCCCTCCAGGGCCTTCGGGTCCAGGTCGGGGTGCCCATCCGGCCGGCCCTGGCCGAACGGGTGAGCGGCATCGAGGAGATCCTGCGGCGCCACGGCAAGACGGCGGCCGAACCGAAGCTGGACGGCTTCAGGTGCCAGGTCCACAAGGACGGGGATAACGTTAAGATTTTCAGCCGCAACCTGGAAGACTTCAGCGAGATGTTCCCCGAAATCGTCCAGGGGGCCAGGACTCAGGTGGCCGCCCGCCAGGCGGTTATCGAGGGCGAGGCCATTGCCTACGACCCGGCCACCGGCGACTTTCTGCCCTTCCAGGTCACCGTCCAGCGCCGGCGCAAATACGACATCGACCGGATGATGGAGGAGATTCCCCTTAAGCTGGTCTGCTTCGACCTCCTTTACGCCGACGGCGAGGAGTATATCCCCAAGCCTTACATTGAGCGCCGCAAAGCCCTAGAGAAGCTGATCCGGCCGGGCGACGTATACGAACTGGCCGAAATCCTCATCACCGACGACCCCGTGGAACTGGAGACCTTCTTTGCCGACAAGGTAGCCCGGGGCCTGGAAGGGATCGTCTGCAAGCGGCCGGATGCCGCCTACCATGCCGGGGTCCGTCAGTTCTTCTGGATTAAGTTCAAGCGGGGCTACAAGGGCCAGCTGGAAGACACCATCGATACGGTCATCGTCGGCTACTGGTACGGGCGGGGCCACCGGGCCCGGCTCGGGATCGGGTCACTGCTTACGGCGGTTTACGACGCCGAACGGGACCTCTTCGTCACCGTCTCCAGACTGGGGAGCGGGTTCACCGAAGAGGAGTGGGTAAACCTCAGGAAGATGCTGGATGAAATCCGGCTGGACCATAAGCCGGCCCGGGTTGAGTCCCTGATGCAGCCGGACGTCTGGGTTGAGCCCGTCTACGTGGTCACGGTCCAGGCCGACGAGATAACCCGAAGCCCCCTTCACACCTGCGGCCTGGGCCTGACGCCGGAGGGCACCCCGGCCGGCGAGGCCGAGCGGCGCCTGGGCTACGCCCTGAGGTTCCCCCGGGCCGTCAGCTTCGTTCGGGCCGATAAGAAAGCGGAGGAGGCCACCACGGTGGCCGAAATCCTCCGCATGTACACCCTGCAACGCCGCAAACCCGTCACCACCGGCGCCGAATCCGCCGAGTAGACGCCGGCGGGCACCCGGGCCCGGCCGCGGGTTAAAATATCAGTTGAATGGCACGCAGCCGGGGAGCTCGAAACGGCCGGGCCGGACGCCGAACGGCCCTGCAGTCGATGAACGGGAGGAGGGGTCGAAGGCCCGGCCGGTGGGGAGTTATTTTAAGCGCCCTCGCCCTGGCCCTTCTGCTCACCCTGCTGGCCACGGGCGGGGTTGCCTTAGCCGCGGCCGTTTACTACCAGCAGATAAGGGATGAGCTTCCGGCCCCCGAACGGCTCATTGAGCGGCCCCTCTTTCAGTCTACCCGCATTTACGACCGCAACGGCAACCTGCTGGCCGAGTTCTTTGACCCCCGGGCCGGCCGCCGGATCTGGGTCTCGTTAAAAGACGTTTCGCCGGCGGTCATTCAGGCAACCCTGGCCACCGAGGACCCGAACTTTTACACCAACCCCGGGGTCGACTGGCAGGCCGTCCTCCGGGCAGCCATCCAGAACATCACCGGGGGCCGGATCGAGTCGGGGGCGAGCACCATAACCATGCAGCTGGTCCGGAACGCCCTCTTCGACCCGGACGAGCGGCTGGCACCTTCCATCAACCGGAAAATCAAGGAGCTTCTTCTGGCCTACGAAATATCCCAGCAGTACTCCAAAGACCAGATCCTGGAGATGTATCTTAATGAGGTTTACTACGGGAACCTCGCCTACGGGATTGAGTCGGCGGCCCGGACCTATTTCGGCAAGCCGGCCAAGGAGCTGAACCTGGCCGAGGCCGCCCTGCTGGCCGGCATCCCCCAGGCCCCGGCCGACTATAATCCCTTTACCAACTTCGACCTGACCAAGCGGCGGCAGGGGGTGGTCCTGGACCTGATGGTCAAGCACGGGTTTATAACCCCGGAGCAGGCCGAAGAGGCCAAGGCCGCGCCCCTGCACTTTGCCGAGCCGAAGCAGGAGGTCAAAGCGCCCCACTTTGTCAACTACGTCCGGGACCTCCTCATTCAGAAATACGGGGAGCAGGCGGTCTTTAACCTGGGGCTGCAGGTGATAACCTCCCTCGACCTGGACCTTCAGCAGGCTGCCGAGCAGATAATTCGGGAGCACATGCCCAAAATCCGGCCTTACCGGGCGACTAATGCCGCCCTGGTGGCCATAAACCCGAACACCGGCGAGATCCTGACCATGGTCGGCAGCGCCGACTTCTACGACCGGAGCATCGACGGGCAGGTGAATGTGGCCCTCTCCTTCCGCCAGCCTGGATCGGCCATAAAGCCGATAACCTACGCGGCCGCCTTCGAGCGGGGCTGGACCCCCGCCACCATCGTGGACGACTCGCCCCTCGAGATTCGCATCGGCAACCGGGTTTACCGCCCGAACAACCACGACTTTAAATTCCGGGGGCCGATTCCTATCCGCAAGGCCCTGGCAGGCTCCCTGAACATCCCGGCCATTCGGACGGTCCAGTTCGTTGGGGTTGAGAACATGATCGAGCTGGCCAAGGATATGGGGGTGGTATTTCTGCGGGAGGACCCCGTCCAGTGCGGCGTAAGCATAACCCTGGGCGGCTGCGAGGTTCGGCTCCTGGACCTGACCTCCGCCTTCGGGGTCTTTGCCGCCCAGGGTGTTCGGCACCCCCCGGTGGCGATTTTAAAAATCACCGACTACCGGGGCCGGGTCTTGGAGGAGTTTAAGCCGGGGCCGGGGAAGCGGGTGCTCCGGCCCGAGGTGGCCTTTTTAATAACCGACATCCTGGCCGATAACGACGCCCGGTCTTTCGTCTGGGGTCCCAACAGCCTCCTTAAGCTGGCCTCCCGGCCGGCGGCGGCCAAAACGGGCACCACCGAGTACAATCAGGACGGCTGGCAGATCGGGTATACCCCGGACCTGGTGGTGGGGGTCTGGGTGGGAAACTCCGACGGGTCGCCGATGGGGGCCATCTACGGGATCCAGGCTTCGGGCCCCATCTGGAACCGCTTCATGGAGTACGCCCACCGGGACAAGCCGGTAAAACAGTTCCCGGTCCCGCCGGGGGTAGTGCGGATGACCGTATGCGCCGAGACCGGCCTCCCCATTAACCCCACCGCCACCCCGACCGCCGGCCGACCCCAGAATGACGAGCCGGGGCGCGACCAGGCCGGGTCCGACGGAAGCCAGGGCCGCCGGGGCTGCACGCCGGTCACCGACTGGTTTATCAAGGACCAGAAGCCGGTGCCCGGGCCGACGATAAGGCCCCAGACCCCCACCCCGACAGCGACCCCCGGGGCTGCCCCCACCGGGACGCCCAGCCCCACCCCACCCCGAAGCGGCGGCCCGCTGGTGATGCCGTCCGTCGTCGGCCGCCCGATCCAGGACGCCCTTGCCATCCTGGAGAGCCTGGACCTGGAAGTGAACCAGCAGAGCAGGCCTAGTAATCAGGCACCGCCTGGCCAGGTGATATCGCAGAGCCCTGCCCCCGGGACCCAGCTCACCCCAGGCACTGCCGTCACCCTGGTGGTGAGCGCCGGCCCAAGCGTCACGGTGCCCAACGTCATCGGCCGGCCTGAAGCCGAGGCCAAACAGCTTATTCAGCAGGCCGGGCTGGTTAATTTCCCGACGGTAACCTACCAGGGGCGGGGAATGGGCATCCCGGACGAGGTTTTAAACCGGGTGTGCGTGGGCTGCGTTCTGAGCAGCGACCCGCCCCCCGGGACGGCGGTGCCGCCGGGCACCCAAGTCAAGATTGCCGTCCGCAAAGACTAGGCGGCAATGTCGGCCGACCGGCCGGTCTTCACCTGCGACCTGGACGGCGTCCTGTGCCGCCCGCCCCTGGGCCTGAACCTGGGAATCGGCCGCCGCCTGGAGCGCCAGCCGCCCGACGACGTCGGCCCGCCGCTGGAACTTCGGGGAATCGGGCGCCTCATCTGGCTTGCCATCGAATGGCTCCGGTATGCCGGCCGGACCAGCATGCCCGACGCCCGGGAAGGGCTGGCCGCCATCGCCGGCTACCGGCAGATTATCCTGGTGAGCGGCCGGAAGGAGCTGGCCAGGCCCTGGGTGGAACGGTGGCTTGAGCGGCACGGACTTCGCCAGTATATCAGTGGCATCCGGCTTAACAACACCCGGCTGAGCACCGCCCGCTTTAAACTGCTGGCGGCCCGACAAGTGGGGGCCCGGGAGCATTGCGACGACGACGGCCCGACGGCCATTTACCTGGCCCAGAACAGCCTGCGGCGGGTCTATCTGCGGCGGTGGCTTATGAACCGGGGCTTACCCTACCCGCCCAATGTGGTAGTGGTCCGGAGCCTGCTGGAGGTTGCCGAAGACCTGGCCCGCCTTGCGGCCACCCCCGAATCCTGGTAGACTTGCGCAGACCTATCCTTTCGGCGAGGGCAGGAACCGGTGAAATTCGTCAGGTTTAAAGCCGACAGCGAGGTTTACCACGGCGTCATTGCGGACGACCTGGTCCGGGTCCTGGCCGGCTCCCCGTTTGAAGGCGACCCGGCCGACCGGCTGACCGACCGGGTTCTCAGGCTTGCGGAAGTGCGCCTTTTGGCCCCGGTGATTCCGGGCAAGATCCTGGCCGCGGCCGTAAATTACCCCAGCCACGCCATCAACTCCCCCGTTCCCAGCAAGCCCGAGCTCTTCTTAAAGCCCCCATCCTCGGTCATCGGCCCGGATGAGCCGGTAATCATCCCGGCCGAGGCCGGGCGGGTGGATGCCGAGGGGGAGCTGGTGGTGGTTATCGGCCGGCGGGCCCGGAACGTCCGGCCGGAAGAGGCGCTCGACTACGTCCTGGGCTACACCTGCGGCTTTGACATCTCGGCCCGAGTCTGGCAGCGGGGCGACCGGCAGTGGTGGCGGGCCAAGGGCTCCGACACCTTCAGCCCCATCGGGCCGGCAATCGCCACCGGCCTGGACCCCGCCGCCCTGACCCTCACCACCCGGGTAAACGGGGTTGTCCGACAGCAGTCAAGCACCGGCGAGCTGGTCTTCGACGTCCCCAGCCTCGTCGCCGCCATCAGCCGGCACATGACCCTGGAGCCGGGCGACCTCATCTTCACCGGCACGCCGGGGGAGACCCCGGAGATCCGGCCGGGGGACCTGATCGAGGTGGAGATAACCGGAATCGGGGTCCTGCGAAACCCGGTCCGGGGCGAAGACTGACCTACTCGAAGATGCTGGAGACGACCTCTTCGAGGCTGCGCTGGACCTCTCGGTCGTCGGTGAGGGCCCAGACAACGGCCACCTGACAGGCTTTGCGGGGCGGGATTCCCCGGCGGATGAGCTTGCCGGCGTAGATGAGGAGCCGGGTGCTCACCCCCTCCTCGAGACCGTGCTCGCGGAGGTTGCGGACCTTCTCCCCCAGCTTGGCCAGGCGGGCGGCCGTCTCATCATCGACCCCGGCCTCGTGGGCGATGATCCTGGTCTCGTGCTCCCTGGGCGGGTAGTCGAACTCGATGGCGACGAACCGCTGGCGGGTCGAGTGCTTGAGGTCCTTAAGGGCGCTCTGGTAGCCGGGGTTATACGATATGACCAGCAGGAAGCCCTCGTGGGCCTCGATGACCTCGCCCCGCTTTTCGATGGGGAGGATCCGCCGGTGGTCGGTGAGGGGGTGGATGAGGACCGTCGTATCCTTGCGGGCCTCGACGATCTCATCCAGGTAGCAGATAGCCCCGGCCTTAACGGCCTTGGTCAGGGGGCCGTCCACCCAGCGGGTGGTCTCGCCCTCCAGGAGATAGCGGCCTACCAGGTCGCTGGCAGTCAGGTCCTCGTGACAGGCGACCGTGACCAGGGGCAGGCCGTTGGGCGAGGCCCGCTCGTCCCTGCGGCTGATGCGGGTAAGGGGACGGCCCAGCCGATAGGCCATGTACTCGACGAAGCGGGTCTTCCCACAGCCGGTGGGGCCCTTTAGCAGGACGGGAAGCTTTTCGGCATAGGCCGTCTCGAAAATTTCGACCTCGTCTTTGATGGGCAGGTAGAAGGGTTCAGACCTGACCCGATATTCCTCGATGGCATAGACTTTGTAGCCGTCGCCGCGTTCTTCCGGACCCATACTGGAGGCGCCACCCCTTTGCCCGGCATCGGCCGGACCCAGAATTGTTTTGCTAATAGCATTATACCCCCTCGGGCAGGGTAAACCCGCCGAAACTTACAGCTCAGTACTTACCCGCAGGCCGTGCCGGTAAACGAGCTGGCCGCCGATGTAGTTGCCCACCATAAGGGCCAGGCCATAGGCACCGCCGGCGTTCGGGACCTGTTGGGTTGCCCGAGCCGGAAAGGCCGGCCCTGGAGGATCTCCCGGGCCGGGAAGTTTGCCGGTGCGGCTTTTACTGCCGGTACTCGGGAACGTTGCGCACTCCGGCGAACCGGCGAAAACCCTCGACGATGTGCTTGAGGAGCTGGTCCATGTCGATTTCGGCGGCTTCAGCGGCCTGCCTGAACTGGCTCAAGGTGATGTGCCTGGGGTTGCCGTGGTTTGCCTCCGGCTCACCACACCCGCAAGTGATGCACATGCTTTGCCCCCCAACCGAATTTAGTAGTTGACTGGTCAACTACTACTGCTAATATAAACCATCGCGGGCGGTTCGTCAATACCGTGATTTTTAGCGCAAAATGCCCAAGGCCTGGCCAAATTTGACAAAGGCCAAGGGGTCCTGCTAAACTCGTGCCGAAATAACAGCTGGGGGTTCCGCACAGTATAAAATAAAGTCCTGGGAGGCAGGCCCATGTCGGACTGGACCGTTCAGGAACTGGTTGAAGAGTTCAGGGCGGGCCGCATAACCCGTCGGCAGTTCATTCACACCCTGCTCGGGGCCGGCATATCCATGCCCCTCATCGTGAGCATCCTCCAGGCCTGTGCCCCGGCCCCGGCGGCCCCGGCCCAACCCCAAGCCCCGAAGGAGGAGTTCCAGCCCACCCGTCGGGGTGGGGGTGGGCTCCTTAAGCTGCTCTGGTGGCAGGCGCCGGTGATTCTCAATGCCCACCTCTCCACCGGGACCAAAGATTTCGACGGCTCCCGCATCTTTACCGAACCTCTGGCCGCCTACGACCCTGACGGTGAGGTTTTCCCCATCCTGGCCGCTGAAGTTCCCAGCGTCGAGAAGGGTACCCTCGACCGGGAGGGCCGGTGGGTCATCTGGCGTCTTAAGCAGGGGGTGGTCTGGCACGACGGGCAGCCGTTCACGGCCGACGACGTCGTCTTCACCTGGGAATACGTCATGGACCCGGCCACGGCCGCCACAACCCGGGGCAACTACACCAACATCCAGGTGGTCGAAAAACTCGACGACTATACGGTCAAAATCGTCTTCCAGGAGCCGACTCCCATCTGGCATGCGCCCTTTGTCGGGGGCAGTGGCCATATCCTTCCCAAGCACCTGACCGCCCCCTACAAGGGGCAGAATTCCCGCAACTCGCCCTATAACTTAAAGCCGGTGGGAACCGGCCCCTACAAACTTGTCGAGTTCCGGCCGGGCGACATCATCATCGCCGAGATCAACGACAAATACCACGTGCCCAACCGGCCATTCTTCGACCGCCTCGAGCTCAAGGGCGGGGGCGATGCCCCTTCGGCCGCCCGGGCCGTGCTCCAGACGGGCGAATACGACTTCGCCTGGAACATGCAGGTGGAGTGGGACGTTTTGGCCAGCTTAGAAAAATACGGCATCGGCCGGGTGATCAATTATCCCGGCTCCAGCACCGAGCATATTCAGCTCAACTACACCGACCCCTGGACCGAGGTGGACGGGGAGCGCTCCAGCATCAAGACCAGGCACCCCTTCTTCAGCGACCCCACCGTCCGCAAAGCCTTCAGCTACACCGTAAACCGCAAGCTTATCGTCGACGAGCTTTACGGCGCCGGGGGCGAGGTCGGCATTTACATGGTCTTCAACCCCAAAAAGTACGTGCCCGAAGGGGGCCGCTGGGAGTTCAACCTGGAAAAGGCCGCCCGGATGCTGGACGAGGCCGGGTGGCGGCGGGGTCCGGACGGCGTCCGCCAGAAGGACGGCAGGCGAATGAAGGTGCTCTTTCAGACCTCGGTTAACCCGGTGCGGCAAAAAACCCAGGCCATCATCAAAAAGGACCTGGAGTCCATCGGGGTCGAGGTTGAGCTTAAGGCCGTCGTCTCCGACGTCTTCTTCTCCAGCGACCCCGGCAACCCCGACACCTACTCCCACTTTTATGCCGACATGCAAATGTACACCACCGGACCGGGCTCGCCCGACCCCCAGGCCTTTCTGGAAAAGTGGACCTCCTGGCAGGTGGCCCAGAAGGCGAACAACTGGTCCGGCCGCAACATCGAACGCTACCAGAACCCGGAGTACGACCGGCTCTGGAACCAGGCCCGGACCGAGATGGACCCGGTCAAGCGGGCCGACCTCATCAAACGAATGAACCAGATGGTCATTGACGACGTGGTGATTATCCCCATCGTCAACCGCAACGGGCAGGCTGCCGCCAAGAATAACCTGCGGGGAATGGACCTGACGGCGTGGGATTCGAACCTCTGGAAGCTGGCCTACTGGTACCGGGTAAGTTAGGGGCAGGCCGGGCGGGCCTCGGCCGGAGCGTCGGGGGGGTTCGGGGTTGACGAAGTACCTTATCCGCCGGCTGATTATCGCCGTGCCGACCCTCCTCGGCATCAGCCTGATCCTTTTCACAATTCTTTCCCTGGCCCCCGGCGACCCCTTCGCCGAGCTGGCCCTCAACCCCAACGTCCCGGTGGAGGTCCGGGAAAACCTCCGGCGGCAGCTGGGCATGGACGACCCGATTCACATCCGCTACGTCAAGTGGCTGACCTCCCTCCTCCGGGGCAACCTCGGCTACTCCTTTGTCAGCCGGGTGGATGTGACCCAGCTCATCTGGCAGCGCCTCCCCACCACCCTTTTCGTGATGGGCACCGCCTACATCCTGGCCCTCCTGATTGCCCTGCCGGTCGGGATCATCTCGGCCGTCCGCCAGTACTCCTGGCTGGACAACGTGGCCACCACCTTGGCGTTTATCGGGTTTTCCCTGCCCACCTTCTTTACCGGCCTTATCTTCATCCTGGTTTTCAGCATTTACCTGCGCTGGCTGCCCATGGTTTTTACCACCAACGTTCAGGCCGCCGGTCCGGCCTGGTTTTTGGAGGTCCTGCGCCATGCGGCCATGCCCATCATGGTGCTGGCCCTCTTTGAGGGGGCGGTCCTTACCAGGTACGTCCGGGCCTCCATGCTCGACGTGATTCGGATGGACTACATCCACGTGGCCCGGGCCAAGGGGCTTTCCGAGCGGGCCGTTATCGTCCGTCACGCCCTGCGCAATGCGCTGATCCCGGTGGTCACCATCATGGCCCTGCAGATTCCGGGCATCTTTACTGGCGCCATTGTCACCGAGCAGATCTTCCGGGTACCGGGGATCGGCTCCCTTCTGATAAGCTCCATTCAGCTCAAAGATACCCCGGTGGTGATGGCCATCGTTTTCGCCTACGCGGTGCTGGTCGTGCTCTTTAACCTTATCGCCGACCTGGCCTACGGGGTCCTGGACCCCCGCATCCGCTACGACTAGGAGGACCCGATGACCGTCGGACGCAGCTTTGCCACCGGCACGGTTCGGCCCGTCGAGGCGGTTCTTGCCCGACCGCCCCGCACCCTCTGGGCCGACGCCTGGCGGCAGTTCCGCCGCCACCGCCTGGCCATGTTCGGCCTTGTCGTTCTTACGTTCATGGTTCTGGCCACGGTCTTTGGCCCCCTGGTCTACCCGGTAAAGTTCAACGAGATCGACATGACCCAGCGGCTTAAGCCCCCAACCCTGGCCCATCCCCTCGGCACCGACGACCTGGGGCAGGACATCCTCGCCCGGATCCTTTTCGGCGGGCGGGTTTCCATTGCCGTGGGCCTGGCGGCGATGTTCATCGCCGTCACCATCGGCACCGCCGTCGGGGCCGTTTCGGGCTACTTCGGGGGCACGGTGGACCATATTCTGATGCGGGTCACTGACCTTTTCATCGCCCTGCCGCCCCTGCCCCTCCTCCTGCTGGTTATCTATCTTTTTCGGGACCCTGTTCGGGGGGTATTCGGCCCCGAGCTGGGCATCTTTCTTTTGATGGTGACCGTTATCGGCAGCTTAAGGTGGATGCCCGTCGCCAGGCTGGTCCGGGCGTCGTTTCTGTCCATCAAAGAAAAGGAGTTCATCGAGGCGGCCCGGTGCATTGGGGTTCCCGGTTTCCGGATGGCGGTGGTCCACATGCTCCCCAACGCCCTCAGCCCCGTCATTGTGGCGGCATCCCTGGGGGTGGCCGCCGCCATCCTCCAGGAGTCCACCCTCTCATTCCTGGGCCTAGGGTTTCCCCCGGATATGCCCACCTGGGGCCGGCTCCTCTTTGACGCCAAGGACCGGCTGGACATGGCCCCCCACTGGGCCATCTTCCCCGGCCTGGCCATCTTCCTCACCGTGCTTTCCATAAACTTCATCGGCGACGGCCTCCGGGATGCCCTCGACCCCCGGAAGGTCGGTTAGGCCGGCTGGACCTTTTCCGGCCCCTCGGGGCATACTTTAACCGACCCTTGTTGGCCGGAGGAGAAAGCCGATGTCGAACCTGGAGGCCCTAGCCCGCAGCTTAAACGCCCTCTGTGACCAATATCCCTTTCACACCGGCTGGTATCTTAAAGACCTGGTGTCGGGGGCCGAATGCCACCGCAACGGCGACGTGGTGGTGCCGTCGGCCAGCACCCGCAAAATCTCAATTCTGATGGCGGCCTTGAAGGCCGTAAATGAGGGCCGCTTGCGCCTCGACCAGCCGGTGCAGATCCAGGCCAAGTATCAGAACAACGATTCCGGGTGTTTCCAGCACCTTCAGCCCGGCTTCACCATCCAGTTCCGGGACTGCCTGGTGATGATGATCATTGTAAGCGACAACACCTGCACCGGGACGGTGGTGGATATGCTGGGCCTCGACTATATCAACGAATTCTGCCGGTCCGCCGGCATGGTCGGGACCACCCACCGCAACGGCATCCCGCCCCGGCCCCTCCCCTGGGACCACCCCCTCGAGCTGGTCAATACCACCACCCCGGCCGATGTGGGCCGCCTGCTGGACCTTATCGTCCAGGGGACCAGGGATGCGGCGGTGGCCGCCCGCCTCGGTCTGACCCCGGACCTTTGCCGCTACGGCCTTGATGTCCTTTCCTGGCAGAAACTGCGCAGCCGGCTGCCGTCTCAGCTCCCGGCCGGGACGAAGGTCGCCCACAAGACGGGGACCGGCGCCCGAAACTACAACGATGCCGGCGTCGTCTTCGCCGGCGACCAGCCCCGTTTTATCCTGACCGTCTTTACGGATTACGTGCCCGCCGAGCTGCCCGACGGGACCCCGGCCCACTACGCGGCCACCTACCTGATCGGCCGGCTGGCCCGCACCTGCTGGGATCACCTGGTCCGGGGCCGGATGGACTAGCCGCCCGGGCCGCCGGCGAGGTAAAGTAATGACGGGGTGGCCTTTATGGAGCTGAGCGTCGACCCGGTGATCCTGTCGCTGGGTGGCTACGCCTTGCGCTGGTACGGGGTCTTTCTGGCCCTGGGGGTGCTGGGGGGCCTGTTAATAACCCTCCGGGAGGCCCAGCACCGGGGCCTGCCCGAGGATAAGGTCAATGCTGCCGCCTTCTGGGGCCTTCTGGCCGGCCTGGTCGGGGCCCGCCTTTTCCACGTGGCTGATTACCCGGACTATTACCGGCTGAATCCCCAGCTCATCATTGCCCTTCACCAGGGGGGGCTGTCGCTGTTCGGAGCCCTGGTGGTGGGGGGTGGGGCGGCGGCCCTGGCGTGCCGGCAGAGTCGGCTCCCCCTTGCCAGGGTCCTGGACGCGGCCGTTCCGGGCCTGGTCTTCGGGGTCGGGGTGGGACGCCTCGGAAGCCTTATAAACGGTGATGGGGCGGGAAACCCGACCACCCTGCCCTGGGCCGTGGTCTACCACCACCCGGATTCCCTGGCCTACCGGCTCGACCTGCCCGTCCACCCCTACCCGGCCTATGAGATACTCCTGGGACTGGCGATCCTGGGGGTGCTCCTGCTCGGGCGGCGCCGCCTCCAGGCCCCGGGGCTCACCTTCGGCCTCTGGGCCCTTCTCTTCGGCCTCGGCCGGCTGACCCTGGTCGCCGCCCGCCCCGAGCCCCTCTGGTTAGGCGCCCTCCGGCCGGGCCTCGTCTTCGGGCTCGTGCTGGCTCTGGCCGGTTTGGGGTTTATCTGGCAGGCCCGGCAGGGCCGGGGCACAGACTTATCCGTGCCTGAACCGGGCGCGCCGGTGGCAGGACATGGACCGTAAGGACTACTCGGCCGACCTGCTGGCCGTCGGGCCCCGGCGCCGGGCCCTGGACCGGCTGGTGGTGAATCTCGTCGACGGCCTCGTCCGATTCATCGCCCGCCACTGGCTGGCCCTGGCCAACCTGGGCCTCTTCGCCTTTATGGTCCCCCCCCTGCTGGCCCCCCTCCTTATGGCCGCCGGCTACGAGGCCCCGGCCAGGGTTATCTACCTGGCCTACCGGGCCGCCTGCCACCAGCTGCCGAGCCGCAGTTATTTTCTCTTCGGCCCCCGGCCGGTCTATTCGGCCGAGGAGCTTCGGCCTTTCCTCAACCCCGCCGACCCGGCCGCCTTTGTGGGCAGCCCTGAGCTGGGGTTTAAGATTGCCTTCTGCGAGCGGGACGTGGCCATCTACGGGCTCATGCTTGTGGCCGGACTCGCCTACGGCCTCCTCCGGGGTCGGATTCGGGCCCTGGACTGGCGGCTCTTTTTGGTCCTCATCCTGCCCCTGGCCCTGGACGGCACAACCCAGCTTGTGGGCCTGCGGGAAAGTGACTGGCTTTTGCGGACCGTAACGGGGAGCCTCTTCGGGGTGGGTTGGGTCTGGCTGGCTTACCCCCGGGTCGACCGGGCGATGGCGGCCGTCCTCAGCCCGATGCCGGCCGCCTCGTCCCCTGCGTCGGATGGGGCCGGGCGAGGAAAAGTCGAAGGCCCAGGTCGACTAAAGCCGGGGCGGCCGTATTAAGACCCACCACCGGCCGGTAGTACCAGGGCACAACCACCTCCCGCCGGGGATGGCGGATGAGCCAGGCGATGGCCCGGGCCACCGCCTCGGGGCCGGGCATCGGTAGCCACCGGGGCGCGACCCGAACGTCAGCCGCCATGTCGGTGCGGATAAACCCGGGCGAGACCACCGAAACCCGGACGCCCTGGGACCCCACCTCCCGCCGCAGGCCCTCGGCCAGGGCGATCAGGCCGGCCTTGGTCACTGAGTAGAGGGTTATGGGCGGGACGGGAATGTGGCCGGCCACGGAGCTTACGAAGATAATGTGGCCCGAGCGGCGGGCAAGCATCTGGGGCAACACCCGCCGGGTGAGGCGGATGGGCCCCAGCAGGTTGGTTTCAAAAAGCCGGTCGATAAGCTCGTCGGGACTTTGGGCCACCCGAGATGGCTCCCCAATGCCAGCATTGTTTACCAGGACATCAACCCGCCCGAATGCCTCCACCGTCCGCTCAACGAGGCGGTCCAGCTGGTAGGGGTCGGTCACGTCGGTGGGGACGGCCAGGGCGGTCCTGCCCCGGCCCTTCAGCTCGGCTTCCAGGGCCAGCAGGGCCTCGGCGGAGCGGGCGGCCAGGACAACCCTGGCCCCCTGCTCGGCCAGGAGCCGGGCCGTGGCCGCCCCGATGCCCCGGGAGGCCCCCGTAACGATTACGACCAGGTCTTTCACTTCAGGACCAGTTCGGCCACTTTCGGCAGAACCTGGCCGGCCAGGGCGGAGATGCGTAGGTGGGCCAGGTGGTCCATGGGGGTCTCGCCGAGGTTGATGATCACCAGCCTGGCCCCGGCATCCAGGGCGCGCAGGGGCAGATAGGCCGCCGGGTAAACCACCAGCGAAGACCCGACCACGATGAATAAGTCAGAGTTTTCGGCCGCCGACTCGGCCCGGGCCAGCTCATCGGCCGGCAGGGGTTCGCCGAAGGAAACGGTGCCCGATTTGAGGAGCCCACCGCAGTCGGGACAGCGGGGCACACCATCCGACGGGTCCGGCGGGAGGGCCAGGGCCTGGGCCTTTTCAAAACGCCGGCGGCAGCCCAGGCACTTGGCGAACCTGAGGTTGCCGTGGAGCTCGATGACCCGGTCGGGCGGGGTTCCCGCCCGCTGGTGGAGGCCATCGATATTTTGGGTAATAACCCAGTCGACCCGGCCGGCCCGAACCAGGTCGGCAATGGCGTAGTGGGCCGGGTTGGGCTCGGCCCGGCCGTAGACGCCGCCCGTCTTAAATCGCTCCCAGGATTCCCGCCGGACCTGCGGGTCCTCCAGATAGCGGCGGATGGTAAAGTTGGCCGGGTTCACCTGCGTCCAGAGGCCGTTAGGACCCCGGAAGTCGGGGATGCCCGATTCGGTGCTTACGCCGGCCCCGGTAAAGACCACCGCCGAGCGGGCCGAACGGGCCCATCCGGCCAGAAGCTCCACCCGGTCGGTGAGGGCATCGGGCAACCTTTCTAAAACCATCTAAGCTCCAGCCTGGCCGCTTTTACGACTTGACGACAGCCTCCGGATGGGATTATATACGGAGAGACGTTTCGCTGTCGCTGCTGGCGGGTGATGAAGATACTGTGCTGAGGTGAAAAAAGATGGTGGACATCACTTCCCCCCCGACCGCCACCGGACTTGAGGCCCACGGCATCGTAAACCCCCGCCGGATTTACTGGAACCTGACACCGCCCAGGCTGGTGGAATTGGCCGTCCTGCGGGGCGAGGGGATGCTGACCGAGGGCGGCGGCCTGACCGTTTACACGGGCAAGTATACCGGCCGCTCGCCCCGGGACAAATTCGTCGTCCGGGAGCCCTCGAGCGAAGACCGGGTCTGGTGGGGTCCGGTAAACCAGCCCTTCGAGCCGGAAGCCTACGAACGGGTTCGCCAGCGGCTGATGGCCTTCCTCCAGGACCGGGAGCTTTTCGTCCAGGACCTCTTTGCCTGCGCCGCCCCCCGCTACCGGCTGCCGGTCCGGGTCATCACCACCACCGCCTGGCAGAGCCTCTTTGCCCGGGACCTTTTCATCCGGCCGACCCCGGAGCAGCTGGCCGGTCACCGGCCGGAGTTCGTCGTCATTTCCGCCCCCGATTTCAAGGCCATTCCCGAAATCGACGGGACCCGCAGTGAGGTCTTTATCCTGCTGCACCTGGCCCGCAAGGAGGTCTTAATCGGGGGCACAGCCTACGCCGGGGAGATAAAAAAGAGCATCTTTACGGCCTTAAATTACCTGCTCCCGGTCCAGGGCGTCTTTCCCATGCACTGCGGCGCCAACGCCGGTCCCGACAACTCTTCGGCCCTCTTCTTCGGCCTGTCGGGGACGGGCAAGACCAGCCTTTCGACCGACCCCGAGCGGATCCTAGTGGGGGATGACGAGCACGGCTGGGGCGAAGACGGCATCTTCAACTTTGAGGGCGGCTGTTACGCCAAGACGATAAACCTTTCGCCGGTGGCCGAGCCGGAAATTTACGAGGCCGTGCACCGCTTTGGGGCCCTGCTGGAAAACGTGGTAGTCGACCCTGATACCCGCCGGCCAAAGTTCGAGGACGACTCCCTTACCGAGAACACCCGGGCGGCTTATCCCATCGAGTTTCTGCGGAACGTAAGTCCTACGGGGACGGCCGGGCACCCCAAGAATATCATCTTTCTCACGGCCGACGCCTTCGGGGTTCTGCCCCCCATCGCCCGGCTTACGGAGGAGCAGGCAGTCTATCACTTCCTTTCGGGGTATACGTCGAAGCTGGCCGGGACGGAGCGGGGCGTAACCGAGCCCGAGGCCACCTTCAGCAGCTGTTTTGGGGCACCCTTCCTGGTGCTGCATCCGGTCGAATACGGGCGGCTTTTGGATGAGCGGGTGCGCCGCTACGGGGTGAAGGTCTGGCTGGTAAACACCGGCTGGGTTGGGGGCCCGTACGGCGTTGGGCAGCGGATTAAGATCCAGTACAGCCGGGCGATGGTCCGGGCCATTGTTAGCGGGAAGCTGGATGACGTGGCCTACGAGGTGGAGCCCTATTTCGGCCTGCAGATTCCGACCCATGTGCCGGGGGTTCCCGACGAGGTATTAAAGCCGTGGCAGCTGTGGCGGGACCTCGGGGCGTACCAGAGCCAGGTTCGGCGGCTTGCGGCCGAATTTGTCAGAAACTTCAAGCAGTTCGAGGCCCACGTCTCCCCCCAGGTCCGGGCCGCCGGACCCAAGGTCGGTCCCGGGATAGCTTAAGGTCGAAGCTGGCGGCCGGCCTGTCCATGCTTGTCCGGCCGACATATTTTGTGCCGGAGGGGGGACTCGAACCCCCACCCCCTCAGCGGGGAGCGGTTTTTGAGACCGCCGCGTCTGCCAGTTCCGCCACTCCGGCCCGAACGTTGGCCTAAGTCGCCGTCCCCCAATCAGATGGCTATCACGCCCACGGGGCCCCTGTCAAGACCGCACCCCAGCCCGCAGCGGGGGCGCAGAGTCCTACCGGCCCGCCGGACCCGGGTAAGCCGGCGGAGGCGGGCCGGTAGGCACGGCCGCCGGGCCCGGATAGGCCGGCATCGCCCCCACCGGACCCGCCGTCTGGCCGCCAAACGAGTAGTTGCCGACCAAACCAATGGACTCCGGCGGCCAGTAGGAGAACCAGGCCTTGCCGATGATATTGCTTTCCGGGACGACCCCCCAGATGTGGGAGTCGCTACTGTTGTTGCGGTTGTCCCCCAGCACGAAGTAGTGGCCCGGCGGCACCGCCACGGGCTGGAAGGTGTAGCTCGGCCGCTCCCGCAGATACGGCTCGTCCAGCGGCTGCCCGTTTATATAAACCTGCCCGTTCCGGACCTCCACCGTCTCCCCGGGGAGGCCGATAATGCGCTTTATAAAGTCCCGGCTCGGGTCGTTGGGAAACCGGAAGACTACGATGTCACCCCGCTGCGGCGGCTGGAACAGGTAAACCCGGCCGTCGGGGAGCGGCAGAAGCCCCCCCAGCGGCCCCAAAAACTCCTTCACCGACCCAAAGTCCACAGCAAAATACACGAACCTGGCCACCAGCAGGTACTGGTTGTGGTGCAGGGTCGGCTCCATGCTGGAGCCCTCGACTTTAAAATTCTGAACCAGGCTCCGAACCACGAGGAAAATCAGGACGGTAAGGGCGACCGTCTCGAGGACCTCCCGGAGGGTCTGTCCTAACCGCCCCGAACGGGCCCGGGCCTGGGATTCCTGGTCCATATCCGTTGCCGGCCCAGCCATGATTGCAATCCCAGTATACCCCGCCCCACCCGACTTCCCGCAAGTAACCGAACCCGCCGGCCGGCAACCCGGTTTGAGGCGGACCACAGGGGCACACGACCGGGCGTCCCGACAACCCAAAGCCCCCAGGGATGGAAAGCTCCCGGTCAAAAGGAGCCGTGTGTGATAAAATCTGGGCTGGGTATGGCGGCCAAAGTCAAGCGGCGGAGCACCACGCCCCTGCTTCTGGTGGTCCTGGCAGTGGCCGTGGCCGGTTCGCTGGGGCTTGCAGCCCTGCACTTTCAGACCGCAAGCCAGCCGCTGGTGGGGCCGCCCCCGGCCGACTTTCCCTCGGGGCTTACCCCTGACGGCTACCCCTACAAGGGCAACCCGCAGGCTAGGGTCGTCATCGAGGAGTTCGCCGATTTCCAGTGTCCCTACTGCGGCCGCTACGCCGTGGAAGTGGCCCCCAGGCTGGACGAAAAGTACGTCAAAACTGGCCAGGTCTACGTGGTCTTCAGGTATTTCCCCTTCATCGGTCCCGAGTCCTTCCGGGCGGCCGAGGCCGCGGCCTGCGCGGCCGAGGCCGGGAAGTTCTGGGAATATCAGTACGTCGTCTTTGCCAACCAGCGGGGTGAGAACCGGGGCTGGTTCAGCACCGACCGGCTTGCGGACTTTGCCCGGCTTGTGGGCCTGGATGTGGAAAGCTTCCGGGGCTGTCTGGGATCGGGCAAGTATGCCCGGTTCATTCAGGCCTCGGCAGAGCAGGCCCGTCAGCGGGGGATCCGTTCGACGCCGACGGTGGTGGTCAACGGCCGGACCTTTGAAGGACTTTACGACTTCGCCACCTACGACCGCTACATCGGCCAGCTTCTGGGACCAGGCTAGGCGGTGGATTGGGGTCGGGCAGGTGGGCCTGGCCCTTCTGGGGGCCGGGGTCGCCGGCTACCTGAGCTGGACCCGCTTTTCGGGGGCAAGCCCGGTCTGTGTGGGGTTTGGCGGCTGTGATATCGTCAACGCCAGCCGGTTCTCCGAACTGCTGGGCCTGCCGGTGGCCCTGTGGGGCCTGGCCGCCTACGCCGCCCTGGCCGTGCTGGGCATTCTGAGCCTGCGGCGGGCGGGCTGGGCGGACCTGGCGGCCTTCGGGCTGGCGTTGGGGGGCTGGCTTTTCTCCATGTATCTTACGGCGGTGGAAGCCTTTGTCCTCCAGGCCTGGTGCGTCTGGTGCGTGGTCTCGGCTGTAACCATAAGCCTGATTACCGTACTGTCCGGCCTGCGCCTCTTGCGACCATAACCGAGCCCACTGGAGGCTACCGTGCGGCCCGCCAAAAGGGCTGGCCATTAAAACCCCACGGCATTGCTCCCCCAGCTTAACCAGCCGCTACAGACCACCTACCCGAAGGTGTAGGTAGAAAACTGCCCGCGCGGGTATTCCCCCGGGAAGAGCCTGGATGCCATTATCTGACCGGGATTACTGGCTATGTTCATCACCAACTCCTAATTGGGGGGAGAGACCATGCGGGGTTTGTCCCGTCGGGATTTCCTTAAACTGGCTGCCGGATTGGGAGCAGGGGCAGGCGCGGCCCTGGTGGCCCGAAACCTGGCATTCCTGGAAGAGGTAACGGTGGTGGAGAATCCCCTGGCGGCCTACCCTAACCGGGACTGGGAGAAGGCCTACCGGGAGCTTTTTAAGTTTGACTCCAAGTTCGCCTTCCTGTGCGCCCCTAATGATACCCACAACTGCCTCCTAATGGGGGTGGTCAAGAACGGCATTGTGACGCGGATAGAGCCTTCGTACGGGTACGGGCAGGCCACCGATGTCTACGGAAACCAGGCATCCCACCGCTGGGAGCCCCGGGCCTGCCAGAAGGGGTTGAGTCTCGCCCGCCGCATTTACGGCGACCGCCGGATCAAAGGGCCCATGGTCCGCAAGGGATTCCTCGAGTGGGCCCGCGCCGGCTATCCCCGCGACCCGCAGACTGGGCTACCCCCGGCCCAGTACTTCCGACGCGGCCAGGATGAGTGGCTCCGGGTCACCTGGGACGAGGCCTATCAACTGGTTGCCCAGACCATGGTGAACATCGCCACCACTTACTCCGGCCCTGAGGGCCAGGAGAGGCTGCGGCGCCAGGGGTATGACCCGGCCATGGTTGAAGCCACGGCGGGGGCCGGCACCCAGGTCCTCAAATTCCGGGGCGGAATGCCCTTCCTGGGGGCAACCCGACTCTTCGGCTTTTACCGCTTTGCCAATATGCTGGCCCTCCTTGACGCCTATATCCGGAAGGTTCCCCCGGACCAGGCCCTGGGGGCCCGGGGCTGGGACAACTACAGCTGGCACACCGACCTCCCTCCCGGGCATCCGATGGTTACGGGCCAGCAGACGGTAGATTTCGACCTTTTCACCGCCGAGAACGCCCGCCTCATTACCCTCTGGGGAATGAACTGGATCTGCACCAAGATGCCCGACGGCCACTGGCTGACCGAGGCAAGACTTCACGGGGCAAAGGTCATCGTCATCGCCTGCGAGTACCAGGCAACAGCCAGCAAGGCCGACGAGGTCGTGATCATCCGGCCCGGAACGGACACGGCCCTGGCCCTGGGGATCGCCCGGGTAATTATTGCGGAGGGGCTCTTTGACGCCGCGTTTGTCAAGGGCTTCACCGACCTGCCCCTTCTCGTCCGTCTGGACACTTTGCAGCTCCTTCGGGCCGCGGAGGTCATCCCCGGCTATCGCAATGCGGAGTTGCGAAACTTCACCAAGGTTCTGGAGCCGGGGCAGACAGCCGACCCGCCCATAAATCAGGCGGCCCAGTACGTGCCCCGTGCCCTGCGGGATGAGTGGGGCGACTTCGTAGTCTGGGACCTCAACAGCCAGAGCCCTCGGGTCGTAACCCGGGACCAGGTGGGCAAATACTTCCAGGAAGCCGGGATCGACCCGGCCCTGAGGGGAACGTTTAGCGTCCGGACCGTCGACGGCAAGACGGTGCAGGTCCGGCCGGTTTTCGACCTGCTGGTCGAATATCTCGAAAACTTCGACCCGGTCACGGTATCCGAGATCACCTGGGCTCCCGTCGACGCCATCTACTCCCTGGCCCGTCAGATCGCCGCCAACCCGGGCCGGACCCTCATCGCCCACGGAATGGGGCCGAACCACTTCTTCAACGCCGACCTCAAGGACCGGGCCCTCTTCCTGGTAGCCGCCCTTACCGCCAACATCGGCAAGTTCGGGGGAAGTCCGGGAAGCTATGCCGGAAACTACCGCGGGGCCCTCTTCAATGGCCTCTACTACTACATCTTTGAAGACCCCTTCCGGGTCCAGACCGACCCCGACGGGGAGGTTCCCACCCGGGCTTACTACAAGGCGGAATCGGCCCACTATTTCAACTACGGCGACCGACCCCTTCGGGTAGGGAACAAGCTTTTCACCGGCAAGACCCACATCCCTACACCGACGAAGTTCCTGTGGTTCGGCAACTCGAACTCGATTTTGGGGAACATCAAGTGGACCTATGACGTTCTGGTAAACACCCTGCCCAAGGTCGAGGCCGTGGTCGTCAACGACTGGTGGTGGACCCTCAGCTGTGAGTACGCCGACGTTGTCCTCGCCGTGGACTCGTGGGCGGAGTTCAAGCACCCGGACATGGCCGGGTCGGTTACCAACCCCTTCGTTCAGGTCTTTCCCCGCACGCCGCTGCCCAGGGTTTTCGACACCGTGGGAGACATCGATACCCTGGCCGGCGTGGCCCGGGCCCTGGCGGAGCTGACGGGTGAAGCCAGGTTTAGGGACTACTGGAAATTCGTCTACGAGAACCGAGTCGACGTCTACCTTCAGCGGATCCTGGACCGGAGCAACGCCCTGCGGGGATTCAAGTTCGCCGAACTGGAGGAGAAAGCCCGGCAGGGAATCCCTGCCCTGCTGATGACCCGGACTTACCCGAAAGTCATGGGCTGGGAGCAGACCGAAGAGAGTCGACCCTGGTATACGAAGACGGGCCGGCTCGAATTCTACCGGGAGGAACCCGAGTTTATCGAGCACGGGGAGAACCTACCGGTGTACCGCGAGCCGGTGGATGCCACCCCTTACGAGCCAAACGTCATCGTCGGCCGACCCCACCCGGCCCTCCGGCCCACCCCACCTGAGGACTACGGCCTGCCCCGCGCAGATATCTCCACGGAGGTGCGGCAGGTCCGCAACGTCCTGAAGCCCTGGGCCGAGCTGAAAGCCAGCCCCCACCCCCGCCGCCGGGATGGGTTGACCCACCTCTTCATCACCCCCAAGTACCGCCACGGGGCCCACACCACCCCGACCGACGTGGACCTGGTTGCCGTTTACTTCGGCCCCTTCGGCGACCCATACCGGCGGGACCGGCGCATGCCCTTCGTGAACGAGGGCTACGTTGACATTAACCCCCTCGATGCTAAGGAACTGGGCATCGAGGATGGGGACTACGTGTGGATTGACGCCGACCCCGACGACCGCCCCTTCCGGGGTGCCACGGCAACGGACCCGAACTTTAAGGTCGCCCGTCTCCTCTGCCGGGCCCGCTATTACAACGGCATTCCCCGGGGCGTCCTGCGAATGTGGTTCAACATGTACCAGGCCAGCCACGGCTCCGTGGAGGGGCAGGCCGCCCGACCGGACGGTCTGGCCAAGAACCCCCGCACTGGGTATCAGGCCCTCTTTAGGTATGGCGGACATCAGTCGGCAACCCGGGCCTGGCTGCGGCCGACCCTCCTGACAGATTCGCTGGTGCGCAAGGACTACTTCGGCCAGACCATCGGCAAGGGCTTCGCCGCCGACATCCACTGCCCTACTGGGGCACCCAAGGAGTCCTTCGTCCGGATCAGCAAGGCGGAGGACGGCGGCCTCGGCGGCCAGGGGCTATGGCGGCCGGCGGCGCTGGGGCTTCGGCCCACCTATGAGAGCCCGGCGATGAAAACGTACCTAGAGGGTGGCTTTATTACCATTCGCTGACAGGGGGGGAGCAGTCGTGCCGAAGGTATTCAACTGGCAGATAAACCGGGAAATGGAGTACCCGTACCCGGCATCGCCGCCGGAGCGGCAGTTTGCGGCCGTCTTCGATATCAACAAGTGCATCGCCTGTCAAACGTGCACCCTGGCCTGCAAACAGGCCTGGACATCTGGCCGCGGCCAGGAGCACATGTTCTGGAACAACGTGGAAACCAAACCTTACGGGTCTTACCCCCTGGCCTGGGACGTTCGGCTGCTGGAAATGCTCGGCCCTCAGACCTGGGACGGGGATACTTACACCGGCAAAACCATCTTCGAGGCGGCACCCCCGGGTCAGGTAGCCTTGGGTTTCCTGCCCGAGGACCTCGACTGGGCCCATCCGGGCCTCGGAGAGGACGAGGTGTACGGGGTGGTGGAGGCCGGGGCCTACTTCGGGATCCCCCACCAGTTCTGGTTCTTTTACCTGCAGCGCATCTGCAACCACTGCACGTACCCGGCCTGCCTGGCGGCCTGCCCCCGGCGGGCCATTTACAAGCGCCGGGAAGACGGAATCGTCCTTATCGACCAGACCAGGTGCCGGGGGTACCGGGAGTGCGTGCGGGCCTGCCCTTATAAAAAAGTCTTTTACAACGGGGTAACCCGGATCTCGGAAAAGTGCATCGCCTGTTTCCCCAGGGTCGAGCAGGGCCTGCAGCCCTTCTGCACCGTCAACTGCATCGGTCGGATCCGCATTAACGGCTGGGTCCACACCCCAGACAAGGCCGACCCGGAAAACCCCGTGGACTTTCTGGTTCATATTCGGAAGGTGGCCCTGCCCCTCTACCCGCAGTTCGGCCTTCAGGTGAACATCTATTACATCCCGCCCATTCACGTTCCGCCCAAGTTCTTGCACCAGATGTTCGGCCCGCGCGTCGAGCGGGCCATCGAAACCTACCGAAACGCCCCGAATGACCCGGAGCTCAGGGGTGTGCTGATGCTGATGGGGGCCACCGAGCGCTGGGTCGAAAAGTTCCGGGTTCAGGGCGACTACGTTTACGGCTATGATGCCAAGGGCAACGAGATAGTACGGGTGCCCCTCAAGGAGCCCATTTACCTGCGCCCGGTCTATGACCGCCAGTTTGCGGTTTACCGGCACAACATCACCTGAGGTGATCCGACCATGAGGTGGGTTGCACTCGCCATCAGCCTCTTAGCCGCCCTGCTTCTGGCCAGCCGACAGGTGGTTCTGGCCCAGCAGGCTTCGGAGGTGGTTTCGGTCCTGAGGTCGGGCTCGCTCCCCATCAGCGACCCCTTTGACCCCGCCTGGGATGCGGCCCCGGCCGTAGACATCCCCCTGGGGCCCCAGGCCACGACGGTGCCGTCCCTGTCGAAGCTGAGTGTTCCCACCGTCCGGGTACGCTCCCTCAACAACGGTCAGGAAATTGCTTTCCTGCTGGAATGGGTGGACGACACCCGGGACGACCTGGTGGTTGCCGGGGACAGGTTCCGGGACGCGGCGGCCATCCAGTTTCCGGTGGGCCGGGAACTCCCCAACATCTGCATGGGGGCGGCCGGTCAGCTGGTTAACATCTGGCACTGGAAGGCCGACTGGCAGCGGGACATCGACCAGGGCTTCCAGGAGCTGGTTCACCAGTACCCCAACTTCTTCAAGGACTTTTATCCCGGTGGGATAACGGGCTCACCCCCGTACACCTACCCGGGAGACTTCGACCGGGCCGAGGTCCGGCAGTTCGAGGTCGGTTGGGCGGTGGGAAATCCCTTCTCGGTCCCGTATCGCCTCAGCCCCGTCGAGGACCTCAAGGCCCTGGGGTTCGGAAGCCTTACCCATAAGGACCGTCAGGAGGTTACGGGGCGGGGGGTCTGGCGAGACGGCCGGTGGCGGGTGGTGTTTGCCCGCCGACTCGCCCCGCCCGATGCCGAATCCACCGACCTCCGGCAGGAGCAGGTGCCCGTGGCCTTCGCCGTCTGGAACGGCTCCAACCAGGAAGTAGGCGCCCGGAAGCAGCTTTCCGGCTTCTACACCGTGAGGATCGAGGGCCAGGAGCGGGTCCTGGGAATCCCCAGGGGCATGCTGGGCTGGCTGGTCGGCGGATTGGCCCTGGCCGTAATCCTCGGCTTTGCCCTGGGGGTCGTCCGTCGGCGCATAACGTTGCGGGGACAGGCCCGTGGGTGAACACGCGCTCCTCACCGCCCGGGCGGTCCTGTGGAAGGCGGTCGGCCGCGGCTGGGCCTATCCCGATGCCGGACTTCTTGACGTCTTCGCCGACGGGGTTTTCGAGGGCGTCATTCGGGCCGCCTGGACCAGGGTTGCCGGCGAGAACGACCCGGCCGCGGCGGACTTAGCCGATGCCCTGCGGGCATCCTTCGCGGGACCCATAGGGCTGCCGGAGGAACATACGTTCCTCTTCAGCGGGCGAGTCCGGTGCCCCCCATATGCGTCAAGTTATGCCGCCGACCCTGACGCCCGAACCCGTATCCTCGGCGAGCTCGGCCAGGTCGTAAGTGTACTGGGACTCAGGCCAGCCCCCGATATCCGGGACCTTCCGGACCACATCGGGCTTCTGATGGAGCTTGTGGGGCAGACCCTGGCCCGGGAAGCCGAGCTGAGGGCGGATGGAAGGTCAGACGGGGCCGCCGCCTGGCAAGAATACCGTCGGCTGCTGGTGGTGAACTACCTGGGTGCCTGGCTGGATGTCTTTTCGAGCCGGCTTGAAAGCATGGCCCGCCTGCCTTTCTACCCTGCCCTGGGGCGGTTCACGGTCCGGCTTCGCAACCTGGAACGGGAGGTGCTTGGGGAGTGAGCTACGGGTGGGCATTCCGGGGTGCGCTGCTGGCGGCCGTCGCCGAGTTCATCCTCTTACGGGTATTACTCCGGCTCGGTCCCGTCTTGCCGGCAACGCCCACCACCGAGACAATCTTCAGGGCCGTGGCCCTGGGCGGAACGTGGGCCTTGAATGCGGCCGTCATCCTCGGGCTGGTGGCCGTCGGCCTCTGGGTCTGGGAGGCCCGGCGGCCTGGTTGGGGGTTGCCGGAGGGCGCGGCCGGGGTGACCTGGGTCCTCCTGATCGCCGGCAGTCTGGTCTCACCTACGGGCCCCATGGTCCTCTGGCCGGCCGCACTGGCCCTGACGGCCCTTTCATTCGGCGTCCGGAACCGGTATCCGCCTGCCCTGCTGGCCGGGCTGACGTACGGGGCGGCGGCTGTCGCCTCGCCGCCCGGTTTCTGGCCGGGGCCCGGATTCTGGACCGCCCTGGCCGAGGCCGGTGTCGTCGGCCTCGGTCTACTGCTCCTGGCCCGTGGGTCGGTGAGGGCGGAGCGGGTGCAGCTCGCAGTCGGCCTGGTTGCCGGCCTTATCCTCACCCTAGCCCTTTTTGTGGCGGGCTGGTTCGTTAAAGCGGTGGTCATCTGGACGGTGGGCCTCACCTTCTACCTCCCGGCCCCCCTTTACGGCCTGGCACTCGCCGGACTGGTCCGGGAACTACTGAGCAGCCACGAGCCCCGGCGTAGCGGACTTCTGCTCATGGGGCTCGGCGGCCTGAGGACCGACCTTTCGTACTTCGCCCTCCTCGGACTTATGGGTGTGCTGATGTGGGCTGGTCCTAGACACCAGCCCCCGCTCGCCGTCGAGAAGCATTGTCCCACCTTCTCGTTGGCGAGTACGCTGGCCGACCACGCAGGCACTAGGAATTAGCGGCCTGATACCCGGTTGGAACCGGCACCTTACCCCGCAGGCTGAGCCCAGCGTTGGCCTCTAAATACCCATTACTGGGGAGGGTGCGGCTGGGACCAAGGAGGTTAATAGCCGGCCGGGGGCGACAAACCATCGCCCCCGGCCGGCCCCTAGGGCTAAGGGGTTACTTCAGCTGGCAGGCTGGCGGCGCAGGCTGAAGAACTTTCCGGGCTGCCAGGGGGTGCCCAGGGCGGGCAGGAGCCACCGGTCAAGCCCAATCCAGCCGGCGTTCTTCCAGGCCAGCATCAAAAGGACGGCCAGGACAAACATCACCGGGTTGGTCGAGGCCGACCCCGCCATCATGAAGTTCCAG
>JBHOQU010000028.1:0-14196 GCA_042408785.1 Dehalococcoidia bacterium | reverse complement strand
AGCGGGTGGCGGGCGCCTGGGAAGCGGTGTGGGGACGCCGAGACGTGGGGTCGGCCGGCGGACGTCAAGGTGGGCCCGGACGGGGCCCTCTACATCTCCGACGACCACGGCGGCCGCATCTACCGGGTCGTTTACACGGGCACCCCTTAAGCCTCCAGCCAGCTTCACCCAGGACACCGATTGGGGCCCGTCGGGCTGACGGCCCTTGCCCTGGGGGGCGAACAGACCCGGCCGCCGGTTTGCATATCAGGTGGTGGCTGGTCTTCTTGCGATTCGTACGGCCGTGCGCGCCTGCAGTCCGCCTGATTATCGCCCGGCGGTGCTCTAAAGTTGAATTCGCTTTACTTTTCGGTTAACATCTTGGGGTCAGGCTACCCAAAAGTGCGGCCGACGGCTACCGCCGGCCTGTCCGCTCAGCCGCCAACTCTCGGTCGGAAGTAGGAGGGGAAGACTTTGTTCATGCGAGGGCTTGACCCATCCATCGTAAAATACCTCTTCGTGGAGGTGCTTGCTCAGGGCACTCAGTGCGTGGTCGAGGATGGTGTTGTTAGGCTAGAGACCCCCTTTATGCTTCCGGACGGCCATTCGGTGCGGGTTTACCTTCGTCTTGGGCCCGAGCAGGAAGTCATTGTTTCAGACGGCGGCTACACCGGCCGAACGGTCACCATCTTCTCCCGTTTCGAAGAGGAGGCCAGGGCCCGCTACGAAAAGCTTCGGCAGATCGCCCGCGACCTTGGCCTCGAGTACGCCGACGGCGAGCTCCGGTTCGTCGCCCCCAGCCTGGAGCAGGCCGTCCGGCGGGTGCCCACCCTGGCCCAGGCCGTCGTCGCCGGCCTGGGAATGCTTACCTGGTAGACCCGGAGCCTGTCACCCAGGCTTCACTGTACAGGCCCGCGGCGGTGTCCCTGCGGGGTTTCGCCCCGAAAACCGGCAAGACCTGCCCGCCCAGGGCTCTGCAGTTATCCCCTCAACGGTTAACAGGTAGCGGCTAATTTGGCCGTGCGCCCTCCTTCCGCAACGGCAAATCCCTGGCCCGGTGGAGGTTGCCGGGTTCGGGATAAACTGCTATAATCCGTCTTGGTAGCCGTCTGGAGGGTTCGCATAGTGGCTAGTGCGCCCGCCTGCTAAGCGGGTGGGGGAGTTTTCCCCTCGCGGGTTCGAGTCCCGCACCCTCCGCCGCCAGCCCGTCCCTGCTCCCAGGACGGGCCTTTTAACTGAAGGGTGGTTTGCGGCATGATGCGCACGTTCTATATCTGGACCATCGGCTGCCAGATGAACCAGGCCGACTCGGACCGCCTGGCCACGGCCCTCGAGTTTCTGGGCTACCGGCAGGTCGAGTCGCCCAAGGACGCCGAGGTCGTGGTGGTCAACTCCTGCGTCGTCCGCCAGCAGGCCGAGGACCGGGTGGTTTCAAAGCTTTGGGAGCTTAAGCCCCTCAAGCGGCGGGACCCGCAGAAGGTCATCACCTTAATGGGCTGCATGGTCAGCCCTAAAAACAAGGAGGAGCTTAAGGCCCGCTTTCCCCACGTCGACGTCTTCCTCCGACCCCAGGAGTACGAACCCCTGCTGGACCTGCTTAAGGAGCGCGGCTGTGTCGAACAGGTGGTAAACCCCTTCGACCTCATCCCCAAGACCGTTGGGCCGACCGCCTACGTGCCCATCATCCACGGGTGCAACAAGGTCTGCACCTTTTGTATCATCCCCTACCGGCGGGGCAAGGAGCGGAGCCGGCCCATCGAGGAGATCCGCCGGGAGGTTCAGGGGCTGGTCTGGCGGGGGGTCAAAGAAGTGACCCTCCTGGGCCAGAACGTTGATTCCTACGGCCGAGACCTGCCGGGCAAACCGGACCTGGCCGACCTCTTCTACGCCCTCAACGAAATCGAGGGCCTTAAGCGCATCAGGTTCCTCACCTCCCATCCCTCCGACATGAGCGACCGGATCATCGACGCGGTGGCCGCCCTGGATAAGGTCTGCGAGCACTTCAACGTGCCCGTCCAGGCCGGGGACGACGAGGTGCTGCGCCGGATGCGCCGGGGCTACACCGTGGACGACTACCGGCGGCTCATCGCCAAGATTCGGGAAAAGGTGCCCGGGTGCAGCCTGGCCACCGACATCATTGTGGGCTTCTCGGGCGAGACCGAAGCGCAGTTCCAGCACACCCTGGACCTGCTGGCCGAAATCAAGTTCGACGTGGTCCACGTGGCCCGCTATTCGCCCCGGCCCGGCACCTTTGCCTCCAAGTTCCTCCCCGACGACGTTCCCCCTGAGGAGAAGAAGCGGCGGCACCGGGCCGTCGAGGAGCTTCAGGAAAAGATTGCGGCCGAGATAAACGCCCAGCTCCTCGGTCAGACGGTGGAGGTCCTGGTGGAGGGGCGCCAGAAGGACCGGTGGTTCGGCCGGACCCGGACCAACAAGCTGGTCTTCTTCCCGGCCGGGGGGAACCTCCTGGGCGAGCTGGTCCAAGTTCGCATCGAGAAGACGAGCCCCTGGGCCCTGCAGGGGTCCCTGGCCGTTCCCGCCGCCGTCGCCTGAGCTTAAGCTTCGACCTCTAAGATCATCTCGATTTCGACGGGGATGCTGTTGGGCAGTTCGGCCATACCCACGGCCGACCGGGCGTGGCGGCCGTTCTCCCCGAAGAGGGCCACCAGCAGGTCCGAGGCTCCGTTGGCCACCTCCGGCTGGCGGTTAAAGCCCTCGGCGCTGTTGACCATTACCAGCAGCTTCACCACCCGCCTGACCTTATCCAGACTCCCCAGGACGGCCTTTACCGAGGCCAGGCAGTTTAAGCAGGTCAGGCGGGCGGCATCGTAGCCCTGCTCCAGGGTGAGCTCCCGGCCCACCTTCCCCCGGTAGGCCTGACCCTCGGGGGTGAAGGGGCCGTGGCCCGAGACAAAGAGCAGATTCCCCACCTGCACGGCGGGCACGTAGTTGGCCACCGGCTTCCGGGGCCCCGGAAGTTCAAGGCCAAGTTCGGCAAGCCTGGCTTCGACCCGGTCCAAGTTTACCCTCCTTCCGACAGAGTTTCTGGGCGGTGCCGTAGTAAGTTAGCATAGACCTGCAAGCTTCCAGGAGGACGTCGATGCTGAGGCCGCTTAAAGATAAGACCCCAAAGATACACCCAACCGCCTTTGTAAGCGAGGCCGCCTACGTCGTGGGGGACGTGGAGGTGGGGGAGGGTTCCAGCATCTGGCCCGGGACCGTGGTCCGGGGCGACAGCGGCCGGATAAGGATCGGCCGCTTTGTAAACATCCAGGACAACTGCACCGTCCACTCGGATGCCGACGCCGAGTACGGCGACTATGTGACCCTCGGCCACGGGGTCATCTGCCACGCCCGGAAGGTGGGCAGCTACGTCCTGATCGGCAACGGGGCAGTCGTCAACGACGGGGTCGAAATCGGGGAGTATTCCCTGATTGCGGCCGGGGCGGTGGTCCGGGAAAACACGGTGATTCCCCCCAGGTCCTTCGTGGCCGGGGTTCCGGCCGAGGTTAAGGGGGAGGTCGCCGAGCGCCACATTGAGCTCATCCGGCGGACGGCCGAAACTTACATCCGCAAGGCCCAGCTTTACCGGGAGGCTGGCCTGGGCCACGGCTGATCAGAGCGGGTGGGCGGTCACGGCCGACTCCCCCAGCAGCTCGGCCAGCCGCCGCCTCAGGCCGGGACAGTACCGGGTGGTGACCGGCACCCGGACGAACACCACCCCGTGGCCGTTGGCAACGGCAAAGGTCACCTGGTCCGGCCCCTGGAACTCCTTCAGGGCCGCCATTACCTGCCGGACCTTTTCTAAATCGGCGGCGTCGTCGGCGCCGCGGTTAAAGGTGATGATAAGCCGGTAGGTGGTGCCGTTGCCTGCGCCGTTGGTGCCCATTGACTGCTCCGTTTCGGGGGATTTGGTCCCCCCGGCCGTCGGCGGGGGGACCTCCGGGGCCGGGTCCTCGGCCGAGTAAGGCTGGGCCGCTTCGCAGACCAGGGTGAGCCGGTCGGCCCGCTGCCGGACCCGCCCGTGAACGAGGAGGATGTTGTTTTCCCGCCAGAGCTCCCGGGTCCGCTCGTACGCCTCCGGCCAGACGGTGACCTCGAGGCTCCCGTCCAGGTCCTCGATGACGGCCGTAACGAACGTGCGGCCCTCCCGGTTAAGGCCGGTCCGCACCGACTTGACCAGGCCCGCCACGGTGATTCGCTGGCCCACCAGCTCGGCGTCTACCTGGCCGCAGAAGGTGGTGACCTGCTCCCGGAGCCTGGCCACGGCCGCCACCAGCGGGTGCTCCGAGAAGTAAACCCCCAGAAGCTCCTTCTCCCAGGCAAGCTTTTCGGCCGGCTGGGCGTCGGGGCCTTTAAGGTCGATTTTGCGGACGGGAACCTCCACCAGGTCGCCGAACATGTCGGGAATCAGCTCCCGCGCCGGCGCCCCCCTCGGGCCCCGCTGGCGGTGGAGGCTCTGGCCGAGACTTACGATTTCGTCCAGGGCCGAGAGGAGAGCGCCCCTGGGCCCGAACTCGTCGCAGGCCCCCGCCTTGATGAGGCTTTCCAGCACCCGCCGGTTCAGGGCCCTGGGGTCGACCCGCCCGATAAAATCCTCGATGCCCTTAAAGGGGCCGCCGGCGGCCCGGGCCGAAACGATGGCCTCCGCGGCCGCCCGGCCCACGTTTTTAATCGCCCCAAGGCCGTAGCGAATGCTCCCGGCCTCAATAGTAAATTCCACGTCGCTGTGGTTCACGCTCGGCCCCAGAACCCTGATCCCCATCCGCTGGCAGCAGGCCACCGAGCTGGCAATCTTCTCGTGGGAGTCCATCTGGGCCGAAAGCAGGGCGGCCATGTACTCGGCCGGGTAGTTGGCCTTCAGGTAGGCCGTCCGGTAGGCGAGCCGGGCGTAGGAGAAGGCGTGGGCCTTGTTGAAGGCGTAGCCGGCAAAGGGCTCAATAAGCTGGAAGATCTGGGCAGCCACCTCCTCGGGGATGCCCTTGGCCCGGGCTCCGGCCAGGAAAGCCTCCCGCTGCTGGCGCATGATTTCCGGGATCTTCTTGCCCATCGCCTTGCGGAAGATATCCGCCTGGCCCAGGGTGTAGCCGGCGATGGCCTGGACGATGAAGAGCACCTGGTCCTGGTAAACGATCACCCCGTAGGTGTCCTTTAAGATGGGCTCCAGGGCCGGGTGCAGGTACGTGACCTTGGTGCGGCCTTCCCGGGCGGCCAGATACTCGGGGATGTGCTCCATCGGGCCGGGCCGGTAAAGGGCGATCATGGCCGCCAGGTCGGCCACGGACCGGGGCTTCATTTCCTTGAGGTAGCGGGTCATGCCGCTACCCTCGAGCTGAAAAACCCCCACCGTCTCGCCGGCCGCCAGCATCTCGAAGGTTTTCGGGTCGTCCTCGGGGATCTTGTTAAGGTCGATAACCTCGCCCCGGGTCTGGGCCACCAGCTTGACCGTCTTGTCGATGATGGTCAGGTTGGTAAGGCCCAGGAAGTCCATCTTAAGGAGGCCGATCCGGGCAATGGAGTTCATATCGTACTGGGTTACCAGGGTCTGGGGGGAGGCCCCGTCCCCTTCGGCCTCCTCCCGCCGCCGGTGGTTGCCCCGGGCCGGGGGCTGGAGGGGAACGTGGTGGATGAGGGGGTCTTTGGAGATGACGACCCCGGCGGCGTGGGTGCTGGCGTGGCGGGCAAGGCCCTCCAGCTTCTGAGCCGTGTCCAGAAGCTCTTTAACTTTCGGGTCGGTCCGGTAGAGCTCGGCCAGTTCCTGGTTTTCCTGGAGGGCCCGGGCGATGGTCATATTAAGGACCTGAGGGATGAGCTTGGCCACCCGGTCCACCTCGGCGTAGGAGAGGCCGAGGGCCCGGCCCACGTCCCGCACGGCCGCCTTGGCCCCGAGGGTCCCGAAGGTGATGATCTGGGCCACGTGGTCGTAGCCGTACTTCCGGACCACGTACTCGATCATCTCGTCCCGGCGGTCGTCGGCAAAGTCCATATCGACGTCGGGCATCTCTTTGCGCTCGGGGTTTAAAAACCGCTCGGCGACGAGCTTGTTGGCCACGGGGTCGACCTCGGTGACCCCGAGGGAGTAGAGGACGAGGCTGGCGGCGGCGCTGCCCCGAACCCCGAAAAGGATTCCCCGCTCCCGGGCGAAGCGGGCCAGGTCCCAGACCACCAGGATGTAGTTGGCGAAGCCGGTCTGACGGATCACATCCAGCTCGTATTCGAGCCGGCGCCACAGCTCCTCCGAGGGCTCCCCGTAGCGGCGCCTGAGGCCCTCCCGGGCCATCCGGGCCAGGTACTCGAAGGGGGAAAGGCCGGGCGGTGTCTCCACCTCGGGCAGGTGCAGCCGGTCGAACTCCAGCTTAAGCTGGCACTTCTCGGCCACCCGGCAGGTGTTCTTGACGGCCTCGGGCAGGTCGTCAAAGAGCTCGGCCATCTCGGCCGGACTCTTTAAATAAAACGAGTCCCCATCCAGCCGGAGCCGCTTCTCGTCGTGGACGGTGGTATTGGTGCCGATGCAGAGCAAGATGTCGTGGACGGCGGCATCTTCGCGGTGCAAGTAGTGGACGTCGTTGGTGGCAACGATGGGTATGCCGAGTTCCTTACCCAGCTCGACAACCTGGCGGAAGACGGCCCGGTGCTCGGGGTTCCCGTGCTCCTGGATCTCCAGGTAAAAGTCGTCGCCGAAAACGTCCCGGTACCAGCGGGCGGCGGCCGCCGCCTCGTCCCGCCGGCCCTCGGCTAAAAGCCTCGGAATCTCCCCGTTGTTGCAGGCCGAAAGGACGATGAGGCCTTCGGACCGCTCCACCAGCCAGCGCCGGTCGACCCTGGGCTTGTAGTAAAAGCCCTCTACCTGGGCCCGGGTTACCAGGGCCAGCAGGTTGCGGTAGCCGGTCTCGTTCTTGGCCAGCAGGACCAGGTGATAAGGCTGCTTGTCATTGGGGCCCCGGCTTTCCACCCCCCTGGGCGCCAGGTACGCCTCAACCCCGATGATGGGTTTGATGCCGGCGTCGGCGGCCGCCGTGTAGAACTCAATCGCCCCGTAGAGCACCCCGTGGTCGGTGAGGGCCAGGCTGTCCATCCCCAGCTCCCGGGCCCGGGCAACCAGCGCCCCCACCCGACAGAGGCCGTCCAGAAGGCTGTACTCGCTGTGAACGTGTAGATGGGTAAACATGCTAATCGGCCGACCGTCTGTCCCTTCCCGGAGATTATACGGGCTTTAAGCCGGCAGCCAGCCGAGCCAAAACTTTGAGATCGCTAAAAGTTCGGCCGAACCCGGGCAGGGAATACAATGTTGGGTCCGTTATAGTACGGGGACGCAAAATAGCCGCGGCCGGACTATTTAGTCCGGCCGGCAGTTCGGCAGGTTGTCGAAACTTTAGGTGAAAGCTCTAATCGGGCTTTTCCAGCTCGAAGGCTCTGTGGAGGGCCCGCACGGCTTCGAAGACCCGGTCTTCGGCGATGATGCAGGTGATGCGGATCTCGGAGGTGGTGATCATTTCGATGTTGATGTTGTGGTTGGCCAGGGTTCGGAACATCCGGGCGGCATAGCCCGGGGCGTTCTGCATGCCGGCCCCGACAATGCTTACTTTGGCCAGGTTGCCGGCGGAGACGCAGCCCCGGGCGCCGATAGACCGGGCGACGGGCTCGACGAGGCTGAAGGCCTTTTCTAAGTCGTTCCGGGAGACGGTGAAGGAAAGGTCCGTTAGGCCGTCGACGCTGGCGTTTTGGACGATGACGTCCACGCTGATGCCGGCCTCGGCCAGGGGCTCGAAGATGGCGGCGGCAATCCCCGGCCGGTCCGGGACCCCGAGGATGGTCACCTTGGCCACATCGGTGTCGTGGGCGATGCCGCGCACCTTGTTGCGCCTCTCCATGTCAACCTCCCCGTGGATGAGGGTGCCGGGGCTGTCGGTAAAGCTTGAGGCGACCAGAATCGGAATATTGTAGATCGCCCCGATCTCGACGGCCCGGGTATGCATGACCCGGGCGCCCTGAAAGGCCAGCTCCAGCATCTCCTCGTAGGATATATCCTGAAGCTTGCGGGCTTCCGGCACGACCCGGGGGTCGGCCGTGTAAACCCCCTCAACGTCGGTATAGATCTCGCATCGCTCGGCGCCGAGGCTGGCGGCCAGGGCCACGGCCGTCGTGTCCGAGCCGCCCCGGCCCAGGGTGGTGATATCCAGCTCGTCGGTGACCCCCTGAAAGCCGGCGACGATAGGTATCCGGCCGGCCGAGAGCTCCTGGACGACCCGGTGGGGATTCACCGCCAGGATTCGGGCCCGCCCGAACCGCCGCTCGGTCTTGATGCCGGCCTGGAAGCCGGTCAGGGCTACCGCCTCGTAGCCCAGGTCCCGCAGGGCCATGGCCAGCAGGGTGCAGGAGACAATCTCCCCGGTGTGGAGCAGCAGGTCCAGCTCCCGCTCCGGGGGGCGCCTGGTAACCTGGTAGGCGAGGGCGATGAGCTCATCGGTGGTGTCGCCCATGGCCGAGGCGACCACAACGACGTCGTTGCCAGCATCCCGGGCGGCGGCCACCCGGCGGGCGACGGCCTTAATCCGTTCGGCGTTGGCCAGGGACGACCCCCCGTATTTTTGAACGACCAATCTGCCCATCGCGGCCCTTTGGAAACTCGGAAATTTTACGCTGAACGCAAGTATACCAGCGGATATTTTCCGCCCGCAACTGACCAGGCGGAGGGTCAGGGCTTTCCAGTTTTCATAGCTGTGAGCCGATGAGCAGGCTTAGGTCCCGGTCGGCCTTGGCGCTCAGGGCACGAAACCCGTCCACCACAAACCGGTAGCCCAGAATTCTTATCAGGTTGAGCGCAAGCGTGCGAATCACGCTTAACCCAGGCCCAACCTTCCGACCATGCAGCCGGTCCTCAAACTTAACATAAGCTGCAACCAGCTTATGTTAAGTTTGATCACACACCCAAAATAACCGGTTCTCAATCTCCCAGTGCCCCCGCAACGCCTTAAGGGCCGTTCGGGGACTGAGATCTCTGATTGCCCCGCCTGAGACCCATAAAAGCTCTTGTCCCTCCCATGCCACGGGTTCCCCAAGCCTCGAAAGCCGGCACCTCCGCTTCCGAATAACCCCGCAAAACTTAAGCCCAGGCCAGCCGTACTCGAGCTCAAGATACTTTCCAAGCTCGGAGCTCTCTAAAAGCTAAAGTTCCCTCACCTCAAGCCGACCGTGCCCCTTGTTAACTTCCCGAATATCGGCCGGTCGGTCGAAGACCCCATTGCTCCACAGCCAAAGCCTTGGCTGGTTCGCCTTTATCGGCCCGATGTACGACCCCCTTTTTCGACTACCTTGTGAACGACCGGTTCGGTTAGAAAGCCTGCGTCATTGTTGACATAAGCGTTAAAACGCTTATGTCAACAATGACGCAGGCTTTCTATGGGGATTCGCTCAAGGAGCATAATGGCTGCCTGGGTCTTATCCTGACCTTCGGCCACGACCTGCCCAAGGACAAGCCCAAGCTTGTGGCCGAAGGCAGCAACCACCATAAGCGGCGCCTCACTATCTCGCTTGCTTCCGCGTAACACCTTGTCGTCCAGGATTATCCGGTCGGCATTTGCGGCTGTTAGCCAAGCGTTGAAGGAAACTCGACATAAATCGTAAAACGATTTATGTCGAGTTTGTAGCAGGTCTAATCGACAAAGGAGCATCCTGAAAGTTTCAAGGGCCGGGATGCGGTTGCGATGAAAGGGTAAGTGCTCGGTGAGGCGGTCGGAATGAGCTCTAATCCAAACTCGACATAAGTCTTTAGACTTATGTCGAGTTTCCCCGTAAGGAGGCTTGGCCATTAAGGGCCGCTAAGATAAGGGCTGCAAGGAGACCCTGGATGGGGTACCGGCGACCCTGTCTACCCCTTGGGTCGGGGATTTCGGCCAGCATCTCAAGTAGAGTGCGCCCACTATCGACCTGCTCCATGACGCCGCCTCCTTAATAGCCTTAACCCAAGGATAACCCAGCCTCAAAAAACTGGAAAGCCCTGAGCCCGCGGCTGCCAGTTAGAATTCTCGGGGCTCCCATGATGCCAGCTTGTTTGACGTTTAACTGCGGGGTAGCATATAGTCTTTGTGCAGCCTATGCAAACACTTCTGAGAAGAAGGCATGCAGACCGGCCATTCGACGGTGACCATGGCCGGGGCTTAAGCCCAAGCTGAACCGCCGAGCGGTGGGGATTCCCTGAGTTAAGGAGTGGCAAAATGCTCATTTTCGGCTGGAAAGACACCGACTTTGAATCCTCCTTGCTGGCCGCAATCTCCGACGCGGTACCGTGGTCGGTGGTCGAGCAGTTCAGTACCCTCGTCCGCGAGTCCGGGACCGAACCCGAAAGGGCTGCTTTCGACTTTCTTATGGGGAAGCTGAGGGCCTGGGGCGTACCCCACACCCTGTATGAGCCCGTCTGCCTGATAAGTTTGCCCCGCGGGGCCCGGCTTATCATCCGGCGACAGCCTGAGGAAGAAATCCGGGCCAAGACCCCTTCGTTCTCCGTTTCCACGGGTGATGCCTGGGTTGAAGGGGAGCTCATCTATGTGCCCGGCGGGTATGCGGCTGATATAAGTCAGATATTCGCCCCCGGGGCGGGTGTTCCCGTAGCGGTGCAGGGGCGGGTGGTCCTCACCGAGGGGTATCCCATGCCCGGTAAAGTATTGGATTTGACCCGGGCCGGGGCGTTGGGGGCCATTTTCATAAGCCCGGGCAAGTATATCCATGAAGGCATCTGCACCCCCATCTGGGGTTCCCCGGACCTAGACAACATCCACCTTAAACCCACCATACCGGTCCTGGCCGTCAACCGGCCTGACGGCGAGCGCCTGAAAGAGTTGGCCGCCCGGGGCATCCGCGTCGCCCTGCAGACCCGCCTGGAAGAGGGCTGGCGGAAGATCCCGGTCCTGGTCGCCGAGATTCCCGGGCAGGAAGTCCCCGAGGAATTCTGTCTGGTCCACGGCCACGTGGACTCCTGGCACGTCGGCGTTGGAGACAACGCCGTGGGGGATGCCGTCCTGCTGGAGCTGGCCCGGGTGTTTTGGGTCCACCGAAACCGGCTGCGGCGCACCCTTCGGGTGGCCTGGTGGTCGGGCCACTCCCACGGCCGCTACGCTGGTTCCAGCTGGTATGCCGATGCCTTTGCCCTCGAGCTGGCCGAAGGCTGCGTGGCCCAGGTGAACTGCGATTCACCTGGTTGTCGGGGGGCTACGGCCTACGAGCGGGTGATGTGGATGAGCGAGGCGGAAGAAGTGGCCCGGGGTGCCATCGAGGACGTTACCGGCCTTCCAGCAGGCGGCATGCGGCCCCTCCGGGCCGGCGACTATTCTTTCAATAACCTGGGCGTCACCGGGTTTTATATGCTTCTTTCCGAGATTCCCCGAGCCGACCGGGAGCGCCTCGGCCTCTATGCCGTTGGGGGCTGTGGGGGCAATATCGAATGGCACACCGAGGACGACACCATCGACATAGCGGACCGGGAGAACCTGGTAAGAGACACCAGGGTGTATGCCGTTGCCCTTGCCCGCGTACTGAATGCCCCCCTGCACCCGTTTGACTATCGGCGCACCGTTGAAGACATTATCGGCCACTTGAACCGATATGCCGAGGTGGCCCGGGACCGCTTTGACCTCTCCCCAGCCTTGACTGAGGCCCGGAACCTCAGGGAAAGCCTGGACCATTTTTACGGGCGAGCTGAACGGCTCCTGGGCCGTTCAGCGTCCGACCCCGAAGTAAGGCGGTTCAACTGGCAGCAGCGTAAGCTGGCCAGGACTCTGGTGCCGATAAATTACACCACGGGGGACCGCTTCAGGCACGCCCCGGCGCTGGAACTCCCGCCCATCCCGGACCTGGCACCGGTGATGGGCCTGGCGCATGTAGCAGAGGGGTCGGCTGATTTTCACCTTCTCGTAACTCACCTCCGCCGGAGCCTTAACCGGGTCGTCTCGGCCTTGCGCGAGGCCCGCCAGGCTATCGGTGACCAATTTTGAGGAGGTTCGGTGATGAACGTGGTTTATCTCATCCCAGGACCGATGTCCCGCGGACCCCTGGGACCCGAGGAGCTGCAGCGCCGCCAGGCCTTTCTCCAGGCGGCAGCGTTCCCCGGAACCACCGTGCGGGTCGAGGATATCCCTGAGGGACCGCCCTCCATCGAGTCCGCCTACGAGGAGTATCTTTCGATACCGGGGATGCTAAAGGCCGTAAGCCGGCTGGCCGATGAGGGTGTGGACGCGGTAATCGTCGGCTGTTTCGGCGACCCTGGGGTCGATGCCGCCCGGGAGCTGGTCCGAATACCGGTTGTGGGGCCGGGAGCGGCGGCCATGCTCTTTGCCTGCGCCCTCGGCCACCGGTTCTCTATTGTCACGGTTTTAGATTCCATCATCCACCCGCTGCGGCGTCTTGCCTGGGACACCGGCGTTAGCCCGAAGCTGGCCTCGGTCCGGTCCGTGGGCATACCCGTGCTCGAGCTTTACCGGGACCCACAGCGGCTCTTCAATCGGATGGTGGAGGTCGGCCGGACCTGCATCGAAGCCGACGGAGCTGATACGCTGGTCCTGGGTTGCATGACCATGGCCTTCGCCGGCCAGCACCAGAACCTGGAGCAGGCCCTGGGGGTGCCCGTGATAAACCCGGCTTACGCCGCCCTCAAGCTGGCCGAGGCGCTGGCCGGGGCGGGTATGGCCCACAGCAAACTGGCTTTCCCGCTGCCACCGAAGCTTGCCGCCCGAGGAGCCGGGGCGTTCTAAAGGGCCGAGAGGTCAAAGCGGCGGCCGGCTTTTATAATAAACGCCACATCGTACAGAGCCCTTATATCAGCAGTCGGGTCTCCCCGAACGGCGATAATATCGGCAAGCTTACCGGGCGCCAGCGTACCCACCTTATCGGCCACCCGGCAGACCTCCGCCCCCCGCCGGGTCGCCGCAATTAGGGCCTCCTTAGGGGAAACCCCAAACTCGACCAGCTTCTCAAGCTCAAAGGCCATAAGGCCGTGCATACTGTCCGTGCCGACGGCAAAGGGAATCCCCGACCGTAAAATTCGCGGAAAGTTTGCCGTTACCACCTCCCGCGCCTGGGCCAGCTTGGCCATGATCTCAGGCCGGCCAGCATCCCCCTGCTCGATGCCCGTCGGGTGAAACAGCACTGCCTGGGTGGAGACTAGCCAGGCCCCTTTCTTCAGCATCAGTTCAACATCCTCATCGGTCATGAGGGCCCCGTGCTCGATGGTTCGAACCCCCTCTTCCAGGGCCAGGCGGAGGCCCCTGCCCCCATGGGCGTGGGCGGCCACATAAGTTCCCACCCGGTCGGCTTCTTCCACCGCCGCCCTGATCTCCTCCCGGGAATAAACCGCGTAGTCGAGGCCCCTTGCCCCGCTGCTCACCCCGCCCGTAGCAAAAATTTTAAGGAAGTCGGCCCCGGCGGCCAGATTCTGCCGGGCACCCCGCCTCACCTCGTCGGGCCCGTCGAAGCTGGATATCGCCCGGCCGTGGCCGTTGCTGGCGGTAAGTCCTCGTCCGGCCACCAGCAGGCGTGGACCCGGAATAAGGCCGGCCTCGATGGCCTCCCGCAGGGTGATATCCAGGAAGTGTTCCTCGGCCATGACCCGCATCGTTGTGGTTCCGGCCCGGAGGTCCCTTCTCAGGTTAGCCACCGCCCTGATAGCCTGTTTCTCCACCGGCTCCCGGAGCTGAGCCGCCTGATTCCCGAGGCCGGGGACGATTGAGGCGTGGCTGTGGGCGTCCACCAGGCCCGGCATCACGAAGCAGTCGCTCAGGTCGACTACCTCGGCGTCTTCGGGCAGTGTGACGGCGTTCCGGGGACCCACAGCCGCAATGGCTGGGCCATCCACCAGGATCACCCAGTTGGGATGGGGATCCGCCCCGGTCCCGTCGAAAAGCTGTCCGGCAACGATGACGGTGAGGCGTCGGTTCATAGATTGCCTCCGGTGGCGGTTTGCACTATTATACTCCTGAATCACCCCGCCAGAGGAGGGCAGACCGAAAATGTCCGGGGATAAGGGCAAACCCATGTACCGGTCGTCGGGTGTTTCCCGGCGGGAGTTTCTGCGCCGGGGTCTGGCTCTGGGTCTTGGGGGCGCAGCCTTAGGGGCCCTGGGGGCCTGCGCCCCGGCAACCACCAGCCCGCAGCCCCAGCCGCCGGCCCAGGCCCAGCCCAAACGGGGCGGAACCCTGACCATCGTCCGCCCCATCGATGCCGTCTCCT
>JBHOQU010000027.1:0-6068 GCA_042408785.1 Dehalococcoidia bacterium | reverse complement strand
CGGCAGGGTGAGCCACGTGCTGGTGCCGTCCCCTACCGGCACCGGGGGCCTGAATGCGGTCAACCGGGCATTTCCCGGGTTTTACGGGTCGGGCCTATCCTGGGCGGTCTTGGAGAAGGAGGTGGGCCCCTATAGACTCTACCGGGTGTTGGGCCCGAGGCCCCCTGAGGGGCGGCTGTGGATTCTGCCGGCGGCGGGGCTGCCGACGCCGGGGTGGGTGAAGCCTGCCGTTCTCAGCCTGATCGGGCTGGGCATCGTGGGGCTCGGGGTTGTTTTGATCCGCCGGCTCCGCCCGGCTTGAGGGAGATTGTCGGGCACGTCGGGGTGAATCGGCCCCTTTGCCTAGGCCGCGGCACCGGTCCGCCGGCGTTTAGGCCTGAACGGCCGGCCCGGCGCGCCGGAAAAATTGATTTCCGGCAGGACCGGCCCTTACCGGCCGCGGATGTTGAGCCCCTTAACCTCACCTGTCACGAAGGCGTGCTTGTTCCACGTGGTCGGCACGCCCGGTCCAACTCCGCCCGGGGTGAAATACCAGGCCTCGAAGGCGCCTTTGCGAAAAATGAAGTAGTTGGTGGGGTAATAAAGGGGCAGGACCGGGAGATCCCGGGCGATGATGGCCTGCATCTCGTCTACGAGCCGCTTCCGTTCGGCCGGGTCCGCCGCCGCAAGCTGACGGTCGGCCAGCTCGTCAAATTGGGGGTTGCCGTAACCGTGCACCCGCTGGAATCCCCGCGCCGGGCTTCGGCTTGAAAAGACTTGGCGCATGTAGTCCGGGTCGCCCCCGAGGCCCCCGTAGCTGATGATGGCCACTTCGTAGTTTCCGGCGGCGGTGAGGGAATCCATGGTGTTCCGGTCGCCGGGCCGGAGGGTGAGGGCGATGCCCACCGCCCGGAGCCGGTCCCGGACGATTTCGGCCACCCGTACGAAGGCAGGCGACTCAAAGTAAAGGGGAACCTCCAGCGGGCGGCCGTCGGGGAGCTCCCGCACCCCGTCACCGTTGGTGTCCCGGTAACCGGCCCCCTCCAAAAGCGCCCGCGCCCGGTCCGGGTCGAAAGGGTACTGTTCCACGTTGGGGTTGCGCCAGGGGTTTGAATAGGCCAGCCAGCCGGGATTCCCCGGCCGGCCGAGTCCCTGAAGGACCCGCCGCACCAGTTCCTCCCGGTCGATGGCATAGGCCCAGGCGCGCCGGAAATTGGGGTCGCTGTAAGGCGGACCTTTAGCCAGGTTAAAGTGGATGGCCGGGTTCCATTCGCCCGGCTGGCTGATGAGCCCGAATTGGGGGTTCCGTTCAAATCGGGAAATTACCTCGGGGGGGACGCCGCCCTCCACCGGCAGGCCGGCGGCGTCGACGACCCCCTGTTCCAAAGCGAGGAGGGCGTCGGCCACCGGGAGAAGCTCCATCCGCCGGACGTAAGGCTTCCCGAGCCAGAAATCCGGGTTCGCTTCGTATAGATAGGCCCCGGCGGCCTGGTCGTAACTGATGAGTTTATAAGGACCGCTGCCGATAAGGGCCTCCGGTCCGGTAAAACGGAGGGGGTCCGAAACCCGCTCCCAGACGTGCCTGGGGAGGACCGGGACGCTTCCGGCCACGTTGACCAGAAATGGCGCGTAGGGCCGGTCGAGGACCACCTCGACCCGCCCTTCTCCCACCTGCCTTACTTCCCGGACGAACTCGACCCCCCGAACCACCGGCAGCGGCTGACGCCGCAGGTACTCAAACGTAAAGATTACGTCGTCGGCGGTCAGGGACCGGCCGTCGTGCCAGCGAACGCCACCGCGGAGGTCGAAGGTCCACTTAAGTCCGTCGGGGGAAGCCTCCCAGGCCGTGGCCAGCCAGGGTATCAGCCCGTCGCTGTCTTTCCAGACCAGGGTATCGAAGATCAGGCTCATCCGGATATACCCGGGACCCCGGGAGTAGGTGAAAGGACCGGGAAACCCAAAATCTCCCCCAGGCAGCCTGAGGACCATGTCACCGGGGGAGACGGGGGTTGGGCCCGGTCCGGAGGAGGCCGGCAGACAACCGGTAACCACCAGGGATTTAAAGAGCAGACTGAGAAATTCCCGACGCCTCATCCGTTCACCTCCTTGCCCACGGGTCGAAGTCTGGGGTCCAGTCGGCCCTCAAGGCCCACCCCGATGAGGGTGATCCCCAGAACGAGCAGGCTGACGCAGAGGCCGGGCGGCAGTAGCCACCAGACCCAGTGGGGGGTAAAATAAATTCCCCGGTAACTGAGGGCCTGCCGAAGCATAAGTCCCCAGCTCTTGAGGGTGGGATCCCCTAGACCCAGGAAGGCCAGCCCGGCCTCAAGCGTGACGGCTCGGCCCGCCTGGGCGACGAAGACCGAGACCAGGACGGGGGCCATACCCGGCAGGATGTGCCGGCCGATGATGGCCAGCGGGCCGGCCCCAAGGGCCCGGGCCGCCTCCACGTAGGCCTCGCCCCGGATAACTAGGGTCTGGGCCCGGACCACCCTGGCCGGCACCATCCACCCCAGCAGGACGATGACCAAAATGACGTTTAGCAAATTCGGACCGGCGTAGGCGGCCAGAAGGAGCATGAGGGGCAGGTGGGGAATGGCCATCAGAAAATCAACCAGTCGCATCAAAACCAAGTCTGACCAGCCCCGCAGGTATCCGGCCGCGGTCCCGACGGCGCCGGCCAGAGCCGTGGTCAACCCGCCAGCTACCACTCCTACCATCAGCGAAACCCGGGCGCCGTAAATGAGCTCGCTCAGGATATCCTGGCCCACGTCGTTGGTGCCCAGGGGATGGGCCGGACTCGGCCTGGCGAGGGGCTCCCCCGAATAGGCGCCGGGGTCGTAGGGTGCCACGAGGGGTGCCGACGCCGCCAGCAGGCCGAAACCCAGCAAAATGGCCAGCCCGGCCCCGGCAAGACCCGGCCGGGTAATGCCAGGCCGACCGGTCATCCGCCGATGGAACACCACGTCGGCTACCGGCCGGTTCACGGCCGCCTTACCCTCGGGTCCAGCCGACCGTAGGCCAGGTCGGCCAGGAAATTGCCCAGCAGAACCCCGGCCGACAGGATAAGGAATCCGGCCTCCAGGACCGGGTAGTCCCGGGCGGACACGGCCTGAAAGAGCAGCAGGCCCATACCGGGGTAGGCAAAGACCGTTTCCACGAATACGGCTCCGGCCACGGCCATGCCGAGCTGGGCCGAGAAGGTGGTGACGAGGGGCAGGATGGCGTTGGGGACGGCGTGCCGGTAGCGAATCGCCAGCTCACCCAGGCCCTTGGCCCGGGCCGTCTGAATGTACGGCTCGGCCAGCACCAGCACCAAGCTGTTGCGCATCAAAAGAAAGCGGGCGCCCACCGATTCCACGGTGAGGACCGCCGCCGGCAGGGCCCAGTGGTGGAGGATGTCCAGTGCCTGCTCCAGGGCGGAACCCCACGTTCGGAAGGGGGTGGCAGCCCCCGAAAGGGGAAAGAGCCGCAGGTGAACGGCAAAAATTAGCACCCCCAGGATGCCCAGGAAGAAAACGGGCATGGTGCGAATAAGGGTGAACCCGACCACGAGGGCGTAATCGGTCAGGGAACCCCGCCGCCAGGCAGCTTCGGTGCCGGCGATGACGGTGATGGCCGTGGCCAGGAGCAGGCTGGGGACCGTCAGGAGAAATGTCCAGGGGAGTCTTGAGGCGATAAGCTCCGACACTGGCAGATTAAACCTGACCGACCAGCCGAAATTGCCCGTCAGAACATTGCGCAGGTAGTGGACGTACTGTTCGAGCGGCGGCCGGTCGAGGCCGTAGTAGGCCACCAGCCGGGACCGGAGGCTTTCGTCCGCCAGGTAAAAGGCGCTTTCGGGGTCGTAAAGGTAGGCCAGCGGATCCCCGGGCATGAGTCTGGGTATGGCAAAGTTAAAGGTTAAGACCGCCCACACGGTGAATGCGTAAGCCCCAACCCGAACAAGCGGGGTATTCATTCCCCCTTAAAAATCCGATTCCCCTGACCCGAACACCCCCGGCAGTAGACCCCCCCATCCCGCCGCTCCAGGTGGGAGGTCAAGACCGGCTCCCCGCACCCGTCGCAGACTTCCCAGCGCACCGCCCGATTTCGCGGCGGGACCCGCGCCTCGACCGGCCGGACCTGAAAGAGGCGGTCGAGGGGTGCCTGCAGAATGGCCTCGGCCCGGCGCCGCTGGGCCTCCCCGAAACGGGTCCGCTCCTCAGCCGAGGCCTGCCCCGAGCGGACTTTTTCCAGAAGAGCCGTGAAATCCGGGTCCCGTGGGCCGAAGGCATCGGGCCGGGCTACCACCCGCACCGCGCGGCCGTCCCGAAGCCGGACGAAGGTAAAGGCGTTCTTGCCGTGGTCCAGGTGGATGAAGTTGCCCTTGCCGAAGGTGCACCCGGTGAGGTACTGGATGGCGTCGGCCGGGCAGAGGTCGGTCTCCACGATGGCGACGACGGGGTTCTCCGGGGAGTTCAGGCCGACTTCAGCCCGGGCCACCTCGGCGGCCCTGATGCCCAGGGCCAGACCTGGACACATGTGGCCGTGAAATTCCACAACCCTGGCGATGACTTCGGCCGCTAAACCGCCCATACCTGCATCCCCCTTTAACCGGCGTGTCGGGTACGGCCGGCCGCCCGGCCGGCCCAGAGGCCGAAGGCGGCCAGGATGCCACCCCCAACAATAGCGGCCAGGGCCGCCCACGGTATGGGCTGGTCCATTTTAGATGCCGCAACCGGCTGCGGGTTGGGCCGAAGAGCGGCTGTCTGTGCCGGACTGGCCGTTACGGTGAGGGTGACGTAGGAGGGGGCAGGGTCAAATTCCCCCTGGGTGGCAACAATTCTAAACATCCCCTCGGCGGCCGGAGCCTGCAGGGTAAGCTCAAAATTTCCTTCTGGGTCCGGTTGAACCACCGTGATAACCGGCCCATTCTCCCAGGCCAGCGTCACGGGCCGCGGGTCTGCCCAGAAACCAAACCCCCGGACCTTTATTTCCCCGCCCGGGACGACCACGGCCGGCGAAACGACAATCTGGCCGACACAGGCGGCCGCCGGGACCGCCGTTAGTAGGGCCGCCATTAGAACCAGGAATCCAAAGGTCGCAACCCGTGTCACGGTAATCCTCCTGGATTTTCAGTTGGGCCCGGTGGGGTCATAATAGGTCCCGAACATAACGAACTGACCGTCCCGGTAACGACCCTGGTTGGCCGCACAACCCTGCGGGTCGAAGCAGAAGAAATAACCGGCTATGGTGCCCTCGCCGGTAAGGTCGGCGTACCGACCCGTGCCGCCGGCAAGCTTAAAGGAGCCGCTGAAGACCACTTCTTCGGCCGTCACCCTGGTTGCGGTCGCCTCGAAATCCACGTAGATTTTGTCCCGGGCCGCGTCGGGTAAGTCGTCGGTGGTGGGCCCGCCCCCAAGCTTGCATACCGTCCAGACCAGCCGGCCCTTCATTTTGCCAGCCTCGACCGTGAACTCAAAGGGGTGGGCTCGGGTCGAGGCCGGGGACCGGCTACCGGGCACCTGGGTATTGTAGGTTGGCAGGTCTGTTGAGATGTTGTTAACCGGGGCGTTTCCGGAGCAGGGAATACTGCGGTAAGTAAAGGTTCCGTCCGTCTGGCCGTCCCACGGCTTTACGTCGGTGGCGGCAGGCCAGTCCGGCGTGTGGACCATCAGCACGGCCGAAAACTGCCCCCGCAGACCCGATTCCGGTTTACCGGTCTGGGGTGCCAGCGAGCCGGGGGTTTGAAGGCCGCAGCCTCCCAGGACGAATAGGCCGAGAAGGGCGAATTCGATAAGGCTTATCTGCCGCCAACCCCCGGGGCAGTTTTTCGGGGCCGGCGCAGAACGGCCAAGGCCGGCAGGTGATGGGGCACCCGCAACCTCACCCTCCATGCCAACCCTCCACTATAGTGAAATGTTTGCTAGATTATACCAGGCGGGGACCGGGCGCCGTCAAAACCATGTGGCCTTGGGCTCTGTCCCAGAAGCGGTGGAGGGAAATTTTGAGGCTGGGCCCCGGCTTGCTCACTTTCCGGGTCGGGGCCATCAGGCGACTCGTGCGCAGGTGAGCAGCAGGGCCGATTCGACCCCAGCAAAGGTCTT
>JBHOQU010000026.1:0-46400 GCA_042408785.1 Dehalococcoidia bacterium | reverse complement strand
CCGGGGCCGCCGGAACGGCCGCCATCGGCCTGGCCATCGTCTGGCTGCTCAGGCCGCAACGGGGGGCCAACCGGTGACGGTTGAGGAGCTCTGGGCGCGGTTTTTCGCCACCCGGGACCCGGCCCTTCGGGAAAAGCTCATCCTGCACTACGCCCCGCTGGTCCGGCAGGTGGCCGCCCGCCTCGGGGTCGGGGTTCCCGGGGTTGTCGACCGCGAGGACCTGGTGGGCTACGGGATGGTGGGCCTCATTCAGGCCGTCGACCGCTACGACCCCACCCGGCAGGTGAAATTCGAAACCTTTGCCCGCCAGCGGATAAAGGGGGCCATCGTCGACGCCCTTCGCCAGCTGGACATCCACCCCCGGGGGGCGGCCCGGCGGCTCCGCCGCCTCGAAGAGGCCCACCGCGCCCTTTACCAGCAGCTCGGGCGCCACCCCACCGACGCCGAGGTGGCCGAAAGCCTCGGCCTTTCCCCCGAGGCTTACCAGGAAGCCCTCCTGTACGACTCCGCCCAGATTTTATCCCTGGGGAGCCCCCTCCAGCTGCGGCCGGATGACGAATCCCTCACCGTCGCCGACCGGCTGGCCGACCGGGATGCCGTCGACCCGGCCGAATACGTGGAGGAGCGGGAAACCGTCCGCCTGGTGGCCGAGGCCATCAGGACCCTGCCCGAGCGGGACCGGCTGGTCCTGGCCCTCTATTACAAAGAAGAGCTCACCTTTGCCGAGATCGGGGCGGTCCTCGGCGTCTCCCCGACCCGGGCCATCCAGCTTTACACCCGGGCCATCTTGCGGCTCAGAAGCGCCCTGGGTTCCCTCATCGACACCGACCTGACCACCGCCGTGGGAGGCTTTTAAGTGCCTGTAAGACTGCGCCTCTTTTTAGTCTTCCTGCTCGCCGCTGCCCTCCAGGTCCCGGCTGCCGGGGCCCTGGCCAACGGCACCCCGGTCCGGGTCGTTCTCGGGTACATGCCCGGGGTCTCCAACTGGGGCCCGACGGATGCGGCCGGGGTGGCCGAGCTGGTCTTCCAAGAGGGCGAGGTTCGCCTCAGCGTGGTGGGCCTGCCCAGGCTCTCGGAAGGCGCATACAACATCTGGCTGCTCCGGACGGCCGGCGGCCGCAGCTACAACCTGGGGCGGTTCAACGTCGGCCCCGACGGAACGGCCCGCCTGGACTACGTCCTGCCCGAGCCCATCCCTGAGGAGAACTGGGACCTCATGCTCATAAGCGTCGAAGGCGGCGAAGCCGCGGCGCCGGGGCCCCGCCGGTCCATCGCCGGCCGGATCGAGCCGCCTGAGGGCCGGGGCCCGATGCCGGCCGAGCTCCCCCGGACCGGGGGCGAGGCCGCCCCGGCCGCGCCGGTCACGGTCCCGTCGGCCGCCGCCCCCCGAGGCCCGGCTGACCTGGAACTTTTCCTCGGCTTCGGGGCCGGGGTCCTTGCAGCCGTGGCCGCCGGCCAGATTATCCGCCGAATCCGGAGGTCCAGATGATCCGCGGACTTTACACCGCCGTCTCCCAGCTGGATGCCCAGCTCCGCCGCCAGGAGCTGCTGGCCCACAACCTGGCCAACATCGGCACCCCGGGCTTCAAGCAGACCCTGCTGGCCCAGGCCGAGCGGACCAGGCTCGGCCTCTGGCGCCTGGGCGACCCGGCCCTCATTCTCCCGGTGGGTCCCCTGGGAACGGGAACGGCCCTGGCGCCGGCCGCCATCGACCTCAACCCCGGGCCCCTGGTGGAGACCGGCGAGCCCCTGGACCTGGCCGTGGAGGGCCCGGGCTTTTTCGTCGTTCAGCGGGCCGACGGGCCGGCCTACACCCGGGACGGGACCTTCTTTGTGGATGCCGAGGGGTTTTTGACCACCGCCGCCGGCGACCGGGTGCTGGGTCAGAACGGCCCAATTCAGGTGGGCACCTCGGACTTTTCGGTGGCCCCCGACGGGACGGTCTTCGTGGGCGAGGCGGCCGTCGACCGGCTGAGGCTGGCCGACCTTTCGGGGGCACCGGGGCTCATTCGGGTCGGGGATAACCTGCTCCGGCCGGCCGACCCCGCCTTTCAGCCGCCCCCGGCCGAGGGGGAGGTCCGGCAGGGGGTTATCGAGGAGTCCAACGTGAACCCGACGGAGACGGTCGCCCAGCTCCTGGCCGCCATGCGGGCCTACCAGGCGGCCCAGCGGCTGGTTTTGCTGGCAGATTCCACCCTCGACCGGGCCGTTCAGCAGCTCGGTCGCTGGGACTAAGGAGGGGCTGAGATGCTGCCGGTTATGACCACAGCCTTGAGCGGCGCCCTGGCCTACCAGGCGACGGTGGACGAAGTCGCCCACAACCTGGCCAACCTCTCGACCCCGGCCTTCCGGCCCACCCGGCTTTCCCTGGCGGAGGCGGCCGAAGGCGGGGTCGTTCCGGCCGCCCGCCGGCTTTCGGCCCGGCCCGGTCCCCTGGCCGAAACCGGGGCCCCCTTTGACGTGGCCCTTCCCGGGCCCGGCTTCTTCCGGGTGAGGCTTCCCGACGGGACCTACGCCTACACCCGCCGGGGCGACTTCCGGGTGGACGGGGCCGGCCGGCTGGTGACCCACGGGGGCCTCCCCCTCGACCCGGAGGTCCGCATACCCCCAGACCAGCGGGTGGAGGTCCGGCCGGACGGCACGGTGGTGGCCCTTGACCCGGACGGGGCGGAGGCCGTCGTCGGCCGGCTGGAGGTCTTCACCTTCGACCGGCCCGAGAACCTGATCCCTCTGGGCGGGGGGCTCTTCCGGGAATCTCCCGCCGCCGGCCCGGCCCAACCCCAGGCCGGGACCGTGGCAGCCGGGTTTCTGGAGATGTCGGCCGTCGACCTTACCGGCGAGTTTGCCAGGCTCATCCAGGCCCAGCGGGCCTATGTCCTGAACTTGAACGTCATCCGGGACCAGGACCGCCTGCTGGGCGAGGCGATCGAGCTGGCGAGGGGCTGAGAAAACCGGGCGGTGCTGCCGATAGATTGAGAGGGAGGTCCAGAAAAGCCTATGGATGTCTCGAGGATTGGCCCTGAGCCCGGGGTCTTTCCGCCCCTCGGCAGGCCCGGGACTCCCCAGGGCCGCCAGGGTCGGAAGCCGGAGCCGGTTTCACCCGAAACGTCCATTTCGGTCTCGCCCGAAGTTCGCCTCATCATGGCCCTGCATCGGCTCGTTCAGAACGTATCCGACGTCCGCCCCGAGGTCGTCGCCGGCCTCAAAGCCCAGGTCGAGGCCGGCCGGTACCGGGTGGACGAAACCGAACTTGCCAGGCTGCTTCTGGGCGGAGGCTGGCCGTGAACGGCGCTGCCGAGCTGGTCGACCGCCTCATCGGGTTATGCGAGCGGGAGCGGGCGGCCGCGGCCGCCGGGGACATCGAGGCCGTCGGGGCGGTGGCCCTCGCCCGGCTGGAGCTGGCCTTCAGGCTGGCCGCCCTGGATCCGGGGCCGTCCCTGCCGGCCCTCCTGCGCCTTAAGGCCGAGGTCCGGCGGAACTTAAGCCTTTATGAGGCCCTTAAAGAGGTTACCGCCCGGCGCCAGCGGTTCGTCCGGCGGGCCCTGGAAAGCCCCATTACCTACGGTCCGGGGGGCTAGGGCCGATGTGGGGCACCTTCGGCAGCGTCGAAATCGCCCTGCGGGCCCTGCAGGCCCAGCGCCTCGCCCTGGACGTCATCGCCCACAACATCGCCAACGCCAACACCCCCGGCTATTCCCGGCAGGTGGCCCGGCTTCAGCCCACCCCGCCCTACCCCTGGCCCGGCCTCACTCAGGGCGCCGGGGCCGGCCAGCTGGGCACCGGGGTGCGGGTGGCCGAGGTCGACCGGCTCCGGGACGCGTTTACGGACCTCCAGCTCCGCCAGCAGCTCGCCCTCACCGGCTACCACACCGTCCTGGCCGACGGCTACGCCCAGGTGGAGGCGGTCTTCAACGAGCCGTCGGACTCCAGCCTTAACCAGCAGCTGGGCCGCTTCTTTAACGCCTGGCAGGAGCTGGCCCTGAACCCCCAGGATACGGCCATCCGGGTGAGCCTGGTCGAGTCGGCCCGGAACCTGGCCGGCCTCTTCAACCGGATGGCCGGCCAGCTCCAGCAGCTTCAGCACGACCTAGACTTCCGGGTCGTAAACCAGGTTGCCGAAATTAATCGGCTGGCCGACCGCATCGCCCAGCTCAACGCCCAGATCGGGCAGATTCAGGGAACCGGTCAGAACCCCAACGACCTGCTGGACCGGCGGGATGCCCTGCTGGATGACCTCGCCCGCATCGTCCGGGTGGCCTACGTCGAGGCCCCTAACGGCCAGGTGACCGTTTACATGGGCGGCCGGATGCTGGTCCACAACGAGCAGGCTTTCAGCCTTACCACGGTGCCGGGGGCGGGGGGCTTTGCCGAGCCGGTCTGGGCCGAAGACGGCGCCCCGGTCGGCCTGGATGACGGCTCAGGGGAGCTGGCCGCCGCCCTGCGGATGCGGGATACGGTCATTCCCGGGAAGCTGGCCGACCTCAACAGCCTGGCGGCCGCCCTGGCCGGGGCGGTGAACGCCGCCCATCAGGCCGGCTACGGCCTCGACGGCTCCACCGGCCTGGACTTCTTCGTGTTTACGGCCGGGGCTGAGGCCGCGTCCCTGGCCGTTGCGCCGGCAGTGGCCGCCGACCCCCTGAAGATTGCGGCGGCCTTAAGCCCCGGTGCGCCGGGCGACGGCCGAAACGCCCTGGGCATATCCCGGATTCAGTACCAGCCGCTGATGCTTTCGGGCACGACCACCCTGGGGGAGTTCTACCAGCAGCTGGTGGGCCGGCTGGGCCTGGAGGCCCGGCAGGCCGAGGACCAGAAGGCCAACCAGGAGGTGGTTCGGGGCTACCTGGAGAGCCGCCGGGATAGCTTCTCCGGCGTCTCTTTGGACGAGGAGGCCGGGCGGATGGTCCTCTACCAGCGGGCCTTTGAGGCGGCGGCCCGGAGCCTTTCGGTGCTGGACGAGGTTTTGGACCACCTGATCAACCGCACCGGCCTGGTCGGACGGTAAAGGGAGAAAAGCCCATGCGCGTCACCCAGCGGCAGATCGGCGAGCAGGTCCTTTCGGATATTGCGGCCGCCTTCGAGCGGCTCAACCGCTACCAGCGGCAGGTTTCCTCCGGCCGCAGGCTTACCCGCCCCGCCGACGACCCCGCCGGCGCCGCCTCTACCCTGGGCTACCGGGCGGCCCTGCTCCGGGTGGAACAGCACCTCACCAACATAGACCGGGCCCGGAGCTGGCTTTCGGCCACCGACTCGGCCTTAAGCGACCTGACCTTAACCCTCCAGCGGGCCCGGGAGCTGGCCGTTCAGGGGGCAAGCGATACCCTATCCGCCGACGACCGCCGGCGCATCGCCCTGGAGGTTCGCCAGCTGCTGGGCCACACCTTCCAGCTCAGCAAGGCGATGCTGGGGGACCGGTATCTTTTCTCGGGCTTTAAGGTCACAACGCCCCCCTACAACCCCGTGCCCGACGAGTACGACGTCCCCGCCCCGCCCCCCTATCAGGGGGACGGCGGGCAGATGCCGGCGGAGGTCGAGGCCGGCACCACCGTCACCCTAAACCTTACTGCCGACCAGGTCTTCGGCCCGGCCATTGCGGCCCTCATCCAGCTCCGGGATGCCCTGGATTCCGGGAGTTCCGGGGCGGTGGCGGCGGCCCTGCCGGCCGTCGACCAGGCGATAAACGCCGCCGTCGACGGCCGGGTGGTGGTGGGCGCCAGGCTCAACCGGCTGGAGGCGGCCGAAAACCGCCTGCTGGACCTTAAACTTTCCCTCACCGAGCTCAAGTCCAAGGTCGAGGACGTCGACTTTGCCGAGGCCACCACCCACCTGGCCATGGCCGAGACGGCCTACCGGGCGGCCCTCATGGGCTCGGCCCGGATGATTCAGCCCAGCCTGCTGGACTTCTTGAAGTAACAAGGGGGCAATTTATGCTGGAGAGTTTCGGAACCGCCAGCATCAGCGGCGTAATTTCGGGCCTGAACTGGGACCAGTTTGTCGAAAAGCTCATCGCCCTGGAGCGGCAGCCCATCGTCCGGCTGCAGGACCGGCGGGCGGCCATCGAAAACCAGAAGAAGCTTATCGGGGACTTCCGGGCGAAACTCTCCGACCTCAAGCTGGCCCTCTCCAACCTCACCCTGCGGGGGACCGTCCTGGCCCGGACGGCCTCGGCCGACGGCCCGGCCGTCGGGGTGAGCGCCGGGCCGGACGCCGTTCCCGGAACCTTCCAGGTGACCGTCACCCGGCTGGCCACCGCCACCGTGGTCCGGAGCGCCGCCGCCCTGGGCCGGCCGGTGGACCCGTCCGTTCCCCTGAACCAGGCGGGCCTGGGGGTCTCCGTTACGGCCGGGACCTTTTCGATAAACGGGGTGAGCATAAGTGTCGACCCGGCAGTGGATACCCTCAACGACGTGATAAACCGGATAAACAATAGCGGGGCCGGGGTGACGGCCTCCCTGGGCCCCGACGCCGACGGCCGGCCCAACATCTTAAGGCTGGAGTCGGCCAATCCCATTCAGCTGGGCAGCGGCGCCGATACCAGCAACTTTCTCTCGGCCACCCGGCTCCTTAACGGGGTCCAGAGCTTCAACGGGACCGTCTACCGGGTGGACGGAGCCGGAAACCTGGGGGTGGTAAGCCTTTCGGCTCCCCTCACCGACGCCCGCCTGGTGACCCCGATAACCTCGGACGGAAGCTTCAAGATAAACGGGGTTCAGATAACCTACCGAGCAAGCGAGAGCCTGAGCGCGGTTATGAGCCGGATAAATGCGTCGGCCGCCGGGGTGACGGCCACCTACGACCCCCTCCGGGACCGCCTGATTCTGACCAGTAAAGCCACCGGGGAGACGCGGATAGCCCTGGAGGATGTCTCGGGCAACTTCCTGGCGGCGACGGGTCTGCTTTCGGCAACCCAGGAGCTGGGCCAGAACGCCCAGTTCACCGTTAGCACCGTAAACGGCGGCCAGCCCCTCGCCAGTTCGAGCAACCACATTACCGGCCTGGTTCAGGGGGTTACCCTTGAGCTCAAGCAGGTGACCGCCGCCCCGGTCACCGTCACCGTGGCGGCGGACGCCGGGCCGGGCCTTAACGCGGCCAGGGAGCTGGTCGCCAAGGTTAACACCCTCCTCGACTTCGTGGCCGACCAGACCGGTTACGACCCGAACACTCGGACGGCCGGACCCCTGCTGGGCGACTCCACGGTGAGCCTGGTCATAACCAGGCTCCGGTCGGTCCTCGCCGGCCCGGCCCCGGGCGTAACCGGCCCTTACCGGAGCCTGGCCGACCTGGGGATTTCCACCGGCCCCATCGGCAGCGCCCCCGGCACGGCCACCCGCTACCAGCTGGACGAGGCCAGGTTTACCCGGGCCCTTCAGGAGAACCCCGAGGCGGCCTTCGCCGTTCTGGGCGCGGTGGCCGGGGAGGCAGCCGGCTACCTGGACTCGGTCCTCAGAACTGGGGGGATGCTCAGCGTCCACGAGGACGGTCTTAACGACCGGCTCCGGGGGCTTGACGAAAGCATCCGCCGGCTTGAGGACAGCTTGGCCCGGCGGGAGGACTACCTTCGGCGGCAGTTTGCGGCCATGGAGACCCTGCTGGCCCAGCTTCAGGTTCAGAGCGGCCAGCTGGGGGCCCAGGTTCTCCAGGCCCTGGCCCGGCAGGGCGGCGGGGGCGGCCGATGAGGGGCTTAGAGGCCTACCGGCAGACCGTCATCGGCACCACCGACCCGGCGGGCCTGGTGGTCCTGCTTTACCGGCGGCTTTCGGGCCTGCTTGCCCTGGCCGCCGAGGCCGCCGGGTCGGGAGACTGGGAGCGGGCCCGGCCCCTGATCCTCAAGGCCCAGGAGGTGGTGGCCGAGCTCTGGGCGGCCGTCGACCTCGAGGCCGGGCCGGTCGCCCGCAACCTTTTCAGCATCTACGATTTCATCTACCGGGCCCTGGCCGAGGCCTACGTTCGCCGGGACGGCTCCAGGCTCCCCGACCTCAAGGAGCAGGTGGCGAGGCTTGGGGCCGCCTGGGAGGAGGCGGCGCGGAGGGCCGGCCGTGGCTGACGCCGAGATGCTGGTCCGGCGGCTTGTGGAGCTTACCCGGCGGCGGGCGGAGGCCCTGGCCCGGTCCGACTGGGAGGAGGCGGTGGCTATTGGGGCGGAGCGAAGCCGGGTCATCGAGGTCCTGCTTGCGCCGGGGGCCCTGGAGGGCCTTTCCCCTGAGGCGGTGCGCCTCATCGAGGAGGTGGTGGCGGCCGACCGGGAGGCCCTGCGACAGGTTCAGGCCGAGGTGCTCCGGGTCAGGGAGGAGCTCAAAAGGGTCCGGCAGGCCCGGGGGGCCCTGCGCCGGTACATGCCCCGACCCGATGACGAGGGCGGATACGAGCGGCGGGCGTAGTCGCCCGTCCCGGCGGGAACTTCTGGGACTGGGCCTGCTGCTGGGGATCCTGGGCGGGTGCGGCCGGGCGCCCCTGGCCCGGGGTCTTCCGGCCGGCGGCCTGTCCCCAACCCCGCCCCCGCCGTCGCCGACGCCCACCCCGACCCCGCCGGTGGTGGGCCCAGCCACCTCGGCCGAGGAGGCGATGGCCCGGGTGATCCCGGCGGTTGTGCCGGTGCGGGCCGGCCCCCGGCGGCCGCCCCCGGTCCGGCTGGTGATTCCCAGCATCGGCCTGGACAGCCGGGTGGTGCCGGTGGGCACCCGGACGGACGCTGCCGGGAACCTGGTCTGGGAGACGGCCGCCTTTGCGGTGGGCTACCACCGGGGAACGGCCAGCCCCGGGGAGCCGGGGAAGGTCGTCCTTTCGGGCCACATCTCAAGTCCCCGGGAGGGGAACGTTTTTCACCGGCTGCCCGAGCTCCAGGTGGGGGCGGCGGTGGTCTTATACACCGTCGAGACGGCGTATCTTTACCGGGTGGTGGGGCGGGAGGTGGTGCTCCCCACGGAGGTGCGGGTGCTGGAGCCGACGGACCGGGAGCTGGTGGTGCTGATAACCTGCGTTCCCGACGGCATCTACAGCCACCGGCTGGTGGTCACGGCCGAGCGGGTTTAGGCTGCCCCGAACTTAACCCAGGAAGTCGGCCGGCCGGTTGGTGACGATTTCGCTTATCCGGATCCCGAAGTTTTCGTCCACAACCACCACTTCCCCCCGGGCCACCAGGGTGCCGCTCACCAGCACGTCCACCGGCTCCCCCGCCAGCCGGTCCAGGGGAATAACCGAGCCCGGCCCCAGCTGCAGGATCTCCCGGATGGCTAGGCGGGCCCGGCCGAGCTCCACGGTGACCGGCAGGGGAATGTCCAGCAGAAGCTCCAGGCCGCCCGGGACCGGCGGGGCCTCCCCGGCGCCCTGGGGGTTCAGCTCGGCAAACTCAGCCGGCCTGATTTCCGGCGTCTCTTGGGCCATTTCCGGCTTCCTCCTCCGAAAGGACTTTTACGACCTGCCCGGCCAGCCGCCGGCCCACCCGGCCCGGCCGGACGAGAAACCTGGTCCGGCCGGCCACCATCAGCTCCAGCGGCCGGTCGATGGGCTGGTCCAGGCGGATGACGTCGCCGGGCCCGAGGCCGATAAGGTCCTTGAGGCTTAAGTTTGCCCGGCCCAGGATCACCTTCAGGTCGACCTGGGTCTGCTCCAGCCGCCGGCGGATTAAGGCGTCGTTGCGCTCGGGATCCCGGCGCCGCACGTCCAGAAGCATCCGGATGTTGAGCTGGCGGGCCACCGGTTCGATGACGGGGAAGGGCAGGCAGAAGGTGACCCGCCAGGGCCGCCCCAAAAGGCTGAACTCCACCTGGCCCTTAAGGCAGGCGTCGGTGGCCAGGGCCACCTGGACGATGGGCTGGGCCGAGTAGATGACGTCCTCCAGGGCGGGGTTTAGGTTGCCCAGGATCCGCCAGGCCTCCCGCAGGTTGGCCACGAGCTGGCCCAGAAGCTCCCGGAGGAGCCGGTCCTCGATCTCGGTGGGCTCCCGCAGGTGGGCCGGCACCTGGCCCGGCCCACCCAGCAGCCGGTCGACGATGACAAAGGCCAGCTCGACGTCCAACTGCAGCAGGACAGGGCCGGGCAGGGGGGCCAGGCTCAGCAGGGCGATGATCGGCCGCTCCGGCAGGCCCTGAACGTACTCGTCGAAGAGGATCTGGGCCAGCTCGACGCCGCCGCTCTGAACGGGCGTTCGCAGGTAAGACGATAAGGTGAGGCTTGAAACCCGGGCCCAGGTGTTGAACATCGTCTCCAGGGCCCGGAGCTGCTCCTTGGAGAATTTATCCGGCCGCCGAAAGTCGTAAGGCTTTACGTTGGGCTTACTGGATGACGAACTGGACAAAAAGGACATCCCGGATTTTCGCCTCATGGACCACCTGCCCGAATCTTTCTTTAAGCTCCGACCGGAGGGCCTCTTTGCCCTCCGGCCGGAGGAGCTCCAGGCTTGTCCGGGAGCTTACGGCCCGAAGGAGGACGTCGTCCAGGCGGGGCTTGACCGGCGCCAGCTCTTTGGCGAACTCTTCCTGGTGCTTTAAGTAGGCCTCGCCCTTGAGGCCGACGGCCTTGGGGTCCTCAAACTCGATGACCACTTCCAGCTTGATGTACCGGCCCCCGCCGGGGTCCGCCAGGTTAAAGATGCGCTCCTTAAGGGAGTACATCACCGAGCCCTTCTCCTGGGGGCGGCCGGTGAAACCGGTCTCACCGGCCAGCCCCGGGTCCAAAAAGGGCAGGGCGGCCGTCCGACCTAGGATGAGGCCGGCGACGAAGCCCGGTATGAGTAGGATGCCGGGAAGGAGGCGGCTTAGCGGCTTCATCTTAGCTCCCGAAGCTCGGGGTCGTTAAGCAGGTTTTGGGCCTCGGGGTATACGATCTGAATTTCGACCCGGCGGTTGCGCATGCGCCCATCCCGGGTCGAGTTGTCGGCCACCGGGCGGTACTCACCGTAGCCCACGGCGGCCAGCCGGGCGGGGGCGATACCCCAGGCCTCGGAGAAGTAGCGGGCGACCGCAATCGCCCGGGCGGTGGAAAGCTCCCAGTTGGTCGGGTAGATGGGGGAGTCCGGGGGAATGTTATCGGTGTGGCCGGAGACCCGGACCTCGTTGGGGATACGGCGGAGGTGCTGGGCGATGCGGTCGAGGACGGGCAGGGATTCGGGCCTGAGGTCTGCCCGGCCCGAGGGGAAGAGGAGGGCCCCCGAGATGGTGATGAGGATCCCCTCCCGGTTGACCCGGACGTCTAGGCCGGTGGCCGGCAGGCGGCTTATGGCCAGCTGGCCCAGGTCGTTGCGGATGGCGATGAAGTCGTCGATGACGGAGTTGCCGCTGGCGCCCCCGGGCTGGCCGCTCAGGGCGGTGGGGTCGTAGCCCTCCAGGACGACGACGTTGAAGGCCCGCTGGAGGGAGGCGTTGAGCTTGGCGAATTTGGCCTCATCGGCCTTAGAGATGGAGTACATGACGACGAAAAAGACCAGGAGCAGGGTTATAAGGTCGGCGTAGGTTATAAGCCAGCGCTCGTGGCCGGGCCCGTGGCCGCCCTGGGCACCCCCCCGCCCGGCCCGGCGCAGCGCCGAAGGCGCCGGGGCCGCCCGGCTCCGCCCCGTCATCCCGCCGCCCTCGCCGCCGCGGGCTGACCCTGGGGGGCACCCCCCTCACTTCCCCTGCCCCGGTGGCTCGGGGAGAGGAACGCCTCCAGCTTCTCCCGGACGATGCGGGGGTTGTCTCCGGCCTGGACGGCCAGCAGGCCCTGTAGGGCCAGCTCCCGCAGGAAGACCTCGTGCTTGCTTTTGGCCTTAAGCTTGGTGGCCAGGGGCAGCCAGAGGAGGTTGGCCGAAGAGACCCCGTAAAGGGTGGCGACGAAGGCCACGGCGATGGCCGGCCCGAGCTTCGAGGGGTCCTCCAGGCTGGAAAGGACGTGGATGAGGCCCATAACGGTGCCGATGATCCCCATGGTGGGGGCGTAGCCCCCCATCGCCTCCAGAATGCCGTAGCCGGCCTCATGCCGCTCCTTGAGGGCCTGGATGTCGGTGGTGAGCACCGTCTCCACCACCTCGGCGTCGATGCCGTCCACCACCAGCAGGAGCCCCTTTTTTAAAAAGGGGTCGTCCAGCTTGTTAGCCTCCTCCTCCAGGGCCAGGAGCCCCTCCCGGCGGGCAACCTGGGCCAGGTGCACGAAGCGCTCGACGACCTCGGCCGGGGCCTGGCGGTGGGATTCAAGAAAGGCCTCCATAATCAGCCGGGGCAGGCCCATTACCCGCCTTAGGGGAAAGCTGACCAGGGTGGCCCCGAAGGTTCCCCCGAAGACGATGAGGGCCGCCGTCCCCTGGATGAAGCTGTGAATCTCGCCCCCCTCCAGGACGGCCGCCACCAGCAGGGCCCCGAAACCGACGATGAGGCCGACCGGCGTCCCCAGCTCCATCAGCCCCCAGCCTCCCTCCCCGGCCGGGCTTGCGGGCAGCCCACGGCCCGCCGGTAGGCCGGGCAGCCCACGGCCCGCCGGTAGGCAATGACCCGGTTTACCACCTCCTCGGCCGACTCCCGCACCACAAGTTTGCGGTGGGTCACGAGGCCGATCACCGTATCCGGCGTCGTTTCGATGGTTTCAATGAGGTCGGCATTTAAGATAAACTCCTGACCGTCAAGACGGGAGAGCCTGATCATCCCTAACCCAACTTACCGCCGAGCGGCCGGGCGCCGCCAGGGCCGGAGGTACCGGCCGGAATAGTACGGATTTCCCATGCCAGTCGGTCTTTACTATCGGCAGAATCTAGCGGGTTAATAAGGGGCCAAAGTTACCGGGAAAACCGGCCAGGTCCGAATGGGCCAGGTGGGCCTTCCGGTCGATGGCCCTCACCGCCAAGATAGTTGCGGAACCTCTGGAGCGGAGCAAGCGAAGCCATGGGCCTGCTGGAAAGCCTTCGCATAAGCGGCTCGGCCCTCACGGCCCAGCGTCTCAGACTGGACGTGATCGCCAGCAACCTGGCCAATCTGGAGACCACCCGCACCCCCGAGGGCGGGCCCTATCGCCGGCAGAAGGTCGTCTTCGCCCCATGGGTTCCGCCGGGGGCGGGCGGGGTTGGGGTTCAGGTGCCGGCCGTCCTTTCGGAGGGGCGCTTCCGCCGGGTTTACGACCCCGAACACCCCGACGCCGACCCCGACGGCTTCGTGACCATGCCCGACATAAACCTGGTCACCGAAATGACGGACCTTCTGAGCGCCGTGCGGGCTTACGAGGCCAACGTTGCAGCCCTTAACGCCCTGCGGCAGATGGCCCAGCGGGCCCTGGAACTCGGTCGCTGAGGTTTGAGCCGTGGAAATCCGGCGTATCGCCCTACCGGCCATATCCCAAACGGCCGCCCCCCCGGGCCGGGAAGCCCCCGGCGACTTCGGCAGCCTTTTTACCGACCTGCTCTCGAAGCTTTCGGCCCTCCAGGCTGACGCCGACCGGCTGGCGGCCGGCCTGGCCGCCGGGGAGGCCGTCGACCTCCACGAGGTGGTGCTGGCGCTGGAAAAGGCCAGCCTCGGGTTCCAGCTGGCGCTGCAGGTTCGCAATAAGGTGGTCGAGGCCTACCAGGAGGTCATGCGGCTGCAGCTCTGATGGGGCAGGGTCAGCTTAAAGCCTACCTGGATGTTGTTCGCCGGCTCTGGGCCTCTTTAAGCCCGGGGCGGCGGGTCGGCCTCATCCTCGTGCTGGTCCTCGGGGTGGCCCTGGCCGCGGCCATCGTCAACTGGCTTCAGAACCCCGACTACGCCGTCCTTTACCGGGGCCTTAATGAATCGGACGCCGCCGCCGTAACGGCCAAGCTCCGGGAGATGGGGGTAAATTACCGGCTGGCCGACGGCGGAACCACCATTCTGGTGCCGGCCGCCCAGGTGCCCGATGTCCGGCTCCAGCTGGCCGCCGCCGGCCTGCCCCAGAACGGCGGCTGGGGCCTGGAGCTTTTCAGCCAGCCGGGCCTCATCGTCACCGACTTTGCCCAGCGGGTCAACTACCAGCGGGCGCTGGAGGGGGAGCTGGCCCGCACCATCGGCCGGCTGGAGGGGGTCGAGCAGGCCCGGGTCCACCTGGTCCTCCCCCGCCCGAGCCCCTTCACCGAACGGTCCCAACCGGCCAGCGCCTCGGTGGTCCTCAGGCTCCGGCCCGGGGCCCGGCTGGGGGATGAGCAGGTGCGGGCCGTAACCTACCTGGTGAGCGGGGCGGTGGAGGGGCTCAAGCCCGAAAACGTCACCGTGGTCGATAACGCCGGTCGGCTGCTCTGGTCCGGCGCCAGCGCCGCCCCCGGCGCCCGGCTGGAGGAGCAGCGGCGGGTCGTGGAGCTGGAGCTTACCCAGAAGGTTCAGACCGTCCTCGACCGGCTGGTGGGGGCCGGGAATTCGGTGGTGCAGGTGAGCGCCGTACTGGACACCGACCAGTACGAGGCCCAGATCGAGACCCTCAATCCCCGCAACCCCGCCGGGGCCCTGCGGGCTTCCCGGGAGATAACGGAGACCTTCCGGGGAACGGGCACCGTTCCGGGCGGGGTTCCGGGGGCGGAAAGCAACGTGCCCACCTACCCGGCCGTGACCGGCGGCCAGGGCCAGTCGGAGTACCAGCGCCGCGAGGTGAACAACACCTTTGACGCCTCCCGGAGCGTGGAGCGGGTGGTCCGGACGCCGGGGGGAATTCGCCGCCTTTCCGTCGGGGTTGTGGTGGACGCCGGGGCGGTGCCGGCAGCCCAGCTTGAAAACCTGCGGCAGGTGGTGGCGGCCGCGGCGGGCATCGACCCGAACCGGGGGGACACGCTGACGGTGACGGCCCTGCCCTTTCAGCCCCGGCCGGAGGAGGCCGCGGCGCCGGCCCCGCCCACGGACCTGGAACGGACCCTGGCCTACGGTCGGCTGGCTGCCCTGGTGGTGGCCCCGCTGGCCCTGATCCTGCTGGTCTTTCTGCTTCTGCGCCGAACCCGGACCTACTACGCGGTTCCCGTCCCGGCGCCGCCCCCACCGGCGGCCCCCGAGGAGTCCGAGCTTCGGGCCGGAGAAGAGCCGGTGCCGCTGGCCCCGGGCTACGCCGAACAGCTGGCCGGCATCGCCCGCCAGCGGCCCGAGGTCATCGCCCAGGTGATCCAGGGCTGGCTGAACGAGGAGAACACCCGCTAAGGGGGGTTAGGGGGTGACGGCCATCACAGCCCAGCTCACCGGCCGCCAGCGGGCGGCGATCCTGCTGATGAGCCTGGGCCCGGAGCTTTCGGCCCGGGTGCTGCAGTCGCTGCCTGAGGACCAAGTGGAGCTTCTGGCCGCCGAGCTCATGCGGGTGGGGCAGGTTCCGGCGGAGCTGCGCAACGAGGTGTTAAAACAGGCCCACGAGCTGGCCCTGGGCAACCAGGTGCTGGTTTACGGGGACGCCTACGCCCGGGAGCTTCTCGTAAGGGCCCTGGGCCGGCAGAAGGCCGAAGACCTCCTTTCCAGGCTTGAGGCCCGGAGCGGGGGCTATCCGCTGGAGTTTCTGCGCAAGGCAGACCCCCAGCAGCTTTTAAACTTCATCCAGCACGAGCACCCCCAGACCATCGCCTTAATCCTGTGTCACCTTCCGCCCCGACAGGCCTCCCAGCTTCTTTCGGCCCTGGAGCCCGACCTCCAGGCCGACGTGGCCAAGAGGATCGCCACCATGGGCCGGACCCCGCCCGAGGTGGTCCAGCAGGTGGTGTCGGTTTTGCGGCGAAAGCTTTCCCTGGTAACCAAGGATTATTCGGCCGTGGGCGGGGTCGATTCCCTGGTGCGGATTCTCACCTACGTGGACCGGGGCACCGAGAAGACGGTGCTGGAGCAGCTCGACCAGGACGTTCCCGAGATCGCCAACGAGGTCCGCAAGAAGATGTTCGTCTTCGACAACATCATCCAGCTGGATGACCGGTCGCTGCAAAGGGTGCTCCGGGAGGTGGACACCCGGGACCTGGCCCTGGCCCTCCGGGGCGCCCCCGAGGCCCTGCGGGAGAAGGTCTTTAAGAACCTCTCCAGCCGGGCCGCCGAGATGCTCCGGGAGGAGATTTCGATGATGGGGCCGGTGCGCCTGCGGCAGGTTGAGGAGGCCCAGCAGCGGATCGTGGCCATTATCCGCCGGCTGGACGAGGCCGAGGAGATCGTCATTTCTCGGGGCGGGGAGGACGTCCTTGTCTGAGCGGGTCATCAAGCTTGCCCGGGTCGACCGGGAGGCCCGGCTCATTCCGGCGGGCCCGCCGGCGGGCGAAACGGGTTTCGCCGGCGGCCGGACGGACGGTGAACTGACGGCGGAGGGGGCACTCGAGCTTAGGGCCCGGATCCTGGCCGAGGCCGAGCGGCTGCGGGCCGAGGCTTACGAAGCCGGTTTTGCGCAGGGCCTGGCCGAGGGCCGGCGGACCGCCGAACTGGAGGCGGCCGAGTACCTCGGGCGCCTGGGCCAGCTGGTGGAGGCCGCCCGACTGGAGCACCGGCGGATTCTGCGCGAGGCCGAGGAGCAGCTGCTGGTTCTGGCCCTGGCCGCGGCCGGGCACATTCTGGCCCGCCGGCTCGAGGCCGACGAGCAGGCCCTGGTGGCGGACTTTCTGGCGGAGGCCCTCCGGGAGGTGGAGGGGGCCACGGTGGTCCGGATTCGGGTCAATCCGCAGGATTTCGACTTTGTCCGGGCCGTGGTGGCCGAACGGTGGGGGGACCTTCCGGTGACGGCCGACCCCCGGGTTGAGGTTGGGGGCTGCGTGGTGGAGACGGCCAGCACCCTCATCGATTCGGCCCCGACCGAGCGGCTCCGGCAGGTGGCCCGCCTCTTCCGCCAGGCCCACGAGCTGGAGTACCGGCCGTGAGCGGGGTGGACCTGCGCCGCTATCTAGACGTCCTCCGGGAGGGGCCCCCCATCCGCCGGCAGGGGCGGGTGGTGCAGGTCATCGGCCTGAGCATCGAGGCCGTCGGCCTTTCCCTTCCGGTGGGGGAGATCTGCCACATCTACTCGCCCCCGGCCGGAACCCGGGTAACGGCCGAGGTGGTGGGCTTCCGGGAGTACAACGGTGAGAGCCGGCTGGTGCTGATGCCCTTCGGGGAGATGCAGGGGATCCGACCCGGCAGTATCATCGTGCCCGGTCACCGGCTCTTTACGGTCCCGGTCGGGGCGGGCCTGCTGGGGCGGGTGGTGGACGGGTTTTGCCGGCCCATTGACGGCCTCGGCCCCCTGGAGGTCTCCGAGCAGACCTACCTGCTTCAGTCGCCCCCAGAGCCCTTGAAACGGGCCCGGATCACCGAGCCCCTGGTTACGGGGATCCGGGCCATCGACGGCCTTTTAACCTGCGGTAAAGGGCAGCGGGTGGGAATCTTCGCCGGAAGCGGGGTGGGCAAGTCCACCCTGCTGGGGATGATCGCCCGGCACACCGCCGCCGACGTCAGCGTCGTGGCCCTCATCGGGGAGCGGGGCCGGGAGGTGCAGGACTTCATCGAGGGGGACCTGGGCCCCGAGGGACTCCGGCGGAGCGTGGTGGTGGTTTCCACCTCGGACCAGCCGGCCCTGATGCGCCTGAAGGCCGCCTGGGTGGCCACCGCCATCGCCGAATATTTTCGTGACCGGGGGGCCCACGTCACTCTGCTGATGGATTCGGTGACCCGGCTGGCCATGGCCCAGCGGGAAGTGGGCCTTGCCGCCGGCGAGCCCCCGACGGTGAAGGGCTACCCGCCCTCGGTTTTCGGCCTCCTGCCCAAACTGCTGGAGCGGGCCGGCACCGGCCCCCGGGGCAGCATCACCGGCTTTTACACCGTCCTCACCGAGGGCGACGACCCCCTCGACCCCATCGCCGACACCGTCCGCAGCATCCTGGACGGCCACATCCAGCTTTCCCGCCGGCTGGCCACGGAAAACCACTATCCGGCCATCGATATCCTCGAAAGCGTGAGCCGGGTAATGCCGGCGGTGGTGGACCCGTCCCACCTGGCCCTAGCCGGCCGCCTCCGCCAGGTCCTGGCCACCTACCGGGCGGCCGAAGACCTCATCAACATCGGGGCCTACGTCCGGGGAACCAACCCGGAGGTGGACCTGGCCATCGACCTTCTGCCGGCCATCCGGGAGTTTCTCCGCCAGCCCCCCGACGAGAAGACCCCCTTCGAAGAGACCCTGGGGCGGCTGGCCAGAATCCTCGGGGGTGCCCGGCCGTGACCCGGTTCAAGCTGGAGGGTCTGCTCCAGTTCACCGAACAGCTGGTGGACCTGCTCACCCTGGAGCTTTCGGCTCTGGAGCGGAGCCTGCAGGCGGCCCGGGCAGGCTACGAGGCCTTAAGGCGGGAGGAGGCGACGGCGCTGGAGGGGCTGGCCCGGGCCCGGCCGGAGGTTCTCCCTACGGCCTTTGCCTACCTGGACCGGCTTAAGGCCCGGGCGGAAGAGCTCGGCCGGGCCATCGCCGACCTGGAAGGACAGCTTGCCCGGAAACGGGAGGAGCTTCTGGCCGCCGAAAAGGAGCACAAGATGCTCCTCAAGCTTAAGGAAGAGTTCGAAGCAACCATGCTGGCCGGCCTGCGCCGGCGGGAACAGCAGTTTCTGGACGACCTGGGAAGCAGCCGCCACTGGCGCCGGAGGTACGGGGGTGGTCGGGTCGCTAGCTGACCTCCTTATGCTGATGCTCAGCCAGGCGTTGCAGGGGTCAGCCGACCGGGTTCGCACACCCGCAAGGACCCGTCGGGGGGATTTCGGCCGACTGCTTGCGGCCAGGCTTGGTCGGGAACAGGCCGGAGGGTCCTACGAAGAGGTGGTGGCGGCGGCCGCCGACCGCTTCGGGGTGGACCCCCGGCTTATCCGGGCCGTCATTCAGGTGGAGTCCGGGGGCAACCCCCGGGCCGTCTCCCCGGCCGGGGCGATGGGCCTGATGCAGCTCATGCCCGGCACCGCCCGCCGGCTGGGGGTCAGGGACCCCTTCGACCCGGCCGAAAACATCTTCGGGGGCACCAGGCTTTTGCGGGAGCTTCTGGACCGCTACCGGGGCAATCTCGACCTGGCCCTGGCGGCGTATAACGCCGGGCCGGGGGCTGTGGACCGTTTCGGCGGGGTGCCGCCCTACGCCGAAACCCGCAAGTTCGTCGGGCTGGTAAAGGCCCTCTTTGACCGATACCGCCAGGAGGGGGTGAGCCTGTGACTTCCCAGGACTTATTTACGGGGCCGGTCGACCAGGTTATCGGGGCCGCCCTTAAGGGTTTGAGCCTGCGCCAGCGGGCCATTGCCAGCAACCTGGCCAACATCGACACGCCCGGCTACAAGGGGCTCAGGGTCCGGTTTGAGGACCGGCTGCGGCAGGCCCTCAGGGCCGGGACTTTCGACCCCCAGGAGCTGGGGCCCCGGCTTGAAGTGGACGGGTCTACCACCATGCGCAACGACGGCAACAACGTGGACCTGGACGAGGAGCTTACCCTGCTCAACGACACCGTCTTGCGCTACGCCGCCCTGACTCAGGTGATGAGCCGGAGGCTGGGGCTTCTCAGGCTGGCCGTAACGGAGGGCCGCCGTTAGGTGACCGGTCAGCACGGGGCGCTCGTGCCGCTCGTTCGCCGCCGACCCGTAATTCCGCCCCGGGTCTGGTCGGCCCGGCCCTTCCGGCCGGCCCAGAAAGGACCGAAGTTCTCGCAACTTATGGCCAATTTGGTCCGGGCCAGACCGGCCGCATCGAACCCGAAGGCCGGCGCTGCCCCTGCGGGCGGGGTCGCGGAGCCGGGAAGGGTGGGCGCGGCCCCCTTAAGGCTTGAGGATTTTCCCCGGCCGCCGGGGGACAACGGCTGGGGAATCCACTGGATTCCCACCCTGCGCCAGCCGCCGGAGGTGGTGGACCGGTTCGTCCGGGAGGCCAGGGAGATGGGCATCAAGTGGGTGGTTTTCTTAAACGAAGACGCCCGAATCGGGGACAACGACTACCTGGTTAAGCGGCTGGTGGAAAACGGGATCATGCCCATCATGCGCATTTACACCCCCAACGGCCGGCCCATTCAGGGGGACCTGGCGGCCCTGGTCCGGCATTATACCCGCCTGGGCGTTTATTACTACCAGCTTTACAATGAGCCGAACCTTAATGTTGAGAACCCCGAGGGCCGCCCCGACGTGGACAGGTACCTGGACCGGTGGGTCCCGGCCGCCCGGGTGGTGGCCCAGAACGGGGGCTACCCGGGCTTCGGGGCCCTGGCCCCCGGCGGCAATATGGATGACCTGGAGTTTCTGCGGATCGCCCTGGACCGGCTCATTGCCCGAGGGGAGGTAGACGCCCTGGACCGGGCCTGGCTCTCGATGCACAACTACATGTTCAACCACCCGCTGGACTACACCGAAGACAGCAACGGCTATCTCAAGTTCCGCTGGTACGACCGGATCATCCGGGAGAAGCTGGGCCGGCCGATGCCCATCATCGGGACCGAGGGGGGCGCCTATCCCGGCGCCCAAGAGGACAAGCGGTTCCCGCCCCTCTCCGAGGCGGAGCAGGTCCGACGGGTGGCGGACGCCTACCGGTATATGGACGGGCGGGAGCCGTACTACTTTGCTTACTCGTACTGGATAATCGCCAACGAAGAGGGGGGCGGCTACGACCGGGCCTTCACCGACCACGCCCTTTTTAAGCCGGGCGGCCGGGTAAGTCCCATCGTGTCCGCCCTCAAGGCCCTGGCGGCCCAGGGCCGCGGAAAGGAGGTGAAGCACTGACCAGCATAGCCGTTACCCCGGACCTGCCGGTGGGGACGGCCGGGGCCGCCTCACCGCCCGGTCCGCCGGGGGGCAGGATGGGCCCCCAGGCGCCCCCGGCAACCGGCGATTTCCTGGGCCTGCTGGCCGCCGTCATTGCCGGGCTGCTCGGCCCGGCCGGCGAGGCTCCCGGCCCCGCGGACGGAGGCTGGGTGCCGGGCGGGGCAACCCCACCTTGGCCCCCGGCCTCGGGCCCCGCTGCCGGCGGGCGGGCCGGCCCGGAGGCGACCCTTGAAGCCGGCGGCGCAACTTCAGCCGAGCCGCCGCCGGTCGTGGACGCCCGGAAGCCGACCGTGGTCCCTGCCGACCGGCCATCCGGCAGGGCGGGCCAAACCCCGCCTGCCAACCCGCCCCCGGCCAGGCCGGGTGCCGCGAGGCTGTCGCCCGCCGGAGGCAGTCGGCCCGAGTCCGGCGGCCGGCTGGTCCTTGCCGAGGCGGCGGTGATGCCGGCGGGCGGCGCCGATGCGCCGGTGGCCGTTCAGGAGGGGAGCCCGCCGGGGTTTAAGGACCCGGAGTCGGCAAGCATTCCCGGGACCGACCGGCTTTTCCCCGGTCGCACCGAGGATCTGCCGGCGCGTCCTCATCCGGCCCCGGGGGACATGCCCCGGGCGGTCCAAACCGTATCATCCCCCGCCGGGCCGGACAGGCCGGCCCCCCGGCCGGCCGGTGGGGAGCCGGTCGGGCAGTCCCGCTCCGAACTGCCCCAGGTGCCCCAGCCCCTGGCCGAAAGGCTTGCGGCCGTGCCGGGGGCGGCGGGGAGCTTCATCGCCCGGCCGGAGGGGCCGACGCCGGCGGCCAGTCCCGGGGTCCTGGCGGAACAGGCGGCGGTACTGGCGGCCCGGCTGGTCCGGGAGGGGCCAGGTCAGGCAGTCTTCTGGCTGCTTCTGGAGCCGCCGGAGCTGGGGCGGGTCGAGCTCAAGGTCCGGCTCCGGCCGGAGGGCAGCTTTGAGGTGGAGCTGAGACCCCAGACGCCGGCCGCCTACAACCTGCTGGCCGGTGCCCTGGAAGGGCTGAGGGAGGCGCTGGCCGGCCGGGGAATGACCCTGGCCGGGCTGACCGTCTTCGACCCGTGGGGCGGGGTCCACGACCGGGAACCCCGCGGCGGCCGGGGCCGAGGCCCCATCAGGCCGCCGGCCCCGGCGGGCGCGCTGGCATCGGCCGTCGGGGTGCCGGCCGGGCCCGAGCCGGAGGCGGTGGGGCCGGGCCGCCTCATCGACCGGAAAGCTTAGGGAGGTTGAAAGCCCATGACCGAGGTGAGTCCCGTAAACATTGCCGGACCGTCCCATCCGGCCGTGGGGTCCTGGATGCTCAAGGACCAGTTCTTACAGCTTCTGGTCGCCCAGCTTCGCAACCAGGACCCGATGCGGCCGATGGAGGACCGGGATTTCATCGCCCAGCTGGCGCAGTTTGCGGTCTTGGAACAGCTGGAGAACCTCGGCCAGGAATTTAAACAGGCCCAGACGACCCAGCAGCTGGCGGCCGCCGGGGGCCTCATCGGCCGGACGGTGGAGGCCGAGGCGGACGGTCAGGTGGTGTCGGGCCGGGTCTCGGCCGTGCTGGTGGATTCGGCCGGGGCCGTTAGTCTTAAGGTCGGCGACAAAACCGTTCCCTTCGGGGCGGTGCGGAAAATCCTGTCGCAGGAGGGCTGAAAAATGCTTAGGTCTATGTTTTCGGCAGTGTCAGGACTGCGCAACCATCAGATGTACATGGACGTCATCGGCAACAACATCTCCAACGTCAACACCACCGCCTTTAAATCGAGCCGGATAACCTTCCAGGAGATGCTGAGCCAGCTCGTGCGCCCCGGCTCGGCCCCCGAACCCCAGGGCCGGGGCGGGATAAATCCGGCCCAGGTGGGCCTCGGCAGCATGGTCGGGGCCATCGATACCCTGCACACCCAGGGGGCCTTTCAGACCACCGGCCAGCCCACCGACCTGGCGATCCAGGGGGATGGGTTCTTCATCGTAACCGACGGCACCCGCCGCTTCTACACCCGGGATGGGGCCTTCAGCATCGGCCCCGACGGCTCGGTGGTAAGCTCGGCCACGGGCCTTAAAGTTATGGGCTGGGTTGCCGACCAGAACGGTCAGGTGGATACCGCGGGCCCCCTCGGGGTGCTTTCGCTGCCCCTCGGGGCCGGAATGGTGGCCCAGGCCACGGCCGAAGCCCGCATCGACGGCAACCTTAAGGCCGGGGCGGCCGACCCGGTGACCCTGAACATGACGGTCTACGACTCGCTGGGCCACCCCCACGAGCTTACGGTCACCTTCACCCGGACGGGTCCGGATACCTGGGGCTGGACGGTGAGCACCGCCGAGGCCGGGGTTGCGGTGACGGGGAGCGGCACCCTCACCTTTGACGCCAACGGCCGGGTTACGGCCGGCGGCACCGGCACCATCCAGGTGGCGTACACGGCGGCCGCCCTCGGCTACGCCCCCCAGACGCCCCAGGATATCGCCCTGGACTTTACCTCCCTCACCCAGACGGCCGGGAATACCAGCCTTACGGCCGAGACGGATGGAAGCTCCCCCGGAAGCTTTTCCACCTTCAGCATCACCGGTAACGGGGAAATCTACGGCATCTATTCCAACGGCCAGCGGCGGCTCCTGGGTCAGATTGCACTGGCCAGGTTTGTCAACCCCGGCGGCCTGACGCATGCGGGCAGCAACCTGTACGACCTTTCGCCCAACTCGGGGGACCCCCAGGTTGGAACGGCCGGGACCGGCGGGCGGGGCGAGATTATAGCCGGGGCGCTGGAGATGTCCAATGTGGACCTGGCCCGGGAGTTTACGAACCTGATCATGGCCGAGCGGGGCTTCCAGGCCAACGCCCGGGTGCTGACGGCCTCCGACGAGCTCCTGCAGGAACTGGCGAACATCAAGCGGTAACGGGGGTGAGCTTTGGCCGTTAAACCGACCTGGCTTGCAAATGCCGGGCTGAAGCCCCTCAGCCGGGGGCCGAAGGCCCGCCCGCACCGGCCCCAGCAGGCGGGGCGAAGCCGGGACTTCGGGGCCCTTCTCAGGTCAACCCCGGGCGGACCGGGCCGGCCGGACCTTCCGGGGGCCCGGGAGCCCGCGGCCCGGCCGCCGGCGCAGGTTGCGGCCCAGGTTTCCCCCGAGCTTTTCGATAGGCCAGTGGAGCCCCGCTTCGCCCACCTGACCGACCCGGCCGACCTTAAGGCCGTCCGGCTGGGGGTAAGGGCGGCCGCATCCGGTCAGGGCTTTGAGGTGGAGGCCGTCGTGGTGGACCAGGCAGGCCGGCCGGTGCCCAACGCGGTGGTGCTGGCCCTGGTGAACCCTTCGGGGGGTCCGGCCGGCCCCGCGGCGGAGGCCGGCTTCTTTCTGCCCAACACCGACCCCTTTGGCCGGACCCGGGGAACCCTGCGTTTGGGGGGGCCGGCCCGGGTAAGGCTGGTGGCGGTGACGGGCAACGGCCTGCAGACGGTCCAGGAGCTGGACCTGCCGGCCGTCTAAAACGTAAAGCCTCGCCGTAAGGGGTAGCCCGCCGGGGCTACCCCTTATTTTTTGCCGGCAGCCGTCGATAACTATGGGTGGAATCCGGTCCGGACAGGCAGACGGCCCGGGACGAAAAAATTCAAGCGAAGAGGAGGGAATTATGAGCTTTCGGGTAAACACCAATATTGAGGCGCTGAACGCCCAGCGCAACCTGATGATGACGGCCCTTCAGTTCAGCAAGTCGGCCGAGAAACTCTCCAGCGGCCTCAGGATCAACCGGGCGGGGGATGATGCGGCCGGGCTCTCCATCAGCGAGAAGCTGCGGGCCCAGGTGCGGGGCTTAAACCAGGCGGTGAGGAACGCCCAGGACGGCATCTCCCTTATCCAGACGGCCGAGGGGGCCTTGAACGAGGTCCACTCCATCCTCCAGCGGATGCGGGAGCTGGCCGTCCAGGCCGCCAACGACACCCTTACCACCGAGGACCGGCAGGCCATCGCCCAGGAGCTGGTCTCCTTAAGGGACGAGCTGGACCGGATCGCCCGGCAGACCCAGTTTAACAGCCAGAACCTGCTGGACGGAAGCTTTTCCGCCCGGCTCTTCCACATCGGACCCAACCAGAACCAGACCATCACCGTCACCATCGGGAACGTAAATTCCACGGCCATCGGCGGAAACCTCTCGGGCCTGGTGGACACCTTCAACTCGACGCCGGCCCAGACCACGGCCGAGGCCCTCATTACCGGGGTGGATACGGCCATTGGGGACATCTCCCGGGTCCGCTCGGGCCTTGGGGCCGTCCAGAACCGGTTGGAGCACACCATTGCCAACCTTTCGGTGGCCTCGGAGAACCTGACGGCGGCCGAGTCCCGCATCCGGGACACCGACATGGCGGCCGAGATGGTGAACTTCACCCGGCTCCAGATCCTGCAGCAGGCCGGCGTGGCCGTGCTGGCCCAGGCCAACGTCAACCCGCAGGTGATCCTGAACCTCCTTCGGTAAAGTTGACCTCTTAAGGCGGGCCTGCCCGGGACTTACCCCGGGCAGGCCCCTTTGTCGGGACCTGGACACTATTCCCCCGGGGACCGGTATTACCGGCCAGCCGGGGTTGGCCGACCGGCCCTGGTTGCCGTCCGGGCGGGCGCGTATGTTTGGTGCAGGAGCCGTAGAAAGAGGGGGTAGCCCGTGAACCTGGAAAACCTGACTCCGGTGGAGCTGGTGCGGCTGCTCTTTCGGCGGGGTGAGGAGCTGATGGCCGAGGCGGCCTCGGCCCTGGCCGATGGGCGGCCCGAGGCGGCTGGACCGCCTATCGTCCGGGCCCAGGAGGTTGTCGCCGAACTTTTAAAGGCCCTGGACCTGGAAAAGGGCGGGGAGGTTGCCCAGAATCTGCGCCGCCTTTACGTCTTCGTCTGGGAGCGGCTCGTCCAGGCTGGCCTTACGGCCGATGGTGCCAGGCTTGCCGAGGCCCAGCGGGTCTGGTCCAGCCTTCGGTCGGCCTGGGAGGAGGTCGATGCTTAACTGGCTGTCAAGGTATGCCCCGTTTCTTGAGCCGGTCGGCCGCGGCCTTCCGGTCCTGGACGTGGGCAGCGGACCATTCGGGGTCGGTTTCTGGATCGGCAGGCCCTTTGTCGGGGTGGACCTGAGCTTTGACGGGCCGCCCCATCCGCTGAACTTTGCCATCCGGGCGGACGCGGCCGCCCTGCCATTTTTAGACGGCGCCTTTGACTCGGTCATTTTAGCCGACCTTTTGGAGCACGTTGCCCCCGAACGCCGGCCGGCGGTCCTCAAAGAGGCCCTGCGGGTTGCGGCCCGCCGGGTGCTCATAACTTTTCCTGCCGGGGAGGCGGCCCGCCGGGCCGATAGTGCCTTCAAGCGCTGGCACGAGGCCGTCTTCGGCGCCGTTCCCGGCTGGGTGGAGGAACATGCCGCCGCCGGCCTCCCGGACCCGGAAGAGGTGGCGGCGCTGCTTCGGCGGCTGGCCAAAGCTCAGAACCTTGACCTCCGCCTCGAGAAGGCCCCCGGGGAAAACGTCATCTTTCACCTGATCCTCACCGTCTTCGACCACCTGCCGGGCCTCGGCCGGGAAGCCGTCGAGGCCGTAAGGCCCGAGCTCGCCGCCTGGGCCCGGCTCTGCAGGCAGGCCGCCGTGGGCACACCCTATCGGGTCAACCTCAGCGTTGAGCTTGCGGGCCGGCCGGGGCCTATCCTCAAAGTCCTTATGGCCGAGCCGGACCTTTTTAAAGCCCTGGCCTGTCCCCGGTGCCGGCGGGGGCTCATCCCCGAGCCGGAAGTTCTGCGCTGTGCCTACTGCGGGTCAGCCTACCGCCGGGATGGGGCCGTCTGGGACTTGAGGCCGGACCAGGGTGCCGGCCGGGTGCGGCCGGACGACCCGCTGGCCGAGCTTAAAGAATACCTGGGGCCCGAATTTGACCCCGACCTTTTCCGGGACGTGGCGGCCAAGGTGGACGCCGAGTTCAGTCGCTTTGATGACCCCAGGGAGTTTTACCGGTGGTCCCGGACTTATCTTTACGACCTTACCCTCTGGGATCTTTCCGGGGCCAAGGCCCCGGGCTTAAGGCTTGTCCGCGGCCTTACGGCCCTTGACGACCCGATCCTCGACTACGGCTGCGGGATCGGGGCGGATGGCCTCAGGCTTATGGGGCTGGGCTATCGGCAGGTGGCCTTTGCCGACCTCGACAACCCTTCGACCCGCTATCTCAGGTGGCGGCTCGAGCGCCGGAGGGCTCAGGCGCCAGTCTACAACATTGAGAGGGACCCCATACCCCGGCACCGGCTGGTCTACAGCTTCGACGTCATCGAGCACGTCCCTGACCCCCGGGCCTTCCTTAAGACCCTGGAAGGGCTGGGCGAAATTGTGGTGGTCAGCTTTCTTCTGGAGCCGCCCGACAAAAGGACCGATACGGCCTACCCGGAGTATTACGCTCAGGTAAAGAAGCTTATCGGCGGGATCCGGCGGGGCCGGTGCGTGCTGTTCGACGACACCTACCGGTTCGAGGCCGCTCCGGGCAAACATCTAAAATACCGGCTCCTGGCCTGGTATTCGAAGCCGCGTCCCTTCCTGAGCGTGGTTATCTGCACCCGGAACCGACCCGAGCACCTAGGCCGCTGTCTGGAATCCCTGGCCGCCCAGTCGGTTTCCCGGCGGCAATTTGAGGTGGTGGTCGTGGACGACGGGTCGGATCAGTTCGGGGAAGTTCGCGCCCGTGTGGAGGGTTTTAAGGGCCGGCTTAAGGTTCGCCTGGTCCGTCAGCCCCACCGGGGGCTGGCGGCCGCCCGCAACCGGGGCATTCGGGCGGCCCGGGGCCACGTGGTCCTCTTCCTAAACGACGACGTTACCCTCCCCCCGGACGGCCTTGCGGCCCACCTGAGGTTCCACCGGGACCACCCGGAGCTCTGGGTCGGGATGCTGGGCCGGGTAGAGTGGGCCCCCGAGCTGGAAATAAACCCGATTATGGATTACGTGACCGGGACCGGCGGCCAGCAGTTCGATTTTAAGGGCCTTGTCCCCGGCAAGGAGGTGGATTTCTGGCACTTCTACGGGACCTGTCTCTCACTAAAACGGGAGTTTGTTATTAAAAACGCTGAGTTTTTCGACCCCGCTTTCGACTACGGCTGGGATGACATCGAATTCGGCTACCGGCTGGCCCGCCGGGGCTTCAAGGTCTACTACCGGCCCGAGGCGGTGGTCTACCACCATCACCCCGCCGATACCGAGTACTACGTGGGCCGCCAGCGGACCTGCGGCCGGATGGCCGTGGTCTTTGCCCGCAAGCACCCCGAGCTGGCGCCCAGGCTTCTGCCGGCAGTTAAGCACCCGGCGGGCGGTGAAGTTGAACGCCTTAAGGCCCAGGTCACCCTGCTGGAAGGGGCGGTGGTCGCCAACCCCGAGCTTAAGCCCACCCTGGAGGAGGCCTACGGCCGCCTGCTGTGGGCCGCCTACCTGGAGGGCATCCGGGAGGGCCTGGCCGCCGGCAGGCCGATTCCGGAGGCCGCCCGGCTTACCCGTCAGGCGGAGGCGGCCCTTGAAGCCGGCCGCCCCGGCGCGGCCCTTCGCATCCTCAGGTCCGGCCGTTACGGGTCCCCCAAGGCCCGCGCCCTCTACCGGCTGGCCGCCGCCCTGGCCGGCAACGTTAAGGGCCTGGAACCCGAGGCCCGCTCGGAGCCCCTCTGGGCCTGGCTCCTGGGTGCCCTTTGGGGGCAGGCCCAGCCGGAGGTTACGCCCGTCTGGCTGGATGGGCAGGCGGCGGCCGAGTACGAGGAGGTGTTTTACCTCCTCTTTAAGCGGGGACGGGCCGAGGAGCTCGACCGTGTCTTCCCCCTGGCCGCCTGGGTCTGGCCGGACGAAGACGACCGGGCCCGGGCGCTGGCCCGCGTCGCGGCCCGGGCGGGAAACCTTGAGCTGGCCGGCGCATTGCTGACCCCGCTGGCGCGGTCGGGTCGGGCCCGGCCGGAGGACTTGGCGTTCCTTGCCGGCGCCCTGGCGGAGGCTGTCCGTGAATCGGCCTGACGTTTCGATAATCATCCCGGTGTTCAACCGGGTGGAGCTAACCCGGCAGTGCCTGGAGGCCGTCTACCGGACGGCCCCGGCATTCTGCGAAATCATCGTGGTGGACAACGGGTCCGCCGACGGAACCCCAGCCTACCTGGCCGGCGAGGCCGCCGCCGGCCGGATAACGGCCGTCCGCAGTGAACGCAACCTGGGCTTTGCCCGGGCCTGCAACCTGGGGGCACTAAAGGCCCGGGGAAGGCTCCTTATCTTTCTCAACAACGACACCATTCCCACCCCAGGCTGGGTGGAGGCCATGGTTCAGGCCGCCGCCCGGCCCGGGGTGGGCGTCGTGGGCGCAAGGCTCCTTTACCCCGACGGCCGCATCCAGCACGCCGGGGTGGTCTTCCGCCGGGGCCTGCCCGTCCACATCCACCGGTTTGCCCCCGCCGACGCCCCGGAGGTCGGCCGCCCGCAGGACTTCGACATGGTTACGGGCGCCTGCCTGCTGATCCCCAGGGAGCTCTTTTTAAATCTCGGGGGCTTTGACGAGACCTTTCTCAACGGCTTTGAGGACTTAGACCTCTGTCTGCGGGTGCGGTCCCTGGGCCTGCGGGTGGTCTACGAGCCGGGGGCGGTAGTCTACCACCTGGAAAGCCAGACCCCGGGCCGGTTCGGGCACGACGATTCAAACCTGGCCGAGTTTTTGCGGCGCTGGCGGGAGTGCTTCGGCCGGGGCGGACGGCTACAGGAGCCGGCCCCGCCGGAGAATCTGGTGGCCGCAAAAAGCCTTCTCCTCAGGCCCGTCGAGGCCCCGGGGCCCGATACTCCCCGGGTCGTCTGGCAGGCGCCCCTCTTCGACCGGAGCGGCTACGCCGATGAGGCCCGGCAGTTCGTCCTCGGCCTGGCCGGGGCGGGTCACCCGGTCAGGGCCGTGCCCCTCTACTGGAGCCGGAGCCGGGTGGAGCTTCCGCCGGACGAGGCCCTTGCCCTGGCCCGGCTGGCCAGGCTTATCGACCCGCCGGGGGATGGGCCGACGGTGGGGGTCTTCCACGCCCTGCCGGACCTTTACCGGCCGGCGGCCGGAGCCCACCTTCACGTCGTCCGGACGATGTTCGAGACCGACGGGATTCCCCCAGACTGGGTCGACGTCCTTAACCGGGTCCACCGGGTCTGGGTGCCCGGGAGCTTCAACGTGGAGACCTTCGCGGCCGCCGGGGTGAACCCCGAAAGGCTGGCGGTAATCCCCAGCCCCATCGACGGGGCCCGCTTTTCCCGGCCGGTCGAGCCCCTGGAGATTCCGGGCCGGCGGGGGTTTAACTTCCTTTCGGTCTTTGATTTCCAGCTTCGCAAGGGCTGGGACGTTTTACTCCGGGCCTTTGCCGAGACTTTCGGCCCCGACGCGGACGTGGCCTTGATCTTGAAGGTCTTCTCTTACCGGGGGCTTTCCCAGGCCCGAATAAGGCGGGAGGTCTGCGAGCTTCTCGGGCGGGAGCTTCCGCCCAACATAATCCTTTACTTCAAGGAGATATCGGCCCAGGACATGCCCCGGCTCTACGCGGCGGCCGATGCCTTCGTCCTTCCCACCCGGGGGGAGGGTTTCTGCCGGCCGGCCGCGGAGGCGATGGCCGCCGGACTGCCCGTTATCATCACCGGGTGGGGCGGCCACCGGGACTTCGCCACCCCCGAGACGGCGTTTTTAATCGACTACCGGCTCGTGCCGGTGCCCGAGGCGGCCGTAAAAGAGGTCGCCCTTTACCGGGGGCACCGCTGGGCCGAGCCTTCGGCCGAGCACCTTAAGGCCCTGATGCGGGAGGTGGTCGAAAGGCCCGATGTGGCCCGGACCCGGGCCGAGGCCGGCCGCCGCAGGGCACTCGGCGAGCTTGATCGGGAGGCGGTGACCCGCCGGGTTGTGACCGAGCTGGGGTTCGTCAAGGACGCGGCCCGGTCCGGCCGCCGACGCCGGCGGTTGGCGCCGCCGACCCTGGCCTGGGAGGGCGATTTCTCATCAACCCACTCTTTCGCCCGGGTGAACCGGGCGCTTACCCGGGCCCTGGAGCGGGCGGGCGTAAGGGTTGTGACCCTCGAACCGGGCGGCAAAGCCGCCTCCCCGCCCGCTTCGCCGCCCCTGTGGGTTCGCCACCGGTGGCCCCCCGTCTTCGACCCGCCCCCGGCCGGCCTCTTTGCCGTCATCCAGCCGTGGGAGTACGGCAGCGTTCCCAGGGAGTGGGTCGAGGGGATAAACCGGGCGGGGGCCGAGCTCTGGGTTCCGTCGGCCTTTGTCCGGGAGTGCTTCGTCGAAGGGGGCGTGCCGGCCGACCGGGTTCATGTGGTCCCCAACGGGGTCGAACCAGACCGGTTTCATCCGGGCGTACGGCCTTTAAACCTGGATGAGCTAAAACCCGGGGCCGAGGCCCTGGCCTCGGGACGGCTGCGCTTTCTCTTCGTGGGCGGGCCCCTCTGGCGCAAGGGGATAGACCTGCTCCTTGAGGCTTACCGGCGGGCATTCCGGTCCACCGACGACGTGGTTCTGGTCGTCAAGGACGTGGGCGCGGCTTCCTTTTACCGGAACAGCTCCCTCCGGGAGAAAGTTAAGCAGCTTGCCGCCTGCGGCGGGCCGCCCATAGTTTACATCGACCGGGAAATCCCCGATGAGCTCCTGCCCGGGCTGTATGCGGCCTGCCACTGCCTGGTCCATCCCTTCCGGGGGGAGGGGTATGCCCTGCCGGTGGCCGAGGCGATGGCCTCGGGCCTGCCGGTCATCGTCACCGGGGCCGGACCGGTTCTAGAGTTTGCCGACGAAACCACGGCCTACCTGGTTCCGGCCAGGCCGGTCTTTCTCCGGGCCCAGGCCGGCGACCTGCCGGAGCTGGTGGGTCGGCCCTGGGTTTTCGAGCCGGACCTGGATGCCCTCATCGACCTCCTGCGGTGGGTGTATGAGCATCCCGGGGAGGCCCGCAAGAGGGGGGAGGCGGCGGCCAGGCGCATCCGGACGGTCCACACCTGGGACCACGCCGCCCGGGTGGTCCTGGCCCGGCTGGCTGAGGCCCATCCTGCCCGGCGGGTGATGAAGCCGCCGGCGGAGCCGGTCTCGCCCGCGGCTCCGCCGGCCGGCGATGGGGCCGGCCGGCCGTTGATTTCCCTCTGCATGGTGGTCAAAGACGGGGCCAAAGACCTTCCCCGCTGTCTGGAAAGCGTCCGGGGCATCGCGGACGAGATTATCGTGGTGGACACGGGCTCGGCCGACGGAACCCCGGAGGTCGCCCGGGCCTTCGGGGCGAAGGTGGTCTTCTTTTTGTGGACCGGCAGCTTTGCCGAGGCCCGCAACGAGTCCCTGCGCCACGCCCGGGGCCGGTGGATTTTAGTCCTCGATGCCGACGAGGCCCTGGGTCGGGGCAGAGAAAAACTGCGGGAGATCCTTGCCGGGACGAATGCAGACGGGTTCCTGCTGCCCCAGGTCACCTACCTGGGCCCGGAACCCGGCTCGGCCGACGCCGTGGTGACCCCGGCCTTAAGGCTTTTTAAGAACCTGCCCGGTCTTAAATTCCGCCGCCGGCTCCACGAGCAGGTTCTGGAAAGCCTTAAGGAGCTGAAGCCGGCCGGCCGGCTGGGCGTCCTGGACGTAGAAATCGAGCACTACGGCTATCTGAGCCTAAATCCTAAGGTTGGGGAGAAACACCGGCGGAACATCGAGCTGGCCCGTCGGGAGCTTAAAGAAAACCCGTTAGATCCCTTCGGCTGGTTCAACCTGGGCCAGGAGTACTTCGCCGCCGGCCGGTGGGAGGCGGCCCTTTTCTGCTTCCGCCGGGCGATCCGGTACCTGCCCGGGGAGTACCGGATGTGGCTGCCCCGGGCCGTGGAGCTGGCGGCCGTGGCGGCCCTTAAGCTGGGCCGGGCCCGGGGCGCCCTGGCCCTGCTCAGGGAGGCCGCCGCAGGCCTCGGAGACCACCCGAACCTGCGGCTCCTGGAGGGGCAGGCCCGCCTGGCCCTGGGGGATACGGAGGGGGCCCGCCGGGCCTTTGAAAAATGCCTGGCCGGGGGGCAGGCCGGGGCGTGGGCCCTGGAAATAAGGAGCGAGGGGGCTCCGGGGTACGGGGCCCTCTACTGGCTGGGCCGCTGCGCCGAACGGGAAGGGAAAATTAACGAGGCGGTCGAGGCCTTTGCCCGGTCGCTCAGGCTATCCCTCGAGGTCGGCCGCTGTTACCGACCGGCCGCCGAGGCCCTGGTGCGTCTCCTTCTTCCCAGGGCCGCCGATGGGGCCGAATTCTTGGGGCGGCTGGGCCGGGTCCTCGGGGAGCCCATCGCCGGGCCGTTGGCCGCGGCGGTGGGACGGGCGGTCTTTGCCGAGCCGCCGGTGCCGCCCCAGGGCCTGGCGGCCGCCGGCCTGCTGGCCGGCGCGGCGGGTCCGGCCGGGGCGGAGCTAAGGGGCCTTTTGGCCCTCTTCGAGGGCCGCTACGGGGAGGCGGCGGCCCTGCTTTCGGACCTTCCCGGCCGGGTGGCGGCCGCCCTTTCGGGTCGGTGCCGGCTCGGGGAGGTTCTTCCGCCCGACCGGTCGGCGGTGGTGTGGGTGCTGGGGCTGCTATTACAGCGGCAGGAGTTCGACGAGTTCGAGGCCCTTATGCCCCTGGTGGAGCGGCTCTGGCCTGATGAGGCTGAACGGGCGGTCATGCTGGGGCGGCTCTACGGCCGCTTCGGGTTCTGGGACCTGGTCATCGAAACCCTTCTGCCGCAGGTGGAGGCTCCCGGTTCCCATCCGGACGGGGAAGTCCTGGGCCTGCTGGCCGGTGCCTTTGAGGCGAGGGGTGAGCTTGAGGCGGCCGAGGCCCTCTGGCTTAAGGCGGCGGTCGAAACCGAAGACCCCCTCCTGGCTTCCCGGGCGTATGCGGCCCTGGCGGCCATCTATGTGGTCCGGGGCCGGCCCACCGAGGCCGGCCGGTTGCTGGAGCTGGCCGCCCAGCTCGGCGCCCCGGGCCGATAGACCGGGCGGCCCGCAAGAACTGCCCGGCCCCGAAAACCGGCTCCTCGGGGTTGCGCTGGGTCCAAAGGCCGTAAAGACCCCCTTTCCAGCAGGGCCGGGCCTGCCGATAGCTAATATCGGGTGAGATCGCCAGGCCAAACTCGGGGACCAAACCTTGCAGGCAACGGGCCTGTTAATGGCAGCTGAAGACCTGCTCGAAGAGCTGGCCGACCGGGTTTTTAAAGAGCTCGGCTTTGCCCCCACCGACCTGCTCCGCCAGCGCCTCGGTCGGGTGGTCCGTCACCGGATGAAGTCGGTCGGCGCCCCCGACCTGGGCAGTTACCTGGCCTACCTGGAAAGTATGGACCGGGCCGAGCTTACCCGGCTCGTCCAGTCCCTCACCATCAACGAGACCTACTTCTTCCGGGAGCCGGCCCACTTCGCCGCCCTGGAAAGGCTTCTTCCCCAGCTGGCCGCCCGAAGCCGGAAGGTCCGGCTGCTTTCGGCCGGGTGCGCCACCGGCGAAGAAGCCTACTCCCTGGCGATAACCGCCTGGCGGGTCCTTGGGGGCGGATGGGGAGCCTTTGAGGTCCTTGGGGTTGACGTCGACGAGGCCGCCCTGGCCCGGGCCCGGGAGGGCCTTTACGGTCCGTGGTCCTTCCGGGAGGACGCCCTTGCTCGGGCCGCCGAGTTCCTCGAGGCCGAGGGCGACCGCTGGCGGGTTGTGTCCGAGCTTCGCCGGCTCGTCCGATTCGAACGGATTAACCTGGTGGAGGCGGCGCCGGAGGGTCCCTTCCAGGTCGTCTTCTGCCGCAACGTGCTCATGTATCTGACCCCGGAAAACCGCCGGGCCGTGGTGGAACGGCTTGGCCAGCAGCTGGCGCCGGGCGGGGTCTTTTTCGTCGGCTCGGCGGAATACCTCGAGTGGGCGCCGCCCGACCTTAAGCGGGTCCGGGCCCACGGGACCTTTTTCTACCAGAAAACCGAAGCTATGGCCGGACCGGCCGGCCGGCTTCTGCTGGCGAGTCCCTCGCCCCTGGTTCGGGTGCTCTGGCGGCAGGCGGCCCGGTCCGCCGGCCTGGGTGAGCCGGCGGTTGTGGCCGACTGGCGTGGCCTGCGACAGGCGGCCGCCGAACACCAGCCCGACCTCGTGGTGGTGGACGCCTCGGCCGGGGAGGAAGGGACCATCACCGCCGTGCTGGAAGCCCTCCCGAGCCGGTGCCGACGGATTCTCCTGGTTCGGAACGGGCAGGGGATTTCCGGGGGCCTGCCCGGGGTGGAGGTGGTAAGCCTCCGGTCCGCCAGTCCGACCGACCTCCGAACCTGGCTGGAACTTTTTCTTGCCGGCGGTCCGCTAAGTGGGGAAGCTGCCGAGACATCCCGCCGGGCCGAGCGGCTCCTCCTCATCGGCTGCTCCACCGGCGGCCCGCCGGTAGTGGCCCAGATTATGGCCGAGCTGCCGGCCGGCTTGGGCCTGGCGGTCATCGTGGTCCAGCACATGCCGGCCGGTTTTACCCGCTCCTTCGCCGAGCGGCTCAACCGCGTCTCCCCCTACCGGGTCCGGGAGGCCGCCAGCGGAGTCGAGCTTGCGGCCGATGAAGCCTTCGTGGCCCCGGGCCAGCACAACCTGGTCCTCGGTCGGGCCGGGGCCTTAAGGATTCTGCGGCCCGACCCGGCGGACCTTTACGTGCCGAGCATCGACCGGACCTTTCGTTCGGTGGCGGCCAGCCCCCTGGCCCCAAGAACATTTGCGGTGCTGCTCACCGGGATGGGAAGCGACGGGGCCGAGGGGCTTAAGGCCCTCGCCGATGCCGGGGCGGAGACCGCCGTGCAGGACCCGGCCGAAGCCCTCATCCCGGCCATGGTAAACGCCGCCCTGGCCCGGGGTGCCCCGAAACACGTTCTTAGGGCCGCCGAAGTTGCCCGGGTGGTGGCCGCCTGGGCCTCGGCGAGATCCCCGTTGGGAGGTGGCCGATGAGAGTCCTTGTCGTTGACGATTCGAAGATGATGCGCATGATGCATGCCCGCTCCCTGCGCCAGGCCGGGTACCAGGTGGAGGTTCTGGAGGCAGGGGACGGGGCCGAAGGCCTTCAAGCCCTCGATTCGGTCGGGACCGTCGACCTGATCATCTGCGACTGGAACATGCCGGGAATGGACGGCCTGGAATTCGTCCGGGCAGTACGGACCCGGCAGCGGGAGAAGAACCTCCCTCGGGTTCCCATCCTGATGGTTACCAGCCAGGGGACTCAGGAGCAGGTGGCCCGGGCCCGGGAGGCCGGGGTGGATACCCTGCTGGTAAAGCCGGTCACCGCCGAGGCCCTGGCCGTAAGCCTGGAGATGCTCCTTAAGCCTGCGGCCGGAGGTTAGGATGGCTCCCACTGCGGTTGAGTTTCCCCCGAACGCCCCGCTCATTCCCCGGCCGGGGGTGCCCGAGCTCTACCGGCCGGTGGTCCTGGAGCGGCACCTGTTTCCCTCGGTCGCCGAGGCCGTGGGCCTGCTCCTCGGCATCCCGGTGGGGTTTATCCCCGGGTCGGTGGTGGCCGCCCCTTGGACGGCGGCGGCCCTGGGTACCGGCGGCTGGGCGGTGGCGCGGCTGAGCGTCAATCTTGGGCCGGAGAAGCTTTTGGCCTTCTTGGTCCAGCCGCTGGAGGTGGCCTTGGAGTGGGGTGCCATCGGGCTGCGACGGCCCCCGGCCGGAAGGGAGCCGCCCCGCTTCGACCGGGCGGGCCGGCTTGACCTGACCGAGACCAACCGCCAGGACCTGATGGCCTACGCCGAAATCTGCAATGTGGTCGCCTGCGGCGTCCTGGCCCGGTCGTGGGAAGAACAGCTCGGCCGAAGCCTTTTCGTCCTCCTGGAGGAGGTGGTGGGGGCGGCCGGGAGCGGCCTTTCCGAAGGCCTTCAGGCCGACGGCTTCGTGGCCGTGCAGGGGCTCTTCGGCTACCAGGAGCGGCCGGCCCCACCCAAGGCCGGCCCGGCCGACTATGAACGGCGTACCCCCTGGCTGGTGGTAATGCCCGAGGGCCTGGCGGTAGAGGCCATCTGGCGGACGACCGACGGCAGCGCCCGGGAGAAGACCGCGTGGCTACTCCAAACTGGCCGCTGGCGTCGGCTACCGGGCGGATAATCCCGAAAGGAGGCAACCTATGAAGTTGTGGGCCAACCTCTCCCTCAAGTGGAAGGTGCTCGGGGTGGTGGGGCTCATTCTGCTGATAATGGCTGGTCTCAACTTTTTCACCTACCTTACCGTCAGCCAGGCGGACGAGACCGCCGCGTGGGTGGTCCACACTTACAAGGTCATCGGCCTGGCCAACGATGCCCTCCTCGCCCTGGTGAACATGGAGACCGGGTATCGGGGCTTTCTGGTCACCGGCCGGGACGAGTTTTTACAGCCCTACCAGGAAGGCCAGCGGGCCTACGCCGAGGCCCTGCGCCGGCTCCAGACCGAAACGGCCGATAACCCCGTCCAGGTCCAGCGGTGGCGGGATATCGAGCAGCGGGCCGCCGCCTGGCAGCGGGAAGTTACCGAGCCGGGAATCCAGCTCCGCAGGGACGTGAACGCCGGCAAGGTTGCGGCGGAGGAGGTGGCCAGGTATGAAAGCAGCGGCCAGGGCAAGAAGCACTTCGACGGAATGCGGGCGGTTTTTGCCGAGGCCGTCCAGACAGAAAGGGACCTTCTGGACAAGCGCCTGGCCCAGAGCCACCAGGCGAGCAGTTTGCTTCAGACGTTGCTCCTGTGGGGCACCCTGGCCGCCGTTGTCGGCGGCCTCGGGCTCGGCTTTGTCACCAGCTCGGCCCTTTCCCGGTCGCTGGGCCGGGTGGTGGCCAGCATCGACCGGCTGGTGGCCGAAGATATTGCCGCTTTCCGGGACGCTCTCAGTCGGCTTCGGAATGGCGACCTGGGGGCGCGGACGCAAACCGCGGTCGAGCCCCTGCCGGCCGACGGCGCCGACGAAGTGGGGAGGCTTTCAGCCGCCTTTAACGCGATGGTGGACAGCTTCCGGCAAATGGGCGAAGACTTCAACGGCACCGTGGCCGGTCTTTCCCAGCTGGTCGGGGAGGTCCGCCGGGCCGCCGACGAGGTAAGCGGGGCGGCCGCCCAGAACCACCAGCTCACCGAGCAGATGTCGGCCGCCGCCCAGGAGGTGGCCGGTACCGTCCAGAGCGTGGCCCAGGGCTCGGCCCGCCAGGCGGAGCAGGTGGCCGCGGCCAGCAACGGGTTCGAGCAGCTTACCCAGACGATCCAGGCCGTGGCCCGGGGTGCCCAGGAGCAGGCCCGGGCCGTCCAGCGGGCCGCCGACCTAACCCAGACCATCGCCGAGCAGAACACCCAGATGGCCCAGGCGGCCTCGGCCGGCCTTAAATCCAGCCAGGCCAGCGCCGAACGGGCCCGGGCCGGGGCGGAGCGGGTCCGGTCGGCCATCCAGGCCCTGGAGGCGGTGAAGGAGCGGGTGGCCGTTGCCCAGCAAAAGGTGAACGACATGGGGGACCGCTCGGAGCGCATCGGGGCCATCGTTAAGGTCATCGAAGATATCACCGAGCAGACGAACCTGCTGGCCCTGAACGCCGCCATCGAGGCGGCCCGGGCGGGCGAGGCCGGTAAGGGCTTTGCGGTGGTGGCCGAGGAGGTCCGCAAGCTGGCCGAGCGGGCGGCCGCCTCCACCCAGGAGATCGTGGCCCTGGTGCAGGGGGTCCAGGCGGCGGCCCACGAGGCCGTGGCGACCATGGGCGATGTGGCCCGGGATGTGGTGGCCACGGCCGAGGGTGCCGGGGAGATGCGGACGGTCTTCAACGAAATCGTCAGGGCCGCCGAGGAGGTGGAGCAGCTTTCGGGCAAGATCGTGGGGCTGGCCGAGGGTGTGGCCCGCAGCAGCCAGGAACTGAGGACCAGCATGGAAGACACCGCCGCCATCGTCGAACAGACCGGGACCGCCGCGGCGGAGATGGCGGCGGCGGCCGAGGAGATCCGGCAGGCGATGCAGGCCGTAAGCGCCGTCACCGAGCAGAATGCGGCCGCCGCCGAGGAGGTATCAGCGGCGACTGAGGAGATCGCCACCCAGCTCGGGGAAATAACGGCGTCGGCCAAGGCCCTCCAGGACCTGGCCCAGACCCTTCAGGAGCTGACCGGGCGCTTCCGCCTGCCTGCAGAGGGCTCCACCCCCGACGGCCGACCGGCGTCCGGCCCACGGCCGCCCGTGGTCGTGTCGGCCGACTCGCCCCGCCCCGGGGGTAACGGCCGCCTGGGCCGGGTCGGCCGGTCTCTCCGGGAGCTTTGATTGGGGGGCCGACCGTGAACGGCGGCTACGACGAGGACGTTCTCAACCTGTTCATCGAGGAGACCCGAGAGCGGCTGGGGTTGCTGGAACCCCTCTTGGTGAAGCTGGAGCGCTCCGAGCCGGGCCATGACCGGGAGGCAGTTCTTAACGACATCTTCCGTCACCTCCACTCGACCAAGGGCAACGCCGGCTATCTCGGCCTGACCGACCTGGTGGAGGCCCTCCACGCTGCCGAGCATCTGGTCGACCGGTTGCGGAAAGGGGCGGAGGTCCGGGCGGAGCATGTGGACCTTCTGCTCCAGGCCGCGGGCCTGCTTAGAAGTTACCTGGCGGCCCTGGCCTCGGGTTCGGCCCCGCCCCAGGCGGCGGGCCTGACCGCCCGTCTCCATGAGGCGGCCGCCCTTGCGAGCGAAAGCCAGAAAGCCCCACCGCCCGGGGTGATCCCGGCCGAGCCGGTCCAGGCCGAAAGCCTGGACGGCTTTCACAGCTCCACCGTTCGGGTGCCTGTGGCGGTCCTGGACCGCCTGGGGCGGCTGGCGGAGGAGATGCTGGTTACCCGGAATCGAATAAGCAGTCTTTCGGCCAGCCTGGAGCACCGGGAGCTGGTGGCCGCCTCCAAGAAGCTGAGTGCGATGGTCTCCGAGCTACAGGATATCGCCGCCCTCACCCGGCTTCAGCCCATCGGCAGCCTTTTTGCGCAGATGCGTCGGGTTGTCCGGGATGCGGCCAGGGCAACCGGCAAAGAAGTGGAGCTGGTTGTGGAGGGCGGGGAACTGGAGGTAGACCGGCGGATCCTGCAGGAGCTCCGGGACCCCCTGGTCCACCTGCTTCGGAATGCGGTGGACCACGGCATCGAGCTGCCCGATAGCCGGGCGGCCGCGGGCAAGCCCGCCAGGGGCCGGGTCTGGCTCCGGGCGGGACGGGAGGGGTCTAACCTGGTGGTCGAGGTGGCCGACGACGGGCGGGGCGTCGATTTCGAGGCGGTCAGGCGCAAGGCCGTGGAACAGGGGTTCATCTCACCCCTCGAGGCCGGCCGCCTGGGAGAGGAGGAGCTGGTGAAGCTGCTGCTTCGGCCGGGTTTCACCACCCGGGCCGAGGCCACCGAGGTCTCGGGGCGGGGGGTAGGGCTGGACGTGGTGGCGGTTAAAACCCAGGAGCTGGGCGGCAGCGTCGAGGTGCGCTCGGCGCGGGGGCAGGGCACCCGGGTCCGGCTGGTGGTTCCCACCTCCGTGTCCGTGATCAACGCCCTCGTTTTCTCCGCCCGGGGATACCTGCTGGGTCTGCCGTACGGTTTTGTCCAGGAGATCGTCCTTATTGACGAGGGTCAGGTGGAACGGTACGGGACCCAGGAGGCCTTCCGGCTGCGGGACCGGCTTGTTCCCCTCTTTACCCTGGATGCCTGGCCGGACCGCCGCCCGGAGGCGGGTCCTGACGCCCGACGGACCAAGCGCTACGTGCTTGTCCTGCGCCAAGGCGACCTGGTCGCCGGCCTCTGGTGCGATGGCATCGCTCGGTTCGAGGAACTTATTGTCAAGCCCCCGGGCGCGGGCCTGCGGGACGTGGACGCCATCTCCGGGCTCGCCTCCCTGGGCACGGGGGAGATTGTCCTGATCCTGGAGCCGGAAAAGCTGCTGGCCGGGGCCGGCCTCCGCCCGGAGGGGACTGAGGCCGACGGCGAAAATCTGCCGGTTTCGGTCCGAACGGCCGAAACTCCGGCCGAGCGAATGATTTTGGTTCAGGGCTACGGCGAGTACCGCTACGGGCTGCCCGTTCGGCTCGTCTCCCGCATTGTTAGGTTCGAGCCCGGGGACCTGGCCTTGGTAGGGGACCGGACCTATGTTAAGCTGGACGGCGCCCTTGTGCCCCTCATCGACCTGGACCGGGCCCTGGGCCTCGGCCCCGGTGGGCCCGGTCGAGGCATCGGCCTCATCCTCACCGGCGACCGCCACCCCGTAGGCCTTTCGGTAAGCCGGGTCGTCCGGATCGGCCCGGTGGACGGCATCGCCCGGCCGGCGGAACACCGCCTTCTGGTGGGCCTCCTTAACCTCGATGATGGCGTCTACCTGCTGCCGGACGTTGCCGGCCTAGTGAACGAGCAGATAAAGGGCTTTTTCGAGGCCGGGCCCGCCGGCGCTGAAGGGGTTTCGGGGCGGGTCCTCGTCGTCGACGACAGCGCCCTTTTCCGGGACTCCCTCGAGGCCGCCCTTAAGAGCGCCGGCTTCGAGGTGGTAACGGCCGACACCGTCGAGGCGGCCCTGGACCGCCTCTTCGTCGACGGCAACTTCAACCTAGTGGTCACCGACTACATGCTGCCGGAGCGCTCCGGCCTGGACCTGATTCAGGCCATCCGCTCGGCCGAGGACCCGGTGGCCCAGGTCCCCATTGTGGTGGTCTCCCGCTACCTGGCCGACTCCCCCGACCTGGTCTTAAAACTTAAGGCCGCCGGGGCCGACGAAGTAGTGGCGAAGTTTGACCGGTTCGACTTCCCGGCTTTTCTGGAACGGATCCGCCGCCTGGCCCGGGGACGGGCCGGAGGGGTCGGGCCGACGGAGCCCCTGGTGCCGAAGCCTGCCCAGGACCCCGACGGCTACCACGTTCTGGCCGTGCGGGCCGGAACCCAGGTCTTCGGCCTGCCTATCGGGCAGGTGCGAGAGATCCTGACCCTTGAGGGCCTTACCCCAATGCCGGTGGAGCGGCCGGGGTTCCTGGGCCTGGCCAACATCCGGGGGGAAGTGGTGCCTGTCTTCGACCTTAAGGGCGTTCTCGAGGGGGTTTCCGGCCAGCCGGGGGCCGGCCACCGGGCCGACGTGGTGGTGATTACGGCCTTCGGGCCGCTGGTTCTGCGGGCCGAAGGCATCCTTGGAACCGTCCGGGGCGAGGCCGGGGACTTAAAGCCCCCGGCCGGGGATCCCGGGCCCCTGGGCCGGCTCGTGGCGGGCGTCGCCCCGATGCCCGGGTACCTCCTCCAAGTCCTCGACCTGGAAAAGCTGGCCGGCGTCTGCCTGGGCCACGGCTAGGCCTGCCCCGGACTTTACGTCGACCGGCGGGTCTCCCCGCCTGAGGTGGCTGCGGTTTCTGGGGGCCGCCGTATGCCCGGTCGTGTCCTTGAAAGGGGGCCTTGACGGTGGCGGGTCGGGCTGGTAAACATTAACGGAGCGGCCCAACCCCGTCGACCGACTTAGGAGGAGTCCTTTGGCCGGCTACAGCGGCGCCGAAATCATCCTGGAGTATCTGGTTCGGGAGGGTGTGCCCTATCTTTTCGGCCTCTGTGGCCACGGCATCTTAGGCTTTTTAGACGCCGCTTACGCGTACCGGGACCGGATTAAGGTGATATCCGTCCACCACGAGGCGGCGGCCGCCTTCATGGCCGACGCCTTCTTCCGGGTGACCCACCGGCCGGTGGCCACCTTCTCCTCCTGCGGCCCGGGCTCCGTCAACCTGCTTCTGGGCCTGGCCTCGGCCTTTATGGATTCCTCGGCGTTTTTAGCCATCACCGGCAACGTGCCCACCAGCCAGTTTAACCGGGGACCATTCCAGGAGACCGGCCGCCATTACCAGGCCGATTTCCCCAGCGTCGTTCGCCACTATGTTAAGCGCAGCTTCCAGGCTACCCGGCCCGAGCAGCTCCCCCTGATGGTCCGGCAGGCGTTCGCCGTTATGCTGCAGGGCCGGCCCGGGCCCGTCAACCTGGATGTTCCCCTGGACGTCTTCGTCGAAAGGGCCGAGGTGGAGATTCCCGAGCCGGGGCTCTGGCGTCACGGCATCAGCTGCCGCAGTGGCGGCGACCCGGAGGCCGTCGAGCGGGCCTTAGACCTGCTGGTTTCGGCCGAGCGGCCCCTCATCGTCGCCGGCCACGGGGTCGAGCTGGCCGAGGCGGCGGCGGAGCTAACCGCCCTGGCCGAGGCGCTGCAGGTTCCCGTGGCCACGACCCCGGCCGGGAAGGGGGTGTTCGACCCCCGCTCGCCCCTGTGGCTGGGGGAGACGGGCCGGAACGGGACCTATCCGGCCAATCAGGCTGCCCGGACCGCCGACGTGATTCTGGCCCTGGGCACCCGCTTCGACGACCGGGCCACCAGCTCCTGGCTGCCCGGCTACACCTACGCCATCCCGCCCACCAAGCTCATCCATGTGGACATTGACCCCCAGGAGCTGGGGCGTAACTACCCCGTTTCCGTCGGGATTTTGGGGGACGTAAGGACCGTCCTGCGCCAGCTTTATGAGGCCGCCCTCCGCCGCGGGGTTGCCGGGCGGCTTGACCGGCGGCCCTGGCTGGAGCGGGTCGGGAGCTGGCGGCGGAAGTGGGAGGCTTATCTGGCCGAGTATCGCCAATCGGAGGCCGTTCCCATCCGGCCAGAGCGGCTTCTGGCCGACCTGCGCTCGGTGCTGCCGGAGGAGGCCATCGTTCTGGCCGATGTGGGGGTTCACCACAACTGGGTCGTCCAGTGCTGGCCGGCCTTCCGGCCCCGCACCCTGCTTCAGAGCTGGGGCTTTGCGGCCATGGGCTTCGGGGTGTGCGGGGCGCTGGGGGCCAAGCTGGCTGCCCCGGACCGCCCAGTGGTGGCGGTGGTGGGGGACGGCGGCTTTTTGATGTTCCCCGGGGTGGTGGCCACCGCCGTCGAGTACGATATCCCGGTGGTCTGGGTGGTCTGGAATAACTACGGCTACTGCTCCATCCGGGACCAGCAGCTGGGCTACTTCGGCCCCGGCCGGGAGCTGGCCACCAGCTTTCTGTGGGAGGCTACCGGCGAGCTTTTCAGCGCAGACTTTGCCGGGCTTGCCAGGTCGATGGGGGCCGAAGGCCTCCTTATCGAACGGCCCTCGGACATTAAGCCGGCCCTGGAGGCGGCCTTGAAGGCCCAGCGCCCCTGGGTCCTGGATGTGCGGGTGGACCGGGAGGCGAGGCCGCCGGCCACCGCCAGCTGGCAGCTGCCGCCCTTGCCGCCGCCGGCGCCGGACCCGGCCTGGTTTGGGGAGGGCTGAGGGGTGGAGCTGGGAACGTCGGTCTACACCTACCTTTGGGCGTGTTCCCTGGAGGGGGCCCTGGAAAGGTGTGCCGGCTTCGGCTTCAGGACCCTGGAGCTGGTTGCCACGCCCCCGCTTCTGCGGCCGGCCCACTTCGGCCCCTTCGAGCGCCGGCGTCTTTGCCGGCTACTGGGGCGGCTCGGCCTTAAGGTCTTCTCGGTTAATCCGACCTTCCTGGACATAAATCTGGTGAGCCTGAACCCGGCCATCCGCCGGGCCAGCCTCAAGGAGCTGAAAGACACCATCCGGCTGGCGGCCGAAATCGGGGCCCAGCTGGTGGTTATTTCGGCAGGGCGGCGCCACCCGCTGATTCCCGCCCCCTACCAGGATGCCTTTGAGCTGGCCCTGGACGGCATCGGCGAGTGCCTGCGGCTGGCCGAACAGCTCGGGGTCAGCCTCGGGCTGGAGAACGTGCCGTCGGTTTTCGTCGAGACGGCCGAAGGGCAGCTGCGGCTGATTTCGGCGCTGAAAAGCCCGGCCCTTAAGGCCGTTTACGATGTGGCCAACGGCTACTTGGTGGAGGACCCGGCCGACGGTTTGGGGAAGATAGCCCCGTACCTGGCGCTGGTCCACTTTTCCGATGCCCTCAAGCAAAGGTGGGTCCACCTGCCGGTGGGGTTGGGGGAACTGAACTTCGGCCGGCTTACCGGGCGGCTTAAGGAAATCGGTTACACCGGCCCGGTGATGCTGGAGACCACCTATGCCGAGGACCCCGACGGCGGCATAAGGCGGAGTATCGAGGCCTTAGGGCCGCTGGGACTGCGGCCCGGGGGGTGAGGGTTATGGACGCCGCTTTAGAGGTCGACGTCATCGTTGTCGGTTCAGGGGGCGGGGGGCTTACGGCGGCGATTGCGGCCGCCGACGGTGGGGCCGAGGTGCTGGTGCTGGAGCGGTCGGATAAGTTCGGGGGGACCACGGCCTACTCCGGGGGCAAGGTCTGGATTCCCAACAACCACCACATGCGGCGGCTGGGGATCGCCGATTCCCAGGAGCTGGCCCGGGCCTATCTAAAGCGGGTGGTGGGCGACGACTACCCCGAGATGGTGGAAGCCTTTTTAAAGCACGGGCCGGAGATGGCCGAATACATCGAGGCCAACACACCCCTCAAGTTTTACCCGTGCGTCAACTACCCCGATTACCACCCGGACTGGCCCGGGGCGACCCGGGGCGGGCGGGCCCTGGATGCGCTGCCCTTTGACGGGAATACCCTGGGGGAATATGTCGGACGGGTTCGGCGCAGTCCGGTCTTTCTGCCCTTTACCCACGAGGAGTGGGAGCGCTGGCGCTCGCCCTCAAGGTTTGACTGGGAGCTTATCGGCGAAAGGACCCGGAAAAACATCCTGACCACCGGGACGGCCATTGTGGGGGCCCTGGTTAAGGGCTGCCTTGACCGGGGGGTAAAACTGCGCCTGGGGCACCGGGCGGTTCGGCTGGTAGTGGACGGGGAGCGGGTGTGCGGGGTGAGGGTCGAGACTCCCGACGGACCCGCCCTGTTTAAGGCCCGGCGTGGGGTGATCCTGGCCTGCGGGGGCTTTGAGTGGAACGAAAGGCTGATGCGCAGCTTTATCCGGGTCCCGGTAAGGGGTGCGGCCAGTCCGCCCTGGAATGAGGGGGACGGGCTGCTGATGGCCGCCGAGGTGGGGGCCCAGCTGAGCCGGGTCTCGGAGGCCTGGTGGGTGCCCCTCCTTCGGGTGCCCGGGGAGGAGGCCGACGGCCGGCCCCTTTACCGGGCCCTCATCAGCGAGCGGGGTCTGCCGGGCTCCATCATCGTGAACCGTTACGGGTGCCGTTTTGCCAATGAGGCCCTCAACTACAACGACTTCTCCATGCTTTTGCACGCCTTCGACCCCGTCGGCTACGAGTGGCCCAATCTTCCGGCCTGGCTCATCTTCGACGAGCGGTTCCGCCGGCGGTATGCCCTCGCCACCATCGTGCCCGGGGAGCCGGTGCCGGGCTGGGTGGTGCGGGCGGATTCCCCGACCCGGCTGGCCGAGAAGGTGGGCATCGACCCTGAGGGGCTTATGCGGACGCTGGAAAGGTTCAACGAGATGGCCCGCGCCGGCCGGGACCTGGATTTCGGACGGGGGGAGACGGCCTACGACCGCTACTACGGCGACCCGGAGGTAAAGCCCAACCCCAACCTGGCCCCCATCGAGGAGCCGCCCTTTTACGCCGTGGAGGTCCTGCCCGGGGTTTTGGGAACCAAGGGCGGGCTTCAGACCGATGAGTACGGCCGGGTCCTTAATGTCTGGAACCGGCCGGTTCCGGGGCTTTACGCCTGCGGCAACATTGCGGCTTTCTGGCTGGGTAAAGGCTACCCGGGACCGGGGGCCAGCATCGGCCCGGCCATGACCTTCGGCTACATCGCCGGCCGGCACGCCGCCAGGGCCTAGGCCTCGCGGGCGGCGTGGGTTCCGGCAATCCGACCGAAAGTTGCCCCCGCCATCATCCCCGAACCCGACGGGTAATTCCAGTGCCAGAGCCCGCCCAGCATCTCACCGGCCGTGTAAAGCCCGGGTATCGGCCGCCCCGAAACGTGC
>JBHOQU010000024.1:0-20950 GCA_042408785.1 Dehalococcoidia bacterium | reverse complement strand
ACCGCTTCTGGGACAGAGCCAAAGGGACTGGCGGTTTGACAGCCGCCAGCCCTTCCGGTATGATAAATAGGGAGAGAGTCCGGGGGAGGTGCCCCATCGACGAGCGGCTCGCAACCCTGCTCATCGCCGCCGCCTGCCACGACCTTGGCAAGGTCTGGATTCGCACCGGGCAGGATGATTTGCGCCACCGCTCCCGCCACTACTGCCAAGGACCCAGGCCCCACGCCGACTTCTCTTCCTGCCGCGAATGCCGTCAGGCGTTCGGCTACCTGCATGCCCTTCTGGGCCTCATCATCGCCGAGGATTACGTCCCTGAACCTTGGCGAACGAAGGTAGGCGCCCTGGTGGCGGGCCACCACCGGGCCGAGGAAGCCGGCCGGGATGCCCGCATCCTGATGCTGGCCGACCGGCTCTCGGCTGCCGAAAGGGCACCCGACGAGGAGGCACCGGGTGACAACCGCCAGCTAAGGTCCCTCCTCACGGAGGTCTCCCCCGACGGCCGCATTACCACCCAGAGCCCGAGGTTTTTCGCTCTACGTCCCCTGGAAGCCGACCCCGCAATCTTCAGACCCCAGGAAACGCCGTCTGCCGCCGAGGCCGAATATAGGCGCCTCTGGGCCGGCCTAACCCGCAGCCTTGAAGCCCTGGGCCGGACCTACGCCGGCGATGCCGATGCGTATCTTACGGGCCTGTTCACGGTGCTGCAGCTTTACCTCTGGGCAGTTCCCTCGGCCTACTACAGGGATGCGGCCGATATCTCCCTCTTCGAGCACCTCCGGACGACCGCGGCCCTGGTCGCCGCAATTTACGCCTCCGGGGCGGCCGACGCCGACCTGGAGGACTATTCCAGACTCCGCTTCGACCTGGTGGCCGGCGACCTTTCCGGGGTCCAGGCCTTTCTCTACACCTTGACTTCCCGGGCGGTAGCCCGGGGCCTGCGCGGCCGCTCCTTTTATCTGGACATGGTCACCGAGCTCTCCGCCCGCCGGCTCCTTGAGCGGCTCGGACTGCCCATCTGCAACCTGCTCTACGCCGGCGGCGGCCGCTTTTACATTCTCTCTTACCCGGTCCCCGATGGCCGGCTTGAGGACCTCCGCCGGGAGCTTGAGCAGGCGTTCCTGGCCAAGTTTGACGGCCAGCTCTACCTGGCCCTGGCCAGGGTAAGCCTTACCGGCGCGGACATCGCCGACCCTGCCCGCTACGCCCAAAAGTGGGCCGGCGAGCTGGGGGCCGCCCTGGGGCGGGCCAAGGACCGCCGGTTTGCGGCGGCCGGTTCCGACCTTTTCCGGCCCCAGGGGGGCGGTCCGCCCGAGCAGGTGTGCGCCGTCTGTGGGCGGGAAGGGGCCGACCGACCCCTGGCCGACGACCCGGAGCGCCGCCAGTGCGGCGTCTGTGCCGACCTGGCCGAGCTGGGCCGGGAGCTGGCCGACGCCGGCGGCCTGATTCTGCATCCGGCCGGTCCGGAAAACCCGCCAGAAAGCCTCTGGCCCTTTCTCGGCTACCGGCTGGAGGTGGTTGAGTCCTTCGAACGGGCCCGGTTCGACCCGGGGTGTATCGTCCAGATCTTTAACCCTTCACCGGAGAAGCTCCTGACCCTTTTGGACCTTTTTAGGGCCCGACGAGCCCGACCGTCACTGGGCTGGCGCTTCCGGCCCCGGGTGGTACCCAGGCTGGGCACCGACGCCCCGGACAAGGGGGGCCGGCCCGAACACATAGCCGACTTCAGCACCCTGGCCGAGCGCTCCGAAGGGGCCAAGCTCTTGGGCATCCTCCGGATGGACGTGGACAGCCTCGGCCGGATCTTCGCCCGGGGCCTGGGTGACCGGGCGACCCCAGCCCGGTACTCAACCTTGAGTTTTCTGCTCCGGCTTTACTTCGAGGCCGGGGTGGACCTGCTCTGCCGGAAGCTGGACCGGGAGCCCGGGGCCCTTTACTTACTCTACTCCGGGGGCGACGACCTCTTTGTGGTGGGGTCATGGGACCTGATTCCGGAGCTGGCCCAGAAAATCCGCAAGGGTTTCACCCGGTTTACCGGCAACGAGGCCCTCACCCTATCGGCCGGAATCTACCTGGCCGACCACCACTGGCCCCTTTACCAGACGGCCGAGGCCGCCCGCCGGGCCCTCGAAGCGGCCAAGCACCGCCGGGAGAGCGGCCGGCAGGTAAAAGATGGGGTGGTCTTCCTGGGTCGGACCTTCGGCTGGGGGGAGCTTCGGGAGCTGGCCAACCAAGCCCGGCGGCTCAAGGAGCTGGTTTCCGGGAAGGATGGGCCGGGCCGGGTGTTGCTTCACCGCCTGATGGGTCTTTATCTTCTCCAGCAGGCCGACCGGGGCCGACTGCGCAGGTCCGCGGGCACAGGTCGGCCCCACTATGGGCCGTGGGTCTGGCGGGCCGTCTATTACCTGGGCCGGCTGGCCGAGCTTTACGGCGGGGACGACCTGCGGCAGCTGGCCCGGGAGATCCACCAGGACCCCGACCGGCTGGAGATGCTGGCGTATGCGGCCCGCTGGGCCGAACTTTTAACCCGCAAGGAGGCTCAACGATGAGGTCGCCGCAGGAAAGGTCACCAGGCCGGCCGTCCGAGACGGCCGGTCTGAAGCCCGAAGACGTCCGGCTTCGCCGCATCCTGGTGGACGGCGACGCCGAGGAGCTGGTTAACTATGCCGAGGAGGTGGGCCGCCACCTGGTCCAACGCCAGCTCAAGACTGCCCAGGTCCGCAAGTTCTTTGCCGAGGTCCGGCGGCTGGGAGACGAGGCCCGGGTAGCCCGGCGACCGGGCGATTTCGACCGGATCTACCGGCGGCTTACGCTGCTCAGGCCGAAGCTGGCCTATCAGGCACGGCGGCAACCCGCGGTTTGGGACCTTCGGCAGATTCTGGACCCGGCGATCCGACTGGTGACGGAAGACCGGTCTGACCCCCAGCGGCTGGCCCGCTTCGTCGAGTTTTTTGAGGCAATTCTGGCCTATCACAAATTCCACGGTGGGCAGGATTAGCCCCGGGGAGGTTTCCAGTGAGTGTTGCTGCCAGCATCAAGCTTAAGGGCAAGGTCTTCATCGAGGGCCGCATCAGGGCCCTCACCGGGCTGCACATCGGCACCGGCCGGGGCCCCATCGAGATCGGCGGCCAGGAGAACGCGGTGGTCCGGGACCCCATCACCGACCGCCCGTACATTCCCGGCTCGTCCTTGAAGGGCAAGGTGCGCAGCCTACTGGAGCGGCGGCAGGGCCTGCCCCTCAACCAACCCATCGGCCAAAGCCGGATCCACATCTGCCGGGAGCCGGAGGCCTACCGGACGTGCGCCGTCTGCCACGTCTTCGGCATTCCCGGCGATATGAAGCACGCCGAACCGACCCGGCTGGTGGTCCGGGATGTTTTCCTCACCGAGGAGAGTGCCCGCCACCTGGGCGAACTGGACCTGGATGCGCCCTACACCGAAATCAAGTGGGAGGTGGCCATCGACCGGATAACTTCCGAGGCCACCCCGAGGCAGGTGGAGCGGGTGCCGGCCGGGGCCGAGTTCGGCCCGGCCCAGCTGGTTTTCAGCGTGTACGAGGGGGATGACCGGGCCTGGTTCCGGACCCTGGTGGAAGGTCTGATGATGCTGGAGGACGACTACCTTGGGGGCTACGGCTCCCGCGGCAGCGGCCGGGTCGAATTCCGGGACCTGGTGGTTGGCGTCCGGCCGGCGGTTCCGGGCCGGCGTCAGGACTATGGGGACGGCCGAAAGTTCGGCTCACTGCCCGACCTTCTGGCCGAGCTCGACCAGGTCATGGACTGGCTGAGCGCCCAACTTGGCGGAGGGTGGTAGGGCCGGTGGCCCCGGCCAGGGTCTTTCACCTGATTCCCGGTTCCCCGCTGCACCTGGGGGAGCATGGCATCGGCCTGGAGGAGACGGCGGAGTTCGCCCACTCTGACACCCTTTTCGGAGCCCTGTGCTTCGGCTGGGCCGAGGCCCACGGTCTGGACGCCCTGGGGGAGCTTCTGGGCCAGTTCTTGGCCGGGAAGCCTCCCTTCATCATCTCATCCGCTTTCCCCCGACTGGGGGAGGTAAGGCTTCTGCCCAGGCCTCTGCTTCCCCTGCCTGTGGGCGAAGGGGCGGCCGAAGCCCTTAAGGACATCCGGTGGGTCTCCGAAGGCGTTTTCCGCCGCTGGCTCGCCGGCGAAGACCTTACCGGCGAGGTCGGGCCCGAGACGGTCCGGGGTCAGGTTTGGGTTTTGGCGGAAGAGGCGGTCCGGCTTCCCCGGATTCGGGCCGAAGCCTGGTGGACGGTGGCGCTGAGGCCCCGGGTTACCCTGGACCGGGTAACCTCGGCCTCCAACCTGTACTACGTGGGCGGGGTGCATTTTGCCCCGGGGTGCGGCCTCTTCTGCGCGGTCATGGTCGGGGACGACGCCGCCTGGGTCCGGGTTCAGGCTGCCCTGGAGGCTTTGGGGGAGCTGGGCCTTGGGGGCGAACGCAGTCTCGGTTTCGGCCGTTTCGCCGTAAAAGATGCGGGTCCCTGGGAAGTTCCGACGGGGAAAGGCCGGTTCGTGACCTTAAGCCTTTACCACCCGACCGCCGCGGAGCTGGGGACCGGGGTGCTGGGGAAAGATGCGGCCTACCGGCTGGTGGTGCGGAGCGGCTGGGTGGCCTCGGCCGACTGGCCGGCCCGGCGCCGGAAGTGGGTGCGGATGCTCACCGAGGGCTCGGTGCTGGTGGGGAACGGGGCCGGGGTTTACGGCGACCTGGCCGACGTAACCCCAGACGATCGTCCACCGGACGCCCACCCCGTCTACCGCTACGGCTACGCCTTTCCCTTCGGGGTGAACCTGCCATGATTAAGGCGTATGAGGTGACCGTGGAGGTCCTCACCGGCCTGCACATCCGGGCCGGCAATATGCCCCTTAAGGCCGGCTGGGACTTTGTAGCCGACCGGGATCGGGTTTTTGTCCTCCACCTGGACCGGGTATACGACCGGCTGTGGCGCGGTGGGGCCGAGATTCCCAGGCCCGAAGAGCTTCTGCGGGGCCGAAATCCCGAGCCCTTTGCCCGCTACAGCCTGACCCTGGCCGGCGGATGGTCCCAGGTGGACGAGCTCTGGCCGGTTATCCGGGACCCGGTCAGCGTCCGGCCGCTGATACCCGGCTCAAGCCTCAAGGGGCTGATCCGGACGGCCGCGGCCTGGGCCCTTTACGGCGGCTCCCTCGACCTGGGGCCGGACGCCAGGCGGGCCGACGACGTGCTGGAGGGCAGGCTGTTCGGCCGCACGCCTCATCTGGACGTGCTGAGGGTCTTGCGGGTTTCCGACCTCCAGGCCGTCGGGGAGTGCCCGCAGTGGGCCGCCCGGGTCGAGCTTTACGCCCTGAATTCCGCCGGCCGGCTCCAGGCCCGGCCGGAGCGGAGCTTCGGGGTGGTAGAGGTGGTGGGTGCCGGGGCAGTCTTCAAGGGCACGGTCTCCCTGGACCTGGGCCTAATGAGGCGAGCAGACGAGTTGCGGTTTAACCGGCAGGCCCTGGAAGCACTGCAAGCCTGGCCGGATGTTCTGCGCCGGTTTGGGGTCCGGCTTCTGGATTTCCAGGCCCAGTTTTACCGCGGAGGGGGACTGGGCCAGGTGGCCGAGCGGCTGGCGGCCCTGCGAAGCTACGGGGGCACGGTGGCCTGCTTGGGCTGGGGCGGCGGCTGGCGGAGCAAGACGGTCGGCCTCAAACTTACCAGCCAGCAGGTGGAGCAGGTCGCCAGCAAATACAGCCTGAGGCGCTGGTATAGCCGCCATTTTCCGAGCCATTTCCCCATTTCCCGCCGGCTCATTCGGCTGCCCGACGGTCTGGTTCCCCCCGGGTGGGTCGGCATCAGGGTGGAGGCTGCCCGAAAATGACCGAACATTATCTTTTTTACACCGTGGGCAACCGAGACCTCTACATCGACAAAAGCCTGCCGGCGAAGGAGAGGTTTCGGTCGGCCTGTGAGGAGTTTCTGACCCAGCTTAAGGCGGATCCCGACCAGGTGAGGCGGGTCGAAGCCCCCCAGCTTAAAAACTGCCTGGAATATCTGGCCCAAGTCGAGCAGGTGAGCGAGCTTGCCCGGGTCTACCTGGCCGTTACCGATAAAAACCCCGACCCCAGATACCAAGAGTCCGACACCGCCGCGGCCGGGGAGATCCTCGTCCGCTGGCTTGAGAGCCTGAAGTCGGGGTCTGGCTTCAGACGGCTTTTGGGCAAGGCGGCCTTTAAGCTGCTGATAATGGCCGACATAAACCCGTCCGATTATGCGGCCGTTCATAGGTGGTTTCGGCAAAAGCTTCCCGAGCTCCAACCCGGTGTTTTCTGGCTCCACCCGGTTTCGGGCACTCCGGCCATGACCATCGGGCTGGTCCTGGCCGCGGTCAGCCGCTGGGGCGAGGCGGTTCAGGTGCTTTACCAGACGCCCGGTGGGTCGGTAGAAAAGAACCCGATCCACCTGGATATTTTTGTCGAGAGGGTTCGGGCCAAGCTTCTGGACCGGCTGGAAGGGCTGGACTTTGCGGGAGCGGCCGGCGCGCTCGGCTGGCTTCCGCCAGATCGGGCCGGGGCCGTGCGGCTACTGGTGACGGCCGGGCTCGAGCGGAGCCGGTTTAACTTTAATGCGGCCGACCGCTTGCTGGCGGAGGCCGTGGCCCAGACCTTCGACGGGGCCCTCAGGGAGGAGGTCCGGCAGCTCCGGGCCAGACTGCGGCCCCTTTTGGAGAGGCCGGATTCGGCCGCGGCCACCCGGCCGTTCCTCGTCGAGCTGGTCTTCAACGCCCGCGCCTGCTGGGTTGCCGGCCGCGAGGTCGACTTTTTGGGACGGATTTACCGGCTGCACGAGGGCCTGGCCCGGTATCTGCTTGAGAGCCTGGATTTCCCCACCGACGAGTCGCCCGGTCGGCGGGAGCAGACCCGCCGGGCTTTCTGGGGGCGGGTCCGGGAGCTCGGGCTCCCGGTGGAAAGTCCGCCGGCCGATCCCGCGGTCAACCGGCCGACCATGGTGGCGGTTCTGCGGGCCGTCGTGGAGCGGAGGCCGGCGGGGCTGGACGTAAGCTTGGCGGAAAGGTTTCTGCCCTGGCTGGAGGGGGTGCTGGCCGAGTTAGCCGACGTCCGGAACCGGACCATTCTGGGCCACGGGTTCGAACCGGTAAGCCGGGAGGATTTGGAAAGGCTGGTTCGGGAAAAGACCGGCCTTGAGGTCCGGAGCTGGCTCGAGGAGATGGCCCGGGCCCTGGAGCCGGATCCCCGGGACCCCTTCGAGGCGACGGTGGGCATCGTCCGGCGGATGCTTGGGGGTTGAGAATGCCGGTAACCTTTGCGCTTAAGGTAAGGCCGCTGGAGGACTTTCCGAAGGTGCCGTTTCTGGGCCGGGCCCTGCACGGGCTCGCCCTGGGCCTGGTCGGCGCGCAGGACCCGGCCCTGGCGGCGGACCTACACGCCCAGGAGGGACCCAAGCCCTTCCGGACGGCCGGACCCTTTGGGGAGGGTCTTCGGCTGGCGGGCCGGCTCCGGACCGGGCAGACTTACACCCTGGTCATCGCCGCCCTGGAAGGCAGGGTTGGGGCGGCCCTCAAGGCGGCCCTGGGACCTGAGGCCAGGCCGGTGGAGGTGGCGCTGGATGAGGCGGTCTGCCGGCTGGAGGCCGTAGGGGTTGAGGAGATCGGCTATGAGGAGCTCTTCGGCCGCTACTTTCCGGCGGGACCGGTCCGGCGGTCACTGGAGCTTACGTTTGATACGCCGACCGCCTTTCATTCGGGGAGCAAGAATGTGCCTCTGCCCCTGCCGGAGCTGGTGTTCGGATCGATTCTGGAGCGGTGGAACGGCTATGCGCCGCTGACCCTGGGGCAGACGGTGCGAGACTTTGCCCGGGAGTGCGTGGGCATTGCCTACTATGACCTTAAGGCGTGGGCGGTGGCGGTGGCCGGGGGCAAGCAGGTGGGTTTCGTGGGGCGGGTGGGCTACCGGGTGCTTAAATACGACCCGTATTTTACCCGGGCGCTGAACCTTCTGGCGGACTTCGCGCAGTTCTGCGGGATTGGGGTGAAGACGTCGATGGGGATGGGCCAGGCCAGGAGGACGGACGGTGACGGTACTGTATCTGACCGAACAGGGGAGCCGGCTGAGCCGGGAAGGTGACCGGCTTATCGTCAGCCGTGACGGGCAGGTCATGGCCGAGGTCCCGGCCGGGCTGGTGGAGGCGGTCTACGTTTTCGGCAACGTGACCCTGACGACGCCGGCCATAACGTACCTGCTCCGGAACGGCATCGACTGCGTCTTTCTTTCCCAGGACGGCCATTACTTCGGGCGGCTGTTCGCTAGCGACTCGAAATTCGGCTTACTGCGGCAGCGCCAGTATCTGGCCGTGGCGGACCCCGGCTTGCGGCTGCGGGTGGCCCGGGCCGTAGTTGCTGGCAAGGTCGCTAACCAGCTTGCCCTGCTGCGGCGTCGTGGGGTGCCCGAGGCCCAACTTGGTCCCCTGGAGGGACTTTTCGGGGAGATTGAAGGCGCGCCGGACCAGGAACGACTGCTGGGAATTGAGGGCCGGGCCTCGGCCCTATACTACGGCCTTTATCGGCGGCTATTTAAGGTTGACCTAGGATTCCAGGGCCGAACCCGCCGGCCGCCCCGGGACCCCGTAAACTCCCTTCTGAGCCTGGGCTACACGTTGTTAGCCTACGCGGCCCAGTCGGCGGTCTACGCTGTGGGGCTGGACCCCTTCGGCGGGTTTTTCCACTCGACCCAGTATTCCCGGCCTAGCCTGGCGCTGGATCTGATAGAAGAGTTTCGGGTGCTGGTTGACGGGCTCGTTCTGCGGCTGGTTAACCTGCGCCGGTACCGGCCTGAGGATTTTCACGTCGGCGGTGAAGAGCCGAAAGCGGTGTTGCTTACAGATGAGGCCCGCAAACGCTATCTGGCCGATTTTGAAGAGCTGATGGGGCGAACGCTTAAGTATCCCGGCCAGGAGCGGCCGGTGACGGTGCGGCGTGCCCTGGAGCTTCAGGCCCGGCAGATAGCCCGGGTAGTACTTGGTCAGCAGGACGGCTACCGGCCCCTGAAGTTTGGGTCCTCGGAGGGGTTGAGAACTGATAACTAGTCGTGGTATGCCGGCGTGGGAGGTGAGGCGTATGGAGCAAAATACCTTTGGGTGTGAACGTGAAGGGGTGTGGCCCCGCAGGTGGCGACGGCGATGGACCAAGGATTGAAAACTGCTCACTAGGCTATGGACAAAAATGGCAAATCGGTTATCCTATGTACGGGCCGGCCCACCTTACGGGCCCTACCGGGAGTTTCCCGGGGAAGTTACGCCAGACTTGACATAAGCTGTTTCACAGCTTATGTCAAGTCTGGCGATTGTAAGCCGCAAGGCCGGTGTCGGTGGATGGAGCAGGAAGCAACCGGGGCAGGTATCACCTAACGTGTGTGCATGAGTTGAAGAACGGCAGCCGGTGTGGGTGGTAGTCTGCTACGATATACCGGATGACAGGCGGCGAATGCGGGCGGCGCGCGTCTGTCTTGGGTTCGGGATGCGGGTTCAGCGGAGCGTCTTTGAGGCCGAGCTTACGGGGGCACAGCTTAAGCGCCTCAAAGCCAGGCTGGAGCGGGTAATAAACCGTGAGGAAGACAGCGTTCGGATTTACAAGCTGTGCTCGGAGTGCATCCGGCAGACGGAGGTGCTTTGCGGGCCGGCCGTGGTGCGGACCGAAAGGGTCCTTATTATATAAGTCTGCGCCCGAGCATTTTGCAAGGCGAAAATATGGGCGGAGGCAGTCTGAGGTTTATGGGATGGACCCTGACGGTGGTTCAAAGGAGCCGTATGGTTCGGATAAATTGGACACGTCATGGCGCTGGGCGCCCCACTTGGGGCTCATCAGTGGGGCCTGCCGAAGTTGCCGTTAGAAAGCGGCCATCTCCGAAAGGGGATTGAAACTTTCATCTGATGATACGAAATCTTTAATTCGTCTAGCGAGTTCCGAGTTAGAAAGCGGCCATCTCCGAAAGGGGATTGAAACGATAATAAATCATTGCTGATATTACATCATTGGTCACGTGGTGTTAGAAAGCGGCCATCTCCGAAAGGGGATTGAAACACGGCTTGGAGGGCGGCCCGGAAGGCGGCGGGGGCCAAGCCGAGTTAGAAAGCGGCCATCTCCGAAAGGGGATTGAAACTGTTGCTCATGCCCCCGCCTTCCTCCCAGAGGCAGGGGAGGGTTAGAAAGCGGCCATCTCCGAAAGGGGATTGGAGCCCTACCGCGGATCCACCAGCGCCCCAGGGTACTTCCGACGGGCCTGCGACGACCCCGGCTGAGCGCCGCCACGACCGGCCCACAGGCCCGGACGCGGTGCCGGGCTACAGCCAGGGCCAGCGCGGCCGCCCACCACGGTTCCCCCCAACACGCATCGACCGGATTTCACCCGGCATTAACCCGCCATTAATCGCCCCTTAAAAACCCGGGGTTATACCCTAAACCGGAGGGAAACTTCTGGGAAAGGGGAACTGCGATGAACGGACCGCTTTACGACGAAGCTGACCGGGCTCCCGGCCAGAGCCCCAACTCCGGCATCATTCGCCGCCTGGCCTTCCGCGCCTTGCGCCTCGGGCTGGTCCTGGTAGCCGGCCTGGTCTTGGGCGTTTTGGCCCACGCCGCCTACGTCGGCTCAATCCGACCGGCCCCGGCCGGGGCCCTGCCAGCGGCGGCCACCACCTCCGAGCTCCAGGCCGACCTCATCGCCGCCGTCCGGCAGGTGAGCCCGGCGGTGGTGAGCATCCGAACCAACCGGGGCCTCGGCTCGGGGGTAATCTACGACCCGTCGGGCCTCATTCTCACCAACGCCCACGTGGTGGCCGGGGCCCGGACCGTGGCCGTCGAGCTTTCCGACGGCCGCCGCTTCCAGGCCCGGGTCCTGGGGGCCGACTCGGGTTTTGACCTCGCCGTCCTTAAGGTCGACGCCTCCGACCTGCCGGTGGCGCCCCTCGGCGACTCCTCCCAGCTCCAGGTCGGGCAGTTCGTGGCCGCCATCGGCAATCCCTACGGTTTGGACCACACCGTCACCTTGGGCGTTATTTCCGCCCTGGACCGCCCCATGTCCGGCTCCGACGCCGGCTACACCCAGCCCATGATCCAGACCGACGCCGCCATCAATCCCGGCAACTCCGGCGGCCCCCTCATCGACCTGGCCGGCAACGTCGTGGGCATCAATACCCTGGTGGCCGCCCCGGCCGGGGTTCCGGCCCAGGGGCTCGGTTTTGCGGTGCCCAGCAACACGGCCAAGCGGGTCGCGGCCCAGCTCGCCGCCCAGGGCCGGGTGACCCAGACCGGACTTCCCTACCTGGGCGTGCGGATCACCGACGCGGCCGGCAGGTCCGCCGCGGACGTGGACTATGGGGTGCTCCTGGTGCAGGTCGAGCCCGGCGGTCCGGCCGCCCGGGCCGGACTCCAGGCCGGCGACGTCATCACCGCCGTGGACGGCCACGAGGTCTACTCCGTGGACCACCTCCTCCGCCAGCTGCTCCAGCACCGGCCGGGTGACCAGGTCACGGTCCAGGCCGCGCGCGGCAGCCGGACCTTCACGGTCACGGTGACCCTCGGCGAGGCGCCGGCCCGCTAGTCGTCGTGGGGGGCGGGCGCCGGACTCGGCCCCCGAGCCCGGCGCCGCTCCCGGGCCGAGTCCGGAATCAGAAACACTAAGGGCAGGACCAGCCCGGCAAGGGTTCCGGCCGCGCCCAGAAAGACGGCCCTCAGTCCGGCCGCCCGGTCGGGCACCAGCTCCAGCACCAGCACGATGAGGGCCGTCCCCAGGACCCCGCCGGTGGACCGGAACATTCCCCGCAGGCCGGTGATGGCCCCGGCCCGGTGGGGCATCAGGTCCAGGACCGCGTTATTGGAGGCCGGGGCCGCCAGGCCCATCCCCAGGCCCGCCAGGCCCATCTCCAGGGCCAGCAGGCCGAACGCGCCAACCCTGAGCCCGTCTACGGCCAGCTCCCCCCAACCCTGCCCCACCAGGAAGAGCGCCAGACTGATGGTGGTGACGCCCACGGCCATGGGCAGGCGATACCCGAGCCGGATTAAGAACAGGCTGGTCAGGGTGGCCGTGGCCGACATTACCACCGACCGGGGTGTCAGGACGGCCCCGCTCTCCACGGGGCTCATCCCGAACTGCACAACGGCATAGTACGGCACAAACGAGAAGAAGCTGAAAACGCACGCCCCGAACATCAGGTTATAGAGGTTAACCGCCAGGAACGGGTGCCGGACCACCAGGACCGGGTCGACCAGCGGCTCCCTCGCGCGCCGCTCGTGGGCCCAGAAGGCGGCCACAAGCAAACCGCTCAGCGCCAGGGGCGTCCAGAAAACGGGCGAGGCGACCAGGCGCGGGTTATTGCCCAGTGCCGTGAGGGCCGAAAGAAGGCAAAACACCGCCCCGGCGAAGGTCAGCGCCCCCACCACATCCACCGGCTGGGGCCGGCGCGCCTCCGGCCGCCGGAGGCGCCGGAGTACCACCAGAACCAAGAGGCCGATGGGCACGTTCACCAGGAAGATTTCCCGCCAGGAGACGAACTGCAGGATAATCCCGCCCAGGTTGGGGCCAATGACCCCGCCCAGGGGAAATATGCTGGAGAATAGGCCGATCATCCGCTGGCGGCTCTCCGGGAACTCCCGGGAAACGATGGCGGCCGACAGGGGCAGAAACCCGCCGCCCCCGAGGGCCTGAATCACCCGGGCCAGGATGAGAAGATAGACGCTGGGCGCAAGGCCGCACAACATCGAACCGACCGTAAAAAGCAGGACCGAAAGGAAAAACAGCCGCAGCAGACCCAGGCTTTCCCCCAGCCGTCCCGCCACCGGCATCACGACGGTTTGCACCAGGGAGTAGGCCGTGAGCGTCCAGCCCACCCAAACCAGCGGCGCCTGGAGGTCCCGGGTGATGGCCGGCAGGGCCACGGCCACGATGGTGCCGTCGATGGAGAACATGAGCAGGCTGAGGGAGGCGGCGGCGAAGAAAAGATAGCGGCTGCGGTTGGTCTTCTCTGCCATCGGCTTTTTCCCAGGCGGCCGGCCGCGCCCCCAGGGCCGGCCCGGGCTGTCCCCAATTATCGCGCCGGACCCCGGCCCGGGGCAACGGCAGGCCCTGTTTTTTCGGCCGCGGCTGCCGATATACCTGTTGGGTCGTTGCGTCCAACGATTCTGGGGCACCCCCCAACCCGGTCGGCGTGGTTGGGTCCGGGCCCCGGCGTTGTACCCAAGCGGCGTGCGACAAACCGAGCGGAGGCAGGATATGCGGGTCGAAGAACGGTTTCTTCGCCGCTACGCCTTCCTAGCCGATGAGCCATACCCCTTTGACAAGGTTCCGGCTGAGCCTTACCACCTGTCCCACGGGGGCCACATTGACTGGCTGCTGGCCGCAACCGGGGTGGGCCGGCTGGCCTCAGTGGAGGGCCTACTCCTGGGCGAGCACGACCGGGAGACCTGGGCCAAAGGGCGGCCCCGCCGGCTAACCCTGCCGGGGCCGGAGGTGAATGCCGGCGACCTGAAGGCCTGGCTTGAGGAGAGCTGGGAGTACCACCGGCGGGTCGGCTACCTGGGCTTTGAAGTCCGGGACCCGGCCTCCGGCCTGACTCAAATCCGGCAGGTGCTGTGCCTTTGGGTGGTTTACCGGGGCCGGGCCCCCTGGGCGGAGCCTTTTCTGCGGGAGTTCGAACCCACCGGCGTCTGGAAAGTCGAACCGCCTCACATCTGGTACGCGAAGCTGGCCTCGGCCCTGGACCGGCCGGCCCTCCGGGGCTACCCCGACCTGGCGGTAACCCACGTCTGGGAAGTAGTCGAACGGGTCGACCTGCATCCTGACGCCCTTTATGTCGCCTTCTGGCGCCTCAAGGAGCCCTGGGACCTGAACCAGCCGGAGGCCGAAGCCGAAGAGCTGGCCAGGCTCCTGCACCAGCTGGCCCGGGCCGCCGGCGCCGAACCCGACCCGCCCTTTGCAAGCCCAGGCTTTTTAATGCCCCTCTTCTGCGGGAGTCTGCTGGTCGTCGACGGCTGGCATTTCCCCGTGGACCGACGCCGTTACGGGTTTTCCAACCTCCCGGTCGGCCGAGCGTACAGCCTGGTACAGGTCCGGGTTGCCGTAAGGCAGGCCCTCAAAGGCAGACCCCGCCCGGTGCCCGCTCCCCACCCGGGGCCCTCCGGCGGCTCCCCGCCGGAACCGGCGATACAGCTACCTCCGAGGCTCGTTGCCGCCCTCAGCTTCCTGGCCGGACTCGGGTTTAGCCCGGCCGAGCTGGAGGCCGTGGCCGGCGCCCTCGGCCTCGGGCCGGCTGAGCGCAAAGCCCTCCTCGAAGCGGCGGCCGTAGCGGTCCCTGCCGCCTCCGCCTCCGTCGAGCTCTTCATCCGGGTCCGGTGCGTGCTCAGGGATGACCTGAAAGTGCGCGCCCTCGACCTTTACCGGGCCTACGCGGAGTGGTGCCGGCAGGGCGGGCTCAGTCCCGTCACCCAGCAGGCCTTTGGCCGGGCCGTCAGGCGTCTGGGCATCGGGGCCTATCGGCAGGGCGGGACCGGGCGCGTCTTCTACCGGGGTATCGGCCTCAAATCTGATGGGCGCTGACCCCATTTACTCCCGGTGAAACTCCAGACCGGCCAGGATCAGCCGGGCGGCATCGACCTGGTCGGCGGGAACCTGGACGCGGACGCCCGCCGCCCCAATGCCCAGAGCCGGGAAAAGGGGGACGTCCCCGGGGTGGACCCGGGCGGGAATCCCGGCTTCCCGGAGCAGCTGGCACCAGAGCTCGGCCACCAGCAGGTTTGGGGCGGTGGCCAGGTCGGCCCAGTCCGTCCGGCGGGCGGTCATTCTACCGGGCTTGCCGGGTTCGGGCCCGGAAGACGAGCCGGATCGGGTTTCCGATGAACCCGTAGGCTTCCCGAATCCGGTTCTCCAGGTACCTTTGATACGAGAAGTGGACCAGCTCCGGGTCGTTGCAGAAGAAGACGAAGGTGGGCGGGTCGGTCTCGGCCTGGGTTGCGTAGTAGATCTTAAGCTGACGCCTCCCCTGCCGGGGGGGCGGGTGCCGGAAGAGGGCCTCCTGCAAAAGCTCGTTCAGCTCGGCGGTGGGAATCCGCTTCCAACGCTCCGTCCGAACCAGGATGACCTGGTCCATAAGCTCCTTTATGCCCTGGCGCAGTTTGGCCGAGGTGAAGACGATGGGGGCGTAGTCTAAAAACTTCAGCTCGGACCGAACGTGGGCCTCGTAGGCCCGGGGATCCTTGTTTGCCACCAGGTCCCACTTGTTCAGGGCAATCACGACCCCCTTATAGGCATCGACGATCAGGCCCCCAATGTGGGCATCCTGGGCCGTCACGCCCTCGGTAGCGTCCACCATCAGAACGGCCACGTCGGACCGCTCAATGGCCTGGACGGCCCTCAGCACGCTGAAGCGCTCGACCCCCGGCTGCACCCTTCCCCGCCGCCGGATGCCGGCCGTGTCGATGAGCAGGATCGGCGTCCCGTCGTACTCGATGAGGGTGTCCACCATGTCCCGGGTGGTTCCGGGGACCTCGCTTACGGCGGTGCGCTCGTAGCCCACGATGGCGTTAAGAAGCATTGATTTGCCGACGTTGGGCCGGCCGACAATGGCCACCCGGGCGAACACCTCCGGCTCGACTTCGGCCTCGGCCGGGGGCAGCAACCCGACCACCCGGTCCAGCAGGGTATCGATGCCGATGCCGTGGAGGGCGCTTATCAGGATGGGCTCCCCAAGGCCGAGGGCGTAAAACTCGGCCAGCTCCAGCCGTTCCGGCCGGCCTTCAGCCTTATTCACGGCCAGGACCACGGGCTTTCCCGACCGCCGCAAAAGTTCGGCCGCCTCCCAGTCGGCAGCCGTAAGGCCGGCGCGGGCATCCCCGACGAAGATGACCACGTGGGCCTCCTCAACGGCCCGGCGCACCTGGGCCTGAACGGCGGCCTCCAGCTGCGACTCGGCCCCGGGTTCGAGGCCGGCGGTGTCCACCAGGTAAAAGGCCCGCCCCCGCCATTCGGTCCGGGCGTAGAGGCGGTCGCGGGTTGTTCCCGGCTCCTCATGGACGATGGCCAGGCGCTGGCGTAGGATCCGGTTAAAAAGGGTCGATTTCCCCACGTTGGGGCGGCCCACGATGGCGACAACGGGTACGCCCATACGGGCCTCAGCGGGTGATGGTGAGGGTTCGACGCTCGGGCCGAACCCTCACCAGGCTCAGCTCACCGGGGAGGGCAACCCGGGGCGCCACCTCAAAGGTGCCGGGGCCCAGGCCGGCCGCATCCACCGTGACGGAAATCGCCTGGGGGTCCGTGTTGGCCAGGACCGGCACCGGGCCGGCGACCGTAACCTCGAAGGGGTCGACCTGAGCCTTAAGGCCCGGCCCCAGGTTCACAACCGAGGGGGCGACCAGGAAGGTCCGGGTGCCGGTGGTGGGGGCGATGGCCAGCCGAACGTTAACCGTGGGCTGACCCATTACCGTTACGCCGTCGGGCAGAAGCAGCCGCACATTGCGCACCTGGGTCGAACTCAACCCGTCGACAGCGATCGGCTCCGTCCGCAGGTTGCCTATGTTCTCGACGGCCTCCTTCGTCCCGACAATGGTGACGATGGCCGGGTCGACGGTTACGGCCTGGAGCCAGTAGCCCGGGGCCGGGTCGCCGGTGACGGCGGCGATGACCGAAACCTGCCGCTGGACCAGAACCTGCTCAATGGGCACCTCGACCGTCACCACCTCGGGCTCCACCGTGAGGCCGCCCACGGGGTTGCCCTGCGCATCCAGCAGTCTGACCGGAAGGTTCTGGACGATGGTGGACCGGGCCGACTCGAGACGCACCACCGCCACCACCGACCGGACCTGGCGCACCAGGGGGTCTGCCCCCCGGACCGTAACCGTCTCGGGCGAGACCCGGGGCGACCGGTTGATGTAGCCCACCGGCGGGGTCCCCTCCAGCTCCACCCGGACGGTGAAGCTTTCCTGCCGCAGCGGCTCAAGGCGCACGGTGATGGCCGGCGGGATCACCTGCAGCACCCGAACGCTGGGGTCGGAAGAGCTCACCTGAACGGGCACCTGCTGGACCCCTTCCCGGGCGTTGCGCAGGTCGGCCACGGCCCGGAAGCTGTTAGGCCGGAGCCGTGACCAGGAGTCTTCGGGGGCGCTGATGCGGACGGTAACCGGTTCGAGGCTGCCCGGCGGGTAAAGCTCCAGGTAAGCCGGCTTGTTGACCAGCTCCACCGGAATCTGGACGGGAAAGGTCCCCTGCCGGGAAAGGGCCTGGTCGTTGCCGACGAAGAACCACAGGACCAGGGCCAACAGCAGGGAGATGATGGCCAGCTGGTAGTTCTCCCGGATAGACCGGAGGGTTTCGGCGGCGAGGAAGCCAACCACCCAGAAAACGGCACCCAGCCTTTCGGCGGCCTTCTGAAGCATGCTTTAAGCGTGTCTGAATTTCCGGGCCGGTTTCCAGAGGGGCGGGCGGGTATCCTCCCACCCCAGGAGCTTGACAAGCCAGGCCCTCAGCTGCTCGGGGCTCAGGTTGCGATGAAGCTGGCCGTTCTGGGCCAGGGAGATCTGGCGGGTCTCCTCGGAGACGACGACGGCGATGGCGTCGGTCTGCTCGGTGATGCCGACGGCCGCCCGGTGGCGGGTGCCCAGGTCGGGCGGGCCCGATTCGGCGATGGGCAGGACGCACCCCGCGGCGATAACCCGGTCCTCCCGCATGATGACGGCCCCGTCGTGAAGGGGCGAACCCGGCTGGAAAATGCTTAAAAGAAGCTCCACCGACGGGGCGGCATCAAGCCGGACGCCCGTTTCGGCATGGTCCTCAAGGCCGGTTTCCCGCTCGATGACGATGATGGCCCCAACCCGCCGGCCGGAGAGCCGCTGACAGGCCGTCACTATTATGTCAACAATATGGGGTCTGGGGGTGTGGGCCCGGAGCAGTTCGGGGACGTTGGTTCGGCCGATGCGTTCCAGGGCCCGCCTGAGCTCCGGCTGAAAGAGGACCGGAACCGCCACCAGCAGAGCGGGCAGGGAGTTGCGCAGCAGCCAGTTGAGGGTGGTGAGCTGGAGCAGGCTGCCCAGGATGTGGGCGGCAACCAGCAGGGCGATGGCCCCCCGCAGGACGGCCATGGCGGCGGTGCCCCGGAGGAGGAGTAGGAGCCAGTAGAAGATAAAGGCGATGATTAAAATATCGAGGAGACTACCCAGCCTGAAGCTGCTGAGCGCCCCGGCCGCAACCTCCCAGACCTGCTCAACAAACGGCGGCATCAGAGCCGGTCAAAAACCCACAACAGGATCGCCTTCTGCCCGTGGAGCCGGTTCTCCGCCTGGTCAAAGACGGCGGACCTGGGCCCATCGATGACATCCGGGTCCACCTCCTCGCCCCGGTGGGCGGGCAGGTCGTGCATGAAGATGGCGTCCGGGGCGGCCGCGGCCATAAGCTCGGCCGTCACCCGGTAGTCAGCAAAGACCTTCCGGCGAACCTCGACCTCGGCCTCCTGACCCATGCTGGTCCAGACGTCGGTGTAGACCACGTTGGCGCCCCGCACGGCCTCCCACGGGTCGTTTAAAAACCTTACGTCCGCACCGGTCATCTTCGCCCGGCCCAGCGCCGCCTGCTTGACCTGGTCGGGGACCTCGTAGCCTGGGGGCGAAGCCAGCCGGATGTTGAGGCCCACGCTGGCGGCGGCCAGCACCAGGCTGTTGGCCACGTTGTTGCCGTCGCCGATGTAAGCCAGGGTGATGCCCCGGAAGCCCCCGAAGCGCTCATAGATGGTTAAAAGGTCGGCGACGGCCTGGCAGGGGTGCTCCAAGTCCGAGAGGGCGTTTATTACCGGGACCCCGGCCCAGCTGGCGAGCTGAACGACGGTGTCGTGACGGAATGTCCGGGCGGCAATGGCGTCCACGTAGCGGCCCAAAACCCGGGCCACGTCCTCGACAGGCTCCCGCTGGCCCAGGCCGACCTCCTGGGGCGAAAGGTAGATGGCCCGGCCGCCCAGCTGGGCCATCCCCACGTCAAAGCTGACCCGGGTGCGGAGGGAAGGTTTCTCAAAGAGGAGGGCGAGGGTTCGGCCGGCAAGGGGGGCATGGGCCGGTTGTTTCTTTAAGTCGGCGGCTTTCTGAATGAGAAAACCCGGGAGGTCGACCGGGGTGTCCAGTATGGCGAGAAAGTGGCGCCCCATCAGTATCATTATATGAGCGATAAGCTGTGCCGAACAAGGGTCCGGCGCGTTTGACCGCGTCCGCTGGCCAAGTATATAATATGGCTGGCACTGGGGAGTGGTGTAGCTGGTAACACGCCTGACTCTGGATCAGGAGATCCCAGGTTCGAATCCTGGCTCCCCAGCCGATATCTTGGGGTCTAAACCCCACCAGACCACAACATCCGGCGATCAGCAACGCACCTGGGTTTTGGCCGGGGCCTTTCTGTTGGAATCCGACTGCAAGCCGCTTCCGCAGCCCGTCCTCAGCCCGCCGGTCCCGAAGCCTTCCCGGCCGTTAAATCTTTCCCCGGCGCACGGCCGGTGCTCCCGCAAGCTTCTGAGCGTTAACTTCCAGAGGGTAACCAGCCCCCGGTGACCGGGCCTGACGTCACCTGCTTTCAGGGGGACTTTTCGACCCGGAGGGCGGCCAGGATCCGCCCATGCCGGCTGCGGGCCCCGCTCTTGCGGTAAATGCTGCGGATGTTAGAAATGCTGAGTCGGGCGGATATCTCACCCAGCTCGGCCCCCGCCAGCAGATACCGGGCCACCTCCAGCTCCCGCTCCGGCAGCCCGAACCCGCCCAGCCAATAGACCGGCTTCTCCGCCGGCATTCTGACCGCCCGCACCCGCCCCAGAGTCTCCGGTACCACCGCACCCAGCGGGGCCCCAACCGGTAGCGCCGCCGTGGCCAGGGCCGCCACCGGCCGGGACGCCCCGGTCAGCCGTTCCACCGCCCATATCCCCGCTCCCAAAGGTCCTCGCCCCGCCGTAAAGGGACCCGGCGTCCGCCAGCACCGCCCAGAAGTATGCATCGGTCAGCCCAAAACCCACCATCACCGGCGTCTGGACCGCCATCCAGGCCTGGCGGTCCCGGTCCGGCAAAAAGACGGGAAACGCCAGCCCCAGCACCGTTGGGGCCGCAATCCTCAAGGGCCGCCGCCCACCCGGTCGGCAAACAGCCCCGTTACCGCGCCCGCAGGTATTGCACAACGCCGAGGACGTTCGCCCTTCCGATGGGGGCATAGTACGGCTGAATCGCCCCGCAGAGGACCCCGCCCACCAGGTACACGGCCCCCCACAAAGCCCCCCGGCGCCAGCCCCACCCGCCGGTTAAAGACCGGGCCGATGAGCACCGGGACGGGACGCCCCGGTCAGGCCTGCCACCACCAGGCCAGGTAAAGCGCGACTGCAGCCCCCAAGACTCATTATGTAAATTGACAGGAGGGGGCTTGCCGCAGCGGAGGCCCCCAAGCCGTGATGCCACCTGCCGGCCCCCCCGGCAAGAAGGCCTTCCTTGGAGGAGGTGAGGCGGCAGCGGCCCCACTGCTTCCCCAGGCTGCCCGGCCAGGGCCAATTCAACCGGCAGGTGCGTTGGCCGCGGGGCGCCTTCGAGGAGCTGCAGACCTACCTGGCCGGCAGGCCCCCCAAGGACCCCCGGCAGCAGGCGGACGCCGCCACGGCTTCCACCCAGCCCTGCGCACCGAGCCAAGAACCAAACCGGCAAGGGAGCGGAGCATCGTCCCTGCCGCCGCGGACGAGCGGCAGGTGGCCGACGCGCTCCTGGAGGGGGCAGGGGCCCAGGCCCTCCTGCAGCCGGGCCTAACAGGAGGCCCAAGAGGGGGCAGGGATAAAAAAGGCGCAGCGGCGCAGCCGGCCCGGGCGCCTGCGGCGGCCCATAGCCGGGCTGCGCAATCGCATCGAGGCCAAGGCGGCGCAGCCCACGGAGCAGCCGGGCCTTGCCCGCCGGGGCCTCCCGGCC
>JBHOQU010000022.1:0-1646 GCA_042408785.1 Dehalococcoidia bacterium | reverse complement strand
CTGGGGTGCGCACTTGGAGACTTCCACCCACCAGGGGGCATTGGTTCGCTTCCAGCGGTTCCACTCCTTGTGCAGTTGGGCCGCAGAAGGAAGGGGCCGGCCTTCCTCCAGCGCCTCAAGGCAGCGGGAGAGTCCCCAGTTGTAGGCAAAGCGAGCGGCCCCCACATGTTTGGCCAGCGCCACGCGGGCGGCACGGTTGGGGTCCAGCTCGAAGCGGAAGGCACGCTTAACCTTCACGCTCCATGGCCTCCAGGGCTTTTTTCGCCTTGTTCCGAGCCGACCGGCGGCCGTATAGGCGGGCACAGAAGGAGGTGAGGACCTCGATCATGTCCTGGACCAGGTCATCCTTGACCTCGCCGGACTGTCGTCCCTGGGCCGCCCCTCGAAGCCGAAGGGCATGAGTCGGTCCCGGTGTTCGACGACAATAGCGTTTACCTTCGGATCGGACAGCAGGCGCAGGAGCTTGGGCCGGTGGCCGTTCAGGCCGGGCCCGATTTCGGAGACAACCCGGGTAACCGCCCAGCCCTGTTCGCTGCCGGGCGATTTGCCGGTCCAGATCCGGCTTCTGGTCGGCGCTGGACACGCGGGCATACAAGGCCACGGTCTGGGCAGCGGCTTCCGGTTCTTGGACCAGAATCGTCCCGGTGGGCGTCTTTACGAAGGGAACCGGCATCTTCCCTTGCCGCACCCAGCGCCACGCCGTCTTGTACGATATGCCTTGCTTTTTTGCCCATTCGCTCAGCTTCATGTGCATAGGATAACCGATTTGTCCAGTTTTGTCAATGGCCTGGTGAGCAGTTCTCAACCCCACTTCTCCAGCAGGTACTCCCAGACCTCGTACCCGAACAGCTCGCCCCGCCGGTACTCCAATCCGCTGACCTCCGGATTCTTGAGCTTGTGCGTGTCGAATTTGGCCAGCTCCATGTCCACGAACACGATCGGAGTCAGGCGGCGGTAGCGGCTCGCCCAGGAGAGGATGTTGTCCACCCGGCTCCTGAGCGAGGGCGGCAGCCAGCCTTCCGGCCTGCGGCGATTGTCGAAGCGCGGGGCGCGGTACCGCAGGTTCGCGCTCCTCCGGCGTCTCCGGAACGCTGCCCGCTTCCGCATCCGCTCGCGCACGGCATCACCCCGGTGGGCGACCTCCGCCAGGTGCAGGACGTGGTCCCGGGGGCCTTCCGGCGTTTCCTCCCGGCGGACGATGGCCACACCGGTGACCTTGCCGCCCGACGGGCTGCAGCACGCTCTCCTCCAGCAGCCGGTACTTTAGCCGGATGGTAAAGGGGGAGAGACGGTGGACCACCGCACGGCCTCTCCTCAAGAGAATGCGCGCCCGCTTCTCGCTGCACGGCATCAGCGGCCTCTTTCGTTTGTCCAGCACGAAAACCATAGCCTTCCCCCTTTCGGGTCCCCTTACGGGGCTGGTGTCGGGCCCGGGCGGACTCTCCCGGACCGCTCCCCTCGCCCATGTTGCCGGCCGGCCGTCTGCGCGGAACCGTTTCGCCCACACCGTTCCTGAAAACGTAAGCATTCATGGGTAAATCCCTGCTTACGACGCCGGGCGAACAGCGCTCCCGACGATTCGCGCCGGGGGATCGCACCCCGGGACCCAAGCCAGACCATCCAGCCCCGGGCCGTGCGGGCCGGCG
>JBHOQU010000017.1:0-10273 GCA_042408785.1 Dehalococcoidia bacterium | reverse complement strand
CCGGGTTCTACTCCCGGGCCCTTGCCGGCCTCCGGCCGGCCGACGCGCCCCCGGGGACCCGGCTCTGGGTCGCCCACTGGGGGGCCGAGCCGGGCAGGCCCCTGGGGATACCAGGCTGGCCCGAGCCAGACGGCCACCAGTACCGGGGGACCACGGAGCTGGCCCCGGGGCTGGTGGTGGACCTCAACGTCTTCCGGAGGGAGGCACTGGTGCAGGCGCAGAATGACGCTTTAAAGCAGGAACTGACGACGCAGCTCGACGCGGCCTGGGGCCACCTCCAGGCCCTGAAAGACGCCATCGCGTCCGTCCCGGTCGGTCGGGTGGTGGAGGAGGTGACGGGCCGGGCCGACGGGGCGCAGGCAGCCCTGGCCGTCGTCGCTACGAGGCTGAGGGAGCTGGGGATCATAGACTAGCCGGGTACGGGGGAGGCGCGATGTCTATGAGCGACTGTAGGGAAGCGCCTTCGAGATACCCGCGGGCTCCCTTACTGTGTCGAAAGCAGGGCTGCCGCTGGGTATAATCCTGACGATGGCCACATGGATCCGGTTTTTGACCACTATCTGCAGGCCCTGACCGGGATTGTCCGCCGGGGAGACTTCCGGGAACCCAGCTTTTACCCGGCCTTGAAGCTCCTCCTGGAGGGGCTGGCCCGAAACATCGAGGTCACCGTGGAGCCCCGCCGAACCGAGGGCTCTAACCCCGACTTCCGGGTCTGGGCCCGGAATCGGTCCGGCCGCCGCGTCGTCGGCTACGTGGAGGCCAAGACCCCGGGCGAGCCCCTGGACCCGGCCGAGAATTCCGAGCAGCTTCGCCGCTACCGCAGCGTCTTTCCTAACCTTATCCTCACGGACTTTCTGGAATTCCGCCTTTACCGCCACGGCCAGCCCGTCGCTTCAGCCCGGCTGGCCCGCCTGGAAACCCCGGGCAGGTTTAACCCCCGACAAGGAGACTTTCTCCAGGTCCGGCAGCTTCTGGAAAACTTCCTGGCCTTCCAGGCGCCCCCGGCTAGTTCTGCCCGGGAACTGGCCCAGGAGCTGGCAAAGCTTACCCGCCTCTTAGGGGATGCAGTCCGTGCCCAGCTTCCGAAAGAGCCAGAGCTTCTTGGTAAGACTACTTACCGGGGTTGAAATCCTGGTCAGCCGCAAACCCGCACGCCCTGCGCCGGAACATCCCGGATAAAAGGCAATACCTACCCCCAAAGCAGGGCTCCTCAGCCCTGCCTTTTTCGTATTCGTTGCAGGCCCTTTATATATATAAAGCTGCAACGAATGCTGCAGGGCAGCGGCTCCTGCCCGCATGCCCCTGCAGCAGCATATTCGTTGCAGAATTCGTTGCAGCAACGAATTGCGTGCAACGAATACGAATTCCCCCCGACAGGTCCCCTCCCTGCCGGGAAAGGCCCGACCACCTCCTTACGCCAGGACAGCCAGGGCCAGACGCGAACCCGGGAGGACCACTCCTCGGCCGGCGTGCCGCGGCAGAGCGCTGTTGAGGCCGGTATTCCCTCCCTCCATCCCGCCCCGGCCCGGGCGGTTCCATTAGCGGTTCCATTAACAGAGCAGCGGTGCGCGCGGTCGTTTCGGACGGCTGACAACGGGCGCCCACTTCTGACCTTCTGTCCGGCTGCCGGTCATCCGCCGGCAGCGCTGTCCGTGGCCGTGACGAAGGTGGGGCAGGGATTGCCCGTCCGCCGAATCCACCGTATACCCCGACTGTCCGGCTGACCATTGCTACCGGATTATACACTCTGCTACCCGTCGGCCCTCAACCCCCACAGGCCCTCGTTGCCGCCCCTGCCGGGGGCCGACGGTGTAACCTGAACCACGTCATTCATTCGCTTCAGATACCTGAGTACGGTGCTCTTATGCGACCCGATTTCCCTGGCTATCTCTCCGGCGGTCAGCGCGCCTCCTCTCAAAGCTTCCCTAATCCGCATCTCCACCGAAACGTAGGGCTGCAGTTCTCCGACCTCGGAAAGGTTGCCCCTTCGAACCCTCACCTTCCGCTCCTCCTCGTTGAATTCCAGGGTAAAAAGCAACTCGCCGGCTGCTCCTCCGTCGTTTGCCTTGTGACGTGTAAGGAGCAGGTGCAGCCGCCCGGGGTCGCGCGCCGTTCGCACCTCCCAGACGGCGCGGGAGAGGTTTTCCCAGTAGACAGACCCGTAGCCCCTGGCCCGTCCCTCGACCTGGGCCGCGCCGCCCTTGCTCATATGGTGAATCACCAGGGATGACCTCCCGAGCGTCCGGAGGGCCGCAAAGAGTTTTGCCGGGCCGTCGGCCTCGTTGAGCTCACCCCCGGAGGCCAGGGCCGCCGAGTCCACCACCACCAGCTGGACGCCGAGCCGCTCGACCTCGGCCGCGAGCTGTTCCTCGCTCCGGTGAAGCGGCTCGGACATGCGCTTGTACTTTATGCCCTTAATCGGGGCGATCCCGAACCCCCGGGCGACCCAGCCCAGCCGCCGCCGGTGGGCAGCTTCAGTGTGCTCGTAATCCAGGTAAAGAACGGCCCCCTGCCGGTGAACCCACAGCCCTGGAAGGAGGCTGCGTCCGATTGTGACCGAGGCGGCGACCAGCAGCGCAAGCCAGCTCTTTCCTGTTCCGCCGTCCCCCACGATGGTTGTCGGCTCCCCCTCGACCAGGAGCGGCGACGCCAGCCACTTTATCTCCTCCTCGGGAACTTCCCACAGGTCCACCGCAGGCCCACCCCGGCGGTGGAGCAGGGCGGCATTGATGCAGACGTAGTCCAGCAGTTCCGGCCACCTCACCCCGGGCAGTCGCGTTGCCAGAGAGCTTGCGGCCGAGCGCCTGGATCTGGCTGACGTCAGGTTGACCCTGGACCAGTGGTAGGCGGCCCTCTGGCCTGATGTCTCTGCTTCGACCCAGAGCTCGGCGTCGAGCCCCCGCCCGTTCTCGTGGAGATGTTCCAGACGGACTACAAGCTCGCCCAGCCGCAATTCGTAGCCCCGGCCGACCTGACGGACCGGACCGTAGGAGGCGGCGTCAAACTCCTTCGTCATGGATCCTGACGGGCCTGATACCCCGGGACTCAGGCAAGCTGGCCCGCCCGGCCTGGGCCTCCAGCGCCGCAACCCTCCGCTCCAGGGCCGCAACCCGCTGCGACAGCCTGGCGATCAGGCTCTCCTGGAGGGCCATGCCGCGGCTCACGGCGCTCCGCAGCTCCTCCGCAAGTAGCCTGACCGTTTCGTCCTGGAGGCCGTACTGGAGGCCGTACCTGGCCGACCGGCGCGGGGTGAGCCCCCTTTCGTAATAGTAGTCGAGCCAGGTATCAGAACAGGGGAAGTCTATCAGGTCCCGCATCTCCCCCATCACAGCCGTCTCCTTTCCATGCGGTTTCTGGCTTCGGCCTCGGCGGCCAGAACCGCCTGCCGCACCTGGGCCGGAACCGCGGCATTTGCAAAGGCCTGCTCCCACTCGGAGCGGACGGCGGCCAGCTCCTCGGGCGTCTTCACGGCGCCGAACCTGGCGACCCAGTCGGCCCGGACGGTCTCCCAGTCCCCCTGGCGGACGGCCGCCTCGAAGATGGGAGCAGCCTCAACAATCTCTTTGCGCCGCCTGTCGTAAGCGGCCTTGATGACGGCGGCCACCTCCTGGGGCGGCTTGCCATGTTGAATGACCAGCTTGTTAATACGCAGGTTGACCTCTGAAAGGTCTTTGATGTTCTCTGCCCGTCTGATGGCTTCCACCAGTGACTGGGCTTCCTCTACCCAGTCGAAACTGTCGGCCTCAGGTGGGGCTGCTGGGCCGCCGTCGGCGGCCTCCTCGGCCGGGGTGGGCTCGTAGCCCGCCAGCGCCATCACCCAGCTGTAAGCCAGCCGGAAGGCCTTTCCCGCGGCCCGGGTGACGGCCATAGACCGGATGGCGTACTCAGGCCGGCCCGCCCAGTTCGGCTCCTCCGGCGAGCACACCGCCGACCCCCGGCCCACTACGGCCTGGTCCCGCAGCCGCACGATCTCCACCTCCGCCTCGTAGGCCCCGTCCTCCCGGCGGACGACCCGCGCCTCGCGGGCCGCCACCCCGAGCATGGCCCCCAGGGCGGCCCAGCCCTCGAACCGCACGTAACGCCGGCCCTGGATCGTTATGGACAGACGCCGCCGCTCGATGACGTCGGCCAGGGCCCCGGCCACGGCCGAGCCGAACCTGATCACCTCCTCCGGGCTGAGGCCCTCAAGCCGGTGGGACAAAGCGTCAGCCTGCACGGGCCTGATCTCTGTCATGAGAGACCGCCTCCTGCGCGAAAGTCACGGTCGGCGCACGTTGCGCAGCCGCACATTCGGAGCCAGCCGTGGCACTCCTCCCGGCCCCAGCATGCGGCCTCCGGGCCCTCCTCGCGGCAAAAGACGCACCCGACCCAGATCACCCACCCGTCCCAGAGCATCCACGGTTCGGGCTCCGGAAGGTCGAAGCGGCGCGCCAGCTCCCACGCCGACGAAAGCCGCCTGGCCTTGAGGAGTTTGGGGACGAGGTTGGGCCTCATCGCTACCCTCCTCCGAGAACACGGCGCCCGGCCCGCTCCAGACCAGCGCCCGCCAGCACGACCGGAATCCCGGCAACGGCTAGCCAGGGCCCGGCCAGGCCGAGGAGCGCCCCCAAACTCCCGCCCCACGACAGGCCCAGGCCAGCCAGGACAAGGACCCTTCCGGCCCTGGTCAGCCGCCTCCCCCGCCGGATCCGGCGGCGAACGGACAGGATCCAGCGAACTCCGACAGTTCCGCGCATTTCGACCTCCTTCTCGAAGCTGTCCCACTTCATGCTGAGCTCCGCTCCGCGGTCGCCGCTTCCTGCAACGGCCCCCGCTCGCGCTCGGCCCAGACCCTAAGCCAGGCCCGGCACTCGTCGCATACCCTGAGCCAGTGCTCGTGGCCCGCAACCTCGATCTGCACCAGCCAGCCCTTTCCTGGCGGAAGGTGCAGGCCGCATTCGTGGCACCTCAGGGTCCGGCTCGTCATGGATTGCCTCACAAAAGCATTCGAACGTCCGGCCGGGGCGGCAGGTTCGAAAGCCGCCTGGCGGCGATCTCCGCCGTCCGCGCGTCCTTCTCGATGCCGATGAAGCGACGGTTCTGCAGAATAGCTGCCAGACCCGTCGTCCCCGTCCCAGCAAAGGGGTCAAGTATGACATCCCCCTCCTCCGTCCAGTACCTGACAAGCTGGAAAAACCCGGAGAGGCCCTGAGCCCAGGGATGGAGCCCCTTTGGACCCATCGCAGTGCTGTCAATCAGGTCGGGACGGAAGGGGCCGCTGAAGCACCCCCGGGCCGTGAACAAAAGGACCGGCTGGAACATCGTCACGACGCGAAGAGGCCAGACCCTCGGAGCGGGGCCTCTTGATACCACCACCATCAGCCACCGAAACGGGACGTGCGGGGATATCAGCCGAACCGCGCCGGCTACGGTGTGGTGCCCGCTGAGGGTCAACAGGACTCCCTCCGGCTTCAGAACATGCCTGGCGACTATACCCAGCCAAGCGAAGCACTCCACATGTTCCCGGGACCAGGGCGGGTCGGTGATGACGGCGTCCACCGACTTGCCCGGCAGCCGTGCAGCAACTTCCCGCATATCCCCAAGGTAGAGCTCCCAGCCAGGGCCGGAAGCGTATGGTGTGAGGTCCAGCTTCGGCAGCGCGTCCACAAGTCCTCCAGCCGTCACCACGTTCCGCCCATGCCGCGTCACACCCCGAGGTCCTCGGCGACCTCGTGAACCAGAGCCGTGAGCCCGCCAGCAACGAGAATCAGACCCAGCGGCCCCGGTGACGTGAGTTCGAGCACCGCCCCGACCCAGGCGGGAATGGCCGCCAGGCCCAGGGCGACCATGGCCAGCCAGGTCAGGCGCTCAAGGGGCCCGGAGTCGTTTCGCCGGCTCACGGCCGGTTATTCCTCGCCCGGCAAAGGCCGCCACTCGCCCTGGTCCTCGGGGGAAAGGAACCAGGGCTGCAGCAGCCTCAGGTCCTCGTAGCACTCGGGGCACCCCACGAGTACCCAGGCCCCGTCCTCATCCCGGACGGGATAGGGTCGGCGGCCGTGGGGACAGACAATGGGCGACTTACGGGACTTTATGGTCACCTCTGCCCTCCTCGCTATTGCTCCCGCTGGAACCCCATCTCCTCCAGGACCTCCGCCAGGACCTCCGCCAGCCGGTCCGCTGGACGAGCTGCCTTCTCGTCCTTTCGCATCCGGCAGTCCCGGCAGAGCGTGTCCTCGGCAAGGGCGCGGCCCACGTTCTCCAGCAGGTGGAGGGGGTCAAGGGAGACGTAAGCGTAAAAGGGCTGGCCGCAGGACTGGCACGACACCCTCACATAGAGCGCCTCGTCCGACCCGTACCGGCGCACCAGGAGCCAGAAGGTGGACCCGTCCGCGTCCGGCGCCTCGACCTCAACTTCCCAGCTAAGCGGGTTGGGAAAACGGAAAGAGGCCGCGGCCGGGTCAATCCCCAGGACCTGCAGGGTCCGGTCCAGGAAGCGGGCGCGGACTGTGGCCAGCCACCGCTCCTGGTCCTCCCTGAGCCGCCGCATGTCCTCTTCCTTCCAGCGGCGGTACGCCTCGAGGGCTCGGGCCTTCACAGAAAGCCGATCCGTCAGCATTGCGCTTCCTCCCGCGGCAAAAGTGTGGTAAAATCAGTTACAGAAGACCCTTCCTGCGGGAAAGCCGGGGCGGGTGGGAGCGGACCCGCCCCGGCCTCCTTTTTGTACGCCTGTCCCCGTATTCGGTTGTCGGCCTGCGCTCCCTGCCTCACCTCCTTGCCGTTCCGACCGGGGGCCCGGGAAGCGGCCCCCAGCTTTGCCGCCAGCTCCTCCAGCGCCCTCCGCCGCATCCGGCCGGAGGGCGTAAAAACTCGGCGGACGAACTCGTCAAGGGCAGCGTCCGCCAGCAGCGTCATCGGGACCTCACGGGGCACGCCCCGCCTGGCCAAGTACCGCCGAAGACGCGCCCTGGCCAGCTCAAGGGCGCGATAGGTTTCGGCCGTGGGCGTGGCAACAACCCTGTAGACGCCGTCGGCTGGGCGCTTCACGACGTGTGCTTTCGGGCGACTTCAAGGAGGATCCGGTGCGACTCGGCCAGGTGGCGGCGGACGGCCTCGACGCTGCCCAGCTGCTCCGCAAGCTCGGAAAGGGCCTGCGAGGCATAAAGAAGCCCGGCGGCCGCCCGGACGATGGGGTCTTGCCGGATGCGGCTCAGCCGGGCCTGGGCGTTCTCCTGGGCGCGGATCGCGTTCCAGATGGGGGACCGTGGGGAACTCATGAAGAAGCCTCCTTCCTGCGGGATTGGTCCGCTTCCATGGCTTCGCTCAGCAAGAGCCGCACGAGCGCCGCAACCGAGAGCCGCTTGCGCTCCGCTTCGCCCTCGAGCCACTCGCGAAGTCGGGCGTCGAGGGGGATGTCTACCTTCGAGCTAAACCTGGTCTGTCTGACTTTCCGGCTCATCACGAGCGATTATAGCGGAATTCATGCGCCTTGTCAAGGTCTTGACTCAGGAAAAATTCGTTATTTCTCAGGAAACATTCGTGCCAAAGCCGCCGACGCGTTGTAGACTTGTTAGCCAGATGGAAAAGGTCACGCGGGTCAGGTTCCGGCGCTTTGGCCTCATGCTCAGGGGGCTGAGGGAATCCAGAGGCTTATCACAGGAAGAGCTCGGCGAACGAGTTGGATACTCGGCTCGGGCGGTAGGCGAGTGGGAAAGCGGGCGCAACTTTATGCGGGATCCGGACGCCATGCGGCGCTTGGCTGAGTTCTTCGATCCCGGGTGCCGGGACAGAATCGAGATAAAGCTTCTCCATGCGGCCGGTTTCGTCCGGGACTGTGCAGTCCAGGAGAGGCCCCCTGAACAATTAAGTGTAGAACGGCTGTTCGAGGCAATTCCGGTGGAGTGGACCGACAGACTAGCTGAGGTCGTCGCGGAGCGGGTAGCATCGAAGCTCATCGCTGCCCTTCGGGAAGAACGATCCTTGGTCCTTGCCCGGTCGGAGAGGACGGAGGAGCTCTTCCTTGAGGCGATTCGCAGTCAGCAAGAGGTGACCCGTCTGGTCGCAGAACTGGTCCGAACTCTTCAGCCGCGACAGCCTGGAACCCCTGATACTTCCTAGGGCTTTCGTTCCGTGTGGGTCAGTCCGGTCCTGTTAGCCCTGCTTGTCTTCGCCCTTCTGGTGCTGCTGAAGCTCAACTACGACCTTTCCCAGAAGGAGAGTCAGCTCGGGACAGAGCTTACGCGCCTTCGTCGGGAGCTCGACCAGGCCCGCGCCAGCGCCTTCGACGCGGTCCGGGACGTCTGGCTCCGGGAGCTGGCTGGAGCTGCCTTCAACAACGAGGTCGAGGTTGAGGCGAAGCTGATCGGCCCGATCGTCCGGTTCCTGGGCTACGGGCCGGCCGACTACCGTCTCCGTGTTCCCCTGAGGCTCCAGGCCGGACGCCAGGAGCTGATGGGCGAAGCGGATTGGGTGCTGTACCGGGATGGGCGCCCGTTCCTGGTTATCGAGGCCAAGGCTCCCGGCGAGGCGCTTACCGACCAGGTCGTCGGCCAAGCGCGGTCTTACGCGTTCGGCCTCGGGGCTCCGTACTACCTGGTTGTGAACGGGCGTCTGCTGAGGCTGTACGAGCTGGCGGTGGCGGGAGACCGCGTCCTGCTTGAAGCCGACGTGGGTTCCCTGTCGACCGTCTGGGACGACCTGGTCAAGACGGTGGGTCTCCAGCGGATGACTGACCAGGGGACTTGATGCTGAATGCCGGCAATTTTGCCGCCTGGAGGGCCGTTTTCCGAGGCTTTATGCGGGCCGCCTCATAAGCCCTTGGTCGGGGGTTCGAATCCCTCCCCTGCCACCATTTCCCCAAAACTTAACCATAAACCCCCCTTTTGTCCAAGGGATTTACCGCCAAGCTACCTTATCCGCGCCACTTTTCCCCAAACTTTTCGCAGGGAGGAATCATGCCCGAATTTATAAACCAGGGGGTTTTTGACTGGGAGCGGGAGGTTCGGGCGCTCCTCGTCTCCCGCCGGGCCGAAAGCCGGTCCCCCCAGACCCTCAGGTTCTGTGAGGGAAATCTCGCCCTCTTTAAGGCCTGGCTTTCCGAAACGTACCCGAATTTGGGCCCCTTCGACGTCCGGGCCGAAGTGGTCCGGGAGTTCCCTTCCTGGTTCCTGTCCGAGCCGGTCCGTTGGGGCGGGCTCCCCAGGCCCGCAAACCCATTACGGCCCACGGAGCCCACCGCTACTACCGGATTCTGAAGACCTTCTTCAACTGGCTGCCCGAAAAGGTCGGCCGCTATCTGGACGGCTGGGTCAACCCGATGCAGGGGATCCGGAGGCCTAAGCGGGTCCTGGACGCGGCCCGCCAAGGACGGACCGGGCCCCGGGATGCCGCCATCGTACTGGTGATGGCGGACAAAGGCCTCCGGGCCGGCAAGCTTTTGGGCCTTACCCTTGCCGACTGGGCCTGGGCCACCGGAACCCTGACCATCCGGCGAGCCAAGGGGGGAAAGTTCCGGCAAGTGATCCTTCGCTACGTGTTTAGGGGTTGCCCCAACGCCAGCTCCCAGGCCCTGTCTTTAACCCAGGATGGCAGGCCCCTTACGTACGCCGGCCTGAAGATGGTCTTCCGCCAACTGGAGGCCGGCACGGGCCTTAACCTTTACCCGCACCGTCTCAGGCATACGTTCGCCCTCCACTGGGTGACGGCCGGAGGTTCCCTGCACGAGCTTCAGGCCCTCCTGGGCCACGCCAGCCCGGCCATGAGCCTGCACGACGGGCGGATGGTTTCCGAGCAGGTGGAGGCGGAGCGACAGGCCAGGTTCTCGCCAATGGCCGGTCTTGGGGACGGGAAAGAGGGGCGGAGGCGGGGCCGGACGCGCAGGAAGGTTTAGACCGGTGAAAAGCTCACGTGGGCCCGGCGGAGCTTTTCTGGACAAGGCGCAACCCGGCGTGTGCGTCCCCTCGCCCGACACCGGCCTTGCGCCCAGGGAATTCTATTCCCCACCGCGGTGGACGGCATGCGGGCAAAGCTGGCCCGGCCTTTCAAGGTTGGGAGTCCACAGAAGCCGACGGCCCCGCCCCGCGGATGGGGATGGCCGCCCGACCAAATGACCAAAATGGTCGGCTCGCGAGTCCGGCGCGAACGTAGTGGGAGGAATCTAATACCATTTGCGTAAGAACTCGCCACCGGATATCATGACCTGTTATGGTCAAGAGGAGGTGGCGATGCGTGGACCGGAACTGAAGATCACCTGGCAGGAGGACGAAGCAACGCTCTATCGGCTCTACCGGTCGGAGTC
>JBHOQU010000012.1:0-19274 GCA_042408785.1 Dehalococcoidia bacterium | reverse complement strand
GGGAAATCTCCCAGCGTTCGGCCAGCCAGGGGATGATATTGCCCTTTGGGTCGATTCTGACCAGCGAATCGTAAATCTGGTAGTGGACGTTGCGGTCGACGAAGGCCCGGGACCGCATCGGGTCGAAGTCGATGACGTCGTCTTCGAGGACGAAGACCACGGTCCCGCCGTAGTTGGGCCGACCGGCCGGCTGCTGGGGTGCCGCCGGCTGGGCCGGGGCCGGACTGCACCCAAAGGCGGCCAGAACCCCGAGCCCCAGGCCGGTCCCCAGGAATTCCCGTCGGCTAATCCATCGCCTGACCATTTGCCTGACACCTCCTGTTAGGGGGAATACGGTCCGTGATAGTATAAAGCCTTCTTGTGAAGGTAAGAGCTAATGACTTGTTGCGGATGCCGCCGGCATTAACTATAATTGCGGTGAACGAACAGCAGCGGTCTTGCGAGAGCTGGGTCCGGCTCAGACGGCAGGCCTTTTTATCACTTCGGCAGGTCGGCGGTTGTATGGCCAGGGAACCGGTTCTGGAAGTAAAAGACCTCAAAACCTATTTCTTCACCAGGGAAGGCATCGTCCGGGCCGTCGACGGGGTCTCCTTTGAAGTGGGCAAGGGCCAGGCCCTCGGGATCGTCGGGGAGAGCGGCTGCGGCAAGAGCGTGACCTCCCTCTCGATCATGCGGCTTGTCCCGTACCCGGGCCGCGTCGTTGAGGGCCAGGTGATCCTGCACCGGGACGGCCAGGCGGTGGACCTGCTCGGCCTTTCCGAAGAGGAGATGCGGCACATCCGGGGAAACGTAATCTCAATGATTTTCCAGGACCCCATGACCTCCCTGAACCCGGTTTTGACGGTGGGCTTCCAGGTTGCCGAGCCCCTCCAGGTTCACCTGGGTCTGAGGCCGACCGAGGCCCGGCAGCGTGCGTTGGAGCTTCTGCGGCGGGTGGGCATCCCCGACGCCGAGCGCCGGCTTGACGACTACCCCCACCAGTTTTCGGGGGGCATGCGCCAGCGGGTGATGATCGCCATGGCCCTGGCCTGCAACCCGAGGCTGCTCATCGCCGACGAGCCCACCACGGCCCTGGACGTAACCATCCAGGCGCAGATCCTCGACCTGATCATGCGCCTTAACCGGGAGCTGGGCACCGCCGTCATCCTGATAACCCATGACCTGGGGGTGGTGGCCGAGCTCTGCCACCGGGTGGTGGTGATGTACGCCGGCCGGATTGTGGAGGCCGCCGACGCCGATAGCCTGTTTAACAACCCGAAGCATCCTTACACCGTTGGGCTGATGGGGTCGGTGCCCCGCCTGGGCCCCAAGGTTAAGGAGCGGCTCAAGCCGATTCGGGGCCTGCCGCCGAACCTGCTGAACCCGCCGGCCGGCTGCCGCTTCCGGCCCCGGTGTCCCCACGCCACGGCCCAGTGTGCCGAGGAGCCTCCCACCGTATCGGTGGGCCCCGACCACCAGGTTGCGTGCTGGCTCTATGTCTGAGGCGATGCCCCAGCCCCGCCCCGCGGCTTCGGGTTCCGCCGCCCAGGATATCCTCCTCTCGGTCCGGGGCCTCAAGAAATACTTCAAGGTTGGGGGCGGATTTTTCAGGCGGCCGGCCCTCGTCCGGGCGGTGGACGGAATAAGCTTCGACATCCGGCGGGGGGAAACCTTCGGGCTGGTGGGGGAGTCCGGCTGCGGCAAGACCACCCTGGGTCAGACGATTATTCGCCTTTACGAGCCCGACGCCGGCCAGGTCATCTTCGACGGCCACGACATTACCCACCTGCCGGAGAGCCGGCTTCGGCCCCTGCGGCAGGGGATGCAGATGATCTTCCAGGACCCCTACTCGTCCCTGAACCCCAGGATGACGGTGGGGGCCATCGTGGCCGAGCCGCTCGAGATCTTCAAGGTCGGCACCCGGGCCGAGCGGGAGGCCCGGGTGAAGGAGCTCCTGCGGGTGGTCGGCCTCAACGCCTACTTTGTCAACCGCTACCCCCACGAGTTTTCGGGGGGCCAGCGCCAGCGCATCGGCATCGCCCGGGCCCTCGCCCTGCGGCCAAAGCTGGTGGTCTGCGACGAGCCGGTTTCGGCCCTGGATGTCTCCATTCAAGCCCAGGTACTAAACCTGCTTAAAGACCTGCAGGCCGAGTTTAACCTGACCTACCTGTTCATCGCCCACAACCTGGCCGTGGTGGCCTACATCAGCGACCGGGTCGGGGTCATGTACCTGGGCAAGCTGGTGGAGGTCGGGCCGACCCTCACGATAATGAACAACCCGAGGCACCCCTACACCCTGGCCCTCCTTTCGGCGGTGGCCGTTCCCGACCGCCGGTATAAAAAGCAGCGGATCATCCTGCCGGGCGACGTTCCCAGCCCTATCAACCCGCCCGCCGGGTGCCGCTTTCACACCCGCTGCCCCATCGCCCGCCCGGAGTGCGCCAAGGTTGAGCCGGAACTGCGGGAGATTGACCGGGAACACCTGGTAGCCTGTCACTACGCCGAGGTCGTCCCGGCAGAACTGAGACGAGCAGGGGGTTAAGATGCTCCGGTACGCTTTGAGCCGGATTTTAATGATTCCGCCCACCCTGCTGGCGATGTCTCTGATCATCTTCATCGTCATGCACAACACCCCAGGCTCGCCCCTTCAGCCCGAAGGGGCCAACCCCCTCAGCCCCGAGGACCTGAAAAACCTGGCGGCGGCCTGGGGCCTCGACCGGCCCCTGCACGAGCAGTACGTTAACTTCCTGGTCAAGGCCGTCCAGCTCGATTTCGGCTACAGTTACAGCTACCGAACCAGCAAGGTGACCGAAATCATCGGCCGGACGTTCCCCATCTCCCTGCACCTGGGCACCATGGCCCTGCTCTTTGCGGTGGTGGTCGGCATGACCCTGGGGATCCTGGCCGCCATTAACCAGAACGGTCCCATCGACTACTTCTGCACCTTCACCGCCATGCTGGGGGTGGCCACCCCTAACTTCGTCTTGGCCGTGATCTTGATAATCGTCTTCGTCATGCTTCTGCCCGTCATCCCGCGGACCGGCGGCTGGGACCAGCCGGTGGACTGGATCCTGCCCACCATCACCCTGGGCCTCGGGCCGATGGCCATCATCGCCCGGTACACCCGTTCGAGCATGGTGGACGTCATCCGCTCGGACTATGTTCGGACGGCCCGGGCCAAGGGGCTGGCCGAGCGGCGGGTCATTCTGGTCCACGTCCTCAAAAACGCCCTCATCCCCCCGGTGACGGTCCTGGGTCCCCTCTTTGCGGCGGTGGGAACCGGCTCCCCCTTTGTCGAGCTGATCTTCCGGGTTCCGGGAATGGGCAGGTTCTTCGTCCAGAGCCTGCTGGCCCGGGACTACCCCATGATCATGGCGGTCTTTCTCCTCTTTGGGGCCTTTGTGGTCATCATGAACCTGGTGGTGGACCTCATTTACGGCTTCCTTGATCCGAGGATCCGGTACGAGTAAGGAGGTCCTGAGATGCAGCTCTTCGAGGCCGACCCCCAAGCCCGACTGGAAAGGGCCCTCGCCGTACCGGCTCCCGAGGAGGAGCTGGAGTGGGTGCCCGGCCGCCGGGCGAGCCTGTGGGGCGACGCCCTGCGGCGGCTCGTGCGCAACCGGCTGGCCATGTTCGGGCTGGTCGTCATCTTGTTCTTCTCTTTCCTGGCCGTCTTTGCACCCGTAATCGCCCCCCACGACTACGCCGAACAGTTCTGGGACCACATCGCCGAGTACCCCTCATGGCAGTTTCCCCTGGGCACCGACCTTAACGGGCGGGACATGCTTAGCCGGATGATCTACGGGGCCCGGGTGTCCATGACGGTGGGGCTGGTGGCCCAGTTTATCGTCGTCCTGGTCGGGGTGCCCATCGGGGCCATCGCCGGCTACTACGGGGGGAAGGTGGACACCATCATTATGCGGCTAGTCGACATAATGTATGCGTTTCCGACCCTGCTGTTCGTTATCCTGATAATGACCATGTTGGGTAAGGGGCTTTTTAACATCTTCATCGCCATCGGTTTGGTGGGCTGGGTTACGCTGAGCCGGCTGGTGCGGGCCCAGGTTCTTTCCCTCCGGGAGAAGGAGTTCGTCAAGGCGGCCCGGACCATGGGCGCATCCAACGCCCGGATCATTTTGCGGCACATCCTCCCCAACGCCCTCACCCCCATCATCGTGGCCGTAACGTTTGGCATTCCCCAGGCGATCTTCACCGAAGCGGCGCTGAGCTTCATCGGGGTGGGGATCAACCCCCCAACCCCATCCTGGGGCCAGATGGTGGGCGAGTACCAGCAGTATATCCGGTCGTACTGGCACATGTCGCTCTTTCCGGCGGTGGCCATCGGCCTGCTCATGCTGGCCTTTACGTTTTTCGGGGACGGCCTTCGGGACGCGCTGGACCCGCGCATGAACGAGTAAGCTTGAAGGCGGATGTCAGAGTACGGTCCACAGGCGCCGCCACTTGACAATATCGCAGTGTTTAACTATTATCATGCCAAAACAGCCCTAAGCTTAAAGGGCAATCGCGAGAAAGGAGGCAGGTTAAATGGCCGATATTTTTCGCTGGTGGGAAGATGAGGAGCAGCTCAAGCTTTTGGCGCAGCGGTTTCAGGCCGTTCAACTCGGTCGGCGGGAGTTTCTGGCAATTGTTGCGGCCGCGGCGGCCGCCGGCGGCTATGCCTGCGCCCCGACCCAGCAGCCCCAGCAGCCCCGGCCCGAGGACCTAGGGGAGAAGCTGGCCAAGGAGCAGGTTTTCCGGACCAATACCGAGCAGGACCCGGCCAGCCACGACTTTAATAAAGACCTTTACTGCGGGGGTTTTGCCAACCTCTTCGCCGGCCTCACCATGTTCGACCCGAACTTCGACGTTCAGGCCGACATTGCCGAGCGCTGGGAGCCCAACGCCGACGGCTCCGTCTGGACCTTTTACCTTCGAAAGGACAGCCGCTGGTCCAACGGCGACCCGGTAACGGCCCATGATTTCGAGTGGTCCTTCAAGCGGCAGTTGGACCCTCGCACCGCCGCGCCCTACGCCGGGTTTCTCTACGACTTAAAAAATGCCGAGGCCGTCAACCAGGGGAAGATCCAGGATATCAACGCCATCGGGGTTAGGGCGAAGGACGACTACACCCTCGTGTGCGAGCTGGAGGGTCCCCGGGGCTACTGGCCGGTGCTCACCTCGTACATCGCCGCCCTGCCGTCGCACCGCAAGTCTGTCGAGAAGTACGGCGACAACTGGACCGACCCCAACAAGGTGCCTGAGGTCGTCAGCAACGGGCCGTTCAAGCTGGTGCGGTGGGAGCACGACAAGGTTTACGAAGTGGTCAAGAACCCGTACTACTGGAAGGCCAAGGAGATCAAAATCGAGCGGGTGATCGTGCCGGTCATTGGGAGCGCGGCCAGCCAGCTCGCCTATGAGAACAATGAGATCGACTGGCACTGGCGGGTGCCCCTGGGCGAGTGGCGGCGGGTTCAGGCTGACCCCAAGCTTTCGAAAGAGATCATCAAATTCGACCTGGTCGGCACCTTCTACCTGGAGCTGGGCGTCAAGTATAAGCCCTGGGACGACAAGCGGGTCCGGCAGGCGGTGGCCCACGCCATCGACCGGGAGCGAATCGCCAACGCTGTCCTCCAGGGCCTCGGCCGCCCGGCCTATACGTTTAACCCGCCGGGCTGGTGGGGTTTCAACCCGAGGATCACCAAGGACCACCCCCTGGTCAAATATGAGGGCAAGGACGCCATCAAGTACCTGCAGGGCAGCCCGTATGAGGGCGGCCGCAACTGGCCCCCCATCAAGATCTACATGCGAGAGGAAGGCGACGCCCCCAAGGCCGCGGCCCAGGCCATCATCCAGATGCTCAAAGAGAACCTCAACATGAACGTGGAGCTGGAGGTGATGGAGCCGCGGGCATTCCGGGGCCAGCTCTGGGAGCACAAGCTTCAGACCGTTTGGATCCGCTGGTATATGGACTACCCCGACCCCAACAACCAGCAGTACCAGGTCTTCTACTCGAAGTTTGCCAGCGGTCAGCGCCACCAGTGGTCCAACGACGAGTACGATAAGCTGGTAAGCGAGGCAAAGGGCATCGTCGACCGGCAGAAGCGGGCGGAGATGTACTGGAAGGCCGACGAGATCATGCTACAGGATGCGGCCTTCGTCTTCGTTTACTACCCGCTGGGCGTAGGCCTCCTCAAGCCCTGGGTCAAGGGGATGCCCAAGACCAAGGAGGGCGACTGGCGGCCTAACTGGAACATCTTCGTCCGGATGTACGACTATCTCTACATCGTCGAGCACTAGCCGGCGATGAGGGGACCGCGCCGGGCCGCCGGCATAACCGGCGGCCCGGCAACTTTTCTGCTAAAATCGCGGGCGTGCATGGTCGGGGAGCTTCGGCTAAACCTGGCCGCCCGCCGGGACGTGACCTAGGCACGGCCGCGGCCGTCTTCGCCTTCCTGGCCGCGGTTTACCTGCTCAGCTTCGGCGGCCGATTCACCTCCATCGACGAGTTCGCCAGCTACGCCCTGACCGAAAGCCTGGTTCAGACCGGGCGGGCAGATACCCCCCAGCTGGAGTTTGCCCGGGTCCACAACCCGGTGGGTCGGGTGGAGCCGGGGCAGGCGCTTATGGCCGTTCCCCTCTATGCCCTGGCCCAGCGGTTCCCAACCGTAAACACCATCCACGCGGTCATGCTCCTTAATGTGCTGGTGACGGCCCTGACCGGGGCCGGACTCTTTCTGGTGGCCCGGGGGCTGGGCTTTGGGGCGGCAGCATCCCTGCTGGCGGCCCTGGCCTTCGGCCTCGGAACCATGGTCTGGCCCTATGCCCGGACCTTTCTGCGGGAGCCGGCGGTGGGGCTGGCCTGGGTTGCCGCCCTGGGCGCCTTCCTGGCCTGGCGGCACTCCGGCCGGCCCGCCCTGGCCGCCGCCTGGGGTTTGTGCCTGTTCTGGGCCACGCTGGTCAAGGTGACGGCGGCCGCGGCTGTCCCCGCATTCCTGGTCGCGGCCCTCCTGTCTGGTCTGGGCGACAAGTCCGCCGGGGTCCGGCGGCTAATTATTGGCGGCTTAGTCGCCTTGGCCGGGGCTGCGGCCGTTGCCGCCTGGCGGTTCGGGCCGGATGGTCTGGCAAGCCTGCTCCCGGACTATTCCCCCGGCAATCTGGCGGCCCGGACGTACGGCCAGCTCTTAAGCCCGGCCAAGGGTCTGCTCTTCTTCTCGCCGCTGGTTTTCCTGGCTGCCCCCGGCTGGGTCGGGGTGTGGGGGCGAGGCCGGGAGGTTGCCCTGGCCGCCCTGGGAACGGTGCTGGGCACCCTCCTCGTCTACGGCGGCTACGGGGCCTGGTATGGGGGCCTCACATGGGGGCCCCGCTTCATGGTTCCCCTGCTGCCCCTGCTTTGCCTGCCGGTGGCCGCCCTGGCCGACGGGAGGGGTCCGTGGCCTAGGGCGCTGGTGGCCGCCGGGTTTCTGCTGAGCGTCCCCGTCCAGCTTGGCGTGGTCGCCGGGGCCTGGGACCGGGCCGTACTTCAGTTCGACTGGGCCACCGACCCCGACCTTCCCTGGTACGACCTTCGGCTCTGGTACCGGTCGCCGGCCGTCTATCAGCTTGCCCACTGGGCACCGGACCAGGTCGACTTTATCTGGTGGCACCGGTTGAGCGACGGCTCCGAAGTTCGGGACCTGACCCTTGGGGGGCTCCTCGGCCTGGGGGTGGTGGCGGCCGGGGGGCTGGTGTGGGCGGGTTTAAGGGGCTTAAGGCCGGCCCTGGTTGGGGGCGTGAGTCTGGGGGTTTTCGGCCTTGCCGCGGCCGCCCTGCTCGGGCAGAGCGCCGGGCTCACCCGGGATTTTCCCGGCCTCGCCCTGGCCGAGGCCCGGGAGCTGGCCGCCCGGGTCACAAGTCCGGGCCAACCTTTTACCCTGGTCACGGTTTCCAACGAGTTTTACATTCACTACTGGCTGGGGCTCGTGAAGGGTCGGTTCGTCCACCACTGGTATTCGCCGGAGCAGCGGGCCGGCTTCGAGGCCGTCCTCGCCCACCCGAAGTCGAGGCTTATCTGGCTGGTGGTCGATCGCGCCCACCTGCCGCCCGGGGAATCCGGGCGGGACCTGGAGCTGTGGCTTAATACGCGGGCTTACCGGTTCACGGCCGGGTGGGTCGGAAGCTACGAGGTTTTCGGCTACCTGCCGCCGATCGGGGGCCTGCCGAGGATTCCGGCCGGTTACGTTTGGGCAAATGGGGTCGAGCTCGTTGCTTTCGGGGTCGAGACCGACCGGGTCCGGCCGGGGGAGGCTTTCCGGCTGGAGTTCGACTTCAAGGCGGTTCGGCCTGTGGACGGCGACTACGACTGGTTCGTCCACCTGCTGGCCCCAGACGGCCGGGTGATTCTGGGCCGGCACGCCCAGCCGGGGTTCGGGGCCCTACCCACGTCGCGCTGGGCCGTGGGCGACGCCGCTACCGACCGGGCCGCCATTCTGATACCCCGGGATACCCCGCCGGGCGAGTACGACCTTATCGCCGGCTTTTTCCGGCCCGGGGTGGGGCCGGTGCCCCTGACGGGCCCGTCGGAGACCCGGGCCGAATACGCAGTCCTCGGGAGGCTGGCCGTTGGGGGGGACGGCGGTGGCTAGCCCAGGGCCTGGCCCTGGGTGACGGTCAGGCTGGTCATAAGCTGAAGAGGCATCTGAGACCTCCATTACCAGCAGGATGTCCCGGGGGCCGGGCAGGCTCTGGTGGTAGCCGTCCACCATAAAGGCGTATCTTTTGACCTCAACGGCCATCCTGCGCCTCCAAACCCAAGTATGTCCCAGGCGGAAAGCCCGGCACTTTCCGGTTGTTCGGTTGGCCGTGAGGGTGCAGGGCAGTGCGCCCCGGGTTGAGGGCCAATGGTGGAGTCCTCAGTCGGACCGGCCCGCCAGGTGACGCAGGCCCACCCCCACCAGGAGGCCCGGGCCGCCGGTGAGCAGGCTGACGAAAAAGGCGGCGAAAGCTTGCTGGGTGGCCAGGTTGAGAGCGGCTCCCCGCTCCGGGGTGTAGCCCAAGAGGGCCGGTGTCAGAAGGACGGCGGCGATGCCGGACCCGGCCGTGAAGCCGAAAACCAGGACGCTTCCCAGGGCGCCCTCCCAAGCGGGAGCTAGGAGGCCGCAAAATACGACGGCAACAAAGGGAAACCCGAAGGCGAGGTCCCCGGGTAGCTGGAAAGGGGCGTAAGGCCCCAGGGTCGGCGATGCCCCCAGGAAGAGGGCGGCTTCGGCTAGGCCGCCGCTGAGGCCCAAATAGAGGGCGGCCGCCGGCGAGGGTTTCGGGGTTAGCCGGGCCATTTTCCCCGCAGGGGAACCGAAAATTTTTCGGCTCCAAAGGGCAGGTAGCAGGCAAGCCGGCCCTCGAGTTCCCAGACTAGGCCGGCCGCGGGCAGGGTCCGCAGGTACTCCCGGTGGTCGGGATCGACCTGGGCGGTGACGACAAAGTCCATCCCCTCGCCCGGTGCCAGGAGGCGGCCCTGGAATTCCAGCCGCCCGGCGGCTACGGGCCGCCCGTTAACCCAGAAGCGAACCACGAGGGTGTCCAGCCTAAGAGGGATGGCCGAATCGTTCCGGATCCGGCCGGCAAACCGGACCTGGCCGTCCTCCACTGTCAACGTCCCCACAGATATCCTCAGGCTGTAAACGGCCTGGACGGCCCGGGCGTAGTTGCCGGCCGTCAGGAGAAGGGCAGAGCCGCCGGCAACGCCGATTATGGTCGACAGGACGAAAACCCCGGTTAGCAGCGCCCGGGCCGAGAAGAGCCATCCCACGTTAAGCCCCGGGTCTGGAACGGCCGCGGGGACCGCCCAATCCCCGGGGCCTGAACGTCAAGCGCCGTTGATGGTCCCCGGAGGACGGTTTCCGGTAGGCCGTAAGCGCCTGGCTGTTAAGCTCGGTGACCCGGGCTTCGGGAGTGCCCCGGCGGCCGCAAAGGGGGCCATTAATCTGCTGGTCGCAGTCCAAAGACGTGGCTGAAACCTCGACCACCGGCAGGAGGTCTTCCGGCCCGGGCAGGCCGCGGTGGTATTGGCTTACCGCACTCATCTCGGCCTCCGGACCCAAGTATATCTGAGCGCCCGCGGCTTTGCGGTCCGGGGGCGCCGTGAGGTAAGATTAAGCGGAGCCGATGACGGCAGCCTGCCCGAGGAGGGGAATGCGACAATGTTTGTCGGTGTGCCCAAAGAGATCAAGGATCAGGAGTACCGGGTTGGCCTGACCCCGGCCGGGGTGGAGATGCTGACCCGGGCCGGTCACCGGGTGCTGGTTCAGGCCGGGGCCGGCGAGGGCAGCGGCTTCAGCGACCAGGCCTATGCCCAGGCCGGCGCCGAAATCGTCCCCGAGGCGGCCCAGGTCTGGCGCCAGGCCGAACTCATCGTCAAGGTCAAAGAGCCCCTGCCCCCGGAATATCCCCTGCTTCAGCCGGGCCAGCTGCTCTTCACCTACCTGCATTTGGCCGCCAGCGAGGAGCTCACCCTGGCCCTGCTGCGGAGCGGGGTGGTGGCCATCGCCTACGAGACGGTTCAGCTGCCCGACGGGCGGCTGCCCCTGCTTACGCCGATGAGTGAAGTGGCCGGCCGGATGGCCATTCAGGTGGCCGCCCATTACCTGGAAAAGCCCAGCGGCGGGCGGGGCAAGCTTTTAGGGGGCGTACCGGGGGTTTATCCGTCCCGGGTGGTAATCATCGGGGCGGGGACCGTGGGCACCAATGCCGCTCAGATCGCCCTGGGGATGGGCGCCCAGGTGATCCTGGTGGACGTAAACCTGGACCGGCTCCGGTATCTGAGTGAGGTCCTGCACGGGAATCTGATAACCTTGATGTCCAACCATCGGAACATTGCCAACGCCGTTCAGGGGGCCGAGGTGGTCATCGGGGCGGTACTGATTCCAGGGGCCCGGGCCCCGAAGCTGGTTACCCGGGAGATGGTGGCCAGCATGGAGCCGGGCTCGGTGGTCATCGACGTGGCGGTGGACCAGGGCGGGTGTGTGGAGACGTCCCGGCCCACGACCCACAGCGACCCGGTCTACGAAGTTGACGGGGTGATTCACTATTGCGTGCCGAACATGCCCGGGGCGGTGCCCCGCACCTCGACCTACGCCCTTTCCAATGCCACCCAGCCGTACGTTCTTAAGCTGGCAAACCTTGGGCTTGAGGAGGCGGTTCGGCAGGACCCGGCGCTGGCCCTCGGGGTGAACGTTTACCGGGGGCACATCACCCATCCGGCGGTGGCCGAGGCCTTCGGCCTGGAGCATGTGCCCCTGGCCGAGCTTATTCCGGGCCTGGCCCGGCCGGCGCCGGTGGGGAACTGAGGCCTAGCGGCCGCGGCCGGGTCTCCCGGGGCGCTCGGAAGGGTCTTGTTGTGGGGCCTGACCCAGGCTATGGGCTGGGGTTCTGGCCGGGGGACCTGCCTTCTGGGCCGCCTGCCCGGCAATCTGCCGGAGCTTTTCGGTCAACTGCTTTTCCCGCCGGGCCAGCTCATCCGCCCGGTTAGAATCGGACTCATCGTCCCCAACCGCCTCAATGATTGCCCGCTGGCGGGCGACGAGGCCGATGGCCCGGTTAATCCGGCTGGCAGCTTCGGGCGGCGGAAGCTCCTCGACCTTTTCCAGGGCGGCCTTAAGCTTGTCTTCGAACTCGGGAAGGCTCCCATCAGGCGGGGGACTGCCCCTTCCCACCTGGGTTGCCAGGGAATCCAGCCGCCGCTCGACGCCAGCCAGCTGGATGTCGGCCTGCTCCGCCGGGCTCCGAGCGATGGTGAGTTGAAGGCGCTCGGCGGCAACCCGTAGTCCGGAGAGGGGCCCGTCGGTGCTGCCCTGGGCCGCCGCCACCGTGCTTCCGAGCCCGAGCAGAACCAGTAAAAGCACGGCGGCCGCCGTCAGCCAGCCGAGACCCGCCTGGCGGTAGAGGGGCCGACGCCGGCCGGCTACGGCACGGCGCAGGCGGGCTTCTCCAATTCGGGCGGCGGCCGGACTCAGGGCCGGACGGGGTACGGACCAGACCTCGGCGACGACCCCTAAAAGGGGCTCAAGGTCGGCCCGGTGCTCCGGGTAGCGGCCCAGGCACTCCTCCAGGGATTTCCCGGCCCGCAGGGCCTCCACGCAGTCGTTAAATGCGGACTCCAGGTCAGGCCCGGTCATTGGGGTCCCCCCTCCAGCAGACGACGCAGGGCGGCAATGGCCCGATGTTGCAGGGCCTTTACGGCCCCCTCAGTCTTGCCCAGGATTGCCGCCACCTCCTTGATGTCCAGATCTTCGACAAAGCGGAGCAAAACCACCTGCCGCTGCTCGGCCGTGAGCCGGTTCAGGGCGGCAAGCAGCCGGTACCGGTCCAGCTCGGGCGGCTCGGGGTCCTCGGCCTCCGGTTCCGGCGGGTCTTCTTCCGCCGAGACGAGCTTCGTCCGCTCCCGGTAATGGTCAATAACCAGGTTGTGGGCGATTTTAAACAGCCAGGCCCGAAAGGGCACGCCCCGGTGGGTGTAGCGGCCGATGTTTTCCAGCATTCGCAGAAAGACTTCCGAGGTGAGGTCGGCTGCCAGGTCCGGGTCCCGGAGCTGGTAAAGGAAGTATCGATAAAGGGGATCCGCGTAAAGGCGGTAAAGCGAAGCCGCTGCCTCCGCGTCGCCGCCTTTGAGCCGCTCCACCAGGTTGCGTACGGTCTCGGGCTCGGAACCGGCCACTCGCCGATAGTCATCCCCTCCGGTCGATTACTCAATACTATAACGCCGGGGCTCGGCCGCAGTTACGCCGCCGGCCTCGCCCTCAGACCCAGCGGCCGAAAAGGGCGACCAGCACCGGCGCAAAGACCAGGGCCGGCAGGAAGTTGGCCACCCGAATGGGCTTAAGCTCTAGGATGACGAGGCCGATCCCCAGGATGATGAGGCCGCCGGCGGCGCTCATCTCGGTAACCATGGGTTCGGTAAGCAGCGCCCGGGCCCAGGCCGCCCCGAGGGTCAGGGCCCCCTGGTAAACCAGGACGGTGACGGCGGCAAAGGCCACGCCGATGCCGAAGGTGGCCGAAAGGGCCAGGGCCGTAAAGCCGTCCAGCACCGACTTGATGGCCAGGAGGCTGTAATCCCCGGTCAGGCCGTCCTGAATGGACCCCAGGATGGTCATAGGGCCCACGCAGAAGATGAGGCTTGCGGTGACAAACCCCTTGCTGAAGTTGCCGGCCTGGGCCGACTTGCCCCCGAAAAGGGCCCCAAAACGGCCCTCAAAACGGTCGCCCAGGACCCGAAGGCCGTGGTCGACCCCCAGAAGCTCCCCGACAATGCCGCCCAGGACGATGCTCCCCAGGAGGATGATGGGGTGCTGGGTTTTTAGGGCCATGCTGAGCCCGATGAAGACGGTCATAAGACCGATGCCGTGCATCACCGTTTCCCGAATCCGCTGGGGTAGGCGGGCCCCTAAGAGGGTGCCGGCAGTGCCTCCCAGGAGGACGGTGGCGATGTTGATGAGCGTGCCGGTCATCGCCCCAATGATACCAAAACCAAGCCGAACATTTTGACAGGGTTTCGAAGCCTGGGCTAAAATGGAGACGGTCGGGTTAAAGCACCCGACCGAATAAATCGGGCCGATTCTGCTAGGGGAGCCGAAAAGGCTGAGAGACGGCGTCCCGCTGGGCCGTCAACCCTCGGAACCTGATCCGGGTAATGCCGGCGTAGGGAAGCAGAGGGCCCACCCGCCGGTGGCTGCTTCCTTGCGGAGCAGCGTTTAAGTTCCCCTGGGCAGGCGGCAGAAAGTGAGGTGTAAATCATGATTAACCAGCCCCACGACGACTACCTGGTCATCGCCGGCCGCAAGTTTAGGTCCCGCCTAATGATGGGCAGCGGCAAGTTCCGGACCGAAGAGGAGATGCTGGCGGCCTACGAGGCGGGCAAGCCCGAGATCATCACCGTGGCCATCCGGCGGCTCGACCTGGATGACCCGAAAAAGAAGACGCTGCTGGACATTATCGACTGGTCCAAGTACATGATCCTGCCGAACACCGCCGGCTGCCGCACTGCCGAGGAGGCTATCAAAACGGCCCGGCTCGCCCGGGAGGTGTGCCGGGGCCTCGACGGCTACAACTGGATAAAGCTCGAGGTGATCCCCGATCCTAAGTACCTGCTGCCCGACCCCGAGGAGACCCTCGAGGCGGCCCGCGTGCTGGTGCGCGAAGGGTTTGTCGTCCTGCCCTACATTAACGACGACCCGGTCCTGGCCAAGAAGCTGGAAGAAATCGGCACCGCCACGGTTATGCCCCTGGCCGCCCCCATCGGCTCCGGTCAGGGCATCGTCTACTTTGGCCAGATTCAGATCATCATTGAGCAGGCGAAGGTGCCGGTGGTGATCGACGCCGGCCTGGGGGCCCCATCGGACGCCTCCCTGGCTATGGAGCTGGGGGCGGACGCGGTGCTGGTGAACACCGCCATCGCCAAGGCCAAGAACCCGCCCCTGATGGCCGAAGCCTTCCGGCTGGGGGTTGAGGCCGGGCGCAAGGCCTTCCTGGCCGGCCGGATCCCCAAGCTCCCCTACGCGGAGGCCAGCAGCCCCCTGGAAGGGGTCGTGCAGTGGCGGTAAATGACCCTGGGCCGGCTGGGTGAGCCACCCCTGCTGATGCTGGTCACCGACCGGCAAAGGAGCCGCCTGCCCCTAACCGAGGCGGTTGGCCGGGCGGTGGCCGGAGGCGTCGACCTGGTTCAGGTCCGGGAAAAGGACCTGCCGGCCGCCGACCTTTTCGGGCTGGTTAACACCCTCCGGGAGGCCATCGCCGGCAGGGCCAAACTGCTCGTCAACGACCGGGTCGACGTGGCCCTTGCGGCCGAGGCCGACGGGGTGCACCTTCCGGAGAACGGTTTGCCGACCGCCGTTGCCCGGCGGCTGGTGGGGCCCGACCGGATTCTCGGCCGGTCGGGCCACGACCCGGCCGGCATCGAATGGGCGGGACTAGATTACCTGCTGGTAGGGACTGTCTTCCCGAGCCCGACCCATCCCGGTCTGCCGGCGGCCGGGGTGGGACGGGTGGGGGAGTTTGCCGCCCGGAGCCCCATTCCCGTCCTGGGAATCGGCGGCATAACGGCCGCAAACTGCGCCGAGGTAATTGCGGCCGGGGCGGTGGGGGTGGCGGTCATCTCGGCGATTTTGGACTCCAACGACCCCGAGGGGGAGGCCCGCCGGCTTAAAGAGGCCCTTCGGGCCGCCTGGAGTGCGGCCAGGGCAAGCGGGTAAATCAGTCATGATTGAGGTAGTCATCAACGGCAAGACCCGGGCTCTTCCCCGGGAAATGAGCATCGTTGAGCTTCTGGACCACCTGTGCGTCCGCCGGGACGGGGTTGCGGTCGCCCTGAACGGGGAGGTCGTCCTGCGGGAGGAGTGGGAAAAGACCCGAATCCGGGCGGGCGACCACGTGGAGGTGGTCCACATGGTGGGCGGCGGCCAATGCTAGGCCCCGGGGCCGACCCTTACCGGGCCGCCCTGGAGTTTCTTTACTCCCGGGCCAATTACGAGCGGGGCTTTCTGGGCTCCCTCGACCCCCTGGGCCACGGCCTGGAGCGCACCGCCCGGTTGCTTCAGCGGCTCGGTCGGCCGCAGGACCGGCTTAAAATCGTCCACATCGCCGGGACCAAGGGTAAGGGTTCGGTGGCGGCCATGGTTGCCTCGGTGCTCTGGACCCGCTACCCTACCGGCCTTTTTACTTCCCCCCACCTGCACACCTTCCGGGAGCGGCTCCAGGTCGACGGGGCGCCCATCTCACCCGTAACTTTCAGCCGGCTGGTGGCTGAGCTGCAGCCCCTCGTTGCCGAGCTGGACGGGCAGGCCGAGGGGCTGGGTCGGCTGACAACTTTCGAGCTGGGGACGGCCCTGGGCCTCCTCTACTTTGCCAGGGCGGGGGCGGAGTGGGCCGTCCTGGAAGTGGGCCTTGGGGGGAGGCTGGATGCCACCAACGTGGTCGCCCCGGAAGTAGCCGTTATAACCAGCCTCAGCTACGACCACACCCAGATTCTGGGCTCAACCCTGGCCCAGATCGCCGCCGAGAAGGCCGGCATCATCAAGCCGGGGGTGCCGGTGGTCTGCGCCCCCCAGGAAGAGGAGGCGATACAAGTTATCGCCGAGCGGGCCCGGGCACTGGGGGCGACCCTTTTGCTGGCCGGCCGCGACTGGTCCTGGTCCGGTAGCCGCCAAAACCTGACGGTGCAGACCCCTTTCGACACCTACGAGGGGCTTGAGGTGGCCCTCCTGGGGCCCCACCAGCTGGAGAATGCCGCCGTGGCGGTCGCCGCCATCGACCTTTTGCGGGCGCAGAAGCGGGTCGACCTGGGACTTGAGGAGGTCAGACTGGGCCTCAAGCAGGTGCGGTGGCCCGGGCGGGCGGAAATCCTCCGGCGGAACCCGACGGTAGTGGTGGACGGGGCCCACAACGGGGAGTCGGCGGACTTCCTGGCCCGAACCCTTAAGGGGGAATTTAGGCATAATAGACTCTTCTTGATTTTGGGGACATCGGCCGATAAGGACATCGCGGCCATTGTGGGCGCCCTGGCGCCTCTGGCGGATGTCGTTGGGGTTACCCGCTCCAAACACCCCCGGGCCGCCCCGCCGGAGGCCCTTGCCCGGGAGTTGGCCAGGTTCGACCGGGCTCCGGTACTTTTCCCCGACGTTGGGGCGGCATTAGGCGAGTTTCTGGGGCAGGCCGGACCGGACGACTTAATCTGCGTTACCGGCTCACTTTACCTGGTGGCGGAGGCCCGGGAGTTTTTGGGTGCCCCTGGAAGCGAAGAGAAAGACCCGGTTCCGTAGAAAATGAGGGGATATATAATCAAGCAGAAAGGGGTTGCCGGCCACTTGGAGCGGGTGAGCATCAGGCTCAAGTTTTTTGCGTTGCTCCGGGAACTTTTCGGGGAAGCCGAACGGGAACTGGAGGTTCCGGTGGGCTCCCGGGTGGCCGATATCTGGGCCCGGCTGGTGGCCGAGCGGCCGGTGCTGGCGGGCCTTGAAGGGGCAGTGCGGTTTGCGGTGAACCGGGAGTACGTTCCGGGTGACTATGAGCTCAAGCCGGGGGACGAGGTGGTCTTCGTGCCGCCGGTCAGCGGGGGGGAAGGTCAGCCCATGGTCGAGATAACCGAAGGGCCGCTGAACCCCGAAGAGCTTATTGCCGCCGTCCAGACTCCGGAGGACGGGGCGGTGGTGCTCTTCATCGGGGTCGTCCGAAACAACTCTGACGGGCGGCCGACCGAGCACCTGGTCTACGAGGCGTACCCCGAGATGGCCGAGGCCAAAATCGCCGAGATTGCGGCCGAGGCCCGCCGGCGGTGGCCGGTGGGGAAAATCGCCGTAAAGCATCGGGTCGGGCGGTTGGAAATCGGGGAAGCCAGCGTGATGGTCGCGGTGGCCGCACCCCACCGGGCCGAGGCCTTCGAGGCCTGCCGGTACGTCATGGACCGGGTCAAGGCCGAAGCCCCGATCTGGAAGAAAGAGGTCTTCGTAGACGGAGAGCTCTGGGTCGGCGCTCCCGAACTTAAACCGGCCCCCGAAGGCGAGGGCCGGTAACCGAAGGTATAGTTACCGGCCCGCCGTCCGGCTGTGCTCGCTGCTAGTTTGGGCGCCAGGCGGGCGCCCTATTAACTAAGGTCGGAGCCTGGGCTGCCGGTCGGCTCAGCGACCTAAAAGAGCCGCCGGACCGACGCCCAGAGGCCCCGAACCCAGTCGCCGAAGGAGCCCCGGCCAGGCCCGGGGTCGTCAAAGACCGCCTGGAGGTCAGCGACCAGCTTGGCCTTCTGCATCGGGCAGAGGTCTTTGGGCTCCAGCAGGATCTGGCGGCGGTTTCGGGCCTCCCGGTCCAGGTGCTCCTGGATGATCCGGATGGCCTCTTCGACGACCTTGGTGTCGTGCTCGGTCCTGGTTTCAGGCGTCGCCACCAACATTTAAACAGCCTCCTCCCTGCAAGGTTTGAACATCCCTCGAACCAACCGTCTAAGGTCTGGAGCCGGCCCGAGCGACCGGCCCCCCTCGCTCCATAGGGCCACCTTTCTACAACTCACGGACAGATGTCGCGTAATACCTGTCCCGGTTGCTTCCCGCCTCATCCACCGGCACCGGCCTTGCGGCCTGCAACCTCTAGACTTGACATAACCTGTCATGCAGGTTATGCTAAGTCTGGGGTAACTTTCCGGGCAACTCCCGGTGGGGCCCGTAAGGTGGGCCAGCCCGTAAATAGGCTAACCGATCTTTCCATAGTCTGGTCAGCAGTTCTCACCCCCTCTCGAACCGTTCGCCTCAGGGTTTTCGGCCACACCAGTTTGCTATATGATAATACGCCGCAACACCGTTGTCAACCGGCCACGAGGTCGGGCCTTCCAGTTCTCTTGCGGACCTGGCTGGGAGCGACCGCCAGGGCTGCGGGACGCCCCCTGCAAAAAGATCAGCCATTATCCGGTAGTTATCATTCGGGACCCGAAAGCCGGAAGGCCGTGACTGTTCATCAGAAGGTAGGTCAGTAGCGGGGGCTTTTCCCCCTGGTGGTGGTTTTTGCTCAGGTCATAACTTCGGCCAGGTTAGCTCCTCCCTGGCCCAGAGCATTGCCTGCCCAGGCAATAAGCCTGCTCACATTCGGCACCGAAAGCTCCCTCTTGTAATCCCTCATGCTCCTGTAGCTCTCTTACAGGCGTTATTGGTCCCATCCTTCCCACGCCACCTACGGTAAAGAGTCAGCCTCCCCCACAGATTCCACCGGCCCAAACTGTAAGCCAGGCTCATCGGCTCCCCTACCCCGGGGGCAGAGGCCTGACGGTAACGCAGGTGTATCTGCTCCAGCCTCTTTTCCGCCTCCCGAGGCAGCTCGAGCAACTGCTCACAATCGGCCACCGCCTGCTCAGCAGTCACCCCTATCCTGCTCAAAGAGCCATCGGCGTCCTGCTCAAGTAAAGGGCGCATCTTGGCCACCCACTCCTCGGTGTTACGCACAACGTGCGCCTTACACACCTGGTGCTCAAGACCCGCAGCATCGGCATCGTCGCTTACCGCACTGCCCAGGATGTCCGCCGTCAGCAGCGTACCCCTGCTGGCATCCACCACTCCCACCTCAAGCCATCGCCCCTTGCACCTGACCGTGGTGAGGTCAGCCCCTATGGGTCTTATCCTGCCCTGTCCAGAAGACAGCCTCACCTTCTGCCTTCTTAGCCCCTGCACTCTCTGCCCCGCTTCCCGCACGGCATAGTAGGCCCTGCTCTTACACAAAGGATGCCCAAGAGCCCTCAGCGCCAGGGCAACAGCTCCATAGCTGCAGCACCGCCGGCCCTCCCAGACGCAGGG
>JBHOQU010000011.1:0-3056 GCA_042408785.1 Dehalococcoidia bacterium | reverse complement strand
GGGAAATCTCCCAGCGTTCGGCCAGCCAGGGGATGATATTGCCCTTTGGGTCGATTCTGACCAGCGAATCGTAAATCTGGTAGTGGACGTTGCGGTCGACGAAGGCCCGGGACCGCATCGGGTCGAAGTCGATGACGTCGTTTTCGAGGACGAAGACCACGGTCCCGCCGTAGTTGGGCCGACCGGCCGGCTGCTGGGGTGCCGCCGGCTGGGCCGGGGCCGGACTGCACCCAAAGGCGGCGAGGGCCCCTGCTCCCAGGACTCCGCCGAGAAACTCCCGCCGACTCAGCTTCCCAGAAAGACTCACCGCGCCCTCCTTTGATCGAAGTTTTCCGGGCCATCTGCTGGTCTGATGGCCGGTCCAGCGTGTAGAATTGTTCTACGGCTACTTCCGGTTTGCCGGCCACCAAAACCGCTCGCTTATTTTAAAACAGTGGGAGTCAGCGGTGTCAAGGCCGGAACTTTACGTAAAGGTGATGGTGATTTTTCACGACCGGGGCCGGATGATGCGGCCCCTGGCGGAGGCGGTCGGTCGGGGGGCAGGACGGGTCGCGGGAACGGTCGTGGAAGTCCGGACCATTGACGAGGTCGGCCCTGGGGCCCTGGCGGCCGCCGACGGCATAGTCCTCGGGTCGCCCAACTGGAACGGGCCCACCGGTGAGTTTAAGCGCTGGCTGGACGGCACCGGGGTCTTCTGGGAGGAGAACCCCCTGGTGGGCAAGGTGGGGGCGGCCTTTACCAGCGCCTGGTCCCGGAATGCCGGGGTGGAGTTCACCCTCTGGTCGCTTCTGCATTTTCTGCTGGCCCACGGGGTTATAATCGTGGGTCTGCCCTGGAACGAGCGGATGCGGGTCTCCGGCTCCTACTACGGTGCCGCCGCCTCGGGGGAGGTTACCGCCGACGACCTGGCCCAGGCCGAGGCCCTCGGGGAGCGGGTGGCGGCCGTGGCCAGGGCCCTTAAACTCGGACGGGAGGTTAAAACCGATGCCGACGCGGGAGGAGCTTAAGCGGGCCGTCTGCGAGGCCATCGACGCCGCCCGGGACGAAATCATCCGCATTGGGGAGGATATCTACCGGCACCCGGAGCCCGGGTTTAAGGAGTTTCGGACGGCCGGCATCGTCGCCGACCACTTCGCCTCCTGGGGCATCCCGTTCCAGACCGGCCTGGCCATCACCGGGGTCCGGGGCGAAATCCGGGCCGGCACCGACGGGCCGACGGTGGCCGTTCTCGGCGAGTTAGATTCGCTGGTCATCCCCGAGCACATTGCGGCCGACGCCCGAACCGGGGCCGCCCACGCCTGCGGCCACAACGCCCAGGTGGCCAACATGCTGGGGGTCGGCCTTGGCCTCATCCGTTCGGGGGTTCACCGTTACCTGGCCGGGCGGATCGTGCTATTCGGTGTACCGGCCGAGGAATACATCGAGATTGAGGAGCGGCTGGAGCTCCGCCGACAGCGCAAGATTGAATTTTTGGGGGGCAAACCGGAACTTATCCGGCTGGGCGCCTTCGACGATGTCGACATGGCCATGCTCACCCACAGCAGTACCGATACCTCTTTCCGGCTGGGCGTTACGGCCGGCAGCAACGGGATGGTGGCCAAGTTTGTCCGCTTCATCGGCCGGCCCAGCCACGCCGGGGCCGCCCCCCACCGGGGCGTAAATGCCCTCAATGCGGCCATGCTGGCCCTCAGCGCCATCCACGCCAATCGCGAAACCTTCCAGGAGAAGGATACGGTCCGGGTTCACCCCATCATCACGAAAGGGGGCGACGTGGTAAACATCGTCCCGGCTGATGTTCGGATGGAGACCTTTGTCCGGGCCCTTAACCTGGAGGCCCTGGAGGATGCCAACCGGAAGGTGGACCGCTGTTTGCGGGCCGGGGCGCTGGCGCTGGGGGCGAAGGTGGTTATCGAGACGATGCCCGGCTATCTGCCCCTGGAGCAGAATCCGGACCTGGTGCGAATCTTCAAGGCCAACGCCGTCCAGCTGGTCGGGGAGGAGGGCTACCGGGACCTGCCGCCCACCCAGGCCTCGACCGACGCCGGGGATTTGTCCCACATTCTCCCCGTGCTCCACCCCAGCGCCAGCGGTTCGGTCGGGCAGATTCACGGGGCGGACTTCCGGGTGGAGGACCCGGAGCTGGCCTACGTCATTCCGGCCAAGGCCATGGCCATGACGGTGGTCGACCTGCTGGCCGACGGGGCGGCGCTGGCCCGGCAGGTTAAGGCAAATTCCCGGCCGAAGCTTACCAAAAGCCAGTATCTGGAGTCGATGCGCCGGCTTTTCTCGACTCAAGAGTATTCCGAATAACCGGCCTTGGGGTACGACTGGGAAGACCTGCTCTTTATCGAAGTCTGGCGGCTGCGGGCGGCCCGGGGCATGCTGGTGGGGGCCTGGTCGGAGGACGGCCGGATTTTAGTGACCCTCAGGCTCCACCACGAGGCCTCCTGGCACCCGAGCCGGCCCCTGACCTTTGTGGATGTCGAGGCGGTGGATGTGGGGAACGTGTTGCGGGAAAAGCCCCACCGGTTTCTGGACCATTTTTCGGTCCTTCTGCGGACCAGCCCCGCCGAAGTCGCCCGGGCAGCCCGGGCCGAGCGTTCCCACCCCCTGCTCCCGGCGTCCGAGGCCCCCACTGGTCCGGCCGCCGAACGGCGGCGGGTGGGCCGGGGCACCCGGCTGGCCGGGGTGGTTACCGAGGTGGGCGCAGATGGGACCCTCCTGGTGGACGTGGGGTTTCCGGTGCTGGTCCGGGGCGCGGGCGGTTTTGGTCCCCGGGACCCGATCCAGTTCCTCCTCCCCGGTCTCTTTGAGGCCCTCTTGCTTTAGGCCGGTTTGGCCGTGTAGAACTTGTCGATTTCGTCCGGGTCGGGCATCCAGTTCACGGCCGTGCTCACCGCCCAGAGCTGGTGAAAGCCCCACATGAAGATGACCGGGGCCTCGTCCCGGATGATCTGCTGAGCCCGGGAATAGACCTGCTTGCGGGTCTCCTCATCCAGGGTCGACCGGCCCTCGAGCAAGAGCCGGTCCAGCTCCGGGTTCTGGTAGTAGCTGAA
>JBHOQU010000010.1:0-1122 GCA_042408785.1 Dehalococcoidia bacterium | reverse complement strand
CGGCCCCGTATAAGTTTAGTCGGCGGTGGGCACCGGGGCCTCGATGGGCTGCCAGCGGTCCTTTAGCTTGGCCATCAGCTTGGGAAGCGTCGTGTACTCCATCTCCTCCATGGGCAGCCGGTGCGGCTCGAAGGGCCCATGCCGGCGCAGATAATCGGCAACTAAAAGGGCCGTCTCCCGGGCCTTATCAAACGCCGGGTCCCCAAATAGGTCCACAGGCCCAATAAGCTTGCCTTCGGCCAGCTGAAACCCGGCCGCCACCAGCCGGGGCGGACCATCAAAACGGGTGCACCGGGCATCGGCAAAACCCACCGGCATCAAAGGCCCATAGTGCGAGCCCCGCATCCAGCCCTCCACCAGGTGCGGATGGCTAAACGCCTCCAAAATCTCACCCACCGCCGGAAACTCCCCCTGGGCCCGCACAATCAAGACCGGGTCGTCCTTGCCCACATACCGGCCGGCAATCAAACTAAGCCGCTCCGTCGAGCTTACCGCCGCAACCTCACCACTTGCCCGACTGTAAACCGCCTTCACGGCATACCTTAGGGGACTGCCGATGAAGGCCAAAAGGGCGTAAAGCTCCTCAGGACAGTCAAAAACGACCTTTTTGTGCTCGATGATGTCGTGGACTTCAAAGGCAAAACCGGAATTTAAAGCCTCGGAGATGACCAGCCCGGCCGTGTTGAATGGGTCGGCAAAGACCCGGTAAAGGGGCAGATTAAAGGCCGAACCCGCCGAGGTCTTATCGGCCATAAAGACGATTAAGGGCTCGGAACGGCGCTCCTCAAAGCTTAGCTCGGCGCAGCCCGGGCCTAAGCCCCGGACGTTGCCCGAGAAGGCATCCGAAAGCAGGTCCTGGCCGGCCCCGTAAAGCTTTAAGCCTTTGGCCACCTCGGTGGCGGCCTCAAAGGCCTTCCAGGCCAGGGCGTGGATTTCGGGGCTTTCGGTCCCCCGGCCGTGGCTTAGGATGAGCTCAAGGTCGTCGCCAACGTTTAAAACCCGAAAATCATAAATCAAACCCTGAGCCTTGGCCTCCGCAAGGACCTGCTCGGCCCGCTTAATCAGCCCCTCATGCATCGAGGAATGACCCACATACCCGCCTACATCGGCCTTTATCACGCT
>JBHOQU010000009.1:0-14350 GCA_042408785.1 Dehalococcoidia bacterium | reverse complement strand
GAGGCGGCGGAGGCTATCAGGCTTTTGGGGGTGAAGGCGGTCATTCCCATGCATTTTGGGACGTTTCCGGTGCTAACGGGGACGCCGGCCGCCCTGCGGGAGCTTACTTCGGACATCCCCGGCCTGGAAATCATCGAGCTTAAACCCGGCCAGACATGGCCACGGTAGCCCGCCGGCGGAGAGAGAGATCGGGCGGACGGGACCCCCACCGGAATACGGTCCTGCGGCCCGATTCCCGGCGGCTGCTGGCCGGGGTCGTGGCGGCGACCCCAGGCCGGCTCAGACCCATGAAGGAACGAGTCTGCCCCATAGGTGGTGGGATGGGCGAGTAGAAAAGGGGCAGGCACTCCCCTGCCCACCCCAGGTCAAGAGCCGGCCGGAAGACCGGCTGCGGCCCAGGTAAAGCAGGTCGGTGTGCCCGGTGCCGCCGGACCTTAGGGGTAGGCCGCCCGGACCACAGCCGGCAGTGGCCTCGGGCCATCGAGTGCCCCCGGCCTTAAGGGACGTCCGGGCGGTCTCAGACCGGAGGCGGCCGGTGCTCGGACCTCCGAGGTTGACCTTGAGGCACCGGTCGGCAGGCTTGAGCCGCCTCGAGGTCATCGTAACCGATAGCCTTGTTTGTGAGGTTCTTGGTCTCAAGCATGCCCACAAGCGACGGGTTAGCCGGCCGATCGGAGCTTTTGAGACCGAACAAAGTAGGGTTGGACGGCTGTGGTTACCAACCTTCTGGTAACCAGACGGCGGTTTAGCGCCGTTTAAGCGAATTTAAGGGCGATTTAGCGTGGTTTGGGGGATTTTAAAGCCTCGAAAACGTTCTTCGCATATTGTAACGGTGGAAATTTTGCGCTTTTGTGCGGTCAGGCTGTGAATGATGTGCATCCCGGCCGCCTCCGGTGTGTTATGGTGGTGCGCTTTTGGGCTGGCGGGTTTTCTCGCACCTTTTAGATTTCTGGTCCCGAAGGCGGCGACCGGGGTCGAGCCCGCTGCCCCGGAGGCGGATGGAGGCGATGAGCGGGGCAGCCCGGCTAGGGGGGCTGCTGATTAAAGGGGACGAGGGAAAGGAGGTCGGCGGCAAGGCCGGCCTTCTTAATCCCCGGCCCCCGATGCTTTAGCCTTTCGACGCAGATAGCTTTCCCTGGCCCTGGCCCGGGCTGCCTCCGGGTCACGCCAGTACCTGGCCCGGGCGGCCGCCCGCTGCGTACAGCGGCGGCTGCAGTACTTGCGCCGGCCGGCCCCGATAAATTCAGTTCCACAGACCGGGCAGGTAAGCTTCTTCGGCTTCCGGGCCTGAGCCAGGAGTCTGGCGGCGTCCGATAGCGATGCCATCCTGGCCGTAGTGTACCATCCCGGCTACCTCGGCATCAACGCAAAAAATTGTGGAAAAACTTTGGCCCAGACCCCTTGACAATCATCGGCGATAGCGCTCTAATTGAGTAGAACACCGAAGGAGGTCAACCCATGGCTAAAAAGCGCGGCCACGGCGAGGGGACGGTTTATAAAGTCGGCGGCCGCTACCGGGCTGAGGTGATGGTTGGCGGCGTCCGCCGTCGGGCCTACTTTGAGACCCGCAAGGAGGCCCTGACCTGGCTGGCCGAAATAAGGCTGCGGGCGGACCGGGGTCTTCTGCCCGAGCCGAGCAAAGTCACCCTGGGCAAATATCTTCAGCACTGGCTGGAGAACGTCGCCCGGCACACGGTCCGACCCTGGACCTACGTAAGCTACGAGTCCCGGGTCCGGGTCCACATCATCCCGGAGCTGGGTCACATCCGGCTCCAGGCCCTGAAGCCTTCGGACCTGGAAGCCTTTTACAGCCGCAAGCTCCAGGCCGGCCTTTCCCGCCGGTCCGTGGCCTTTCTCCACGCCGTCCTGCGCCGGGCCCTGGGCCACGCCGAGCGCCTGGGCCTTATCGACCGCAGCCCTGCCGGCCGGGTCGAGCCGCCCAGGTGGAATGCGCCCCAGGCCCGGACCCTCTCACTGGAAGAGGCCGCCCGCTTCCTGGAGGCGGCCCGGCGTTCGGAGTACTATCCGCTGTTCGTTCTGGCCCTGGCCACGGGGATGCGGAAGGGGGAGCTGCTGGGCCTGCGGTGGTCGGACGTGGACCTGGCCGAGGGGACCGTCCGGTTAACCCGGACCCTCTACCGGGTCGGGGGCCGCTGGGTCGAGGGCGAGCCGAAGACGGCGGCCGGGAAGCGCGAGGTGGTCCTGCCGCCCGGGGCGGCCGCCGTCCTTAAAGAGCACCGGGTCGCCCAGCTTGAGGCCCGGCTCCGGGGCCGGCCCCGGAGCCGGGCCTGGAGGACCTGGTCTTTACGAGCCGGACGGGAAAGCCCATCCTGCCCCGGAACGTGAACCGGGCCCTGGAGGCGGTCCTCCGGCGGGCGGGGCTGCCCCAGCTTCGCTTTCACGATTTAAGGCACAGCCACGCGACCATCCTGCTAACGGTAAGCCTGACCCTCCAGGTTTATTCCCACGTCCTGCCGGACCTGCAGCAGGAGGCAGCCGAAAAACTCGACCGGGCCCTCTTCGGCCAGTAGCCGACAAAAATTCCCCCGGAATTCCCCTCACAAGATGCGGCCGGACAAGCTAAGCAAGCTTGCCCGGATACTATATCTTGTGGTCTGAGGGAGTCCACACCCCCATATTTTGTGGTCCGGCTGCGGGGCCAGGATTCGAACCTGGAACTTCGGATCCAAAGTCCGACGTGTTACCGTTACACCACCCCGCACCGCTTCTGATTATAAGCTATCGGGTGGGCCTATGGCTTTCTTTGGACGGGCCGATACCTGCGGTATAATGAGGCCGGAAACCTTTAAGCGGAGGTGACCCCATGTACCGCATCACCCTCATCCCTGGGGACGGGATCGGGCCCGAGGTCGTGGACGCAGCCCGCAGGGTTCTGGAAGCCACAGGCATCCAGTTTGACTGGGACGTCCAGGAGGTGGGGGAGGCCGTCATCCCCAAGTACGGCACCCCTATTCCGGACCACGTCATCGAGTCCATCCGGCGCAACAAGGTGGCCCTTAAGGGGCCCATTACCACCCCGGTGGGCTACGGCTTCAGGAGCGTCAACGTGGCCATCCGCAAGGCTCTGGACCTTTATGCCAACCTGAGGCCGGCCAAACTTTACCCCGGGGTTCGGTCCCGCTACGAGCATGTTGACCTTGTCGTCGTCCGGGAGAACACCGAGGACCTCTACGCTGGGGTGGAGTTTGAGCAGGGGACCGAGGAGTGCCGCAAGGTCATCAACCTCATCCGGGAGCTGAGCGGCCAGCCGGTCCGGGACGACTCGGGGATCAGCATCAAGGCGATCTCCGTCGCCGGCAGCCGCCGGATCGTCAAATGGGCCTTCGAGTACGCCCGGAAAAACGGCCGCAAGAAGGTCACCGCCGTCCACAAGGCCAACATAATGAAGTTCACCGACGGCCTCTTCCTTAAGGTCGCCCGGGAGGTGGCCCAGGAGTACCCCGACATCGGGTTCGAGGACCGCATCGTGGACAACCTGAGCATGCAGCTGGTCCAGCGCCCGGAAGAGTACGATGTCCTGGTGCTACCCAACCTGTACGGGGACATCATTTCGGACCTGTGCGCCGGCCTGATCGGGGGGCTGGGCATTGCGCCCGGGGCCAACATCGGGGATGAGGCGGCCGTTTTCGAGCCCGTCCACGGCAGTGCCCCCAGGTATGCCGGCCAGAACAAGGCCAATCCGACGGCGACCATCCTGACCGGGGTGCTGATGCTGCGGCACCTCGGCGAGACGGAGGCGGCCGACCTGGTGGAGCGGGCTGTGGCCGAGGTGATCCGGGAGGGCAAATACGTAACCTACGACCTGAAGCCCACCCGGGACGACCCGACGGCTGTGGGTACCCGGGAGATGGCCGACGCTATCATCGCCAAAATGCAGGAACTGCGCCGGGAGGCCGGCGTGGGTACCGGTCGGGCCGGGTAAATCACCCGGCCCGACCCTTTTAAGACTCCAGGGCCTCCCGAAGGCGTCCGAGGCGCTCCTGCTGCCGGCGGAGGCGCTCTTCCTCCCGCTCGACCACGTCCGCCGGGGCCTTGGCCCGAAACTCGGGGTCTTCGAGGCGGGCCCGGATTCGGGCGACACTGGTCTCAACCTCGGCGAGCTCTTCGGCCAGCCGGCGGCGTTCGGCCTCCAGATTGACGTGGGTGCCCACCACCACGTAGCCGGTGGCTCCCAGGCCGACGACGCGAACGGCCCCGTTGGGCCGGTCGGGCAGGGTCGCCCTGACTCCCACCGGCCGGACGCGCGCCAGCTGCGAGATGACGGGCGCATAGGCTTCCAGCAGGCCCCGGTATTTATCCGACGCCAGTATCACTTCAACCCAGGCCCCGGCCGGCACCCGCAGGTCCGCCCGAACGTTGCGGACCCGCCGGATGAGGTCCATCAGCACTTCGAGCTGCCGTTCGGCCTCCGGGTCGAGGCGGGCCTCTTCCGGCTCGGGGTAGGGGGCCACCATTATCGACTCGGGCAGGGGTTCACCGGCGACCCGCCGCTCCCGGGTTAGGTGCTGCCAGAGCTTCTCGGTCACAAAGGGCATGAAGGGGTGGAGCAGCCGCAGGCTCCGCTCGAGAACGGTGTAAAGGACGGCCGGACTCGTATCGGGGCGGCCCAGCTCCTGGGCCCGGCGGCTCTGGACCTTGGCGATTTCGATATACCAGTCGCAGAACTCGTCCCATAGAAAATCGTAAAGCAGCCTCAGGGCCTCGCCCAGCTCGTAGTCGGCCATCAGCCGGCGCACGTCGGCCGTGACCCGGTTTAGGCGGCTCAGAATCCACCGGTCGGCCTCGGTAAGGTCGGCCGGAAGCTCAAGGCCGGCCCGCCCGGCCCCGGCCCCCAGGGCGAAGCGGGCGGCGTTCCAGAGCTTGTTGGTGAAGTTGCGTCCGGCCTCGACCTTCGGGATGCCCAGCCGGACGTCATTGCCGGGGGTGATGCCTACCGTCAGGGCGTAGCGCAGGGCGTCGGCCCCGTACCGGTCGATGATGTCCAGGGGGTCGATGACGTTGCCCACCGACTTGCTCATCTTCCGACCCTGGGCATCCCGAACCAGGCCGTGCAGGTAGACGACCCGGAAAGGCACCTGGCCGGTGTTGCGCAGGCCGAGCATGACCATCCGGGCCACCCAGAAGAAGAGGATATCGTAGCCCGTCTCCATCACGGATGTCGGGTAAAAATACCGGAGGTCTTCAGTTTCGTCGGGCCAGCCCAGGGTGGAGTGGGGCCACAGGCCCGAGCTGAACCAGGTATCCAGGACGTCGGGGTCCTGCTCGAGCCTGGCCGAGCCGCACCGGTCGCACCGTTCGGGGTCCTGCATGGGGTCATCCCTGGGGGGGACGACGGTGGCCCCGCAGTCCTGGCAGTACCAGACGGGAATCCGGTGGCCCCACCAGATCTGGCGGGAGATGCACCAGTCGCGGATATTTTCAAGCCAGTTGGCGTAGACCCGGACGAAGCGCTCCGGGATGATGCGTATCTCCCCGTCCAGGACGGCCCTCAGGGCCGGCTCGGCCAGAGGCCTGGTTTTCACGAACCACTGGAGGCTGATGATGGGCTCAACCACCGCGTCGCACCGCTCGCAGTGGCCGACGCTGTAGCGGTAGGGTTCGACCTTCTCGACCAGGCCCTGGGCCTTAAGGTCCTCGACGAGCTGCCGCCGGGCCTCGTAGCGGTCCAGGCCGGCGTAGGGGCCGCCGTTTTGGTTAATGGTGGCGTCCAGGTTCATAATGAGGACCCGCTCCAGGCCGTGGCGCTGGGCCAGCTCGAAGTCGACGGGGTCGTGGGCCGGGGTGACCTTGACGGCCCCGGTCCCGAAGGTCGGGTCGACGGCCTCATCGGCGATTATCGGCAGGAGCCGGCCGATGACGGGCAGTCGGGCTCGTCGGCCCACCAGGTTCCGGTACCGGTCGTCTTCGGGGTGGACGGCCACTGCCGTGTCCCCCAGCATCGTTTCGGGGCGGGTGGTGGCCACCACTATGTAGCCGCTGCCGTCTTCCAGGGGGTACCGCAGGTAGTAGAGATAGCCGTCAGTCTCCTTGTGCTCCACCTCCAGGTCGGAGAGGGCGGTGGCACAGCGCGGGCACCAGTTGATGATCCGCTCGCCCCGGTAGATGAGGCCGTCATGATAAAGCCGGACGAAGGTGGTGCGCACCGCCCGGGATGGTCCGGGGTCGAGGGTGAACCGCTCCCGGGTCCAGTCGCAGGAGGACCCGAACCGGCGAAGCTGGTAGGTAATCCGCTGGCGGTAGCGGTTGACCGACTGCCAGACCCGGTGGATAAACTTCTCCCGGCCCAGGTCGTGGCGGCTAAGGCCTTCCTCGGCCAGCTCCCGCTCCACCACCACCTGGGTGGCGATCCCGGCATGGTCGGTGCCCGGAAGCCAGAGGGTCGGTTCCCCCAGCATCCGGTGCCAGCGGACCATAGTGTCCTCGATGATCATGGTGAGGGCGTGGCCGATGTGCAGTTCCCCCGTCACGTTGGGCGGCGGCATGATTATGGTGAAAGGCTTGCGGGCCGGGTCGACAGTTGGGGTGAAAAAGCCCCGCTCCTCCCAGAAGCGGTAAACTTCCAGCTCACCGGTGTGGTCGTAGGTTTTGGGGATCGTCTCCAGCATCGCCGTACCTCCCGCACGCTTGACATAGTTATGTAAAGCGTGCGCCCCCGCCGCAAGGACGGGGGCGCCGTGGTACCACCTTGCTTCGGCCCGCCGAGGCAGAACCTTTTGCTTCGGCGAACCCTCATTTTCCGGTAACGGACGGTCCGGGGCAGACTACTCAGATGCCCCTTTCGCCTGCCCGACTCCCGGGCGACCTTCGGCGGTCCGCCTGCGGCGGGCTCGCAGCCTCCGACCCGCCGTCTCTGTCAGGCCGGTTGCCGCCTACTCCTCCCGTTCCTCGTCTTTAGCCTATTGGCGATTTTCGATTTTGAATTCTAAAGGGCAGACCCCTTCCTGTCAAATTTTGTGAGGTGGTTGGACTCCCAATGGCCCTGGTGCAAGCCCGGGGGACCCGACCCAGACAACAGCGGCCGGCACTGCGGGCCCGGCCGGATAATGCCTGTTGGCGTCCGGGGTTTAACAAGCCGAACTCGGAAGCCCTCACGGTCGCACCGGACGAGGTCCCGGTCGGTGGTCCAGATTTCCGATGCACCCTCGCTTTCGAGTCCGGCTACTATCAGTGCATCGACCAGGGGACGTCCGGCCCCATGTGCCAGGTGGGCGGCTCGCTGGAGGACCTCCGGACGGTCAATCCAGGTCACCTGACAAACGGCCCCAACAGCCTCACTGAGCAGGTCGGCGTCTGAGGTCTCAATAAGGCCCCTTAAGGCCAGTCGCCGGAGCTCGGCCAGCACCAGGCAAGAAACCAGGGCCCTTGCGCGGCCTTCGGTTACCTCCTGCCAGACGGCAACGCATTCGGGATGGCCTGCCAGCAGCAGGATAAAAAGCCAGTATCAAGACCTGTAGTAATCATGACGACCCTTTTCCAACTCCGCCAGGGCGGCCAGGTCCACCCGGGCGACCCCGACCCGGGTCAGAACGGCCCGGCCGAGGGCGAGGCGCCGTCGCTCATGCAGGTACCAGCGGACGGCCTCGGCCACCAGCCGGCTTAAAGATACCCGCTCCGAACGGGCAGCCGCCTTCAGGGAAAGGGCCGTATCCTCCGGCAGATGAACCGTTATGCGCATATTCTCCTCCGCGCATAGTGTATGCGCTGTTGTAGGGTGCCGGCCATTTTCCTGCCCGGCTAAATCAACCCTCACCTAGGTAGGCCAAACGGCCGCGCCTCGCCCAAAAGGCCGGCGTTCGCATGGCTAGCATCTTAAAAAGCCTCGGTCGGCCCCTGACCCCGGGTCGGCCGGAACCTTGGCCGATGGGCAGGGACCGCAGTCGGTGCCCCCGGGGCGCGGGGTATACTTTAAAGCGGCGAACGGCTGTTTTCGAGGATGTCTACTTTACCTTCCGGGCTCCGAACCTTCGTCGCCTCCCGCCTCGTGGAGGTGCGACCCGACGACCCTGAGTACATCCGGGCCCAGCTGGCGCAGGTGCCCGAGCGGCCGGGGGTTTACCGCCTCTGCGGCCCGACCCGGGACCGCACCCTCTACGTGGGGATGACGGCAAACCTCCGGGACCGGCTCACCACCCACCTGCTCCGGGGCAGCCTGCCGGAGCCGCGGCTCCGCCGCCTTCGGTCCGAGCTCCGGTACTTTGAGTACTTCGTGGTCGAAACCCTCAGCGAAGCCAGAAACCTGGAGCGGGCCGTCATCGAGAGCGAAAAACCGGAGCTTAACATTCGCTTCCGGGACGACAAAAACTTCCCCTACGTCCACCTCAACCTCAACGACCCGTACCCGCGGCCCGAGATCGTGCGGCGTCACCGGTCCGAAGAACCCGGCCACGTCTATTTCGGCCCCTACAGCAATCCGGGCAGCAGCAGCCGGATTATGCAGATAATCCGCCGCCACTTCCGCCTGGCATCCTGCACCCGGGACCTCGCCAGGGTTTACAGGTCGGCCTGTCTTTACTACCACATCGGCCGGTGCCTCGGCCCCTGCATCCGCGCCGTAAGCCCCGAAGAGTACCGGGCCGAGGTGGACCGCCTCGCCCGCTTTCTCCAGGGCCGCTACGAGGAGCTCCTCGAGGAGCTCACCCGCCGGATGGAGGAGGCGGCCGAGCGGCTGGAGTTTGAGCGGGCCCGGGAGTATCGGGACCAGATCCGGGACATCCGGGGGATGCTGGAGCGCAAGCGGGTGGTCCAGGACGTCAAGGCCAACTATGACTTGCTGGCCCCGGCCGCCCTGGGGGAGTGGTCCTGCGTCCAGGTCCTGCCCGTCCGGCAGGGTATGCTCCTGCGTTGGGAGACATTCAGCAAGCAAGACCCGGGCACCGTCGAGCCCGGGGTGCTGCTGGCCGCGTTCATCCGGGAGTACTACGAGTCGGCCACCGACCTGCCCGACGAGGTGATCGTGCCCGTGGAAGTGGAGGCGGAAGAGTTTCTGGCCGACTCGCTTTCGGAGCGGCGGGGGGCGCCGGTTGCCATCCGGCGGCCTGTCACCGAGGTCGAGCGCCAGCAGCTTGAGCTGGGCCTTGAGAACGCCCGCCAGTGGCTGGAGCACCGCCTGCGCACGATGCTGGCGGCCCAGGATGCCCGCCAGCAGGCCCTCTTCGAGCTTCAGGAGGCCCTGGGCCTGCCCACCGTTCCCCGGCGGGTGGAATGCTACGACATCTCCACCATCCAGGGGGCCGCTCCCGTCGGGAGCATGGTGGTCTTCGAGAACGGGGTTCCCAAGCGGCAGGACTACCGAAAGTTTAAGATCAAGACCGTCGCCGGTCAGGACGACTACGCCATGCTCCGGGAGGTGCTCGGCCGCCGCCTCCGCCGCGCCCGGGGCCCTGCCCTCCGGCTGGACGGCCCCGAGCCGGTGGAGCTGGTGTCGGCAGGGGATGAACCCGGGGCCTTCCGGGACCCATGGGCGGTCCTGCCCGACCTGATCGTCATCGATGGGGGCCGGGGCCAGCTCAACGCCGCCCTGGAGGTTCTGCGGGACCTGGGCTTCGAGTGGCTTCCGGCCATCGGCCTTGCGAAGGAGAACGAAGACATCTACCTGCCAGACTCGCCGGAGCCCCTGAGTCTGCCCCGGACCTCGCTCGCCCTCCGGCTCCTCCAGCAGATTCGGGACGAGGCCCACCGCTTCGCCGTGAGCTACCACCGGCAGGCTCGGCAGAAGGCGAGCATGCAGTCGGTCCTGGAGCAGGTGAAGGGGATCGGCCCGAAGCGGCGGCTCGCCCTGCTTAAGACCTTCGGTTCGGCCCGGGCGATCCTGGGCGCCTCGGAAGAGGAGATCGCGGCGGTGCCCGGGATGACGAAGAAGCTGGCGGCCCTGGTTAAGACCCGCCTGGCCGAGCTACTCGGCGAAAACCCGGGGTTCCAGCACTAGGACCTCGAAGATGTTCTCGGCCGGCGCCACCACCTTCAGGTCCAGGTAGCCGGCGGGGGCGATGAAGTCGGCGGCCGGGTCGGGCAGGGCGAGAGTTACCTGGGGCCAGGCCTGGGGCTCGGCCCCGGCGGCGGCCCGCACCTTCTCGCCGATGTCCCCCAGGTCGACCCAGCGGCCCTGGCGGAAATTGAAGGCCTGGATTCGGGGCCAGATGTCGGTGGGCCGCCGGGGCTGGGCGTTGAAAAGCAGGTCAATTCGGGCCGCCTGGCCGGCGGGGAAGTCGGCCGGCAGGTAGTAGCGCCAGGTTACGCTTCCCCCGCCCACGGCGAACCCGAAGGCTGATGGGCCCAGGTAGACGGCGTCCCGGTCGATGAGCTGGCGGCGCATGGTCCCCGGGGCCACCACCCGCAGGCCGGGTCTGGTCGTGGGCTGGAGCCGGATAAACCTGAGGATGGTGGAGGACTGGCGGCTGGGGGTGTCCGATACCTGGACGGCCACGGGGGACCGGCCCTCCCAGGCGATGAGGCGTACCCCGCCCACCCGCCAGGGCTCCCCCGTGGTGATCTCGTCGTCAAAGAGGGCGGAGAGGACTAAGCGGCGGACGTTAAGCAGCTGCTCGGGCAGGTCCTGACCGGCCAGCAGCAACTGCTGGAGGCGCAGGTCTTCCAGGCCGCCCACCGGCCCCGCCCGGATAAAGGCCTCCCGCACCTCCCCGGGCTCCAGCCGGCCGAGGGTTTCAATCCCGGCCGAGTGCCAGGCCACCACCCCGTCAACGGCGCCCGGACCCGGATTGGCTACCCGGAGGCGCACCCCTTCCGGCTCGGCCACAGCCTCCACCTGAAGGGGCTCCCGCTCGTACCGGATGAGGCCCTCGGCCAGGACGCCCCGAAGGCCCCAGGCGTCGACGCTCAGGTTTTTGAGCCGCCGAACCCGGCCGTCCGTTTCCACCGTTACCGGCTGGGCGTCGGGCGGGTTGGTCCACTCCCAGAAGGGCAGGAGGGGGCTGGGAAAAACCGACGCCGGAAACTCCAGGTCGTACGCCCGGTAAACGGGGGAAAAGACGGCGATGTAGGTGTCGGCGTAGCCGACCCGAAGGTCCTCGGGGTGGCGCACGATGGTTACGTCCCGGAGGGCAACCCCCTGAGCCTGGGGGCTGAATCCCAGCCCGAAAACCCCGAGGCCGAACAGGAGGGTGATAACCGGGGTGGTAAACCAGAACCAGTCAGGGCGCCGCAGGCGGCGCAGGACCAGGAAGTTGAGAGGTCCGACCGCCAGCACGTAGGCCGCCAGGAAGAGGACCACCGCCTGGGCTGAAGGCAGGTCGAAGGGCGTGACCTGTTCGGCCAGGGCGTTGTAAATGGCTCCAAGGTTGGTGAGCTTGACCCGGCTCTGAAACTCCTCGGTGGGCGACCGCTCGGCGGTCAGCACCAGCCGCCACATGGGCCCGAGGCCCCACCAGGCGTTGAGGGGTTCGGCCGACCCGTCCATGGCCATGAAGGTGACCGTTCCCTGCCCGAAGCGCCGGCGGACGATGAGGGGCAGCCCCTCCTCGGCCACCAGAACCTGGGCCTCGGCCGCCGGGGCAACGGCGGTAACCTCAAAGGGCTCCCAGGCCCTGATGGGGACCTGGATGGTCCTTTCCAGGTTCGGGAGGCCCGATACGGTCTGGCGGCCGAGCACCCGCACGGGCACCAGGAACCCGAAGCCTTCCAGGTCCTCGGCGGAAAGCAGGCCCCCCACCACCAGGTGGCCGCCCCCAAGAACCCAGTCGGTGAGGGCCTGGGTCTGGGCCGGGGAGAGGCGGCGGGCCGGCAGGTCGTTGAGGATCAGGGCGTCCAGGGAGCGCAGAAGGTGGGAGGCGTCCGGCAGGATGTCGGGCCGCAGGCTGACGACGAAGGTCCGGCTCTGGCCCTGGGGCCTGAGGGAGAACTTGAAGTGCAGGGGCAGGGGGTCCCGGCCGGCCACCCCCACCAGGAAGTCGTTGGCGTCCAGGGGGAAGAGGGTGACCCGGTCCTCGGCGACGGTCCGGTCGCCCGACCGCAGGCGGACCACCCCCGACCGTTCAAAACCGGTCATCATCACCGGGACGATGTAGCGGCCCCGTTCGCCCGGCCCCAGCCGGACCGGAACCGAAAATTCCGTCACCCGGCGGCCCAGGTCCAACGACTCGTACACGACCTCGCCCTCAAACCGGTCCTGCCCCTCGTTAACCACCTCCACCTCCAGGCCCGTCCACTCCCGGAGCTTGTAGTAGCCGTCGAAGAGGGGTTCAACCCGGAGGCTGACCGGCCCGGCCGCCGAAACCAGGGGGGCCAGGGCCCCCGCCAGCAGCCCAATTAGGGCTCCGAGGCCGAGGGCAAGGCGGGCGATGATGCGCCTTAACAAGTTACCGAACCAGGAAAGAAACCGACTCGATGTGGTAGGTCTGAGGGAACATGTCCAGCGGCTGTACCTCCACCAGCCGGTAGCCCCCGTCCACGAGGATGCGCAGGTCCCGGGCCAGGGTTGCCGGGTCGCAGGAGACGTAGACCACCTTGGGCGGCGAAAGCTTGAGCAGGGCGGTCATGACCTCCGGGGCGCAGCCGACCCGGGGCGGGTCCAGGATGACCGCATCCACGGGCATGTCCAGCGTTGGCAGGACCGCCTCGGTTTTGGCCTCGATCATCTCGAAGTTGGGGATGCCCTGGCTGTTGTGGCGGCTGTCCCGGACGGCACTGCGGGACTCCTCGATGCCGATGACCCGCCGAACCTTGTCCGCCAGGATGACCCCCAGGGTTCCAACCCCGCTGTAGGCGTCGACCACCGTTTCGGTGCCGGTGGGCTCCACATACTTGATGACAAGGAGGCCCAGGATGTCGGCGATGCTATAGTCGCCCACGGCCGGGTAGCCCCACCCGGGCTTGATCAGCCAGCCCAGGTCCCGTCGCTCCGGCTTGGTGTTAACCTGAAAGAAAGACGGGGGCGAAACCCGGAAACGGCGGCCTAAGAGCTCTTCTTCCAGGTAGTCGTCCCGCCAGGCGTCGTCCCAGGGCACGGCCGGGTGACGCGGTTCCACCAAAATCTGGCCCGTCCGCAGGCTGCAGCGCACCACGACCTGATGGAGCTTGGGAACCCGACCCTGGAGCCGCCGCAGAACGTCGTTGATGGGCTCCTGCATGATGCGGCAGTAATCGATGCCGAGGAAGTCGTGGCTTTCCAGCCTCATAAAGCCCAGCCGGCCGTCGTAGTCCACGGAGAAGCGGGCGTGGTTCCGGTAGTGCCAGGGGTCGAGCATTCCGATGACGGGGCGGACCGGCGGGTCCTCGAAGCGGCCGATGCGGCGTAGCTGGTCGGCCACGACCTTCTGCTTAAATTCGAGCTGCTTGGGGTAGTCGATGTGCTGCCACTGGCAGCCGCCGCACTCGCCGAAATAGGGGCAGGGGGCGGCAACCCGGAAGGGGGATGGGCTGTGGACGGCCACGACCCGCCCCCGGGCGAAGCGGGAGCGGCGCTTGTAAAGCTCCACCTCCACCCGCTCGCCGGGGATGCCGTAGGCCGCGAAGACAACCCGGCCGTCGAAACGGCCCACGGCCTCCCCCCGGAAGGCCATGTCCACCAGCTCCAGTTCGAGGCGGTCGGGCAACGAGGTCATGACGGCGGTCCCCACTACTTTCTAGCAGGTGGCCGAATTTTGTGTCAATCAGCCCACGGTGAGGGCCACGATCCCGCCCACGATTAAGGCCGCCCCCGCTAGGCGTCGTCCGAACTGAGGCTCCTTAAGCAGGCGGGCGCCGATGACCGTCCCGAAGAGGACGCTGACCTCCCGGGCCGGGGGGGATGTAGCTTACGGGCGCGAACGTCAGGGCCGTGGAGAGGGGGAAGCAGACGCCCATCAGGACCGCTTCGGCCCGGCGCTTGCGCCAGGTGAAGCCGACCTGCTCCCAGCGGCCCAGGGCCGCGGGCAGAAGGAGCAGGCTGAAGCCGAAGGTAACCGCCCAGTTGAGGACCAGGGGTGAAAGTCCCAGTTCCGTGACAAGGTATTTGTCCCAGAGGGTGTAGGCGCCGATGGTGAACCCCACCGTCAGGGCGTAAGCCACGCCCCGAAAAGCGGCCGGCTGCCAGAGGAGGCGGGGATTCCCCGCCACAAGCAGAAGGCCCACCACCAGGAGGCCGGCCCCGGCCAGGGATACCGGTCCCGGCCGCTCCCCGAAGAGCAGGACCGCCCCGACCGTTGCCATCACCGGGGCGGTTCCCCGGGCGCAGGATCGACAGCAGCTGCCGTTTTTGTTATCATCCATTTCGGCCATGAAGCTCTCCGACTGGGCGCGCAAACAGGGGATCAGCTACCTCACCGCCTGGCGGTGGTTCAAGGCGGGCAAGCTTCCTGTTCCCGCCCGGCAGCTCCCTACCGGCACCATCCTGGTC
>JBHOQU010000007.1:0-18637 GCA_042408785.1 Dehalococcoidia bacterium | reverse complement strand
GGCCGCACTCCCGGCCAGAAACTGCCTTCGGGAAACCTCCAAGTTGCGGGGCCTGGGTCGACCTGCCATCTTAACCCTCCCAGGTGGCGAGTTCTGCGGTCACGATATTCTAAGCCCGAAACCCGTCGCCGGTCAACGCTCAACCTGCCGGGGCGGCTACTTCCGGCCCGACCGGCCGCCAGTCGGTCAGGTCCCTCACCAGGCCCGGTGCCGGCCTCACCGGCTCGTTGAACACCCGACTCCGGGCGTAGGCCGCCGCCACCCCAAGCTTCCGGTAGTTTCCGGCCTCAAGGGCCAGCCGGTCGGCCTCCCAAAAAAGTAAAACCGCCACCGTCAGGTGGGTGAGCCGCCTGGCAAGCCCAGGAGCCTCAAGCTCCCGGTCCTCCAACTCCATCTCGGGCAGGCGGCCCAGGTCGGCCCGGAGCCGGCCGAGGCCGGCCTGGATAGACCCGGCCAGATGCCGGACGGGTAAGGACTTTAAGCTAAGAAGTCTGGTTTTCAGCTCCTCCAGCAGGGCCTCCCCGGCCCCCTCCCGCAGGACTGCCCGCAGAACATCCAGGGCAACGATGTTGGTGGTCCCTTCCCAGATGGAGCCCAGGTAGGCATCCCGTAAGAGCCTGGCCAGCGGCCAGTCCTCGATGTAGCCGTTGCCGCCGAGCAGCTCCAGGGCCTCGCCGACAACCTTGCGGGACCGCCTGGTCACGTAAAACTTGGCCAGGGGTGTGATGATGCGCCGGAGCCGCCCAGCTTCGGCATCCCCGGCATCGGCCCGGTCCAGCAGCCAGGCCCCGTAGAAGACCAGGGCGGCGCAGCCTTCGACGTCCAGCAGCAGGTCGAAAAGCTTCTGCCGGACGAGGGGCAGGTCGGCCAGGGTGCGGCCGAAGGCCGTCCGACGCCGGGTGTAGTTAAGGGCCTCGAAAAAGGCCCGGCGCATCAGCCCGGCCGACCGCAGGGCATTCGAGAGCCGGGAAACGTTGATCATCTCGGCCATCTGCTTGAAGCCCCGCCCCAGGTCCCCCACCGGCTCGGCCACCGCCCCGTCGAAGGTAACCTCTCCGGTGGCCATGCTCCGGCTACCCAGCTTTTCCTTAAGACGCTCGATCCGGTAGGAGTTCCGGGTCCCGTCCGGCAGCCACTTGGGCACCAGGAACATCCCGAGGCCGCGGGTTCCGGGTTCGGCCCCCTCCGGCCGGGCCAGGGTGATGATAACCTCGGCCGAAACGTTGCTGCAGAACCATTTGTGACCGTAGAGCCGCCAGACCCCGTTCTCCCGGCGGGCCACGGTCTTGATCGCCCCCACGTCGGAGCCGGCCCCCTTCTCGGTGACGAACTGGGCGCCCTGCCAGAGCTCGGCTAAAGAGGTGGCCGTAAGGCGGGGCAGGTAGCGGGCCTGCTGGCCCGGGCTCCCGAACAGCCTGATTATTCGGGCCGTTGAGTCGGTCAAAGAGACGGGACAGATCAGGCCGAACTCCGCCTGGACGAAAAGATACTTAAAGGCATACTTAACCACGTGGGGCACCGGTCCGGGCCAGCCCAGCACCCCCGGCCGGTGGGACATGGCGGCCAGCCCAAACCGCTCGAAGGCAAACCGCTCCAGCTCGCGGTAGGCCGGGTGGTAGACGACCTCATCGATGCGGTTCCCTTCCCGGTCAAAGGCCCGCAGAACGGGCGGATGCTGGTTGGCCACCGTCGCCAGCCGGTCCAGTTCGCCGGCCGCCAAGCCCCCCAGCTCCCGGAGGTGGGGCTCGGCCCGGGCCGCATCCTCGGGGTCGGCCCAGAGGCGCAGGAGAAAGGCCAGGTTGGGGTCTGCGTCGAAAAAGTTGGGAACGGCCTCCGTCATCACGGCGTCCTCCCCGGGCAGAGACTTCGTATAACCCCAAGTGTATACTCCATTAGCGGATACCTGCGTCGGGAGGAACCGATGGTCGACCTGGCCGCCGTGCCCAAGTATGAGGAGCTGCCGCAGCTGCCCACCGGGGAGCGCCACGCCTGGGACGTGTTCGGCCGGTCGGACCAGCTGGGAACTTTGAACTTTCTTACCAGCCGGGAGACCCTCAAAGCGGCCCGAACCGTGTCCGCCGGCCGGGTCATAAACCTTTCGCTCCCCCTCAACCTGCCGGACCCCAGCCTGGTCAGCACCCGCCGAATTTACCGCCACCACGTTTCCACCGGCCGGCTGGCCCGGGACGACTGGCTGGACGGCTTTTACCCCCAGGCTTCCAGCCAGTGGGACGGCCTCCAGCACATCCGCTACCGGCAGTTCGGTTTTTACGGCGGCCGGGACGACCCCGACCTCGACCGGGGGGAGCTGGGCATCGACGTCATCGCCCGCCGGGGCCTCGTGGGCCGGGGGGTGCTGGTGGACGCCGCCGCCTACTTCGAAGCCGCCGGCCGGCCCCTGGAGCCCACCGGCCGGGTCGCCATCGGCCCCGACGAGCTCGAGGCTGTCCTGGCCTGGGAGGCCGTCTCCCTCGAGCCCGGGGATGTCCTGCTGGTCCGCACCGGCTGGCTCCGCTGGTACCTGGGGCTGGACGAGGCCGGCCGGAGGGCCCTGGCCGGGGGCCTCGACGGGGGCACCCTGGTCACCCCCGGCCTGGACCCGGGGCCGCAAACGGCCGCCTGGCTGTGGAACCGGCGGGTGGCGGCGGTGGCCGCCGATAACCCGGCCGTGGAAGCCCTGCCCGTCCGGCGGGAAGAGGGCTTCCTTCACCAGCGGCTCATCGCCCTCCTAGGCATGCCCCTGGGGGAGCTCTGGGACCTGGAGGAGCTATCGGCCGCCTGCCGGGCGGAAGGCCGCTACCACTTTCTGCTGGTCTCGGCGCCCCTGAACATCCCCGGGGGCGTCGGTTCCCCCTGCAACGCCTACGCCGTCCTGTGAGCGGGGAAAAGCTTCTCGCCCGGTTGGCCCGGGGCTTCGGGCTGGTTCGGGACTCTATCGGCCGCCTGAATACCCTGGACCTTCAGGACCCGGCGGCGGCTGACGCCGCCCGCTACCGCCTCATTGTCGCCGTGGAAGGCGCTACCGACGTCGCCGTTGCCCTCCTCGCCGAGCGGGGCGGGCGGGCCCCCGAGTCTTACCCCGACGTCTTCCTGGCCCTGGCCGAGGCGGGAATTATCTCCGTCGGCCTGGCGGACCGGCTGGCCGCCGTCGCCCGCCTCCGGGACCGGCTGGTCCACACCCCCGACGAAGTTGAGCCCGCTGAGCTGGAGGCCGGGGTGGGGTTGGCCGGCGGGAGCCTGCCCGAATTCCTCGGCCAGGTGGCCGGCTTCGTGGGCGCTGACCCGGCGGATGGGACCCGAGGAATTTAAACTCTTTAACCTTTCCCAGGCCGAGCGGGACCGGCTCACGGTGATGCTGGTCAGCTTTTTCCGGAGCCGGCCGGAGGTGGAGCTGGCCTTTCTTTTCGGGCCTTTTGCGGCCGGGCGGCCCTTCCGGTGGGTGGACGTCGGGGTGGTCTGGACGCCTGAGGTTTCCAGCCCCTGGCGGGCCGCCGGCCTGCTGGAGCGGGCCCTGGCCCGGGCCTACGGCCTGCGCTGGCAGGTTCGGGACCTGGGGGCCGTCGGCCCCATCCGGGCCTGGGAGGCCGGCGGCGGCCTGCTCATCCACGCCGCCGACCCCGACCGGGCAGTGGAGGTGTGCCGCCGGAGCTGGCCGGCCGCCTGGGATTTCCTGCCCAAGCTGCGCCGCTGGCTAGGCTCAGGAGCCTGACCTAAGGCCCGCAAAAACCCAATCCGGGCGGCCGTCCCGGGCGTATTAGGTGGTGGGAGGGGCGGTCAAAATGCTTGTCGCTCAGGGCGGACAGCCCGTTTTACCGGCGGCCCGGGTCTCCGAACTCGAACTGGCCGTCTTCTGCACCCTGACGTACGCCGACCTTTTCGACTACCCCCTTACGGCCGCCGAGGTCCACCGCTACCTTATCGGCCTGTCCGCCCCGGCCGCCCGGGTCAACGGGGTCCTCGGTGGCGGAGGGTGGCTGGCCGACCGCATCCGGCCCGTCGGCGAGTTCTGGGTTCTTGCCGGCCGGGAGCACCTGGCCGACCTCCGCCGGTACCGGGCCGGCGTCGCCGCGGGCCTGTGGCCCCTGGCCCTCCGCTACGGCCGGATAATTGCAGGCCTGCCCTTTGTTCGGATGGTGGCGGTCACCGGAGCCCTGGCCCTGGACAACGTGGAGCCCGGCGACGACATCGATTACCTGGTGGTGACGGCGCCGGGGCACCTCTGGGTCTGCCGGGCCCTAGTCATCGGGGTGGTGCGGTGGGCGGCCCGGCGGGGAGTCCGCCTCTGCCCCAACTATTTCCTTTCGGAATGGGCCCTCCTCCTGGAGGACCGAAACCTCTTCACCGCCCACGAGCTTGCCCAGATGGTGCCCCTTTTCGGCCTCGACGTCTACGAGAAGATGCGCCGGCTTAACCCGTGGACCGCCCGCTTCCTCCCCAATGCCGGAGGCCCGCCCCGCGACCCGCCGGTTCTCCGGCCCCCCTCCCGGCTCATGGTCCGGCTCCTCGAGGCGGCCGGGCGGAGCCCCTTCGGGGGCCGCCTGGAGGCGTGGGAGATGGGCCGTAAGCTCCGCAAGTTCGGAACCCGGCAGGGTCCCGAGCTGCGCTTCGGGCCCGACCACTGCCAGGGTCACTTTGACGGCCACGGCCGCCGGACCCTGGCCGCTTTCGCCCGGCGGCTTGCGGTTCTGCTGGAAGGAGGTTTTTAGGGTGCGGCCGGACATCACCCTCGTCTACCCCCTGTTTATTGCCAAGGACCCCGTCGAGCAGAAGCTGATGACCCCGTATTTCCCCCTGGGGCTGATGTACCTGGCGGCCGTCCTCCGAAACCGCGGCTACAACGTCGAGTTTTTTGACTGCACCTTCCGGCAGGACTATGCCGAGTTCGAGGAATACATGCGCCGGCGCCGCCCGCCCGTGGTGGGAATCACGTCCCTGATAACCATCCGGCGCCACGCCCTCGTCCTGGCCGAAATCGCCCACCGCTACGGGGCCACCGTCATCCTGGGCGGCCCCGACCCGACCGGCCTGCCCGACCGGTACCTCAAATACCGGGACAGCCGGGGCGAATTCCCCGTCGACGTAGTCGTCTTCGACGAGGGGGAACAGACGATGCTGGAACTGGCCGACTTTCTGCTGGGAAACGGGTCGGGGGTGGGCCGGCTGGAAGAGATCCCGGGCCTCAGACTCCGGGGGCCGGACGGCCGGGTCATTGCAACGCCCCCCCGCACCCTCATCGCCGACCTGGACGCCATCCCCTTCCCGGCCCGGGACCTGGTGGATATGGAGGCCTACCGCCGGGCCTGGCGCAAGGCCCATGGCTACTGGGCCCTCTCCATCATTAACACCCGGGGCTGTCCCTACGCCTGCGCCTGGTGTCAGAAGGCCATCTTCGGCCGCACCCACCGGTCCCGGTCCCCCGCCGACTCGGCCGAGGAGATGTGCCACATCAAGCAGACCTATGCCCCGGACTTCCTGCGGGTGGTCGACGACATCACCGGGGTTAACCGCAGGTGGGTTCTGGGGTGGCGGGATGAGGTCTTGGCCCGGGACGCCGTCATTCCCTTCGAGTGTCTCACCCGGGTCAACCTGGCCACCGAGGAGATGCTGACGGCCCTTAAGGAGATGGGGTGCCGCCGGATATATTTCGGGGCCGAATCCGGCTCCCAGAGGGTCCTGGACGCGATGAACAAGGGCATCCGGGTCGCTCAGACCTACCAGGCGGCAGCCCTCTGCAAGCGGCTGGGCATCGAGACTTATTTCTTCATGATGGTGGGGTATCCCGGGGAGGAGTTTGAGGACCTGCAGCTCTCCGTCAAGCTTTTGCGGGAAACCCTACCCGACCGGTTCAGCACCACCATCGCCTACCCCCTGCCCGGGACCCCCTTCTACCAGCAGGTGCGGGACCGGCTGATGTTCGATTCCGAGTGGAATATCGACTGGGATTACACCGCCCAGAATCGGCTCCTTTTCCGCCGGGAAAAGTACGACACCCGGTTTTACCGGTGGGTGGTCCGGTGGTTTCAGAAGGAGTGGGAGGATGCCCGGTTAAGGGCCGGCTGGCGGGCCCCCCTCCTCCGGCGGGTCCGGATCCGCCTTGGCCTCCTGGTAACCCGCCTCGTCGTCCGGCTTCTGGCCCGCTGGCCGGCCCGCCCCCTGATTCGGTTTCACCCGGCCGAAGGGCGCTGAGGGATGGGGACCGGATATTCCGCCGTAACCCGGGCCTTTGACCGGCTGGCACCCCTATACGATGACCGGTACGCCAGCCGCACAAACCCCCTGATGGACTGGCTTCGGGCCGAGAGCCTGCGGGTGGTCCGGCAGGTCCTGCCGCCGGGCGGCCGGATTCTCGAAATCGGCTGCGGCACCGGGGAGGAGACCCTGGCCCTGGCCCGGTCCGGCTACCGGGTGCTGGCCCTAGACGTCTCCCCCGAGATGGTCCGGCGGGCCCGGCAGAAGGCGGCCGCCGCCAACCTGACCGGCCGGGCCGACTTTCTGGCCCTGCCGGCCGGAAGGCTTGCCGCCCTCCGGCCCGGACCCCTTTTTGACGGCGCCTACGCCGGGTTCGGGGCCCTTAACTGCGAGCCCGACCTGGAAAGCCTGGGCTTCGCCCTGGGCCGGCTGCTTCGGCCGGGGGCCGCCTTTGTCGCTTCGGTTATCAACCGCCGCTGTCTTTTTGAAACCCTCTGGCTCCTGGCCCACGGCCAGCTCAGCCAGGCCCGCTCGGGCCGGGGGTCAGGCTGGACGGTGGCCAGCCTGCCTTCGGCCGGCGGCCCGGCGACGGTGCCCATGCGGCCCCTTTCGGCCGCCGCCCTGGGCCGGGCCCTGGGTCCGGCCTTCCGGGCCGAGGCCTGGCTGGCCCTGCCCCTCCTGCTGCCCCCCGCCCATATGGCCGGGGTCTTCCGCCGGCACCGGGGCCTTTTTGAAAGGATTCTGGGCCTGGAGCGGGCGCTGCGGGCCCGCCCGCCCTGGCGGGACTGGGGCGACCACACCCTGGTAATCCTGCGCCGCCTATGACGACGAAGCCGCTACCCTTTCGCACGGGCGGATTTATTAGCGCCCCACCGGTCCTGGCCGACCTGGACGGCGACGGCCGGCCGGAGGTGGTCGTTGCCTCGGACGGCCTGTACGCCTGGCGGCAGGACGGGCGGCCCCTCCGGGGCTTTCCCTTCTTTGCGGCCAACGCCTTCGCCTCCCGGCCGGCCGTGGCCGACCTGAACGGCGACGGTCGGCCGGAAATCGTCGTCGGCTGTGACGACGACCGCGTCTACTGCCTCGACTGCCGGGGCCGGCCGCTGCCCGGCTGGCCCCGGCCCACGGGTGGGGACGTTTACAGCTCGCCGGCCGTGGTCGACCTCGACGGGGACGGCCGCCTTGAAGTGGTGGCCGGGTCGGACGACGGCCGGGTCTATGCCTGGACGGCCGACGGTAAACCGCTTCCCGGCTGGCCGGCGGCCACCGGGGGCTTCGTGGCCGCCTCCCCGGTGGTAACCGACTTTAATAACGACGGGCGGCCCGAGGTTATCGTGGGGTCGTGGGATGGCCGGGTCTACGTCTGGCGCCCCGACGGCTCCCTCCTGCCCGGCTGGCCCCGGTCCACCGGCCATTTTGTCTGGGCCACGGCGGCCGTCGCCGACCTGGATGGGGACGGCCGGCCGGAGGTGGCGGCCGCCTCCGACCGGGTTTACGTCTGGCGTCCCGATGGAAGGCCCCTGCCGGGCTGGCCCCAGCCCCTCGGGTCCTTCGGGGTGGCCGCGCCCGTGGCCGCCGACCTGGACGCCGACGGCCGGCCTGAACTGATAGCGGCGGCCGACCGCCTTTATGCCTGGCGGGCAGACGGGGAGCCTGTGCCGGGCTTTCCCGTCGACGTGGGCGCTTTCTTGTGGGCGGCACCGCTGGTGACCGACCTGGACCGGGACGGCCGGCCCGAAATTCTGGCCGGGGGCTGGGACGGGATTCTGCGGCTGCTCCGGTCCGACGGCTCCCCGGCCGGCTTCTTTCGGGCCGGCGGGCCGATCTTTGCCCCGCCCGTGCCCATGGGGTCGGAGCTGCTCGTGGCCGCCTGGGACGGACGGGTCTACCGGGTTCGGCCCGATGGGTTTTCCCCGGCCCCGCCCCCACCGGCGGACTGGCCGACCTGCCCGTTCAACGGCCGGCTCGACCTCCCGCCCGGTACGCCCGTTTTCACCGAGGTCGACGGCCCCCTTTCGGCCCGGGCCGTCCTCTTTTACCGGCGGAGGGGCGAGGGGACCGAGCACCCGGTGCCCCTGGTGGTCCACCGGGGGCGCCGGCTGGGCCTGCTTCCCCCCTTCCCGGCCGGAACCCGGGGTGAAATCCGGGTCTGCGACGGGCCGGGCAAACCCGTTGCGGTCGGCGAGTTCCGGGTGGTGGGGGGTCCCGGGGCCACCCTGCGCCGGGTCACCCTTGCCCTCCGGCGGAGGTGGCGGTGGAGCTGGGGGTTGTGACGCCCTTCCCGCCCCGGCTGACGGGCATCGGGCAGTACGGCTACCACCTCTGCCGGGCCCTGGCCCGCTCCGGGACTTTTGACCGGGTGGTGGTCCTCGCCGAAGGCGGCCCGCCGGCCGGTGGGCCGGAAGAGGGGATCCTGGCCGAGTGGCGGTGCTGGCCCTACGGCCACCCGGCGGTGGGGGTCCGGCTTCTGGCGGCCCTCACCCGGGCGCGGCCCGACGTGGTCTGGGTCAACTTCGGCTTCAGCATGTTCGGGCCGTCGGCGGCGGCCCTGCTTTCGGGGCTGCTCGGCCTGACGGCGGCGTCCCTGCGGGGCCTGCCCATGGTTCTAACCCTGCACGAGCCGGGCCTCCTGGCAGACCTCGGGGTCTGCCCCCTGTCCCGGGCGGCCCTGAGGCAGCTGGCCGGTTGGGTGGCCAGGCTGGGGGTGCTGGCCGTTCCCCTTCGGACGGCGGCCGACCGGCTGCGCCGGCGCTTTCCCGGGTCCACCGTGGTCTACCTGCCCCACGGCACCTTCGACCCGCCCGAAAACCTGCCGGAAACGCCCGGCCCCAACCTCCTCTTTTTCGGGTTCATCGCCCCGTACAAGGGCCTGCCGACCCTGGTCCGGGCCTTTGAGCGGCTGCGAACGGCCAATCCCGCCCTCACCCTTGAGGTGGCCGGGGGCGACCATCCCCGCTTGCCCGAATACGGGCCGCGTCTGCGCCGGAGGCTGGACGGGGTGCCCGGCCTGCGCTGGACGGGCCCCGTCCCCGAAGCCGCCATCCGGGAACTCTTCCGCCGGAGCACCCTGCTCGTCCTGCCCTACCGGGCGTCCCTGGGGGCCTCCAGCGTCCTCTACCGGGCCGCCGCCTGGGGCCGCCCGGTGGTGGCCAGCGACTTGCCCGCCCTGCGGGAGGCCGCCGCCGACGCCGGCCTTCAGGTCAATTGGGTGCCCCCCGGCGACGTCGAAAGCCTGGCCGAAACCTTGGCCGGCCTCCTGGCCCGGCCTGAGCTGAGGGCCGAGCAGGCCCGGCAGAACCTCCGGGCGATGGGCCCCCTCACCCTGGAGGCGGTGGCCGGGGCGTACGGCCGGCTCCTGCAAAGTCTCTGCCGGAAGCCCCTGCCTTGCCCGGTCCCGGAATGGCGGTGACCTGGCCCCCGAAATACCGGCTGGTGCTCGTTCTGACCTTAGCAGCCGCCTGGCCCTTCGTTGCGGGTGGCCGCTACCGGCAGTCGTATGACGCCTGGACCCACATGTTCTTCGCCGACCACTACCGCCGGGACTGGTGGGAGCTGTGGGAGGGCCGCTGGTACGGCGGCTTTCCGGTGGTCTCCTACCCGCCCCTGGTCCACCAGCTCATCGCCCTCCTGTCGTTCGGGGTGGGGGTTGAGGCCGCCTGGACCCTGGTGCTCCTCACTACCCTGGTCATTCTGCCCTTTGCGGTGGCGGCCTTCGCCCGCCGGTTCGTCGGCTCCCGGGCCGCCCGCTATGCCGCCCTGCTGACCCCCTTTATCCCGGCGGTTCCGATGGCGGCCCACACCTTCGGCCAGCTGCCGACCCTCTTCGGCCTGACCGCGGCCCTGCTGGGCCTCGCCTTCCTTGCCGATTTTCTCCGGACCGGCCGGCAGGCAGACGGGGTCCGGGCGGGCCTCTGGCTGGTGGTGGCGGCGGCCGGCCACCACGGCACCCTCCTGCTGGTGCCCTGGGGGGTGGCCGTGGCCGCCCTCCACGGGGACGGGCCGGCTTCGCTGGCCCGCCGGCTGATACCCTGGGCCCTCGGGACGGCGGCCGGGGTCGGCCTCGTCGTCTGGCCGTTCTGGGCCTGGGCCCTGGGCCAGACCCTTCAGGAGCCCATCGACCACCTTTCCCGGCACTCGTTTATCGCCGACCCGGCGGCGGCCGGCGTCTTCTTCCTGCCCATGTACGGACCGCTGGTTTTGGCCATTCCCCCGGCCCTCAAGGTTGCCCTGGGCCGGCGCCGGCGCGGGCTGGGACTCCTCTTTGGGGTCTGCTTCGTCCTCGGGCTGGGGGGAACCACGCCCCTGCCCGCCCTGCTTTTCGGGCCGGCCTGGGAATGGCTCACCTACGACCGGTTCGCCCTCTGGGCCGCGGTCCTCCTGGCGCCCCTGGTCGGGGCGGCCGCCGTCCGCCTGGAACGTCTGCGGCCCCGCCTGGCCCGCCTCTCCGCCATCGCCGGGGCCCTCCTCCTGGCCGGCTCGACCCTCTACGCCGGCAGTTACGGGCTGATAACCTCGACCCAGCCGCCCCTGGTGGACCCCGACCCCATAGTTGAGTTCCTTCGGCGGGACGACGTCCGGGCCTGGCGATACGTAACCTTCGGCTTCGGCGACCAGCTGGCCCGGCTTTCGATGCTGACCGAGGCCGAAAGCATCGACGGCAACTACCCCACCGGCCGGACCCTGCCCTTTCTGCGGGCAAGCGGCCTCGGCTCGCTGGATTCGGCTTACTGGCTGGAAGGCGGGCTGGAACGGCTGGACCGGGTGCTGGGCCGGCTCTCGGAGGTCGGGGTGCGGTGGGCCCTGGTAAACCACCCGGCATATGTGCCCCTGCTGGCGGCCCACGGCTGGCAGCGGCGGGAGGCCCTCCCCAACGGGGTTGAGGCCTGGGAAAACCCGGCCGCCCAGGGCCCGCCGGCCTCCGAAAAACCCCGGTTCCCGCCCCTGGCCGCGGCTTCCTGGAGCCTCCTGCCCCTCCTGAGCCTGGTCGCCGCCGCGGGGCTGACCTTTGGGCCGGCCTGCCTTCGCCTCCGGCCCGGCCGCCAACATGCCCGCCGGGTCGCAGAGGAGGCCCGGGTTGTTTAAGCCGACGGCCGTCCGGCTTCTCGGTGCGGTATACCTTGCCGCGGCCGGACTCCTGCCGGCCGCCCTCGGCCTCTGGGCCTACTATCCCCTGCTGGTCCGGCACTATCCGCCCGTCTACTTTGCCTACACCAGCGTCCTGCTGTTTCCGGCCGACCTCCTGGCCGCCACCCTCCTGGCCGCCGACGCCGGCCTCTGGCTGCTCACCGGCCGTTTCCCCGGCCCCCGCCCCGCCCCGGCGGCCGCGGCCCTTCTCCTGCTGGGCGCCTGGGCGGCCGCCAGCGCGGCCTGGTCGTCGGAACCCAGCCTCTCCCTTTACCACGGCCTGCACCTGGGCCTGGCCGCCGGCCTGGTCCTCTCCCTGGCGGGCCGGCCCGCGGCTTGGGCGGCGCTGGCGGCAGGCTCGCTGGCAGGCATCGGTCTGCAGGTGCTGGTCGCCGCGGCGGAGGTCGGCCTCCAGACCACCGCCTTTCTGGACCCCCTCGGCCTGGAGTGGCCGGGCCGGCTCGACCCCTCGGTCTCCGGGGCGGCCGTCGTCGAGCTTCCTGACGGGAGCCGGTGGCTTCGGGCCTACGGGACGTTTCCCCACCCGAACCTGCTGGGGACCTACCTGGTGGGGCTGGCGGCGGGTCCGGCGGCCTGGACCCTGGAAGGACGGGGCCGCCGGACCTGGGGAGTCATCGGGGTGGGGCTGGCGGCGGTGGGCCTGGGGCTCACCTTCTCCCGGGCGGCCTGGCTCGCCTTTCTGATAGGTTTGGGCTGGGTTCTGGGGGCCGGGCGGCCGCTTCCCGGCCGCCGGCCGCTGGCCGCCGCGGCGGCACTGGGGCTGCTCGCCGCAGTCTTCCCCTTCGGCCAAGCGCTGGGGGTCCGGCTGGGAATCCAGGGGCCCCTTGAGGCCAGGTCGGTGCTGGAGCGGGGCTGGCTTGCGGCCCAGGCGGCCGACCTCATCAGCACCCACGGCCCCCTGGGGCTGGGCGCCGGAACCTTTCCCCTGGCCTTAAGGGACCGGCTTCCCCCCGGCTACCGGGCCGAGCCCGCCCACAACGTGGGGGTGCTCCTCCTGGCCGAGCTGGGCCCGGTCGGCCTGGGCCTGGGGCTGGCGGTCGGATTGCGGATCCTCCGGGGCCTGCGTCGGGCCGGGGGAGCCGAGGGCCTGGCCCTGTCGGGAACCCTGCTGGGCCTCCTGGTCCTGGCCATGCTGGACCACCCCCTCTGGACGGCCGCCCCCGGCCGGCTGGTGGGGGCCCTGGTGCTGGGCGCCTGGCTGGGCCGGATTAAAAAAGGCTAAAGGAGGGCGAGGCCAAGGCCGCCGGCCACCGCCGGCAGGGGCTCAGGGGGCAGCAGGCTGAGGCCGAGCTGGAGGAGGGCCCAGGCCTCCAGGTGGGTGGTGGTGTTGAGCACGACGGCGACCACCGTCCGGCCGTTGACGGTGGCGGTGGCCACGTAGCACTGGCCGGCCCGGCGGGTGTAGCCGTTCTTGAGGCCGTCAACCCCCGGGAAGCCGTCCCGGACCAGCCGGTTGGTGTTGCGCAGGAGGAGGGGCCGGCCCCCGACGGTGACCACCTTCTCGGGAGTCGCCGCGATCTGGCGGATAAGGGGGTGGCGCAGAACCTCCCGGGCGAGGACGGCCAGGTCCCGGGCCGTCATGAGGTTGCCCGGGGCAAACTGGCGGTGGTCCAGGCCGTGGGGATTGGTGAAAACCGAGCCGGTCAGCCCCAGGGCGGCGGCCCGCCGGTTCATCCGGGCCACGAACTCCCCTTCGCTCCCGGCCACCAGCTCGGCGATCGCGACGGCCGCGTCGTTCCCCGAGGGCAAAAGCAGGCCCCAGAGCAGCGTCTCCAGGTCGACCTCATCCCCGGGCTGAAGCCCCATGGTCGAGCCGGGCCGGAGGTGTCCCTCCCGAACCACAATCCGCGCCCTTAAATCCCCCTGCTCCAGGGCCAGGAGGGCCGTCATAAGCTTGGAGGTGGAGGCGGCGCTCAGCCGGAGGTCCGGGTCCCTGGCCCAGAGGATTTCGCCGGTGGCGGCATCGGCCACCAGGGCCGACGCCGCCTGGATCTCGGAGGCCGGGGCGGCCGCGGTCGGGAGGCCGGCATTCAGGACGGCTATCAGGCCGACCAGGAGAAAGCCTAAAAGCTTCAGGCGCATCCCCAACGCCTCGGACGAAAAGTCCGGAGAATTGTACGCCCGAACGGGGCGGCTGTCCAGGGGGTTCGAACGGTGCGGAGCCGCCGGGCGGTCGGAGCGCACGGCCGTGCGCCCTTAAAAAAAGGGCCCCAGCCTACCGGGGGACCTACAGCGCGGACCCGGGCTCACATCGGCACGGCTATACTCTATTAGCCAAAGCAAGAAGGAGGTAAAGTTCGGCGATGACCCTCAATTTCGACCTGCTCAAGCGCCTCTCGGAGACGCCGGGCGTTCCCGGCCACGAAGACCGGCTGCGGGAGATCGTCATCTCCGAGCTCAAGCCCTACGTCGACGAAATCCGGGTCGACATCATGGGCAACGTCATCGGGTTCAAGCGGGGGCAGGGCCAGCGGCGGGTGATGCTGGCCGGCCACATGGACGAGATCGGCTTTCTTGTCCGGCACATCGACGAGAAGGGGTTTCTCCGCATCCAGCCGGTGGGGGGCTTCGACCCCCGGGTGCTCTTCGCCCAGCGGGTGCTGGTCGAGGCCAGGGACGGCGAGCTTTTGCGGGGCGTGCTCTGGCCGGCGGCCAAGCCCATCCACGTGGCCACCGAGGAGGAGCGAAACCGGGTCCCCAAGCTCGAGGACTACTTTATCGACCTGGGGCTTCCGGCCGACCAGGTAAAGGCCCGGGTTGAGGTCGGGGCGATGGTTACCCTGGACCGGACGGTGGAGCGGGCCGGCGAGTGCATCGTCGGCAAGGCCATGGACGACCGGGTCGGGGTCTTCGTCATGCTGGAGGCCCTCAAGGCCGTCCGCAGCCACGAAGTCGACATCGTGGCCGTGGCCACCGTCCAGGAGGAGGTGGGCCTGCGGGGCGCCCTGACGGCCGCCTACGAGTGGGAGCCCCAGGTGGGCATCGCCCTGGACATCACCCTGGCCCTCGATATCCCGGGCACCGGCGACGCCGAGACCGTCACCCGGCTGGGACAGGGGGTGGCCATCAAGCTGATGGACAGCTCCCACATCTCCCACCCGAAGCTGGTCCAGCACCTGCGCCAGCTGGCCGAGCGGGAGAAGATCCCCTATCAGCTGGAGATTCTGCCCCGGGGCGGCACCGATGCCGGGGCCATCCAGCGGGCCCGGGGCGGGGTGGCGGCCGTGACCATCTCGGTGCCGACCCGCTACGTCCACACCGTAAACGAGATGGTCCACCCCAACGACCTGGAAGCGGCCATCAACCTGGTGGCCCGCTACCTGGAGGAGGCCCACCAGACCGACCTCGGGGCCGGGAAGGTCCTTTGACAGGGATGGTATAATCCGGTGACTCTGAAAATGCAGAGGAGGTTGCAGTGGGCGAAAATTATCCCTATCGACTCGGCCGTCGGGATTTCCTGAGGCTGGCGGCGGGGGCGGCGGCCGGCGCCTGGGCGGCCGCCTGCGCCCCGGCCCAGCAGCCGGGCACCACCGGCCCGGCCCAGGCCCCCGAGGCGGCCAAGGCCCCGGCCGGCAAGAATGACCTCATCGTCGCCCAGGGCGGCGACCTGAGCAAGCTCGACCCCCATATGAGCACCTCCGTCAACGACATCACCATCACCTTCAACGTCTTTGACAATCTGGTCTTCCGCGACCGGGACAATAAGCTTCAGCCCATGCTGGCCACCGAATGGAAGCTGCTCAACGACACCACCTGGCAGTTCAAGCTCCGGCAGGGGGTCAAATTCCACAACGGCGACCCCTTCACCGCTCGGGACGTCAAGTTCAGCATCGAGCGCACCTATGACCCCAACGAGAAGACCCTGGTGGCCACCGTCTTCACCACCATCGACCGGATCGAAATCGTCGACGACTACACCGTCAATTTCATCATGAAGGCGCCGGACCCCCTCCTTCCGGCCCGGCTGGCCTTCTACGGGGGCCAGATCATCCCGGAGAAGTACTACAAGCAGGTCGGGCCCGACCAGTTTAACCTGCGGCCGGTGGGGGCCGGTCCCCTCCGGTTCGTGGAGTGGGTGAAGGACGACCGGGCCGTCTTTGAAGCGTTCCCCGACTACTGGGGCGGCAAGACCGACGTGGACCGGGTGATCTTCCGGCCCCTGCCCGAGCCCGCCGCCCGGGTCGGGGCCCTGCTGAACGGGTCGGTGGATATCATCACCAAGCTTCCCCCCGACCTGGTCGACCAGGTCCAGAAGAGCGGCCGGAACCGGGTGGAAAGCGTCCTCTACGCCGGCCTCTACGTCCTGGCCGTGAACTCCAAGGTGAAGCCGCTGGACAACCCCCTGGTGAAGCAGGCCCTCAGCCTAGCCATCGACCGCAAGGCCATCATCGACGAGCTGTGGAAGGGCCAGGGGATCATCCCTAACGGGCCCATCGCCAAGGGCGACTTCGCCTACCCCGAGGACCTGCCGCCCCTGGAGTACAACCCGGCCAAGGCCCGGGAGCGGCTGCGGCAGGCGGGCTACAACAACGAGGAAATCTACATCGAGACCACCCAGGGCTACCTGGCCAACGACCGGCAGATGTCGGAGGCCATCGCCCAGATGTGGAAGGACGTCGGGGTTAACGTCAAGGTGGAGCTCATCGAATACTCGGTGCGGGCCCAGAAGAACCGGGACAAGACGTTTAAGGGCCTCTGGTGGTCGGACCCGACCAGCACCCTGGGCGACCCCGACGGGATGATGTGGCGGCTGTTGGGCCCGGGCGGACCCCAGGACTACTGGCGGCACCCCCGCTTCGACGAGCTGGGGAACCGGGCCCGGTTCGAGCTGGACCAGGAGAAGCGGCGGCAGTACTACCGGGAGATGGTCACCATCTTCCTGGAGCACCTGCCGTGGATTCCGGTGATCCAGCCCTATGAATCCTACGGCGTCGCCAACTACGTCGAGTGGAAGCCCTACCAGAACCAGTACTTCGACGTCCGCCGTTACAACCTGAAACTCAACCGCTGAGGCGCCGGGTCCGGTAAAAGAGGCGCTTGGCAGCCTCGGCCGAAAGCAGGTAGGCCGCGGCGATAAGGCCCAGGATCGCATAAAAAGAGGCCAGGAGGGGCTCCAGGGCAAACGGCCTGGGGAGCGGGCCGAGCAGGGGCAGCAGCGCCGCAAAGGCCGCCACGCCGATGGTTGAGGCCAGCAGGTAGGTGCTCGGCCGGCTTCTAAAGAATGGGCGGCGCGTCCGCACCATCGACTCGATGAACCAGGCTGTCCGGAACTGGGCAACGTCGCCGCTAATAATGAACAGCAAAACCCCGAAAGTTGTGTAGTCAAACACCGAGCTCAACAGGCCGAATGCTAACATGAACCTGCGGATGAACCCGATGTCCCAGCGGGTTGGCCGGTTGATAAGCTCGGGGTCCACCGTATCGGCTGCGATCGTCGTCTCGGGCAGGTCCGTAAGGAAGTTCGTCAGCAGAACCTGCTCGGGCAGCAAGAGGGACACCCCAGCCATGCTGAACATATTGCCGAAGTTGGCGCTTGACGCCATCAAAATGTCCTTGAGGGTATTGGCGAAGGTCGTGCGCCCGACCCTCGGTTTTTCAGGGTGGCGACCGCCTCCTGCACCCCGGCCTTCAGCGGGTCCACGAAAACCAAAAACCCTAGAAAGGTCAGGCCGGTCTCACTGCTGTGGTCAATTCTGGATACCCCGGTCATCGGGCGGTAGGCCACGCCCAGCGTCCTTGGGCCGCCAGGTCAAGCCGCCTGCCGTCGGCCAGTTCCACGCCCGTGCAAAGGTGGAGCACCTGCGGAACCGCCCCTTTGGTTATGAGCACCGCCTCGCGGCCGTCGGAAACCAGTACCCTCAGACCGCTTACGGGCAAAGGGAAGCTTGTCCAGCTTCTGGTAGGCGGCCGGGTCAACCCCCACGGACAGGGCCTTGAGCGCCTCGTCGATGGGGTTCGTGTACCCGGTCTGGAAGAAGGCATTCAAGTAAGCGTAGTGCAGCAGTTTTTCCGCAGGCTGACCGGCAACGTCCACCGCCCGTTCCAGGCGCAGGCTGGCCTGAGTGAAAGTGCCTGTCTTGTCGGCGCAGAGTACCGTCATGCTGCCAAAGTCCTCAATTGAAAGCAGTCGCTTCACTATCACCCCGGCATCCGCCATTCGGCGGGCACCTTGGGCCAGACTCACGGTGGTCACAGCCGGCAGGAGCTCAGGCATCAGGCCCACGGCCAGGGCGAGGGCAAAGAGCAGGGACTCCAGCATCGGCCGAGGTAGGCATTGGCCGAGAAGATCACCAAAACCATGCCCACCGTTATTTCCAGCAGGGTAAAGCCGAACCGCCGGAGGCCGGCCTCAAAGGCCGTCTCCGGGGCTGCAGCCGAAGACGCTCGGCGATATGGCCGAACTCGGTCCGGCGGCCGACTGCGACTACGACGGCCCGCCCGGTGCCGTTGACCACGTGGGTGCCCATATAAAGCACGTTGGTTCGCGCCGCAACGGGCGCGTCCGCCCGGACGACCCCAGGCCGCTTCGCCACCGGGAAACTCTCCCCCGTTAGAACGGCCTGGTCGACAAAGAGGTCTTTAGCCTCGAGCAACAGAGAGTCGCCGGGAATTATGTCGCCGCCGTTTAGGCCAACCATGTCCCCCGGCACGACCCGTTGGACGGGTACTTCGACCTCGACACCACCCCGCACCACCGTTGCGGTTCGCCTAACTCGAGCCAGTTGGCGGCCGACTGCTCCTGCCAGTAGCCGAGCAGACCGCTTAACAAGACCATGGCCAAAATGGTCAGGGCATCGACCACCTCGCCCAGGAACCGCGAAATCAGCGTGGCGACCGTCAGGATAAGGGTCATCGGGGTGGTGAACTGCCGCGTCAGCAGGGACAGCCTGGCCTGCCACCGGGGGCGGGGCCGTATGCCAGGCTCCTGACGCAGCCTCACTGCCGCTTCGGAGGGAGGCGGTCCTTCCGGCCGGGTGCGAAGGGCGCTCAGGACTTCGTCGGCCGGCCGTGTCCAGAAGCTGGCTAGGCCGGCCTTCACCCAGGCCGGCTGCCGGTCGGCCGCCGAAAGCCCGCCGCGGAAAAAGCTTCTAACCCTCACCCGCAACTTTTAAGCCTAGACCGCCCCGCCGCGAATTGGGGCCTGGGGTTGAGAACTGCTCACGGTTCTGCCCCATAGGTGGTGGGATGGGCGAGTAGAAAAGGGGCAGGCACTCCCCTTAAGCTTGTTTTAGCCAGGGAGGTACCTGCCCATGCCCACCCCAGGTCAAGAGCCGGCCGGAAGACCGGCTCCGGCATGGCTCAT